>NZ_JASCAM010000010.1:0-552077 GCF_029967835.1 Enterobacter sp. V87_3 | reverse complement strand
CTCGAACCGCCGACCCCCTCCGTGTAAAGGAGATGCTCTACCAACTGAGCTAATCGCCCAATCTCAATTCTTATCTACACTGCGAGCCTACCGAAGTAGATGGTGGGTGATGACGGGCTCGAACCGCCGACCCCCTCCGTGTAAAGGAGATGCTCTACCAACTGAGCTAATCACCCCCGCTGTGTGGAGTCGCATTATAGGGAGAGTTGAAAATGAGTCAACGCCTTTTCTAAAGTTTTTATTCGTTCGTCGTAAATTTAAACAAAGCGATCGCAAAATGGGCTGTGGAGCTTGAATTCTAAACAAAAACAGTAAACTCGAGCCTGATGCAGGGATCGACATTGAGGAATCGCCCTACAGTGATAGAATATTGCCCATTGTTTTTTCCCCCGGGATTCGCCGGATGCCGGCACCTTTATAACGTAAGGCCAATTCATGAAAATCAAAACCCGCTTCGCGCCAAGCCCGACAGGCTATCTGCACGTCGGTGGCGCACGTACCGCGCTCTATTCCTGGCTTTTTGCACGCCATAACAAGGGCGAGTTCGTACTGCGTATTGAAGACACCGATCTCGAACGCTCCACGCCGGAAGCAATTGAAGCCATTATGGATGGGATGAACTGGCTGAATCTGGAGTGGGATGAAGGCCCGTATTTCCAGACCAAACGTTTTGACCGTTATAACGCGGTCATCGACGAGATGCTCGTGGCGGGCACGGCCTATAAATGCTACTGCTCCAAAGAACGTCTGGATGCGCTGCGCGAAGAGCAGATGGCCAATGGCGAAAAACCACGTTATGACGGCCGCTGCCGTCACGACCATAGCGAACACGCTGCCGACGAGCCGTGCGTGGTGCGTTTTGCTAACCCGCAGGACGGCTCTGTTATCTTTGATGACCAGATCCGCGGGCCGATTGAATTCAGCAACCAGGAGCTGGACGACCTGATCATCCGCCGTACGGATGGCTCCCCGACCTATAACTTCTGCGTTGTGGTTGACGACTGGGATATGGAAATCACCCATGTTATTCGTGGTGAAGACCATATCAACAACACTCCACGCCAGATCAACATCCTCAAAGCGCTGAATGCCCCTGTGCCTGTGTATGCGCACGTCTCCATGATTAACGGTGATGACGGTAAAAAGCTCTCCAAACGCCATGGCGCGGTGAGCGTTATGCAGTACCGCGATGATGGCTATCTGCCAGAAGCGCTGCTGAACTATCTGGTGCGTCTGGGCTGGGCAAGTGGTGACCAGGAGATCTTCAGCCGTGAAGAGATGATCGAGCTGTTCTCGCTTAACTCCGTGAGCAAGTCTGCCAGCGCGTTCAACACGGACAAACTGCTGTGGCTGAACCATCACTACATCAACACCATGCCGCCAGAATATGTGGCAACGTACCTGCAGTGGCATATTGAGCAGGCGAACATCGATACCCGTACCGGCCCTGAGCTGGCGGATCTGGTCAAGCTGCTGGGCGAGCGCTGCAAAACCCTCAAAGAGATCGCGGAAAGCTGCCGCTATTTCTATGAAGAGTTTGACGAGTTCGATGCCGACGCGGCGAAGAAACACCTGCGCCCGGTCGCTCGTCAGCCGCTGGAAGTGGTACGTGACAAACTGGCTGCCATCACCGACTGGACGGCTGAGAATATCCATCACGCAATTCAGGCAACCGCCGATGAGCTGGAAGTCGGCATGGGTAAAGTCGGTATGCCACTGCGCGTTGCGGTAACCGGTGCGGGCCAGTCTCCTGCGCTGGATGTCACCGTCCACGCTATCGGTAAATCACGCAGCGTCGCGCGTATTAACAAAGCGCTGGGCTTTATTGCAGAGCGTGAAAGCCAGCAGTAATTGAGCTTTGGCTAAAAAAACGGCAGTTTACACTGCCGTTTTTTATGCCTGCTATTCAGCGATGCCCAGTCGCGCAAGAAAACCATGAATGCCTTCGCGAGCCAGCAAAACGTGCAAACGTTCCTGCTCGTCCTGCGTCATATTTTCCAGCGAATCGATTATTTGCGGGAGCAGGCCCGACGTGGGCGGTTGACCGTATAACGTGGGCGCTTCTGCCAGCTGGTACATCGTCTGACGGTTACGCACGGCGGGAAGGCTCATGATATGCCCCTTCACGCGACCATCAATATGTATAAGCCGCGCTCTGCCGCCTTTCACGCCGTTGATACCTTCCGTTTTCCAGCCTTTCTGGCGTATCCAGCGGTTCACGGTTTGTCTTGCGACCCCCAGGCTATCAGCCAGCTCTTCCGTGGTCATTTTACTGCGTATTCTTTTCATATCAGTTCTGGTCGCGTATCCCTAAACGTTGCAACAATCCGGTAATCCCTTCCCGCAGTAACAGAGATGTCATCTGCTTTTGCTCATCCGGCGTCATTTCATTCGCCAGCGTCAGAAGTAAAGTGCGAAGCGCGCCGTCCTGGCCGCCGCTTTCCGGCATTTCAGCGGTGTCTGGAGCCTTACGTGCGCTGCGGATAAATTCCCGCACTCTCTCATTCACATGTACCAGACGCGCCTTACCGCCCTGAACTCCTGGTTTTGGCGATGTAATCCAACCCTCTTTACGAACCCATTTATTGATGGTCTGTCGGCTATAGCCAGTGAGCAAGGCCAATTCTTCTGGCGTCATTCGTTCCTTGATCATGCAATTTCCTGAGTATTTGTGTGGTTACTTAGTGGTTCATCTTATAGCACCGTTTTACGTGAAAACGTGACAGGCTTAACTACTGGCTGCGAGCAGGCTCGCAAAACGGTTCATTTGACTGATTTTTCGGCGGTTGAAAGTTAAAGGCTTATTTTGCCGTTGACACTCAGCAGCGGAATTCATATTATGCCGCCCGTCAACATGACAGCTTTACGACGGGGCTATAGCTCAGCTGGGAGAGCGCCTGCATGGCATGCAGGAGGTCAGCGGTTCGATCCCGCTTAGCTCCACCAAACTCTGAACCCAACAGAGTGCGGTAGGTAAAGTAACATGTGGGGCTATAGCTCAGCTGGGAGAGCGCTTGCATGGCATGCAAGAGGTCAGCGGTTCGATCCCGCTTAGCTCCACCAAAATTTGAACCCTCGTCGAAAGACGGGGGTTTTTTTATGCGTCTGTAACAGCTTTACGATCCTTTTGTTGCCATCCACGCGGCTTTCTATACACCAGCTAAATCTAAATCAATAAAGTTAACGGTTTATAGCGTTCAACTTGATTCGTACAATTAATAAACCTATTATCCGAATGGTCAATACGAAGAAATGTAAATAGATAGCCAAAATTAATGAAAAGAAAAACTGACAATAATGTAAAGATAGCAATGCTTGCCCTGGCATTGTGTCTGATTACCGTCCCTTTTTCCCGCTATATTTCTCCTCGGGCGGTTGTTAACGGCTACGAGGTTTATTTGGCCTGGTTGCCGTTGAGCGTAATGCTGGCCGCCGTTTTATTATTTGGCCGACGGGCGGTTATTCCGGTTCTGATAAGCATTATTGTAACAAATATTTATAATCTTCACTTAAACGCGCTTCAGCACGTTATCTTATTATTTTGTCAGACTTTTCCCGTGTTTGCGGCGTGCGGTCTGCTACGTCTGGCGATCGGGCGCCGCTGGCGGCACAGCGTGCCAAATAAATATATTGGCATGCGTATTTTTTGGCTCGGCTTTATGGTACCAGTCGGGATTAAACTCCTGATGTATCTTGCAGGCTATTTATTTGATTTCCCTGTAGCGGTCTCCACTTTCTTCGGAGAAGGCTCCGCTATTTATAACATCATTGATATTCAAAGCCTGATTTGTGCAGCGCTGATATTTACCATGATGTTCTATTACCCATTAAGAATGATAATGAATCCCGGCTACGCCAGGGTGTTCTGGCGTCGAAGCGTAAAGCCGTTTCTTTTCAGTAAAAAGCCGTTATTTATCATCGTCTGGTTAACGCTGTTAGTTCTCTTTATCGCAATTTTATGTGCGCCCTTTGAGTCGCCGATTATTGCTGGCTACCTGATGCCGATCGTCTTTATCCTCTTCACGCTGGGGATACGCCGTCTGAGCTATGCGCTGATCTCCTTGCTATGGGCTGTATCAGCCCTGATGCTGCTGACCTACAATTACAACTTTTTGAATGGCGTAGAAACGGGCTACTCGCTCTCCTTTATCTTGTCGGTGCTGATCTCATTTGCTATCTGCCTGCTCTATATGTCGAAGATCTACCGTCGCAGTGAGTGGATGAAGCAGGGCTGGCAGGAAAGGGCGCTCACCGATCCGTTGACCGGGTTACCAAACATCCGCGCGCTGGAAGACTACCTGCAGGACCACCCCGACGCCAAAGTCTGTTGTCTGCGGATGGACAACCTGGAGTTCCTCAGCCGCCATTACGGCATACTGATGCGGGTACATTGCAAACGATCGGTCACCGCCACCCTTCAGCCTTATTTGCAACATGAGGAAAAGCTCTTTCAGCTACCCGGTAGCGAGCTGGTTGTAGTGTTGCTTGGGCCGGAACCGTCCGAGCGGCTCCAGTACATGGTGGATCACCTGAACAGCCGGAAGATTATCTGGAACAAAACGGCGCTGGAAATCGAGTTCGGTGCAGCGTGGGGCGAAGTGGAAGGCGGTGAGCATTTGCACCCTATGCTGGGCCAGCTGAGCTGGCTTGCAGAACAATCCTGCGCAACCCACCGCGTTCTGGGGCTGACCAACAGCCTGGAGACCGTCTCGGGCCAGACAACGGATCGGGTGTTGATGCTGGGCCGTATTAAGCGGGCGCTCGAAGAGGGTGGCCTTCGTCTGTACGCGCAGCCCATCCAGAACGCGCAGGGGAAGGGGTATTACGAGATTTTGACCCGTATAGAGAGCGAGGGCGAAATCATCACACCTGACCGCTTTATCCCGCTTGTTGCCCAGTTTAACCTGAGCCATCGGTTTGATATGAGCGTGGTTGAAAGCCTTCTGGAATGGCTTAAGAACCACCCGGAACCACACGCCGAAACGCGTTTCTCCGTCAACCTGATGCCGCTAACGCTGATGCAAAAAGAGGCGGCGAGCGAGATAATTCAGCTCTTTGAGCGCTATTTTGTCAGCCCAAATGCAGTGGTCATCGAAATAACCGAAGAGCAGGCCTTCTCTAATTCTGGAGCAAGCATTAAAAATATCCAGACGCTTCGGGAGTACGGCTTCCGCATAGCAATCGATGATTTTGGCACGGGATACGCCAACTACGAGCGCCTCAAACGCCTGCAGGCTGACATCATTAAGATTGATGGCTGCTTCGTCAAAGATATCTGTAGTGACAGCATGGACGCGATGATCGTCCAGTCAATTTGCAATCTGGCGAAGACGAAATCACTCTGCGTGGTGGCTGAATATGTTGAGACACCGGAGCAGCGGGAGATGCTGCTGCGCTTCGGAGTGGATTATCTGCAGGGGTATCTCATCGGTAAACCCGCGCCGCTAAGCGAACTGCAGGCATAAAAAAACCGGGAGCCACAAGGCTCCCGGTTTTTATTTCACGGTATGGGTTACAGGACCAGCGCCGCGATAGAAGCGGAGAGCACGCTGACCAGCGTCGAACCGTACACCAGTTTCAGACCAAAGCGAGAAACCACGTTGCCCTGTTCTTCGTTCAGACCTTTAATCGCACCGGCGATGATACCGATGGATGAGAAGTTGGCGAAGGAAACCAGGAACACAGAGAGGATGCCTTCTGCGCGCGGCGAGAGCGTGCTGGCAATTTTCTGCAGATCCATCATTGCAACGAATTCGTTAGACACCAGCTTGGTGGCCATGATACTGCCGACCTGCAGCGCTTCGTGAGCCGGAACACCCATTACCCAGGCAACAGGGTAGAAGATATAGCCCAGAATGCCCTGGAAGGAGATACCGAGCACCGCCGCGAACAGGGCGTTCAGGGCAGAAATCAAGGCGATAAAGCCGATCAGCATTGCCGCAACGATAATCGCAACCTTAAAGCCCGCCAGAATGTATTCACCCAGCATTTCGAAGAAGCTCTGACCTTCATGCAGATTTGCCATCTGCAGGTTCTCTTCGCCCTCTTCAACACGATATGGGTTGATCAGAGACAGAACGATAAAGGTGCTGAACATGTTCAGAACCAGTGCCGCAACAACGTATTTTGGCTCCAGCATGGTCATGTATGCGCCAACAATCGACATGGAAACGGTAGACATCGCCGTTGCAGCCATGGTGTACATACGATTGCGGGACATTTTGCCGAGGATGTCTTTATACGCGATAAAGTTCTCAGACTGACCGAGGATCAGGGAGCTTACGGCGTTGAAAGATTCCAGTTTGCCCATACCGTTCACTTTTGACAGCACGGTACCGATAGCGCGGATAACAACAGGCAACACGCGGATGTGCTGCAAAATACCAATCAGCGCAGAGATAAAGACGATAGGGCACAGCACTTTCAGGAAGAAGAACGCCAGGCCTTGATCGTTCATATTACCGAAGACGAAATTGGTCCCTTCGTTGGCAAACCCGAGCAGTTTTTCAAACATTTCGGAAAAGCCTTTGACGAAGCCGAGTCCCACGTTGGAGTTCAGGAAGAACCACGCGAGTAAAACTTCAATAACCAGAAGCTGAACAACAAAGCGGATGCGGATTTTTTTGCGGTCATGGCTGACCAGCAACGCAAGCGCAGTAACGACAACGAGTGCCAGGACAAAATGAAGGACGCGGTCCATATTTGCTCCAAATATGAGGCAGGTTTAATTTCCGTGCACATTCTATGTAACAAGCGCAAAGAAAACGAGATCAAGGCCACACTATAGTTACATCCTGTGACGAGTCTCAAAAATAGTGATCAACAATACATTTTTGTTATGTTAGGTAAATGAGTGAAAAGTTAAGTTTGTGTGCTACGCTTCACAAATGACTGCGCATTTTCACAATCTGTGATGTCGCACCACCTGCCCACCTATTGTTCTTAGCTATCAATGAAATCATTTTTAACCACCTAAATGGTCTTGATAATCATTCTCATTTTGATAGCATAAAACATAGCAAAGGCTATATTTCCAGAGGCAGACATGACAAACAGTCGCGTAGAGGGTAGCAGTGGCAGAGCAGCACGCAAGTTGCGGTTCGCGTTAATGGGACCTGCGTTCATTGCTGCTATTGGCTATATCGATCCGGGTAATTTTGCGACCAACATTCAGGCCGGGGCCAGCTTCGGCTATAAACTGCTGTGGGTGGTAGTCTGGGCCAACTTCATGGCGATGCTGATCCAGATGCTTTCGGCAAAGCTGGGTATTGCCACAGGTAAAAACCTGGCGGAGCAGATCCGCGACCACTATCCGCGTCCGGCGGTGTGGCTGTACTGGATCCAGGCGGAAATTATCGCCATGGCGACCGATCTCGCCGAATTTATCGGGGCGGCTATCGGCTTCAAGCTGATTTTAGGCGTGTCGCTGCTGCAGGGCGCCGTGCTGACCGGGATTGCGACGTTCCTTATTTTGATGCTGCAGCGTCGCGGGCAAAAACCGCTCGAGAAAGTGATTGGTGGTCTGCTGCTGTTTGTGGCCGCAGCCTATATTGTTGAGCTGGTATTTTCCCAACCAAATCTGGTGCAGCTCGGTAAAGGGATGGCGATCCCCAGCCTGCCTAATACCGAAGCCGTATTTCTGGCGGCAGGTGTGCTGGGCGCAACCATCATGCCGCACGTTATCTATCTCCACTCTTCATTAACCCAGGACTTGCACGGCGGAACGCGTAAAGACCGTTACTCCGCCACCAAATGGGACGTGGCGATCGCCATGACCATTGCCGGATTTGTGAACCTGGCGATGATGGCAACCGCAGCTGCCGCTTTCCATTTTAATGGCCATACGGGCGTTGCCGATCTTGATCAGGCCTATCTGACCCTCGAACCCTTACTTAGCCACGCCGCGGCGACCATCTTCGGGCTTAGCCTGGTGGCTGCCGGCCTCTCCTCAACCGTGGTGGGTACGCTGGCCGGGCAGGTGGTAATGCAGGGCTTTGTGCGCTTTCATATTCCGCTCTGGGTACGTCGCGCGGTCACAATGCTGCCATCCTTCATCGTCATTCTGATGGGGCTGGATCCCACCCGTATTCTGGTGATGAGTCAGGTCTTACTGAGCTTTGGTATCGCGCTGGCGCTGGTGCCGCTGCTGATATTTACCAGTGACAAATCGCTGATGGGAGATTTAGTGAACACCACGCTGGTGAAAAGAGCGGGGTGGGCCATCGTCGTGGTGGTGGTGGCGCTCAACCTGTGGCTGCTGGCAGGAACGGCATTAGGGTTATAAATAAAAAAAAGCAAAAAGAAAAAGGAGCCGTGAGGCTCCTTTGTTCATTAATGATGATGGCCGTGACCATGGCCTCTGCCGTGACCTCTGCCACCGCGATGGTCGTCGCGATCGCGCCAGCCTTCACGGTAGCCGCGTTCATAGGCTTTGCGCTTGTCCCAGCCGCGGTGATAGCCATTGTCGTGCTTCCACCAGCGGTTTTTACGCCATTCATAATGGTGGTGCCAGTAATCGCGGTCGCGCCAGCCACCGCCGTCCCAGTAGTTACCGTAATTATCACGATCGCCAATTTGTAATTTTACGGATGGCAACAGGGTGATTTCGCCCGCGTTAGCAACCAGCGGTGCAGCAGCCAGTAAAACGGCAGCCAGAATCAGTGACCTGAACATACTTTTCTCCTTCACGATCGGGGCCTTGTGTGGCCTGTTAACGCAATATTACGAGTTGGTAAAGACTCGTATCATCGCCTCAACTCCGAATTCGTCAACGAGAGCACGAAATGCTAAAAACGGGTTTATTCTGACCCGCTGAGGATCGCGTCAATTTTCGCCAGTTCCTCTGTCGAGAAATGTCGATTCTCGAGCATGCCTACCGCGTCATCAATTTGCGCCGTTTTACTGGCACCAATCAGCACAGACGTCACGGCATCGTGGCGCAGGATCCAGGCCAGTGCCATCTGCGACAGCTTCTGGTTCCGGCTTTCGGCCAATGCATTCAGCTTGCGAACTTTAACCAGCTTTTCCTCGGTCAACTGATCGGGGTTAAGGAACTTGCTGCCGCTGGCGGCTCGCGAGTCTTCAGGAATGCCGTTCAAATAGCGATTGGTCAGTTGACCGCCCGCCAGCGGGGAGAAAGGAATACACCCCACACCGTTCTCGTTCAGTACGTCCAGCAAACCCGCCTCAGGCGCGCGCTCGAACATGGAGTATTTCGGCTGATGGATGAGACAGGGGGTGCCGAGATCCTCCAGGATCGTTATCGCCTGACGCGCCAGTTCGGCAGGGTAGTTGGATAATCCGACGTACAGCGCTTTGCCCTGACGCACGAGATGGTCGAGCGCTTTCATCGTCTCTGTTAACGGCGTTTCAGGATCCGGACGGTGGTGATAAAAGATGTCGACATACTCCAGCCCCATACGCTTCAGGCTTTGGTCCAGGCTCGAAATCAGGTATTTGCGTGAACCCCAGTCGCCGTAAGGGCCGTCCCACATGGTGTAGCCCGCTTTTGTAGAGATGATCAGTTCATCGCGCCACGGCAGGAAATCCTCCTGCAAAATGCGCCCAAAGTTGCGTTCTGCAGAGCCAGGTGGTGGGCCGTAGTTATTGGCAAGGTCAAAATGCGTAATGCCCAGATCGAAGGCGCGCTGTAAAAGTTGACGGCTGGTTTCGAGTAGCGTGGCGTCACCGAAGTTGTGCCAGAGGCCAAGGGAGATAGCGGGCAGCTTGAGACCACTGCGTCCACAACGGCGATACTGCATTGTCTGATAACGATTTTTGTCCGGCTGATAACCCATTTCATCACCTCAGGCGTTGAAAAGAAAAATGTGTGTATACGTTTACACTAACTCAACGAAAAGGAAAAGAACGCCGTATTTTTTGTAAAGCAATCTTTCCATGGCCTACTTATTGGCGTTTCTGGACAGTCATCGCGCTTCTCTAATACTCAGAGGGAGGTCAACGTCAGAAGGACACCTGTTATGACAACCCCATACTGCGTCGCCGATTACCTGCTGGACCGTCTTACAGATTGCGGTGCCGATCATCTGTTTGGCGTGCCGGGCGACTACAACCTGCAGTTTCTCGATCACGTAATAGACAGCCCGGACATCTGCTGGGTGGGCTGTGCCAACGAGCTGAATGCCTCTTACGCCGCCGACGGCTATGCCCGCTGCAAAGGCTTTGCCGCACTGCTGACGACATTTGGCGTGGGGGAATTAAGCGCCATGAACGGCATCGCGGGCAGCTTTGCCGAACATGTGCCGGTATTGCATATCGTAGGGGCGCCGGGCATGGCGTCACAGCAGCGCGGTGAGTTATTGCACCACACGCTGGGCGACGGGGAGTTTCGCCATTTCTATCACATGAGCGAACCGATCACTGTGGCGCAGGCGATCCTGACCGAACAAAATGCCTGCTATGAAATTGACCGCGTCCTCACGACGATGCTTCGTGAGCGCCGTCCGGGCTATCTGATGTTGCCCGCCGATGTGGCCAAAAAAGCCGCGACGCCACCTGTAAACGCTCTCACGCTGCGCGCTACCGAGGGAGATGATGCGTGCCTGCAGGCGTTTCGCGACGCCGCGCAACAGCGCCTGGCCGCCACCAGGCGCACCGCGCTGCTGGCCGATTTTTTAGTGCTACGCCACGGGCTAAAACAGGCGCTGCAAAAATGGGTAAACGAGGTGCCGATGGCGCACGCCACCATGCTGATGGGCAAAGGCATTTTCGATGAGCGCCAGGCCGGTTTTTACGGTACTTACAGCGGTTCGGCGAGTGCTGCAGCGGTGAAAGAGGCGATTGAGGGGGCGGATACGGTGTTGTGCATCGGGACCCGGTTTACCGACACCCTGACCGCCGGGTTTACCCATCAGCTCACGCCGGCGCAGACGATAGAAGTGCAGCCACATGCTTCACGGGTGGGCGACGTCTGGTATACCGGCATTACCATGCAGCAGGCGATTGAAACCCTGACGCAGCTGTGCAAACAGCATGTGCATCACGCCCGGATCTCCGGTGACGCGCACCGTGATGCCCCTTCCGTGCAGACAGGCTCGCTCACCCAGGAGAACTTCTGGAGCACGCTGCAAACCTTTATCCGCCCTGGCGATATTATTCTTGCCGACCAGGGTACGTCGGCCTTCGGGGCTATCGATCTTCGGCTGCCGGCGGACGTGAACTTTATCGTCCAGCCGCTGTGGGGGTCGATTGGTTATACGCTGGCGGCGGCCTTCGGGGCGCAAACGGCGTGCCCGAACCGCCGGGTGATCGTGCTGACCGGGGACGGCGCAGCGCAGCTGACTATTCAGGAGCTGGGGTCAATGCTGCGTGATAAACAGCATCCCATCGTGCTGGTGCTCAATAACGAAGGATACACGGTGGAGAGGGCGATCCACGGGCCAGAGCAGCGCTATAACGATATCGCGCTATGGAACTGGACGCAGATCCCGCAGGCGCTCAGCCTGGATCCCCAGGCGGAGTGCTGGCGCGTCAGTGAGGCGGAACAGCTGGCGGAGGTGCTGGACAAAGTGGCGCACCACGAGCGTCTGGCCCTGATTGAGGTGATGCTCCCCAAAGCCGATATCCCGCCGCTGCTGGCCGCCCTTACCAAAGCGCTGGAGGCGCGAAACAGCGCCTGATCACTTATCGTTACGCCAGGCCATCAACATCGGTTTGCCCGCCAGCAGGAGCCAGGCGGGCAACATCACGATACAGAGCAGCGGGAGTAAGGTGGTGTCCGGCACGACCACGGCGGCCATAAACAGGCTTAGCCAGGCATCACGTGTGACCACCAGCACCAGCCCCAGAATAGAGCAGGAGACGGTAATGGCTGCCGGTACGGCATCAACGTGCTCATGCAACATCAGCCCCAGCGCCACCCCGACAAACACCGCGGGGAAAATACGGCCTCCGCGAAAACCGCATGCTGCCGCCACCACCAGCGCTGCCAGCTTAATCAGCGCGAAAAGCAGATAATCCGAGACGCTAAACACCTGACTAAACGCCAGCTGCTGCATCTCGTCCAGCCCTTTAAACAGCGTAACCGGCCCGCCGATTGCCCCCAAAACCCCCAGTATGAGACCGCCGACGCCCAGAATTAAAACCGGATGTTTAAGTTTGTGCATCAGACGATGCAGGCGCGGCAGACACCACACCGCGACCATGCCCAGCGCAATGGCAATAGCAACCACGATTGCGCCGCTGAAGATATCGGCAAGCTGCATTTGGCCATAGTGAGGCAGCGAAAGGGAAAAATGGGGATGGAAAAACAGGCTGGTGGTGAGAGCGCCCGCTGCGGCGGCCATCAGCGGTGCAAACAGATTATCCCATAGCGGAACATCGTTATTGCTGCTGAGCGTCTGAGAGAAGATCAGCGCGGCGGCAACGGGGGTGCCAAACAGCGCGCCAATGGTGCCTGCGGAGGCCAGGATCGTCCAGTCCAGTGCATCAACGCGCGGAAAAATACGCGACCCGAGAAACACCGCCAGAGCGATATTCACCGCCATGATCGGGTGTTCCGGGCCGAGGCTCACGCCTCCCGCCAGGCCCAGGATCAGCGCGATGATGAGCCCCGGCAGGGCCGACGGGTTAACCGGTGCCCCGATCAGCGGTTCCAGCGCCGGATCCGGCCCGGCGTGGCCTGGGCTAAAGCGGATCACCAGCCCCACGGCAATACCGGTAAGCGTCAGCATGGCGATAATCCACGCCGGAGAGTCAATGTTCATCCCCAGGCTGGTCGGCAACGCTGTCCACAGCATCGTCTGAAGTACCGCGGCGACTTTCATGACGATGATAAGCACCAGGCTTGACGCTATGCCAATAATCAGCGCCGGGATGGCCAATAACAGCATGGTTCTGGCTCGCGGGTGGAGCATGATAATTTCCTTGTACAAAACGGCCTAACGTGACTTTGCGTATTCAGCATTGTGGCAATAGTGTAAAAGGTGCTGAAACGGTAAAGTTATTCTGTGACGAAGATCGATTATCCTGGGGCATTCATCTTCTGGTCGTTGTTGTTATGACGCCTTGAATTTACAGTGTCCCAAAGATTTATTCTGACTTTAGCGGAGCAGTAGAAGAATGACAAAGTATGCTTTAGTGGGTGATGTGGGCGGCACCAACGCACGGCTGGCATTGTGCGATATCAATACCGGTGAAATAACGCAGGCGAAAACCTATTCAGGGCTGGATTATCCAAGCCTGGAAGCCGTTGTGCGCGTCTACCTGGACGAGCATAACGTTCAGGTTGAAGATGGCTGCATTGCCATTGCCTGCCCGATTACCGGTGACTGGGTGGCGATGACCAACCACACGTGGGCATTCTCTATTGCCGAAATGCAAAAAAACCTCGGTTTTGCACATCTGGAAATCATCAATGACTTCACCGCCGTGTCCATGGCGATCCCGATGCTGAAGCCAGACCACCTGATACAGTTTGGCGGCACCGCGCCCGTTGAAGGCAAGCCAATCGCCGTTTACGGGGCGGGCACCGGGCTGGGGGTGGCTCACCTGGTGCATGTGGATAAACGCTGGGTCAGCCTGCCGGGCGAAGGCGGTCACGTGGATTTCGCGCCTAACAGTGAAGAAGAGGGGATTATCCTTGAAGAGCTGCGGGCGGAAATTGGGCACGTCTCTGCAGAGCGCGTGCTCTCCGGGCCGGGCCTGGTGAATTTGTACCGTGCGATTGTGAAATCCGACGGTCGGCTGCCGGAAAACCTTAAACCGAAAGATGTCACTGAACGCGCGTTAGCAGACAGCTGCACCGACTGTCGTCGCGCGCTGTCGCTGTTCTGCGTGATCATGGGACGGTTCGGCGGAAACCTGGCGCTGAATCTCAACACCTTCGGCGGCGTTTATATCGCGGGCGGGATCGTCCCGCGCTTCCTCGACTTCTTTAAAGCGTCCGGTTTCCGTGGCGGGTTTGAAGATAAAGGGCGTTTCAGAAGCTACATTCAGGACATTCCGGTTTACCTGATTGTGCACGATAACCCGGGCCTGCTCGGCTCTGGCGCGCATTTGCGCCAGGTTCTCGGTCAGATCCTCTGACATGTTAAGCCCTCTTCACCCGGAGAGGGCTTTTTCGTTAAAGATGCATTAACTGGCGAAACTCTTTTACCCTGCTGCGGCTTACCGGCACCTGAAAATCCAGATCCTTCAGGCGCAAAATATAGGTGTTGTTGAACCAGGGTTCGATCTCGCGGATCTTACTTAAATTCACGCAAAACGACCGGTGGCAGCGAAAGAAGTGCGCCGCAGGCAGTTTGCTGCAAAACTCGGTGATATTCATCGCCATCACGTACGATTCGCGCCGCGTATAAACAAACGTCATTTTCTCATGCGCTTCGGCGTAATAAATATCATTGATGGGGGTTACGATGATCCGCTCATCCTTGACCAGGTTAATGGTGTCATTTTCGCGCGCGGCAGGGCTGGCGCTGACCGGCGCGGCCTGCTGCTGTTGCCAGGCCGATTCCAGCTTTTGCAGCATGCTTACAATCCGTGATTCCTGATACGGCTTAAGGATGTAATCAAAAGCCTCAAGTTCAAAGGCTTCAACCGCATGCTCTTTCCACGCGGTGACAAACACGATAAACGGCTTATGGGCGAACTGATTGATGTTTTGCGCCAGCAGTACGCCGTCCAGGGAGGGAATGTTGATATCAAGAAACAGGGCGTCGACGCGGTTGTGCTGCAGGAATTTCAGCACGTCCAGGCCATCGTCAAACGTTCCCACGATCTCCATCTGGCTGTGGGTTTTAATCAGCCAGCTCAGCTCCTGCTGAGCCAGAATTTCATCTTCCACGATGATGACTTTCATGTATTACTCCGGCCTATGGCAGCAGTGAAGAGGGCGCATGAACGGCCGAGCGTTCATTCGGGACGTAAAAGGCGATTTCAGTGCCTGGCTCCAGGCGGCGGATATGCAAGCCATCGCCATACAGCAACTTGACGCGGTGATGCACGTTCAGTAACCCGATTTTGTTCCCCGGCATTTCATTGGACTCCACGCGCTCAATCACCTGCGCATCAATGCCGTGGCCGGTATCACGCACCGCAATGCGTACCCGATTGCCGCTTTCCGTCACGCTGATGGTCACTACCCCTTTGCCTTTACAGGGCTGAATACCGTGAACGATCGCGTTTTCGACCAGCGGCTGGATCAGCAGGCTCGGGATCACGCAGTTCACCTCTTCATCAATATCGTAAATGACCGTGAGTTTGTCACCAAAGCGCGCCTGCTCGATCGCGATATAGTCTTTAATCTGATACAGCTCTTTTTTGATGTCGATCTGCTCGTCGTCTTTCAGCTCAATGTTGTAGCGAAGATAGCGCGACAGATTGAAGATCAACTGACGTGCGGTGTCCGGATTAAGCCGAATGGAAGAGGAGATGGCATTCAGGGCGTTAAACAGGAAATGGGGATTTATTTTACTTTGCAGCGCGCGAAGCTCTGCCTTATTTGCCATCTCACGAAGCTGCTCCGCGCGGGAAACTTCGAGCTGCGTGGAGATAATCTGCGACAGCCCGATAGCCATCTCCTGGAGGTAGGAGGTTATCTGGTGGGCGTGGCAGTAATAAATTTTCAGCGTACCGGTGACCACCCCTTTTTCCCAAAGCGGGATCACCAGCATGGAGTGAATTTCGGGCGTTCTGTGAGCCTCATCATTGTTTTTAATGATGATTTTCCCGTAGTTGATCGCTTTTCTCGTGGTCGGGCTAATGGTGTCGTCATTGTCACGATAGTTATCTTCACCCACGCCAACGTAGGCCAACACGCGGTCGATGTTGGTGATGGCGACGGCATCGGCGTGTATATCGCGCCGAATGATATCGCATACCTGGCGTAACGATTCGGCGTTTACATGGCGGAACAGCGGCAGCGTTTTGTTGGCAATATCCAGCGCAAGCTTGGCCTGACGGGCCGCGAGCGCCTCTTTTTCCCCTTCGACACTTTGTACCAGCAGCACGATAAAGCCGATGCAGACGCTGCCGAGGATCATCGGAATACCGATTTTTGACACAATATCGAGACCCAGCGCCACGGTCGGTGCCCAGGCGACAACCAGGATCATCGTCAGGGTTTCGCACACCATGCCCGCGATGATCCCAACGCGCCAGTGCTGTTTTTTCGGCACGCGTCGGTTAATCAGGCCTGACAGTATCCCGGCAATAATGCTGGTAATAAAGCATGGAACGGCCGTCACGCCACCGATATCAATCAGGTAGCGGTGCGTGCCTGCAATGATGCCGGTAATCACGCCTACCCATGGGCCGAACAGGATCCCGCCCGACATCACGGCGATGATTCGCACGTTGACCAATGATCCCTCTACCGGGACGCCGGACCAGGTGCTGAACAGGGCGAACATCGAGAAAATAGCCGTAACGCCCAGCAGCTCCTTAGGCGAGTGTGCAGACTTGTGCAAAAGCTCGCGAAACAGGCGAATGCGAATGAGAAAGAACAGGCAGATCAGCATTAATGCCGCGCGGTCAAAAACCGCCAGGAGCATGTTGAATATTTCGTGCACGGGTTAACCACGGAAAGGGGAAAGCGCTATGATAAAAAACCTGCGACTCAATGACCAGCTATCCGTCCGGTTTATCAAATGAGGAAAAACCATAATTTACAAAGGGGATTGTTGTCAGGTGCCTGAAAACTCCAGCGCTCTCAGGTGGCGACAGGTATAACGTAAATTTATTGATATCATGGTGTTAACCGAAAGATATCACGCAATGTTTTCCGCAGTCTGGCTTCCGCTTTTCGCAAATCTCCTCTTCCGGTTTTAAATCAGAACGTATTTTTTATTTTCCCTCTCGACAGCCGCTTTTTATTCAGGTTATTTTCTAAGCTCGCCACATCGGTGGCAGCGTCGCTCGGACGGTCCGGGCGCTCACGTTAATCTGAGGAATATATGGCTGACTCCAGTCCTGAACGCCGTTTTACGCGTATCGATCGTCTTCCCCCTTATGTCTTTAATATCACTGCTGAACTGAAAATGGCTGCGCGTCGGCGCGGCGAAGACATTATCGATTTCAGCATGGGTAACCCTGATGGCCCAACGCCTGCGCATATCGTCGAGAAACTCTGTACGGTCGCCCAGCGTCCCGATACGCATGGCTACTCGACTTCGCGCGGTATTCCCCGACTGCGCCGCGCGATCTCGCGCTGGTATCAGGAACGCTACAGCGTCGAGATCGACCCTGAGAGCGAAGCGATTGTCACCATTGGTTCAAAAGAGGGGCTGGCGCATTTGATGCTGGCCACGCTGGATCACGGCGACACCGTCCTGGTGCCGAATCCCAGCTACCCCATTCATATCTATGGTGCCGTTATTGCGGGCGCGCAGGTGCGCTCTGTGCCGCTGGTGGAAGGAGTGGATTTCTTTAACGAGCTGGAACGCGCCATTCGGGAAAGCTACCCGAAACCGAAGATGATGATCCTGGGCTTCCCGTCTAACCCGACGGCGCAGTGCGTTGAGCTGGAGTTCTTCGAGAAAGTGGTTGCCCTGGCAAAACGTTACGATGTGCTGGTGGTTCACGACTTAGCCTATGCCGATATCGTCTATGACGGTTGGAAAGCGCCTTCCATTATGCAGGTGCCAGGCGCGCGTGATGTCGCGGTGGAATTCTTCACGCTGTCGAAAAGCTACAACATGGCCGGCTGGCGCATTGGCTTTATGGTGGGCAATAAAACGCTGGTGAGTGCGCTGGCGCGGATTAAGAGCTATCACGACTACGGCACGTTCACACCGTTGCAGGTAGCCGCGATTGCGGCGCTGGAAGGCGACCAGCAGTGTGTCCAGGATATTGCTGCGCAGTATAAGCGCCGTCGCGACGTGCTGGTCAAAGGGTTGCACGAGGCGGGCTGGATGGTCGAGATGCCTAAAGCCTCAATGTACGTCTGGGCTAAAATCCCTGAACCTTACGCGGCGATGGGCTCGCTGGAGTTTGCTAAGAAGCTTCTGCAGGATGCGAAGGTCTGCGTCTCACCGGGGATTGGCTTCGGTGATTACGGCGATACCCATGTGCGCTTCGCCCTGATTGAAAACAGCGACCGTATCCGCCAGGCGGTGAGGGGCATCAAGAGTATGTTCCGGGCGGACGGGCTACTGGTGTCGAGAAACACAGCCGAGTAACCCTGGCTGAAAAGTAAAAAAGGCGCCCTGGGCGCCTTTTTTATGCATGTGCTCGACTAGATCATCAGGGCAAAGGTTCCGGCCCAAACCAACACAATCACCGAAATGCCCATAAAGAAATATTTCACGTTTCATCGCTCCGCGTATCTTTTGGTACGCATTAACAAACAGAGTCCACTTGAGTATAGAGAGTGGAAATCGCACTAAAACGGAAATAAGAATTATCCCGCTACGCCGCCGACTTCCGCTCAGAATTCTGTACATTCCCATCAACAGACGGCGCTAATGTACGCCTAAATCTGGGGGGTGACAAGTGAGATTTTTTTAAATACTTTCCGTGACTTACAAGTGTCGTGGAACGGCGACAGTATGATTTAGGTGAGAAATAAATTCGTATTGAGCGACGCACACTAAACCGATAACACATCGTCATTACAGGGAATTAATAGGTTAATTTCTCTACAAAACTAACCTGTTAACCGGACTCAGATATAGAGTGAACTTTCACCGAGCGGGCGCGTTTTGAAACGACGGTGCATCCACAGGTATTGCTCAGGCGCACGCATGATCTCTGTCTCGATGATTTTGTTGATGAACGCAGCGGCTTCGCACTCGTTTTCAGGGTAGTTCGCCATTTCCGGAGAGATATGCAGGCGATAGCCTGACTTATCCGCTTTTCTCACCATCGTTACCGTCAACATGGCGGCGCTGGACAGACGTGAAATCACAAAGGTGCCGTTGGTCGTCGCGACGTCTTTAACCGCGAAGAAAGGTGCAAAGCTACTGCCTTTACGCCCGTAATCCTGATCGGGCGCGAACCAGACGGCTTCGCCTTTTTTCAGCGCGCTGACCATGCCACGCAGGTTGTTGCGGCTGATCATCGCCTTATTGGAACGCATACGTCCCCGCGTCTGCACCCATTCCATCAGGGCGCTGTTGTGCGGACGATAGGTTGCCATCATCGGCTGACAAAGACCCATGACGCGGCCACCCAGCTCAAGCGACATAAAATGAACGCCAACGACCATAACGCCACGGTTTTGCAACTGCGCGCGTTTCAGGTTTTCAAGACCCTCAACGTCAAACCATTTACGGACGCGTTCATCAGGCCAGAACCAGGCCATGCCGGTTTCTAGCAATGCCATGCCGATGGATTTGAAGTTTTCAGCAATCAGCTTTTCATGCTCTTGTGCATTGTATTGCGGAAAGCAAAGCTCGAGGTTTTTACGAGCAATGGATTCACGGCGTTTAAGGAAATGGCGCGATGCGCTTCCGAGCTTTGAGCCCAGGAAACGAATGACGGGATAAGGGAGCTGAACCAGCAGCCAAAGAACGCCAAGGCCAAACCATGTAAACCAGTAACGCGGGTGCAAAAACGCGCGTTTGAAATTGGATTGAGACAAAATAGTGGAACCTATGTAAAGCCTGTGAAAGTAGCGCCAATTCGCGATACCACGTGCCAATTAGACCGTAGAACTTGGGCAGGGTTGCAGGCTTTACCGAACTTTACGGCGTTGCCTGGCCAGTGCTGACGTTGGGTGGGCGGCATAATGTAGCACCGTTATACGCTATGTGCTATGAAACGTTTTTGATTAAAAAAGCGGCGCTTCGTGAGCCGATTGATTTCGCTGGCTTTTAATCACAAACGGAAACCATTTTACCGCGTTATTTCAGAATGCTGCATCTCATTTTTAACTTTCGCCAGCATCTTCCGATCGTTAACCACTGCTGATAAAGTCAGAATTATCCGCAACATATTTGACCAGCAGAGGCGAAAGGTGAGCGCGCGCATCGACTATCAAATCGAAAAATACCGTTTTTCAGAAGCGAATGAACCGCCTCGCCTGAAACAGCAATGGTCAGATGTCCTTAACGAGTGTCAGGCGAACAGGCTGGGCGCAGAAGAACGCTTACGTTTTGCGCTCCTGAATGTCGATTATGTCACCAGCTTTGAGCTTCCTTTTCGCCTGCTGCTTATCCGTACGCCGCAGCTGATTGCCGCCGTGCGAAATGAACTGCAGGTGAATCAGAAGAACGTCACCTTCAACGGCAAACGATTCGGCTGCGTCTGGAGCATCAAAAGCGATCTCGCCACCCTGCCCGATGAATTTCAGTATCACCTGACCACCCGCATTCGACGAATCGACGCAATGGGCAGCACGGAGGCGGCCTACCGGCATATTGCTCAGCAGGTCAAACTGCCGCGTGAACGGCTTAAGCTGGCGCTGGAGAGCGGGCTTGAAGTCACCGCTCTGGACGGACTTTTCTGGTTCGGCATTCAGCGGATTGCCGCTGACATTCAGAGACTAAGGAAAGCAGGGATGAGGATAGTCACATCAGAAAGGGACGTTTTCGATACGCTCACCGACACAACGCGACGCATTCCTGTGTACCAGGCGGTGATGAGCGGAGGCGAATCTGAAGTGTCCCCTGCAGGAATCGAACCTGCAACTAGCCCTTAGGAGGGGCTCGTTATATCCATTTAACTAAGGGGACGAGGCGGCACGAGTATAACGTTATTTACACTTTGCGTTAAGCGCATTGCCGCCTGACTGCTTAAAGAGTCGCCACTCAGGCCGGTTTTTTTGCCGATTTGTCCTTATTATCCTGCGCCTTGCGCTCAGCCTTGCGTTTGTTGGACATGTCGTTACGGATCTGCGCATGGCTTAGCAGGGCAAAGATAAAGGTGCCGCCACAGATGTTTCCGGCAAGGGTAGGGAGCGCAAACGGCCAGAAGAAATCGGTCCAGTGCAGGGTGCCATTGAACACCAGATAAAGGATTTCCACAGTACCGACCACGATATGCGTGGTGTCCGCCAGCGCGATAAGCCATGTCATCAGAATGATTACCACAATTTTAGCGCTGCCTGCCGACGGGAACATCCAGACCATGGTTGCCACGATCCACCCGGAAATGATGGCGTTCGAGAACATCTCTAACGGCGTGTTTTTCATGACGTCCATGCCGATTTTAACGAAGGCGTCGCGCGTGGGTTCATCGAAAATGGGCATATATTCGAATGCCCATGCGGCGATGCCGGTGCCGATGATATTGCCCAGCAACACCACGCTCCACAGGCGCATCAGTAATCCGAAATTACTCAGGGTAGGGTTTTGCATCACCGGTAAAACGGCGGTGACGGTGTTCTCGGTAAACAGCTGCTGACGCGCCATAATCACAATGACAAAACCGAAGGTATAACCGAGGTTTTCGACTAAAAATCCGCCGGGTACGCCCTCAAGCTGAACGTGGAAAATCCCTTTAGCCAGCAGGGAGGCCCCCATCGATAAACCGGCCGCGATGGCTGACCAGAGCAGCGCCATGGCGTCGCGCTCCATCTCTTTTTCGCCGTCCTGACGAATATGCTCGTGGATCGCCATCGCGCGTGAGGGAAGGCGATCCTCGTCAATCTCTATCTCCTCACCGCGATCTTTTTCCTCACTTTCAATCTCATGATCCTCATGACTTTCGCCTATTTTTTCTTCACCAATGTCTTTCATAACCGCTCCTTGAGGAAAACCTTTTCTTTTAAGCGTAGCGGCATTTAACAAAAACCCCGTGGGGATGCTCTTAAATTGCCGGAAATGACAACAAAGGTGATACTCCTCCTGTAAAGACAGGATAAAATCGCCAGCGAAACGAATTGTGAAAGACAGGCTATGCTGAGATCAGAGTCACGCTAACGCCTGCCCGTACGTGTGCTCGTAGACATCGGGAAACGTGCTGTTACAATCATTTGCACGTTTTCATGCGGAGCGCCACCTGCTCCGTTACGGATGGCAATCAACGATAGCCATATTGAACAGGGAGAAATTTATGAAACTTCGGCTGTCGGCGCTTGCGCTGGGCGCAACGATGCTTGTGGGCTGCGCCAGCTCTGGCGAGCAAACAGGACGCTCCGATCCTTTCGAAGGATTTAACCGCTCAATGTATAACTTCAACTACAACGTGCTGGACCCGTACGTGGTTCGCCCTGTAGCGGTAGCATGGCGCGATTATGTTCCCCAACCTGCGCGTAACGGGCTCAGTAACTTCACCAGCAACCTGGAAGAACCCGCGGTGATGGCGAACTATTTCCTGCAAGGGGATCCGTATCAGGGGATGGTGCATTTCACCCGTTTCTTCCTGAACACCCTGCTGGGGATGGGCGGCTTCATTGATGTGGCAGGCATGGCTAACCAGAAGCTGCAGCGTGAACAGCCGCACCGCTTCGGTAGCACGCTGGGTCACTATGGCGTAGGGTACGGCCCGTATGTCCATCTGCCATTCTATGGCAGCTTTACCGTGCGTGATGATGGCGGCGATATGGTGGATACGCTTTATCCGGTGCTGTCGTGGCTGACCTGGCCGCTGTCGATTGGTAAATGGACGATTGAAGGCGTCGAAACGCGTGCGCAGTTGCTGGATTCAGACGGATTGCTCCGTCAGTCCTCAGACCCGTACATTATGGTGCGTGAGGCCTACTTCCAGAATCACGACTTTATTGCCAATGGCGGCAAGCTGAAGCCGGAAGACAATCCAAACGCGAAAGCCATCGAGAACGAGCTTAAAGATATCGACTCGGAATAAATAAAAAAGGTGAGCAATGCTCACCTTTTTTTGATCTGCGCGCGATTAGAACGCGTAGTTGAAGTTCATGCCGTACAGCCAGGCTTTACCTTCAGAAGAGAACTCATACGGGCCTTCCTGGAACGACACTTTCTGACCGTGCATATAAGAGACGCCCGCATCGATAGAGGCATCTTTGTTAAAGGCATAGGTCGCACCGGCGCTCAGCCAGAAGCGGTCCTGATCCGGGATGGAGATAGAGCGCTTATCCGCTGGTACCGGGCTGTCATCGAAGGCAATACCGGTACGGAATGTCCAGTTGTCATCCATATAGTAGGTCGTCCCCAGCGCGATACGGTACGCGTCACGGAAGCTTTCATCTTTATAGAAGAGGGTATCGCCGTTGCTGTTGGTGGCCTTAAGTTCCTGGAACTGGCTCCAGCTGGTGTAGGTCAGGCTATAGTGAACGGCCCACTGCGGTGCCACTTTGTTATAACCCGACAGTTCCCACATTTCAGGTAAATGCAGGCTCAGAGAACCGCCCGTGGTGCGGCCATCGGTGCCCATTGGCAGACCGAAGCTGCCGAGGATCTGGTTATAAGCGGAAGGCAGACTGCTCTTGTAGTCGCCGTCAAAGTCAATTTTCACTTCAGAGCGGTAGGTAAAGCCGTAACGGTTATCCTTGTCGATTTCGTACAGGATACCGGCGTTCCAGCCAAAGCCCCACTCATCACCCTTCAGGTGCGCAATTTGGGTATCTGCAGGCAGTCCCGCAACCTGCTGCGCAAGGCCAGGGACGGGCGGCAGAACGCCTGAGCCCGCTACGATCTGACCGAGGTCGCCCGCGTAACGTTCGATTTTCGCTCTGGCGTATACCGCATCAAAGCCAACGCCGAAGCTCCAGTGGTTGTTCAGACGGTATGCACCGCTCAGGTTCAGGTTGAGCGTTTCGAGGTCGGTTTTACCACCGTAAGCACCGGCCGCGTAGTTGTTATTAAACTCGGTCGCTAAACCGTAGTTTGAGGTGACGGATGCACCCCAGCCGAACTGATCGTTGATAGGCGCGACGAAGTGCAGGTTAGGTACCCATGCCGTAGGCGCGATGTTATCAGAGTTCAGGCTGGCACCCGTAGGCGAGGTCCCGGTGATATCCACACCCGGATCGACAAAAATAGCGCCTGCGGAGAACATTGGGCGATCAAACATCATGATCAGCGCCGGGTTGCGGCTGGCATTGCCTGCGTCATCGGCAATTGCACCTTCCCCGGAATACGCACGGCCAAGGCCAGAGGAAGAAAATTCGTTTAACTGGAAGCCCGCTGACCAGGCGGACGTTGAGACGATTGCCACTGCAACTGCTAACGCAGTCTTTTTAAACAGGGTTTTCTGGCTCATGACCATAACCTCATTGAGTTATTTTTATTCAATATTTGTTACATACCGTAACAGGAGCGCGAAGTGTAGGGTCTGAGATACCGCAGACAAATCAGACCAGTGGCGAGAGTATAGGTCTGACCAGCTGGAATGTTGCAAGTATGTTTATTAATATTTTCAAACATGTTTCTAGAAACGAGATCTGGTTGGCAAAAATGTGACCATAGGGCGTCGTCCGAAAAAGGGATTTTTGTTTTAGATCATTTTTTAGCGTGATATCGGTCACTTATCTCATTTTGCCTCATTAACGGCTGGAGAGAGGCTGCGCCGGGGCGTAAAATATCCTCAACGTGTTTGTCTCGCGTCTTACGCGAATACAGAGGAAATTGAGCTATGAGTAAATGCAGTGCTGATGAAACCCCGGTTTGCTGCTGTATGGATGTTGGAACCATCATGGACAACACCGATTGCACCGCGTCTTACAGCCGTGTGTTCAGCAACCGTGCCGAAGCGGAAGAAACCCTGGCCGCGCTGAGCCAGCGTGCGCGCGAGGTGGAATCCGATCCGTGCGAAATCACGTCCACCTTTACTGAAGTGGATGGCGGCGTGCAGCTGGACATCGATTTTGTTTTTGCCTGCGAAGCCGAAACCCTGATTTTCCAGCTGGGTCTGCGTTAATTCCACCAGTCTGCGGCCTTCTTTTACCTGAGAGGGCAAAAACCCCAACAATGCCTCTGCTCAACAGGGGCATTTTCTTTTCCTTCTCTGTGTCTTAGCTCGCACTTTTTCGTTTCCCCGATTGGCTCAATGTAAAAAAATGGTTAAGACTGTTATCAGGTCAGACCACTTTGTGCGTCAGCATAAAAATTTTACAGGGGAGTGTTATGAGTCAGGCATTACCGCTTATCACCCGACACGGTGACCGCATCGCCATTGTCAGCGGGTTACGCACGCCGTTTGCGCGCCAGGCAACCGCATTTCACGGAGTACCGGCAGTCGATCTGGGGAAAATGGTAGTGGGTGAAATGCTGGCTCGCAGCGAAATACCCCCCGAGGTCATTGAACAGTTGGTTTTCGGCCAGGTCGTTCAGATGCCGGAAGCGCCCAATATCGCGCGCGAAATCGTTCTTGGAACGGGCATGAACGTGCACACCGATGCCTACAGCGTCAGCCGCGCCTGTGCGACCAGCTTCCAGGCGGTTGCCAACGTCGCGGAAAGCCTGATGGCGGGCACCATTCGAGCCGGGATTGCCGGCGGCGCGGATTCATCTTCAGTCCTGCCGATTGGCGTGAGTAAAAAGCTGGCGCGGATCCTGGTAGATGCCAACAAGGCGCGCACTGCCGGACAGAAACTCAAACTTTTCTCGCGTTTACGGTTACGCGATCTCATGCCGGTTCCCCCCGCCGTAGCGGAGTATTCCACCGGGCTGCGCATGGGCGACACCGCTGAACAGATGGCGAAAACCTACGGCATCACGCGTGAGCAACAGGATGCGCTGGCGCACCGCTCGCACCAGCTCGCCGCAAAAGCCTGGGCAGAAGGCAAGCTGGCTGATGAGGTCATGGCGGCCTATACGCCACCTTATCGCGAGCCGCTCGTGGAAGATAACAACATCCGTGGAGCCTCGACGCTGGCGGATTACGCAAAATTACGCCCGGCGTTTGATCGCAAGCACGGCACCGTCACGGCCGCCAACAGTACGCCGCTAACTGACGGTGCTGCGGCGGTGATCCTGATGACCGAGTCCCGCGCCAAAGAGCTGGGACTCACCCCGTTGGGATATTTACGCAGCTACGCGTTCACGGCCATCGATGTCTGGCAGGACATGCTGCTAGGCCCCGCCTGGTCAACGCCCCTGGCGCTGGAACGCGCCGGGCTGTCGCTCTCTGATTTAACCCTGATCGATATGCACGAAGCCTTTGCAGCCCAAACCCTGGCAAATCTCCAGTTGCTGGCAAGCGAACGTTTTGCCCGCGATGTGCTTGGCCGCACGCATGCGACCGGCGAGGTGGATCAGAGCAAGTTTAACGTTCTCGGCGGCTCCATCGCCTACGGTCATCCGTTTGCGGCGACGGGCGCGCGAATGATCACGCAAACGTTACATGAGCTACGCCGCCGTGGCGGTGGTTTTGGTCTGGTGACCGCCTGCGCGGCGGGCGGCCTGGGTGCGGCAATGGTTCTGGAGGCGGAATAATGGACACGACATCTGCATTTAATCTGGTTGTACGCCTCGATAACGTCGCCGTCATCACCATCGATGTGCCTGATGAAAAGATGAATACCCTGAAGGCAGAGTTTGGCGTGCAGGTGCGCGAGATGCTAAAGCACGTTCGCGAGAACAAAGCCCTGCGCGGCCTGGTTTTTATCTCCGCCAAGCCGGATAATTTTATCGCCGGAGCGGATATCAACATGATTGCCCGCGCGCAAAGCGCTCAGGAAGCCGAAGCGCTGGCGCGTCAGGGGCAGCAGGTGATGGCAGAAATTCATGCGCTGCCGATCCCCGTCATTGCGGCGATTCACGGCGCGTGCCTGGGCGGCGGGCTGGAGCTGGCGTTAGCCTGTCATAGCCGCATCTGTACCGACGATGCGAAAACCGTGCTGGGCCTGCCTGAAGTGCAACTTGGGCTGCTGCCAGGCTCCGGCGGAACGCAGCGCCTGCCGCGTCTGGTGGGGGTAAGCACCGCGCTGGAGATGATCCTCACCGGGAAACAGCTTCGCGCCCGCCAGGCGCTGAAAGCCGGCCTGGTGGATGAGGTGGTCCCGCAGGCAATCTTGCTCGAGGCCGCCGTTGAACGCGCGCTAAAAGGACGACAGGCAAAACGTCCCCTGCCGGTGCGCGAGCGCATTCTGGCCGGGCCGCTGGGGCGTGCGGTGCTGTTCAAACTGGCAGGCAAGAAAACCGAGCAAAAAACACGAGGTAATTATCCGGCGGCGAAGCGGATCCTGGAGGTGATTGAAACCGGGTTATCGCAAGGTGCCAGCAGCGGTTATGCCGTCGAAGCAAAAGCCTTTGGCGAGCTGGCGATGACGCCGCAATCTCAGGCGCTGCGCAATATTTTCTTTGCCAGCACGGAGGTAAAAAAAGATCCCGGTAGCGATGCGGCACCCGCGCCGCTGCAGGCGGTTGGCGTGCTGGGGGGCGGGCTGATGGGGGGCGGCATTGCGTTTGTCACCGCCAGTAAAGGCAAATTGCCCGTACGTATCAAAGACATCAATGCGAAGGGGATAAACCACGCGCTGCAGTACAGCTGGCAGAACCTTGATCGCAAGGTCAAACGCCGCCATATCAAGGCGAGCGAGCGGGATAAAACCCTGGCGATGATTACGGGCACCACGGACTACAGCGGCTTCAGGCATCGCGATCTGGTGATTGAGGCCGTGTTTGAAGACCTGGCGCTCAAACAGCAAATGGTTGCGGATGTCGAGGCGCACTGTGCGCCGCACACCATTTTTGCGTCGAACACCTCATCCATCCCGATTGGGGAGATTGCGGCCAACGCCGCACGTCCTGAGCAGGTGATTGGGCTGCACTTCTTTAGCCCTGTCGAAAAAATGCCGCTGGTGGAAGTCATCCCGCACACCAACACCAGCCCGCAAACGGTCGCTACGGTGGTGAAGCTGGCGAAAAAGCAGGGTAAAACGCCCATTGTGGTAGCGGATAAAGCGGGCTTCTACGTCAACCGTATCCTGGCACCGTATATCAATGAAGCGATGCGGCTGCTGACGGAGGGTGAAAAGATCGAACACGTCGACGAGGCGCTGGTTACCTTTGGCTTCCCCGTTGGTCCAATCCAACTTTTGGATGAGGTAGGAATCGACACCGGCACTAAAATTATACCTGTACTGGAAGCCGCTTACGGCGATCGGTTTAGCCCGCCTGCAAACATTGTTTCTGCAATTTTGAAGGACGATCGCAAAGGCAGAAAAAATGAACGCGGTTTCTATCTTTACGCTGCAAAAGGGCGTAAAAGCAAGAAACAGGTCGACCCTTCAGTTTATGGGCTCATTACGACCACAGGGCAGGGAAGACTGTCGGCGGCTCAGTGTGCTGAACGCTGCGTCATGATGATGCTTAACGAGGCGGCGCGCTGCTTCGGTGAGCAGGTTGTCAAAAGCGCACGCGATGGCGACATCGGTGCCGTATTTGGTATAGGTTTCCCGCCCTTCCTTGGCGGCCCGTTCCGGTACATGGATACCCTCGGTGCGGGTGAAGTAGTTGCAATTCTGCAACGTCTTGCCTCGCAGTATGGTCCGCGCTTTACACCGTGTGACGAATTATTGCAGATGGCGGAGCGGGGCCAGACATTTTGGCCTGCAAGAGAAACTGTCCTCGTAAGTTGAGGTCAAAGAAGGGTAAATCCTGTGGTGAATGAACCTGTTCTGGCGAAGTTGTAAACAGAGATTGACTATACTTACGCCAATGAGGTAAAAAACGGCGTTTCATTCACCGAATGGATCAGGCACAATGCCCGGCCATCGGGTTTTCTACCTCAAAGATGTTAGCGCAGGTAGTTAACGCTGGTGATCCTGGTTAACAAAAGCGGTGCAATATGCAAGTTTTTATCATGCGTCACGGCGACGCGGCACTCGATGCCGCCAGTGACTCAGTACGTCCTTTGACTCTCTGTGGCTGCGACGAATCTCGTCAGATGGCTACCTGGCTTAAAGGTCAAAAAGTGGATATCGAACGCGTTCTGGTAAGTCCGTTCCTGCGCGCAGAACAGACGCTGGGGGTGGTGGGGGAGTGTATGAACCTGCCGTCTGAGGTGGATGTGTTGCCCGAGCTTACCCCGTGCGGCGATGTTGGGCTGGTCAGTGCCTACCTTCAGGCGCTGTGCAACGAAGGTGTCGCGTCCGCGCTGGTGATCTCCCACCTGCCGCTGGTCGGCTACCTGGTCTCTGAGTTGTGCCCGGGCGAAACGCCGCCAATGTTCACGACCTCCGCTATTGCCAACGTCACTCTCGACGAAACGGGCAAAGGGGTGTTTAACTGGCAAATGAGTCCATGCAATCTGAAGATGGCAAAAGCTATCTGATGTGACGTGCGATGAGGCGGGGCGCAGCATGCGACGCCCGCCTGACCGTCAGGGCAGCTCCGGTGGCTGCCACTCCTCTACTTCAATCAACACCAGTAATGCTGCATCTCCGCCATACTCTTTCGGTGCCTGGTGAAAAGCCATTACGTGTGGATGTTGAGCCAGCCAAAGCGGCGTTTGTTGCTTCAGGATATGTTTCCCGTGTCCATGCATCACGCATGCGCAGAAAACGTGTTCCCGGCGGCAGGCGGCGATCAACGCCCCGAGTTCCTGCTTCGCCTGCATCTGCGTTAAGCCATGTAAATCCAGAAACAGCTCCGGCGAATAATCCCCGCGACGTAACTTTTTCAGCTCAAAGTGGCTGACGTCTTCACGCACGTACTTCACCGCGCCCTGTGTGTTCAGTAGCGGCTGAAATTCGTCTGAAAAATAGTGGCTGTTATCCGCCTGCTCCTGGAGAAGACGTTTGACCGGAACTTCAGTGACTTTTTTGCGCAGAGGGCGATGGACAATGGTGTCCTGTCTGATTTGACGCGTCCCGGTCATAAGCTGCCGGAAGAGCGTCTGATCCTCCTCGCTGAGCGATGTTTTCTTTTTCATTGGTCCGTCTCATCTCTGATTTCCCACAGTGTACCTGACTAAACGCATTTTTTAACCTCAAGCGGTACGCGTCATTGCTGATTTATCGCCGTCTTCATGGCAAACTAGCCGCCGAAAATTATGCGAGCATGCCCTGGAGGAAAGAGTGGATAAAATTTTTGTCGATGAAGCAGTAAACGAGCTGCATACCATACAGGACATGTTGCGCTGGTCGGTTAGCCGCTTCAGCGCCGCCAATATCTGGTACGGTCACGGCACCGATAACCCGTGGGATGAGGCGGTTCAGCTGGTGCTGCCGTCTCTCTACCTGCCGCTGGATATTCCTGAAGACATGCGTACCGCACGCCTGACCTCCAGCGAAAAGCACCGCATCGTTGAACGCGTGATCCGCCGCGTGAACGAGCGTATTCCGGTAGCCTATCTGACCAACAAAGCCTGGTTCTGTGGTCACGAGTTCTTTGTCGATGAGCGCGTGCTGGTGCCGCGCTCCCCGATTGGCGAGCTGATCAACAACCACTTTGAAGGGCTGATCCAACACCAGCCGCAGCACATTCTGGATATGTGTACCGGCAGCGGCTGCATCGCAATCGCCTGCGCCTATGCCTTCCCGGAGGCGGAAGTAGACGCTGTCGATATCTCCACCGACGCGCTGGCCGTGACCGAGCACAACATTGAAGAGCACGGTCTGATCCATCACGTCACGCCAATCCGCTCTGACCTGTTCCGCGACCTGCCAACCCTGCAGTACGATCTTATCGTCACCAATCCCCCTTACGTGGATGCGGAAGACATGTCCGATCTGCCAAACGAATATCGCCACGAGCCGGAACTCGGCCTGGCGTCAGGTTCTGACGGCCTGAAACTGACGCGTCGCATTCTGGCCTGCGCGCCGGATTACCTGACCGACGACGGCGTTCTGATTTGTGAAGTGGGCAACAGCATGGTACATCTGATAGAGCAGTACCCGGATGTGCCGTTCACCTGGCTTGAGTTCGATAACGGCGGTGACGGCGTCTTTATGCTGACCAAAGCGCAGCTTCTCGACGCGCGCGAATACTTCAGCATTTACAAAGATTAATCCAGCGGGCTTCGGCCCGTTTCACAACGCTCACACACAAATAACGACATCGGAGCCGTGATGGCAGGAAACAGTATTGGACAATTATTCCGCGTGACGACCTTTGGTGAGTCACACGGGCTGGCACTTGGCTGCATTGTTGACGGCGTTCCGCCCGGCATTGAGCTGACCGAAGCCGATTTACAGCACGACCTTGACCGCCGTCGTCCGGGAACCTCTCGCTACACCACGCAGCGTCGCGAGCCTGATAGCGTCAAAATCCTCTCCGGCGTTTTCGAAGGCCGCACCACCGGCACCAGCATTGGCCTGCTGATTGAAAATACCGATCAGCGCTCCCAGGATTACGGCGCCATCAAGGACGTCTTCCGTCCGGGTCACGCTGACTACACCTACGAGCAAAAATATGGCTTTCGCGACTATCGCGGCGGCGGACGCTCTTCAGCACGTGAAACCGCGATGCGCGTCGCGGCAGGGGCCATCGCCAAAAAATACCTGCAGCAGAAATTTGGCATCGTGATCCGCGGCTGTCTGACCCAGATGGGTGACATTCCGCTGGCTATCAACGACTGGGCGCTGGTTGAGCAAAACCCGTTCTTCTGCGCCGATGCCGATAAGCTGGATGCGTTGGATGAGCTGATGCGCGGCCTGAAAAAAGAGGGCGACTCCATTGGGGCGAAAGTTACCGTTGTAGCCGACGGCGTGCCGCCAGGCTGGGGCGAGCCGGTATTTGACCGCCTGGACGCTGACATCGCCCACGCGCTGATGAGCATTAACGCCGTGAAAGGCGTGGAAATCGGCGATGGTTTTGATGTGGTTCAGCTGCGCGGCAGCCAGAATCGCGACGAAATCACCGCACAGGGCTTTCAGAGCAACCACGCGGGGGGCATTCTCGGCGGGATCAGCAGCGGCCAGCAGATTGTCGCCAACATTGCGCTGAAGCCAACCTCGAGCATTACGGTGCCAGGCCATACGATTAACCGCTCTGGCGAAGAAGTTGAGATGATCACTAAAGGACGTCACGATCCTTGCGTGGGGATCCGCGCCGTGCCGATCGCCGAAGCGATGCTGGCGATCGTGCTGATGGATCACTTCCTGCGCCAGCGCGCGCAGAATGCGGATGTGACGACCACACTACCACGCTGGTAAACATGAAAAAAACCGTTGTTGCTCTGCTGGCGCTGCTCGCCAGCGGAGCCAGTCTGGCCGCCACGCCGTGGCAAAAAATCACCCATCCGGTGGCGGGAAGCGCACAGTCGATTGGGGCGTTCTCCAACGGCTGTATCGTGGGGGCGCAGGAACTGCCCTTGCAATCCGATACGTATCAGGTGATGCGTACCGATCAGCGCCGCTACTTTGGTCACCCGGATCTGGTGCTGTTTATCCAGCGTCTGGGAAGTCAGGTGCATAACCTGGGGCTGGGGACGATGCTGATTGGCGATATGGGCATGCCTGCCGGGGGGCGCTTCAACGGCGGGCACGCCAGCCACCAGACCGGACTGGACGTTGATATCTTCCTGCAGCTGCCAAAAACGCGCTGGAGTTCGGCGCAACTGCTGAAGCCGCAGGCGCTGGATCTGGTCGCGCGCGATGGCAAAAGCGTGGTCCCCTCGCTCTGGACGCGCGACGTCTCCAGCATGATCAAGCTGGCGGCGGAAGATAACGACGTGACGCGAATTTTTGTGAACCCGGCCATCAAGCAGCAGCTCTGCCTGGATGCGGGGACGGATCGCGACTGGCTGCGCAAAGTGCGCCCGTGGTTCCAGCATCGTGCGCATATGCACGTTCGTCTGCGCTGCCCGGCGAACAGCCTGGAATGTGAAGATCAGCCGCTGCCGCCGCCTGGCGATGGCTGTGGTTACGAACTGCAAAGCTGGTTCGAACCAGCCAAGCCTGGAACCTCTAAGCCTGAGAAGAAGACACCGCCTCCGCTGCCGCCTTCCTGCCAGGCGCTACTGGATGAGCATGTACTTTAATGGATAATTTCGTCGATCTGTTTATGGTGTCACCGCTGCTGCTGGCGGTGCTCTTTTTTGTGGCGATGCTGGCCGGTTTTATCGATGCCCTGGCGGGCGGCGGTGGGTTATTAACGGTGCCCGCGCTGCTGGCGGCAGGAATGAGCCCGGCGCAGGCGCTGGCGACCAATAAACTGCAGGCCTGCGGCGGGTCGCTCTCCGCCTCGCTCTATTTTATTCGCCGCAAAGTGGTCAATCTTGCGGATCAAAAGCTCAATATTGCGATGACCTTTATTGGCTCAACCGCAGGTGCACTGCTGGTGCAGCACGTTCAGTCTGACATCTTGCGCCAGATCCTGCCGATTCTGGTTATCTGCATTGGCCTCTATTTTTTGCTAATGCCAAAATTAGGCGAAGAAGACCGCCAGCGTCGGCTGCACGGCCTGCCGTTTGCGCTGATTGCCGGCGGCTGCGTAGGGTTTTATGACGGTTTCTTCGGGCCGGGGGCCGGCTCTTTTTACGCGCTGGCGTTTGTTACGCTCGCGGGCTTTAACCTGGCAAAATCCACCGCGCATGCAAAGGTCTTAAACGCCACCTCTAACGTCGGCGGCCTGCTGCTGTTTATTATCGGCGGCAAGGTGATTTGGGCGACCGGTTTTGTGATGATGGTAGGGCAGTTTTTAGGCGCGCGCGCAGGCTCGCGTCTGGTATTAAGCAAAGGGCAGAAGCTCATTCGTCCGATGATCGTGATTGTATCCGCGGTGATGAGCGCCAAACTTCTTTATGACAGCCACGGACAGGAGATCCTCCACTGGTTGGGGATGAACTAATGAACAGTACGCATAATTACGAACAGCTGATCGAGATTTTCGATGGCTGCTTTGCTGAAGATTTTAATACCCGTCTGATTAAAGGCGACGACGAACCGATCTATCTTCCTGCTGATGCTGAGGTTCCGTATAACCGGATTGTGTTCGCGCACGGCTTTTATGCCAGCGGATTGCATGAAATTTCCCACTGGTGCATTGCAGGAAAAGCGCGCCGCGAGCTGGTGGACTTTGGTTACTGGTACTGCCCGGACGGGCGCGACGCCGCAACGCAGGGCAAGTTTGAAGATGTGGAAGTCAAACCCCAGGCGTTCGACTGGCTGTTTTGCGTCGCGGCAGGCTACCCGTTTAACGTCAGCTGTGACAACCTCGAAGGTAACTTCGAACCAGACCGTATTGTGTTCCAGCGCCGCGTTCACGCGCAGGTGATGGACTACCTTGAAAACGGCATTCCGGAACGTCCGGCGCGCTTTATCAAGGCTTTACAGAATTATTACCACACGCCGGAGATCACGGCGGACTGCTTCCCGTGGCCGGAAGATATTTAACAGAGGAAAGAAGATGATCGCAGAATTTGAATCACGCATTCTGGCGTTAATTGATGACATGGTGGAACACGCCAGCGATGATGAGCTGTTCGCCAGCGGTTATCTGCGTGGTCACCTGACGCTGGCCGTTGCCGAGCTGGAAGCAGGGGACGATCACTCCGCCGAGGCGGTGCATCTTGAAGTCACACGCAGCCTGGAGAAAGCGATTCAGGCCGGGGAACTCTCCCCACGCGATCAGTCTCTGGTATTAGGCATGTGGGACAATTTGTTCCAGAAAGCCAGCCTGACATCATAAGTTAGCGTTCGGATAGGCAGGCCGGGCAAGCATATGCGCCGCCCGGCGTGAAAACGGCTCTTCTGCCTGATGCCCGGTGGCGCTGCGCTTACCGGGCCTACGATTTGACCATTTTCCCCTTCAGCAGTTTGCGCACCCATAACCGGTTCGGGTTCAGCCCTGCAAGCGTTGTCTTGTCCAGCGGCAGTGGCTCATCGCTCATTTGCGCAGCCAGCACTTCAGCCAGCAGCGGGGCAGAACATAATCCCCGTGACCCCAGCCCGCCCAGCATGAAGAGTTCCGGATACACCGGTGCGCGTGCCGCCGAATCGCGGTTGTCCGCAAGATCCTGATAAACCTCAAGCGTTGCGTCATAGTCCGGCACGTTTCCGGCCATCGGCAGGTGATCGCGCGTCGCGCAGCGTACGCCGCAGCGTGCATCACCCGCGCTGACGTCAACCTCTTTTGCCCACGTTGCCTGTGGGAAGCAGTCGATCAGCCGCTGACGATTTTGCTGCTGATCCTCTTCGCTGTAGTGCATGTCGGTTTGACCTCGATGGTAGCTGGCCCCGATACAGTGCTGCCCGTTAGACGGGTTTTGTGGGGTCAGATAGCCGTCGTAACAGAGCACGTGACGCAGTTTAGCCAGCTCCGCCGTCGCGGGGATGTGGCTCACCTGTCCCCCGACCGGATAGACCGGCAGCGTTTCCGTCTGCACAAACTGGCTGATGTGATGGCCGTTAGCCAGCACTACGCTGGCATGCTGCGCCTGCTTGCCATCGTCAAAACGCACTTCCCAGTGTGTATTCCGGCTGAGCGACTCAACCTTATGGCCGTAATGCACCGTCAGGCCGCGTGACTGCGCAAGGGACAGCGCCGCTGCCGTCAGTTCGGCAGGGCACAGCCAGCCCCCGGACGGGTAGTGGATACCGTCACAGCCTGTCTCAATGCCTGCTTCGTCGGCAATGCGCTGCGCGTCTATCGCGTGGGCGATCGCATCCGGCAGGCCCAGCGACAGCATTTGCGTGATTTTTTGCTGGCTCTTTTCATCCCAGCCGAGCTGCGTGACGCCGCACCAGTCGTGGTCGAACGCCACGGGAAGCAGGTCATACAGGCGACGGGCAAAGGTGAACGCCGCCGGGAAAAACCGGAACAGCGCCGGATCGTGCGAACTCAGCAGGGGATAGAGCGCGCCCTGACGGTTGCCGGATGCCCCTGCCGCGGGCGCGCTGTCAGCGCAGTAGAGCGTCACCTGCCAGCCGCGATGGAGCAACGCGAGCGAAAGCAGGGCGCTGGCAATGCCGCCGCCGATGATGGCGGCTTCGCGCGATGCGCTGGGGCTGCGGGCAAACCACGGCGTCTGTGCGGGAAACGTCAGTGTGTGTTCCATCTCGCCGACCAGCATGTCGCGCTTGCGGCCAAACCCTTTGGTTTTGCGCATGGTAAAGCCCGCTTCCTGCAAACCACGGCGGACAAAACCGGCGGAGGTGAAGGTGGCAAGCGTTGCCCCGGGGCGGGCCAGTCGCGCCATGGCGGAAAACAGATGCGGCGTCCACATATCTGGGTTTTTGGCAGGAGCAAAACCGTCCAGGAACCAGGCGTCTACCTGCTGATTCATCGAGTCATCGAGGCTATCGGTGAGCGTATTGATATCCCCCAGCCATAAGTCGAGGGTAACGCGCCCACCGTCCAGCAGCAGACGATGGCATCCGCCAATTGCCGGTGGCCACTGGGCCTGAAGCTGTTCTGCCCACGGCGCGAGTTCCGGCCAGTGCTGATGCGCCAGGGCAAGATCGCCTGCGGTAAGCGGAAATTTTTCGAAACTGATGAAATGTAATCTTTGGAGCGTAGCCTCTGGGTGGGTTACGCGGAAACGATCAAAGGCCTGCCAGAGCGTCAGGAAGTTGAGCCCGGTACCAAACCCGCTCTCTGCCACCACAAAAAGATTACGCGGGTGACGCGGAAAACGGCTGCTGAGATGATTTCCTTCGAGGAAAACATAACGGGTTTCTTCAAGTCCGTTATCATTAGAAAAATAGACGTCACCAAAATCTCGGGAAACAGGTGTACCCTCAGCGTTAAATTCGAGGTTGGCGGGTTGTATAGCGTTTTGTTTCACGTAAGTTACTCGTCTGACAGGCAGTGGCACGATCTTAACGATGTGTGTCCATTGGTGCAAATTTCCGCAGAAATTGGCTGATCGGACTTGTTCGGCGTACAAGTGTACGCTATTGTGCGACTCGAAACTTATTATAGTGCGACTGACAGAGGTATTGAATGAAACGTGCAGTGATTACTGGCCTGGGCATCGTTTCCAGCATCGGTAATAACCAGCAGGAAGTCCTGGCATCTCTGCGTGAAGGACGCTCCGGGATCACTTTCTCTGAAGAGTTTAAAGATTCGGGAATGCGTAGCCACGTATGGGGTAACGTCAAACTGGACACCACCGGTTTGATTGACCGTAAAGTGGTTCGTTTCATGAACGATGCCTCTATCTACGCCTATCTGTCCATGCAGGAAGCGATTGCTGATGCTGGTCTGAGCGAAGACGTTTACCAGAACAACCCGCGCGTTGGCCTGATCGCCGGCTCCGGCGGTTCGTCTAAAGCTCAGGTGTTCGGTGCCGATGCCATGCGTAGTCCACGTGGGCTGAAAGCGGTGGGTCCTTACGTTGTGACCAAAGCGATGGGCTCAGCGGTTTCCGCCTGCCTCGCAACGCCGTTCAAAATCCACGGCGTGAACTACTCCATCAGCTCCGCCTGTGCGACCTCCGCACACTGTATCGGTAACGCGGTTGAGCAGATCCAGCTGGGTAAACAGGATATCGTGTTTGCAGGTGGCGGCGAAGAGCTGGGCTGGGAAATGGCCTGCGAATTCGACGCGATGGGCGCACTGTCCACCAAATATAACGAAACCCCGGAAAAAGCGTCTCGTACCTACGACGCGCACCGTGACGGTTTCGTTATCGCTGGCGGCGGCGGTATGGTTGTGGTTGAGGAGCTGGAACACGCTCTGGCACGTGGTGCCCACATCTATGCTGAAATCGTTGGCTACGGCGCAACGTCCGACGGCGCAGACATGGTTGCACCATCCGGTGAAGGCGCGGTGCGCTGCATGAAGATGGCGATGCACGGCGTTGATACTCCAATTGACTACCTGAACTCCCACGGTACTTCGACCCCGGTTGGTGACGTGAAAGAGCTCGGTGCAATCCGTGAAGTGTTCGCTGATAAGAGCCCGGCGATCTCTGCGACCAAAGCCATGACCGGTCACTCTCTGGGTGCTGCAGGCGTGCAGGAAGCCATTTACTCCCTGCTGATGCTGGAGCACGGCTTTATTGCGCCAAGCATTAACGTTGAAGCACTGGACGAGCAGGCTGAAGGCCTGAACATCGTGACTAAGCCAACCGATGCGACGCTGACAACCGTTATGTCCAACAGCTTCGGCTTCGGCGGTACCAACGCCACGCTGGTGATGCGTAAGCTGAAAGACTGAGTTTGACGCAGCGGTAAAAAGGAGCCTACAGGCTCCTTTTTTTATGCATTGACAAGCAGTTGAACGGGCAGGCAAAATCCACACCTCAACATTATCCTCACGATAATGCGTAAGCGTTTAACGTCAACCAACGCACCTTAATCCTGATAATCAGGTAGAGGGGGCGTGGCATTTCCCCGCCTTACTCTTCATTCTGGAGTAAAGCATGACTGCAGCAACCCAAACAGAAACATCCTCTTCAGCGAACGTCTCGCTGTTTCGTATCGCTTTTGCGGTATTCCTGACCTACATGACCGTTGGTCTGCCGCTGCCGGTAATCCCGCTGTTTATTCACCAGGAGCTGGGCTATGGCAACACCATGGTCGGCATCGCCGTGGGTATTCAGTTTTTAGCGACAGTACTCACCCGTGGCTACGCCGGACGCCTGGCCGACCAGCATGGCGCAAAGCGCTCGGCGCTGCAGGGGATGTTTGCCTGTGCCCTGGCGGGCGGTGCCTGGCTACTGGCGGCGCTTCTGCCGGTGGAACCGATGTACAAATTTGCGCTGCTGGTCGTCGGGCGTTTGATTCTGGGCTTTGGCGAAAGCCAGCTGCTGACCGGCACCCTGACCTGGGGGATGGGGCTGGTTGGCCCTGCGCGTTCGGGTAAAGTGATGTCCTGGAATGGCATGGCCATTTACGGCGCACTTGCCGCAGGCGCACCGTTGGGCCTGCTGATCCACAGTCAGTTTGGTTTTGCCGCGCTGGCGGCCACCACCATGGCGCTGCCGCTGTTAGCCTGGGCGTTTAACGGTTCGGTGCGCAAAGTGCCGGCGCATAAAGGTGAACGTCCCTCCCTGTGGAGCGTGGTGGGGCAAATCTGGCAGCCGGGCCTTGGGCTGGCGCTGCAGGGCGTAGGGTTCGCCGTGATCGGCACGTTTGTTTCACTGTACTTTATGAGCCGCGGCTGGGCGATGGCGGGCTTTACCCTCACCGCATTTGGCGGCGCGTTTGTCCTGATGCGCGTGCTGTTTGGCTGGATGCCGGATCGCTTCGGCGGCGTGAAGGTCGCCGTGGCGTCGCTGGTGATCGAGACCGTCGGTCTGGTGCTGCTCTGGCAGGCACCCACCGCGTCCGTTGCGTTACTGGGGGCTGCGTTAACCGGTTGCGGCTGTTCGCTGATTTTCCCGGCGCTGGGCGTTGAAGTCGTGAAACGCGTTGCGCCGCAGGTACGCGGCACGGCGCTCGGCGGCTACGCGGCGTTTCAGGATATCTCCTATGGCGTGACCGGGCCGCTGGCGGGGCTGTTAGCCACGTCGTTTGGCTATCCTTCGGTGTTCCTGGCGGGGGCAATTTCGGCAGTTGTCGGGATTGTGGTGACACTCCTGGCATTTCGTCGGGAGTAAGTTTTGCCCGGTGGCGCTGCGCTTACCGGGCCTGCAATGTGTGCCATTACAGGCCGGGTAAGGTGAAACCGCCACCCGGCGGGTTACGCGACGAGCCAGAAAAGCGCCAGCGCAATCATCAACGCGACAAACATCAGCCCGGGGCGGGCAGAGAGATGTTTAAACGTGTCCACCACCGGGGCAAACAGCGGGCTGAAAATGGGCTGGATATTGCGCACTTCCGGTACGCCGCTTTCGCGCTCGGCGCGGCGCGTGAATACCTGATTAAGTAAATCCTGAACCTGCGCGGTCGTCAGCACCGTCTGCGGCGTGGCCTGCCAGGTTTGCTGGGCGTAATCGCGAAGCGCTTCAAACTCGCGCGGCTCAAGCGGCTGTTTCAGTGCCGCCTGCAGCGTGTGCAGCGTCGGGGTCGCCTGGGTACTGAGCGTCTGGCGCGCCTGCAGCCAGGTCACCAGGTTGGTAAACTGCTTAGCCGGGATCAGCTCGCCGGTTTTGACACCCGATAACTCCAGCATCGATTGCCAGATAAGCTTCGTGGGTTCGCCGGTGGCAGCGGCAAGCCGCGCCACCATCTGCTTCAGGGTGTTATGTTCCGCTGGCTGCAACGGGCGCTCGGTGGCTGGGCGCTGTTGCGGTTGCGGAATGGAGAGCTGATTGTTCTGCAGCAGCGTAAGAACCGTTTTCAGCTGGTCTGGCGTGAGCTGACTCAGCGCGGTTTGACCGAACTGTTGACGAATAAAATCACTCACCGCCTGGCGGTTATTGCCCTGGCCGAGCAGCTCGGTTAACTGCGAGACCGTCTGGCGGGTGGCGTGATTCTGCTGCGCAACGGTAATACGCTGATTCAGGTTCTGCTCGGCAGCCGGAAAATGGCGCGATTGCAGCGGCGCATCGTTCCTGACGCCTAAATCATGCTTAACCCCTGCCCACACTTCAGCGTTCTGCTGTGAGGTCAGCGCGATCAGACGCGTAATCAAACGCTCCAGCACGGTGCGCTGTTGCGTTGAGAGCGGCTGTTCGCCTGCGACGTTGGGCATTGCGGGGCCTTCACCCGGAGGGCGAGGCGGCGAACCTGAAATGGGCTGCATCGTCAAAATCCTTAAAGTCAAAACTCTGCCTAAACCGGGCAGACATATATGCCCGGCGGCGAGATTATGGCACACTTGGCAGGTTTTCTTCCTCTCAAACAGGTACTCAGACGTGAAAATCCTCGTTGATGAAAATATGCCTTACGCCCGTGAGCTGTTCAGCCGCCTGGGTGATGTTAAGGCTGTTCCTGGTCGCCCGATCCCGGTAAACGAGCTGGAGGATGCCGACGCCCTGATGGTGCGCTCGGTAACCAAAGTAAATGAGGCGTTGCTTGCCGGCAAAGCGATTAAATTTGTCGGGACGGCAACGGCCGGCACCGATCATGTGGATGACGCATGGCTCAACCAGGCGGGCATTGGCTTTTCCGCCGCGCCCGGCTGTAACGCCATCGCCGTGGTGGAATACGTCTTCTCCTCACTGCTGATGCTGGCAGAGCGCGACGGCTTCGCGCTGAAAGACCGTACCGTCGGCATTGTCGGCGTGGGCAACGTCGGGGGGCGCCTGCAAAAACGCCTCGAAGCCTTAGGCATTCGCACCCTGCTGTGTGACCCGCCGCGTAAGGATAATGGCGATGAAGGGGATTTCCACACGCTGGACGAGCTGGTCGAGGCCTGCGACGTCATCACCTTCCACACGCCGCTCTTTAAAACGGGGCCGTATACCTCTCTGCACCTGGCGGACGAGGCGCTCATCCGCCGTCTCAAGCCTGGCACTATTCTGATTAACGCCTGCCGTGGTCCGGTGGTTGATAACGCCGCGCTGCTGAAATGCCTGGAAGAGGGGCAGGATCTGAGCGTGGTGCTGGATGTCTGGGAGCCAGAGCCAGACCTGAACGTCAGTCTGCTGAATAAATCAGACGTTGCCACCGCGCATATCGCGGGCTATACCCTTGAAGGTAAAGCGCGGGGTACCACTCAGGTCTTTGAGGCCTACAGCGCCTTTATCGGCCATCCGCAGCAGGTTGCGCTGGATACTTTGCTGCCCGCGCCCGAGTTTGGGCGTATTACCCTCCACGGCCCGCTTGATGAGCCAACGCTGAAAAGGCTGGTGCATTTGGTGTATGATGTGCGCCGCGATGACGCGCTGCTGCGTAAGGTGGCAGGGATCCCGGGTGAATTTGACGCGCTGCGCAAAAATTATGTTGAGCGTCGCGAATGGTCTTCCCTGTATGTGATTTGCGATGATGCTTCAGCGGCGACGCTGCTGCACGCACTGGGTTTTAACGCGGTTCATCACCCGGCGCGTTAATGTCTTCTTCATGCTCCCTGTTGGATGCTCTGACAGGGACGCTTTTTTATTTCTGGAGTAAACCACCATGTCTGAAGGCTGGAACATTGCCATTTTGGGTGCCACTGGCGCCGTGGGCGAAGCCCTGCTCGAAACCCTTGCTGAGCGTCAGTTCCCGGTGGGCGATATTTACGCGCTGGCGCGTACTGAGAGCGCGGGCGAACATCTGCGTTATAACGGTAAATCCGTGAGGGTCCAGGACGCCGCTGAGTTCGACTGGACGCAGGCGCAGCTGGCATTTTTCGCCGCAGGTGCCGAAGCCACCGCATCCTACATTGAAGACGCCACTAACGCGGGCTGCCTGGTAATTGATCTGAGCGGTCTGTTCTCACTGGAGCCAGACGTCCCACTGGTAGTGCCGGACGTGAACCCGTTTGTCCTGGCTGACTACCGTAACCGCAACGTTATTGCGGTACCGAACAGCCTCACCAGCCAACTGCTGACCGCGCTTAAGCCGTTGATTGACGATGGTGGTCTGTCGCGTATCAACGTGACCAGCCTGCTGTCAGCCTCTGCTAACGGCAAGAAAGCGGTCGATGCGCTGGCCGGGCAGAGCGCGAAACTGCTTAACGGTGTTCCGATTGACGAAGACGATTATTTTGGCCGCCAGCTGGCGTTCAACATGCTGCCACTGTTGCCGGATCGTGAAGGTAGCGTGCGTGATGAGCGTCGTATCGTCGATGAAGTGCGCAAAATCCTCCAGGATGACGGCCTGATGATCTCCGCCAGTTGTATCCAGTCACCGGTATTCTATGGCCATGCGCAGATGGTGGGCTTTGAGGCGCTGCGTCCGCTGGCGGCCGAAGAGGCACGCGATGCGTTTGGCCGCGGTGAAGACATCGTCCTCTCGGAAGAGAGCGAATTCCCGACGCAAGTGGGTGATGCAACCGGAAGCGCGCATCTTTCAGTCGGCTGCGTGCGCAATGATTACGGCATGCCGGAGCAGGTTCAGTTCTGGTCGGTAGCGGATAACGTCCGTTTTGGCGGTGCGCTGATGGCGGTCAAAATCGCTGAGAAACTGGTGCAGGAGTATCTGTACTGATGTCAGAAGTGGAACACAAGCCGGTCCATAGAATTGCCCTCGGCATTGAGTACGATGGCAGTAAATACTATGGCTGGCAGCGTCAGAACGAAGTGCGCAGCGTGCAGGAAAAGCTGGAAAAAGCGCTTTCTCAGGTGGCGAACGAACCGATTAACGTTCTTTGCGCAGGGCGGACGGACGCCGGTGTCCACGGCACGGGGCAGGTGGTTCATTTTGAAACCACCGCCGTGCGTAAAGACGCCGCCTGGACCCTGGGCGTGAATGCGAATCTGCCTGGAGACATCGCAGTGCGTTGGGTCAAAAATGTGCCCGATGATTTTCATGCGCGTTTCAGCGCCACGGCGCGTCGTTACCGCTATGTCATCTACAATCAGCGTCTGCGTCCGGCGGTGCTCAGCCAGGGCGTGACGCATTTCTATGAACCGCTCGATGCAGAACGTATGCAGCGCGCGGCACAGTGTCTGATTGGCGAAAATGACTTTACGTCGTTCCGTGCGGTGCAGTGCCAGTCCCGCACGCCGTGGCGTAACGTGATGCACATAAACGTCAGTCGTTATGGCGCGTATGTGGTGGTGGATATCAAAGCGAATGCCTTTGTACATCATATGGTGCGGAATATTGTGGGCAGCCTGATGGAAGTGGGTGCCGGACACCAGCCGGAGAGCTGGATTGCTGAGCTGCTGGCAGCGAAGGACAGAACGCTTGCGGCAGCAACGGCGAAAGCGGAAGGGCTGTATCTGGTTTCGGTGGATTATCCGGACCGGTTCGATCTTCCAAAACCGCCAATGGGTCCGCTGTTTTTAGCGGACTAATCAACGGTGCTATTAAGGCTTAGACAATATGGACGTAATACGTTTTCTGATTGATTTCATTCTGCATATTGATGTTCACCTGGCTGAACTGGTCGCTCAGTACGGCATTTGGGTGTATGCCATTCTGTTTTTAATCCTCTTTTGCGAAACCGGGCTGGTGGTTACCCCGTTTTTGCCGGGAGATTCGCTGCTGTTCGTGGCCGGTGCGCTCTCTGCGCTGCCCACCAACGATCTGAATGTGCATCTGATGGTGATACTGATGATTATTGCCGCCATTGTCGGCGATGCGGTCAACTACACCATTGGGCGGGTGTTCGGTGAACGATTGTTCAGCAATCCGGATTCGAAAATATTCCGCCGCAGCTATCTGGATAAAACCCATGCGTTCTATGAACGTCATGGCGGTAAAACCATTATCCTTGCGCGTTTTGTGCCTATTGTGCGTACATTTGCACCCTTTGTGGCGGGAATGGGACATATGTCCTATCGTCACTTTGCAATGTACAACGTGGCGGGGGCGCTGCTGTGGGTCCTGTTGTTTACCTACGCGGGCTATCTGTTTGGCGATCTGCCGGTGGTTCAGGAAAACCTTAAGTTACTGATTGTAGCGATTATTGTGCTTTCCGTCCTGCCTGGTGTTATCGAAATTATTCGCCATAAGCGCGCGGCGGCAAAACAAGCGAAGTAACAGCACTCTGGCGGTTCGACCACTTTTTTATCCAAAGTTTCGGGCTGTTATGTTTTAATGTGCAACATTCATGGTCTGTTGGAGGCAAAAATGGCATTATTCGCCTCTTACAGCAAAACTGGCATACGACCAGGTTCAGGCAGAAAGGTTATCAATGAGCTGGATTGAACGAATTAAAAGCAACATTACCCCAACGCGCAAAGCGAGCATTCCTGAAGGGGTATGGACGAAGTGTGATAGCTGCGGCCAGGTTCTGTATCGCGCAGAGCTGGAACGCAATCTCGAGGTGTGTCCGAAGTGTGACCACCACATGCGTATGTCGGCGCGTAACCGCCTGCATAGCCTGCTGGACGAAGGTTCCTTAGTTGAACTGGGCAGCGAACTTGAGCCAAAAGATGTGCTGAAGTTCCGCGATTCCAAAAAATACAAAGATCGTCTGGCCTCTGCACAAAAAGAGACCGGCGAGAAAGACGCGCTGATCGTCATGAAAGGCACCCTGCACGAGATGCCGGTTGTCGCCGCCGCGTTTGAGTTCGCCTTTATGGGCGGCTCAATGGGCTCTGTAGTCGGTGCGCGTTTCGTACGTGCCGTTGAGCAGGCGCTGGAAGACAACTGTCCGCTGATCTGCTTCTCCGCCTCCGGTGGCGCGCGTATGCAGGAAGCGCTGATGTCCCTGATGCAGATGGCGAAGACCTCTGCGGCGCTGGCGAAAATGCAGGAGCGCGGTCTGCCGTATATCTCCGTGCTGACCGACCCAACCATGGGTGGCGTCTCAGCCAGCTTCGCGATGCTGGGTGATTTGAACATCGCCGAGCCGAAAGCGCTGATCGGGTTTGCCGGTCCTCGCGTTATCGAACAGACCGTACGTGAAAAGCTGCCGCCGGGCTTCCAGCGCAGTGAGTTCCTCATCGAAAAAGGCGCTATCGACATGATCGTCCGCCGCCCGGAAATGCGCCTGAAACTGGCCAGCATCCTGGCGAAGCTGATGAATCTGCCAACGCCTAACCCGGATGAACCGCGTGAAGGTGTGGTTGTACCGGATCAGGTACCCGAGGCCTGATAACTGAAAAGGGCAGGGCCGGTTGGCGCTGCCCTTTTGCTTTCTAAACTGTTAATGACAACCGGGCATCATGGAAAATAAACGCATTCCCCAAGCCACGTCGCCCCTGGTCGCGTGGCTTTCTTATCTGGAAAATCTGCACGGTAAAACCATCGATATGGGGCTTGAGCGCGTAAGCCAGGTTGCCGCGCGTCTCGATGTGCTGAAACCCGCACCTTTCGTGTTTACCGTTGCCGGAACGAACGGTAAAGGTACCACCTGCCGTACGCTGGAATCCGTGCTGATGGCCGCCGGTTATAAGGTCGGTGTTTACAGCTCCCCGCATCTTGTGCGCTATACCGAGCGCGTGCGGGTGCAAAACACCGAGCTGCCGGAATCGGCCCATACGGCGTCGTTTGCTGAAATCGAAGCCGCGCGCGGTGAGACCTCATTAACCTATTTCGAATACGGTACCCTTTCGGCGCTGTGGCTGTTTAAACAGGCGCAGCTGGACGTGGTGATTCTGGAAGTGGGCCTTGGCGGACGGCTTGATGCTACCAACATGGTGGATGCCGACGTTTCCGTGGTGACCAGCATTGCGCTGGATCATGTTGACTGGCTGGGGCCGGATCGCGAAAGCATTGGGCGCGAGAAAGCGGGCATTTTCCGCGCCGGTAAGCCTGCCGTTGTCGGTGAACCGGATATGCCGCACACCATTGCCGATGTGGCGAAAGAGAAGGGGGCCACGTTGCTTCACCGCGACGTGGACTGGCAGTACAGTGTTGAGGATAACGGCTGGTGCTACCGCGATGCACAGGGCGCGCTGGATAACCTGCCGCTGCCGCAGGTGCCACAGCCTAATGCGGCTACCGCGCTGGCGGCACTGCGCGCAAGCGGGCTGGCAGTGAGCGAGCAGGCGATCCGCGACGGCATCAAAAATGCCATCCTGCCCGGGCGTTTCCAGATCGTCAGCGAATCGCCACGTCTGATTCTGGACGTGGCGCATAATCCGCACGCGGCGGCCTATCTCGCAGGACGTCTCAAATCGTTACCAAAAACCGGGCAGGTCCGGGCGGTTATCGGTATGCTTCATGATAAAGATATTGGCGGCACGCTGGCCTGCATGGAGAGTGTGGTCGATAGCTGGTATTGTGCTCCTCTGGAAGGGCCGCGAGGCGCCACCGCTGAACAGCTGATGGCGCATCTCGGCGAAGGCAAAGCCTACGCAAGCGTAGTGGAGGCCTGGCATGCCGCGATGGCGGATGCGAAACCAGAAGATACCGTGCTGGTGTGTGGCTCGTTCCACACGGTGGCACATGTCATGGAAGTGATGGACGCGGGGAGAACCGGTGGCGAGTAAGTTTCAGAACCGTCTGACAGGAACCATTGTGTTGGTCGCGCTCGGGGTGATTATCCTCCCGGGGCTGCTTGACGGGCAGAAAAAGCATTATCAGGATGAGTTTGCGGCGATCCCGCTGGTGCCAAAACCAGGCGATCGCGATGAGCCGGATATGCTGCCTGCGGCGACGCAGGCGCTGCCTGCTCAGCCGCCGGAAGGCGCTGCCGAAGAGGTGCGTGCGGGCGATGCGGCAGCCCCGTCGCTGGACCCGTCTCGCCTGGCGGCAAACAGCAATACCGATATCGACCCTGTGCCGGTTGAACAGCCGAAACCGGCAGTCAAACCGAAGCCGGTAGAGAAACCGCAGCCTAAACCACAGCGTGACCAGACCGACGATCGGCTTGCCGCTGCGTCAGAAACACCGCCGCCGGCAAAACCTGCCCAGCAAGAGCCAGCCCCTGTGGGTAAAGCGTACGTCGTGCAGCTCGGCGCGCTGAAAAATGCCGATAAGGTTAATGAGGTAGTGAGTAGGCTGCGTGGCGCGGGATATCGTGTTTACACTTCACCTTCCACGCCGGTACAGGGTAAAATCACCCGTATCCTCGTCGGACCGGATGCGTCGAAAGATAAGCTCAAAGGGTCGCTCGGCGAGCTGAAGCAGATTTCCGGTCTGAGCGGTGTGGTGATGAACTACAGCGCGAACTGATAAGATCTTTCCCCTCACCCTGACCCTCTCTCCAGAGGGGCGAAGGGAGGGTTTGCTCCCTCTTCCTTGAGGGAGATAGCTGGGGGGAGGGGCAACAGACGTCCACAGCGACGTCAAAAGGACCGTGGCGTTGAGCTTTTTTTCAGCGCCTTTTTTATTTACGCGGGGAAAGGAAATCCCTACGCAAACGTTTTCTTTTTCTGTTAGAATTCGCCCCGAACTGGATGACAGGGCGTTAAATCGTGGGACATATATGGTCTGGATTGATTACGCCATCATTGCGGTGATTGGTTTTTCCTGTCTGGTTAGCCTGATCCGTGGCTTTGTTCGTGAAGCGTTATCGCTGGTGACATGGGGTTGTGCTTTCTTTGTTGCCAGTCATTACTACACTTACCTGTCTGTCTGGTTCACGGGCTTTGAAGATGAACTGGTCCGAAACGGAATCGCCATCGCGGTGCTGTTTATCGCGACGCTGATTGTCGGCGCTATCGTCAATTACGTGATAGGTCAGCTGGTCGAGAAAACCGGTCTGTCAGGAACGGACAGGGTACTCGGGATCTGTTTTGGGGCGTTACGAGGCGTGCTGATTGTGGCCGCGATACTGTTCTTCCTGGATACCTTTACCGGGTTCTCAAAAAGCGAAGACTGGCAAAAATCGCAGCTCATTCCGGAGTTCAGCTTCATCATCAGATGGTTCTTTGACTATCTGCAAAGCTCGTCGAGTTTCTTGCCCAGAGCCTGACTGGCTCTGAGATGTGGCTTAACGAGGAAAAGACGAATGTGCGGTATTGTCGGTATCGCCGGTTTCATGCCGGTTAACCAGTCTATTTATGACGCATTATCGGTGCTTCAGCACCGTGGTCAGGATGCTGCGGGTATCATCACCATTGATGCACACAACTGCTTCCGTTTACGTAAGGCAAACGGCCTGGTAAACGATGTGTTTGAAGCCCGCCATATGCAGCGCCTGCAAGGTAATATGGGGATTGGTCACGTTCGTTATCCTACTGCTGGCAGCTCCAGCGCCTCTGAGGCTCAGCCTTTTTACGTCAACTCACCGTACGGCATCACGCTTGCCCACAATGGCAACCTGACCAATGCCCACGAGCTGCGTAAAAAGCTGTTCGAAGAAAAACGTCGCCACATTAACACCACCTCTGATTCTGAAATCCTGCTCAATATCTTTGCCAGCGAGCTGGATAACTTCCGTCACTATCCGCTGGAAGCCGATAACATCTTTGCCGCCGTGGCCGCGACCAACCGCCTGATCCGCGGCGCGTACGCCTGCGTGGCGATGATTATCGGTCACGGTATGGTGGCCTTCCGCGATCCAAACGGCATTCGCCCGCTGGTGCTCGGCAAACGCGATCTCGGCGATGGTCGTACCGAATACATGGTCGCCTCCGAAAGCGTGGCGCTTGATACTCTGGGCTTTGAGTTCCTGCGCGACGTCGCGCCGGGCGAAGCGGTGTACATCACCGAGAAGGGGCAGCTGTTTACCCGCCAGTGTGCCGACAACCCGGTCAGCAACCCGTGCCTGTTCGAATACGTCTACTTCGCGCGTCCGGACTCGTTCATCGACAAGATTTCCGTGTACAGCGCCCGCGTGAACATGGGAACCAAACTGGGTGAAAAGATTGCCCGCGAGTGGGACGATCTGGATATCGACGTGGTTATCCCTATCCCGGAAACCTCCTGCGATATCGCGCTGGAAATTGCCCGTATTCTGGACAAGCCGTACCGTCAGGGTTTTGTGAAAAACCGCTACGTTGGCCGCACCTTCATCATGCCGGGCCAGCAGCTGCGCCGTAAATCCGTGCGCCGCAAGCTGAACGCCAACCGCGCCGAGTTCCGTGACAAGAACGTCCTGCTGGTGGATGACTCCATCGTGCGGGGCACGACGTCTGAGCAGATTATCGAGATGGCGCGTGAAGCCGGGGCGAAGAAAGTGTATCTGGCCTCTGCGGCACCGGAAATTCGCTTCCCGAACGTGTACGGCATTGATATGCCAACCGCCAACGAGCTGATCGCCCATGGCCGCGAAGTGGATGAAATCCGTCAGATCATCGGAGCCGACGGCCTGATTTTCCAGGATCTCAACGATCTGATCGACGCGGTACGTGCCGAGAACCCGGATATTCAGCAGTTCGAATGCTCGGTGTTTAACGGTATCTACGTAACCAAAGACGTTGATCAGCAATATCTCGACTACCTTGATTCGCTGCGTAACGACGACGCGAAAGCCGTCCAGTTGCAAAACGATCTCGAAAGCTTAGAGATGCACAACGAAGGCTAACGCCTGAGCAGGTGAGGGCGGGTGCCCTCACTTGCAACTCCCCGTAAAATCCTGCACAGTCAGCCCTGAATTCAGCAAGGGCAAAAATCATGAAACGACTCATTATCGGGCTTAGCGGTGCCAGCGGTGCCATTTACGGCGTGCGCCTGTTGCAGGTGCTGCGTGACGTACCTGAAGTAGAAACGCATCTGGTGATGAGCCAGGCGGCGCGTCAGACCCTGTCGCTTGAAACCGACCTCTCCCTGCGTGACGTACAGTCGCTGGCTGATGTCGTGCATGATGCCCGCGATATTGCCGCCAGCATCTCCTCTGGCTCGTTTAAAACGGCGGGCATGGTGATCCTGCCGTGTTCCATCAAAACCCTCTCGGGCATTGTGAACAGTTATACCGACACGCTCGTCACCCGCGCAGCCGACGTTGTGCTGAAAGAGCGCCGTCCGCTGGTGCTGTGCGTGCGTGAAACGCCTTTGCACCTGGGCCACCTGCGGTTAATGACCGCGGCTGCGGAGCTGGGGGCGGTGATCATGCCTCCGGTCCCGGCGTTCTATCATCGGCCTAAAAACCTTGACGATGTGATTAACCAGACGGTCAACCGCGTGCTGGATCAGTTTGACATTGACCTGCCTGAAGATCTCTTTACCCGCTGGCAGGGCGCGTGAGTCGCTGCACCGCCTGAGTGCATGAGAAGACAAGTTGCCCTGTTTCAGGGCAAAACTGCAACCGCGATCATATCCTCGACATTTAATTCGTTTTTTCCCTTTTTCTCTCTGCGGTTCGTTCGACAGACCTGCTATCTTTCACCATTAAGGCAATATCGCAACGTTTTATTAACATATTTAACGTCGAAAAATTGACCCGACGTCAAAATGGCATAAGACCTGCAAGAGAAGCCCTGCACGACAACACACAACACAACCATAATAAAATCACGGTACTTGAGGGTAAATGTATGAAGAAGACGGTTCTGGCTCTGTCTTTGCTGGTGGGATTAAGCGCTGCTGCGAGCAGCTACGCAGCGCTTCCACAGACGGTACGTATCGGTACGGACGCCACCTACGCGCCATTCTCTTCGAAGGATGCGAAAGGTGAATTTGTCGGTTTTGATATCGACCTGGGAAATGAGATGTGCAAACGCATGCAGGTGAAATGCACATGGGTGGGCAGCGACTTCGACGCATTGATCCCGTCGCTGAAAGCCAAGAAAATCGACGCCATTATCTCTTCACTCTCCATTACCGAGAAACGTCAGCAGGAGATTGCTTTCTCCGAGAAGCTCTATGCGGCGGATTCTCGTCTGATTGCAGCCAAAGGCTCGCCGATCCAGCCGACGATTGACTCGCTGAAAGGCAAGCACGTGGGTGTGCTTCAGGGCTCGACGCAGGAAGGGTATGCCAATGCCAACTGGCGCGAGAAGGGCGTGGACGTGGTGCCTTATCAGAACCAGGATCTAATTTACTCGGATCTGACTGCCGGGCGTCTGGACGCTGCGTTCCAGGATGAAGTCGCTGCAAGCGAAGGCTTCCTGAAACAGCCTGCGGGCAAAGAGTACGCCTTTGCTGGCCCCTCGGTTAAAGATAAAAAATACTTTGGTGACGGAACCGGTATCGGCCTGCGTAAGGACGACACCGAGCTGAAAGCCGCCTTTGATAAAGCGTTTACCGAACTGCGCAAAGACGGCACCTACGACAAGCTGGCGAAGAAGTATTTCGACTTCAACGTATACGGTGATTAAGACGGACGGTGATGCCCCGAAACGGTGCGCTTCGGGGCGCGAATGAGCCAATATGGTGCAGTGCGTGCACCATATTGGTTCGGCTCGTGCATAGTTAAGCACTAATAATGCAAAAAATACCGCCCGAAAGGCATTAATCTTTGCCTGACAGAGGGGATTAATGGCACATTAACGGCACCCCGTCGTCGTAAAAATCCCGTATGAAGACAGTCTGTTGAGGATAGATATGAAAAAACTGGTGTTGTCCCTTTCTCTGGTGCTGGCCTTTTCCAGCGCTACCGCGGCATTCGCAGCGATCCCGCAAAAAATTCGTATCGGTACCGATCCAACCTATGCCCCCTTCGAATCGAAGAATGCGAAGGGTGAACTGGTCGGTTTTGACATCGATCTGGCTAATGAGCTGTGCAAACGCATCAAAGCGCAATGTACCTACGTTGAGAACCCGCTGGATGCGCTGATCCCATCGCTGAAAGCGAAAAAAATCGACGTTATCATGTCTTCTCTCTCCATCACCGAAAAACGCCAGCAGGAGATTGCCTTTACGGACAAGCTGTATGCGGCAGATTCCCGACTGGTGGTGGCGAAATCCTCTGATATCCAGCCAACCCTTGACTCCCTGAAAGGCAAGCGCGTCGGCGTTCTGCAGGGCACGACTCAGGAAACCTATGGCAATGAGCACTGGGCACCGAAAGGGATTGAGATTGTCTCCTATCAGGGCCAGGAAAACATCTACGCTGACCTGACGGCAGGCCGTATCGACGCGGCGTTCCAGGATGAAGTCGCGGCGAGCGAAGGCTTCCTGAAGCAGCCGGTGGGTAAAGACTATAAGTTCGGCGGTCCGTCTATTAAGGACGAAAAACTCTTTGGCGTCGGCACCGGTATGGGCCTGCGCAAAGAAGACAACGAACTGCGTGAAGCGCTAAACAAAGCGTTCGCGGAAATGCGTGCTGACGGCACGTACGACAAACTGGCCAAAAAATACTTCGATTTTAATGTTTACGGCGGCTAATCGCTCCGTCAAATAACGTGCGGCCCCTCCCCGTGTGGGAGGGGAAAAGACACGGTTTCACCACTCACGACACGACAGGGCAGGCGGTATGCTGTACGGATTTTCTGGCGTTATTTTACAGGGCGCGCTTGTCACCCTGGAGCTGGCTCTTAGCTCCGTGGTACTCGCCGTGCTGATAGGACTGGCGGGGGCGGGAGCAAAGCTGTCGGCAAATAAACCGCTCGCGCTGATTTTTGAAGGCTATACCACGCTGATTCGCGGCGTGCCTGATCTGGTCCTGATGCTGCTGATTTTTTACGGTCTGCAGATTGCGCTGAACGGCGTAACGGATGCCATCGGCATGGACCAGATTGATATTGACCCGATGGTGGCCGGTATCATTACTCTCGGTTTTATCTACGGGGCGTACTTCACCGAAACCTTCCGTGGCGCGTACATGGCGGTGCCGAAGGGCCATATCGAAGCGGCGACCGCATTTGGTTTCACCTCCTCACAGACGTTTCGCCGGATCATGTTCCCGGCCATGATGCGCTATGCGCTTCCGGGCATCGGTAACAACTGGCAGGTTATCCTCAAAGCCACGGCGCTGGTTTCCCTGCTCGGCCTGGAAGATGTCGTGAAAGCGACCCAGCTGGCGGGCAAGAGTACCTGGGAACCCTTCTATTTTGCCGTCGTCTGCGGGGTGATCTATCTGGTCTTTACGACCGCCTCCAACGGCGTGCTGCTTCTGCTCGAACGTCGCTACTCCGTGGGTGTGAAGAGGGCTGACCTGTGATTGAGATTATTCAGGAATACTGGAAAGCGCTGCTGTGGACGGATGGCTACCGTTTTACCGGCGTGGCGATTACGCTGTGGCTGCTGATCTCCTCGGTGGTGATGGGCGGCATTCTGGCCATTTTTCTCGCCATTGGCCGCGTGTCCAACAATAAATACATCCGCTTCCCGATCTGGCTGTTCACCTACGTGTTCCGCGGTACGCCGCTGTATGTGCAGCTGCTGGTGTTCTATTCAGGCATGTATACGCTGGAGATAGTGAAAGGCACCGAGATGCTGAACGCCTTCTTTCGCAGCGGTTTGAACTGTACGGTGCTGGCGTTAACGCTGAATACCTGCGCTTACACCACCGAGATCTTCGCTGGCGCCATTCGCTCTGTACCCTACGGTGAAATTGAGGCGGCGCGCGCGTACGGCTTTTCGTCGGTTAAGCTTTACCGCTGCATCATTCTGCCGTCGGCGCTGCGCATTGCGCTGCCTGCCTACAGCAACGAAGTGATTTTGATGCTGCACTCAACCGCGCTGGCCTTCACCGCAACGGTCCCGGACCTGCTGAAGATTGCCCGTGATATTAACTCCGCGACCTATCAGCCCTTTACCGCCTTCGGGATTGCAGCGGTGCTCTATTTAATTATTTCATACGTCCTGATTAGCCTGTTCCGCAAGGCGGAAAAACGCTGGCTGCAGCATATAAAACCTTCTTCGACGCACTGAGAATGATGATGGCTGAGAACAAATTAAACGTAATTGATTTGCACAAACGCTACGGCGAACACGAAGTGCTGAAAGGGGTATCGCTGCAGGCTGATGCAGGCGACGTGATCAGTATTATCGGCTCATCCGGTTCCGGTAAAAGTACTTTCCTGCGCTGCATTAACTTCCTCGAAAAACCGAGTGAAGGCCAGATTGTGGTGAGCGGACAGAACATTAATCTGGTCCGTGACAAAGACGGCCAGCTGAAGGTGGCGGATAAAAACCAGCTGCGGTTGTTGCGCACGCGCCTGACCATGGTGTTTCAGCATTTCAATCTCTGGAGCCACATGACGGTGCTGGAGAATGTGATGGAGGCACCGATTCAGGTGCTGGGGTTGAGCAAGCAGGAAGCGCGCGAGCGGGCGGTGAAATACCTGGCGAAAGTGGGTATTGATGAACGCCAGCAGATCAAATACCCGGTGCATCTCTCCGGCGGCCAGCAGCAGCGTGTCTCTATCGCCCGCGCGCTGGCAATGGAGCCAGAGGTGCTGCTGTTCGACGAACCCACCTCGGCGCTTGACCCTGAACTCGTTGGCGAAGTGCTGCGCATCATGCAGAAGCTGGCCGAAGAGGGCAAAACGATGGTGGTGGTGACGCACGAGATGGGCTTTGCACGTAACGTCTCGAACCACGTCATTTTCCTGCATCAGGGGAAAATTGAGGAGCAGGGACACCCGGACGAGGTGTTAGCGAACCCACAAAGTCCGCGCTTGCAGCAATTTTTGAAAGGATCGTTGAAGTAGTTTTTGCCCTTCTCCTTCTACTTCTCCCTCTCCCGTGGGAGAGGGGGCATCAGGCCACAGCGCAGTCAGTCGCCCGGTGGCGCTTCGCTTACCGGGCCTGATAAATCGGGCCCAGGGTACTCAAACCGCACCGCGCTCCAGCCGATATCCCCAGTCGTCATACCGCACGCCGTCAATCTCGTATGCCTTCTCAAGCACCTGCGTGCGCACAAACCCGGCTTTCTCCAGCACCCGTACCGACCCGATGTTATCCGCCAGCACCCAGGCGTTAATCGCCTTCACGCTTGTCTGATTAAACGCATAATCACACACCGCGCGCAGCGCTTCGCTGGCAATGCCTTTCCCCTGTGCGGCGGGGACGACGGTGTAGCCGATGTCCGCTTCTTCACGGTTTTCCGGGCTAATTTGCAGGCCAATGTCGCCGAGCGGGGTGTCGTCGTCATGCAGACGAATGACAAATACATGCCCCGCCGTCAGACGCGCGGCAAAGACGCGTCGCGTCTCTTTTTCCGGGGCGATAGCGGCCATATAGCGCATAACGGAGCGGTCTTCACGCAGGCTGCGGAAGAATGCCCAGTCAGAGGGTTCGAAAGGAGTAAGTGAAAGTCGGGAGGTTGTGATGGTTGCCATTATTACGCCCGGTCAGCTGAACAGGCGTATAAATGTAACATATTCACCGCACCACATCCCCCAGCGCCTCTTCCAGGTCATGCCAGCGGAACGTAAATCCGGACGCTTCCAGCCGTTTTGGCAGCGCGCGCTGACCACCCAGCACCAGTACCGATGATTCGCCCATCAACAGCCGAATTGCGGTGGCAGGGGCGCGCAGCACCGCTGGGCGATGCAGAGCATGTCCCAGCGCGTGCGCAAACTGCTCGTTACGAACCGGGTATGGCGAGACCATGTTAAACGGCCCGCGCAGGTCGTTATCCAGCAGCCAGATAATGCCGTTGACCATATCGTCGATATGGATCCAGGCGAGATACTGACGGCCATTGCCGATGGGGCCACCGAGACCGAGCTTAAAGGGAGGGACCATTTTGCCCAGAATGCCGCCTTTCGGGGCCAGGACGACGCCAGTGCGCAGCAGACAGACGCGGGTTTTATCGCTCTGCGCGCCGCAGGCGATCTGCTCCCAGCGTGCGCAAAGTTTGTGGGTAAATTCGTTGTGTGGCGGCTCCTCTTCGGTGACCACCACTTCGCCGAGATCGCCATAATAACCTGCCGCCGAGCCGGAAATCAGCACCGACGGCGGCGTGTCGCTATTGCGGAAAAGCTCGACCAGCTTTTCGGTAATGTTCCACCGGCTGTGGCACAACCGCTGTTTCTGCTCCTGAGTCCAGCGCTTGTCGGCGATAGGCTCACCCGCGAGGTTAATGACGGCGTCAAAGCCGTCCAGATTCTGCTTATCCGCCAGCCCTTTCCAGACCTCAACGCCGCTACCCAGCGCCTGACGCGCTTTCTCCGGGCTGCGCGTCACCACGGTAATTTCGTGATGCAACGCCTGCAGGCGCGGGATGAGATGACGACCAATCAGGCCGGTACCGCCGGTCAGCAGAATCTTCATATAACCTCCAGGTTTACGCGTCGCGTCGCCAGCCTAGCGTCATCGAGACGGAGTCGGCGTAGCGCAGAGCGTGAAGTTTATCGATCTCGACTTCAGCATAAGTGACCCAGTGATGTTCGCGTGCGATATCGAGCACATCCTGAGTTAATTTTTCCAGCAGGAAGAAACGGTTGTTTTCAACGTACTGGATGATCTCTTTGGTAATGGTGCGATAGTTCAGCGCATCATTAATATCTTCACTGGCGCGCGCCTTGTCCGCCGGGTAATGGATGGTCACGTTGACCACGATATCCTGACGGTTGACGATCTCTTCCTCTTTAATACCGATGAACGTGCGTAAGCGTAGATTTTTTATACGAATAATAGCGTCTTGCTGCGACATTGCAGGTCTTCTCCGTGTCAGTCATGCCTCCCCATCATACATGAGAGCCTGACCCGCACCCAACCGGGCACAGGCCTAAATCTGCTGGATCTTTTGCATCGCGCGCTCGGTCGCAGGGCGAGTCCGGATGCGCTCGAACCAGTTATTGACGGCCGGGTAAGAGGCTAAATCGATGCGGTGGCGCACATGGGTATTCACCCACGGCCAGCAGGCGATATCGGCAATGCTGTAGTGATCGCCCCCGAGCCACGGTGATTTCTCCAGCCGACGGTTAAGCACGCCGTAGAGCCGCTGCGTTTCCACCTGATAGCGCTCAATAGCGTAAGGGATCGGCTGCGGGGCATAGGCGGTGAAATGGTGATTTTGCCCAAGCATCGGCCCCAGGCCGCTCGTCTGCCAGAAAAGCCATTGCAGCGTATGGTGGCGCTCGCGCAGTTCCCCACTCAGCAGCTGGCCGGTTTTCTCCGCCAGATAAAGCAAAATCTCGCCGGATTCAAACAGGCTCAGCGGCCGCCCTCCGTCAGCGGGCAGGTTATCGATAATGGCCGGGATTTTATTGTTTGGCGAAATCGCCAGAAAAACGGGCCGGAACTGATCGCCCTTGCTGATATCCACGCGGATGATCCGGTAATCGAGTTCGGCCTCTTCGAGAAAAAGGGTGATTTTATGGCCGTTAGGGGTGGGCGCATAATAGAGATCTATCATTCTTAACTCCTGTCATTGCAAACCGTAATGCCATAAAAGGAGTATAGGTGCATGTTGAAAATCGTGAGTTTTCATCAAGTGACAGCGAAGCAAAGAGATTATATGTTGAGTGAAAACCGATCAGCCGATGAGGATGTTATGAACCAGCCCGTAATCACATTGTGGTCCGATGCGAATTTCTTTTCACCCTATGTTCTGAGCGCTTACGTGGCGCTGGCCGAAAAAGGGCTCTCTTTTACCCTTAAAACCGTTGATCTGGACGGCGGTGAGCATCTTAAACCGCAGTGGCAGGGGTACGCACAAACGCGACGCGTACCGATGCTGGACATCGACGGCTTCACGCTGAGCGAATCCTCGGCGATCGATGAGTATCTCGAAGATCGCTTTGCACCACCGGAATGGGAACGCATTTATCCACACGATCTGCAAAAACGGGCCCGTGCCCGCCAGATCCAGGCCTGGCTGCGCAGCGATCTGGTGCCAGTTCGCGTCGAACGTTCAACCGACGTGGTGTTTGCCGGCGTGAAAAAGCCCACGCTCAGTGAAGAGGGGCTGCTCAGCGCGCAAAAGCTGATCGATACGGCATCGTCACTGCTGGCTCACGGTAATCCAAATCTCTTTGGCGAATGGTGCATCGCCGACACCGATCTTGCCCTGATGCTCAATCGCCTGATCCTTAACGGCGATGCCGTGCCGCAGCTGCTGGTGGATTATGCGGCGTTCCAGTGGCAGCGGGCGTCAGTGCAGCGTTTTGTGGCACTCTCCGCTAAGCGCGCGGGCTGATAAGCCCTGGCGCATAAGGTATGATAGGGGCAGTTTATTTTCCTGAGGAATGACTGATGAAACTCATGTTTGCGTCGGATATCCATGGATCGCTGCCCGCGACCGAGCGTGTTCTTTCTCTGTTCGCCCAAAGCGGGGCGCAGTGGCTCATCATTCTGGGCGACGTGTTAAATCACGGCCCGCGAAACGCGTTGCCGGAAGGCTATGCCCCGGCGCAGGTCGCTGAAAAGCTTAATGCCTGTGCGTCGCGCATTATCGCCGTGCGCGGCAACTGCGACAGCGAAGTGGACCAGATGCTGCTGCACTTTCCCATCACCGCGCCCTGGCAGCAGGTGCTGCTGGAAAAATGCCGTCTGTTTTTAACCCACGGACACCTTTTTGGCCCGGATGCGCTTCCCGCGCTGGCGGCTGGCGATGTCCTGGTTTATGGCCATACTCATATTCCGGTCGCGGAAAAACGTGGCGAGATTTATCACTTTAACCCCGGTTCGGTTAGCATCCCAAAAGGGGGATACCCTGCAAGCTATGGCATGCTGGATGAGAATTCATTACGCGTAATCGCACTTAATGATCAGCAAGTTATTGCGCAGGTAGAGATTAATCCGTAAGTTACACCTCAACTGCAAACGCGCCGAAAGAGCGCTTAGACGAGAAGGTTTCCCGATGGTGGAGCAGAGTCATTTGGCAAGTACAGAATGGGTTGACATTGTCAGCGAAGAAAATGAAGTGATCGCGCAGGCCAGCCGCGCACAAATGCGTGCGGAGCGTCTGCGTCACCGTGCGACGTATATCGTGGTGCATGATGGAATGGGCAAAATTCTGGTCCAGCGCCGCACGGACACCAAAGATTTTCTACCCGGTATGCTGGATGCCACCGCGGGCGGCGTGGTACAGGCAGATGAAGTGCTGCTGGATTCTGCGCGCCGTGAAGCGGAAGAAGAGTTAGGGATCGCTGGCGTGCCGTTTGCCGAGCACGGTCAGTTCTATTTCGAAGACGAACATTGCCGCGTCTGGGGCGGGCTGTTCAGCTGCGTTTCCCACGGGCCGTTCGCCCTGCAGGAAGAAGAGGTGAGCGAGGTCAGCTGGATGACGCCAGAAGAGATCACCGCACGCTGTGATGAGTTCACGCCGGATTCGTTAAAAGCGCTGGCGCTGTGGATGACCCGCAACGCCAAAAATGAATCCACCCGACCGGAAAAAGAAGAAGAGGCTGAATAAGCCTTAACAACTCTCCCGCAGACACAGACTGGACGCGATGGGTTTATGCTCGCGCCAGTCTCCGTCATTCAGACGTTCCAGCAAGGCTTTCCCCGCTTCCACACCAATTTTCCGATGCGGTACCGCCATTGTTGTCAGCGGCGGCTGACAGACGCGGCTGACGTCGCTATCCCCAAAGCCTACTACGGCCAAATCATCCGGTACTTTGATGCGACGACGCTGACACTCGTAGAGCGCACCGCAGGCCAGTTCGTCCGACACGCAGACCAGCGCATCCAGCTCCGGCCACGCCAACAGAAATTCCGGCAGCTGCGCCGCACCCGTGGAAAAGACGGGCGGCATGGCGGCGTTAATCACCCGGTTGGGCGACATATGATGGCGAAGCATGGCCTTGTACCAGCCCTGCAGGTGCTGCTGGAAAATCCACTGCTCCTGATTAGCGCACAGCAGGCCGATATTCTGGTAACCGCGCTGGATCACCGTTTCGGTCAGCTCATACATCGCGGCGACGTTATCAATTCCGATATTCATATCAATGGGATCGGCGCGCATGGCCCCCATCTCCATTACCGGAATCGAGGCATTTTTCAGCCAGTGGCGCACGGTGTCGCTATGCTCGACGCTCAGTAAAATCGCCGCGGCAATGTTCGACGCCAGCAGCGTTTCCAGCAATTTTTCTTCCTGCTCAAGTCGGTGCTGAGATTCCGCCAGCATGATTTGATATCCGGCAGGCTGCAGCACCTGCTGTAGCCCGGCGAACATTTCCGAGCAGCCTGCTTCGGAAAGATTTGGAACGACCATCGCAATCGTCCATGACGAGGCCGATGCCAGCGCGCTGGCAGCGAGATTGGGCATATAACCCAGTTCCTGCACAGCGGCTTCAATTTTTTCACGCAGTTTATCGGAAACTTGCTCGGGCGTGCGGAGCGCACGGGACACGGTCATTGTGCCTACACCGGCAAGCTGTGCGACATCGGCAAGTGTCACTTTACCAGTACTGCGCCGTTTTCGGGTTAGAGACATACACCTTCCTGCTGACCAGACGCGTTCTTATTGTCATCCTTCGCTTCACGTGAAACGCAGTATACGCCTTAAATCCCTTTTTTTGCTGTGATTTAACCCGATGATTACAATTTGATAGCGCTATCACACTTCTGCATGTTCGTCGTTGGTAGCGCTATCTTTGTGACCGCGATCGCAGCGAATAGCGCAGGCGTTGAATAAAGTTTGCTCATCTTTTGGGGTATGGCGGGAGGAGAAATGCTCAAAACGTGGCTAAACGAGACAACCATTACGCTCAGGGATAGCGTCGACAGCTGGTCGCAGGCGCTGGCGCTGTGCGCGCAACCGCTGCTGGAGCAGCAGGTGATTTCGCCGGCATACGTGACGGCCATCATCGAGCAGCATCACGCCTTAGGGCCGTACTATGTGCTGGCACCAGGTCTGGCGATGCCGCATGCGCGGCCAGAGGAAGGGGCTAACGGGTTGGGGCTGTCATTATTAAAGCTGAATCAGGGCGTCTCATTCGGCGCGGGAGAATTCGACCCGGTTGATGTGATAGTGATGCTGGCGGCACCGGACAAAAATAGCCATATCGACGCACTCTCCGCGCTGGCTGAATTATTTTCCAGCGAGGATGACATGGCCAAATTACACCGGGCGAATACGCTGGAGGAGATAAAAATTATCGTCGACCGCTTCTGATTTACTGATTTCATCCGATTCTTCACAACATTACGCACCAGCGTGATGGGGCGTACTCTACACCAAAAAAGGGGCTAACAATGAAAATCATGGCTATTTGCGGTTCTGGCCTGGGCAGCAGTTTCATGGTCGAAATGAATATTAAAAAAGTCCTTAAAAAACTGGAGATCGACGCGGAGGTAGAGCACTCCGATCTCTCTTCCGCTACGCCGGGGGCGGCCGATCTCTTTGTGATGGCAAAGGATATCGCGGCCAGCGCCAGCGTGCCGGAAAGCCAGCTGGTGGTGATCAACAACATCATCGATATCAACGAACTCGAAGCGCAGCTGCGCGCCTGGTTCGACAGACAATAATCCTGATTAGGCGAGGTGGATATGTTTATCCTTGAAACGCTGAATTTCGTTGTTGATATTTTAAAAGTCCCTTCTGTGCTGGTGGGATTAATTGCGTTAATTGGTCTGGTTGCGCAGAAAAAAGCCTTTTCTGACGTCGTCAAAGGGACAATTAAAACCATTCTGGGTTTTATTGTGCTGGGCGGTGGGGCCACCGTGCTGGTGGGATCGTTAAATCCTTTAGGCGGGATGTTTGAGCACGCCTTTACCATTCAGGGCATTATTCCAAACAATGAAGCGATTGTTTCTATTGCGCTGGAAAAATACGGTGCCTCTACCGCGCTGATTATGGCCTTCGGGATGGTGGCAAATATTATTGTTGCCCGCTTTACCCGTTTGAAATACATCTTCCTGACCGGACACCACACTTTCTATATGGCGTGCATGATTGGCGTGATCCTGACGGTGGCGGGCTTCGAGGGCGTGGGGCTGGTCTTTACCGGCTCGTTGATCCTCGGCCTGGTAATGGCCTTCTTCCCGGCGATCGCCCAGCGTTATATGAAGCGGATTACCGGTACCGATGATATCGCCTTCGGCCACTTCGGCACGCTGGGATATGTGTTGTCCGGCTGGATTGGCAGCCGCTTCGGCAAAGGCTCGCGCTCGACGGAAGAGATGAACCTGCCGAAAAACCTCAGCTTCCTGCGCGACAGCTCGATCTCCATCTCGCTGACCATGATGATTATCTACCTGATCATGGCGGTAAGCGCCGGTCGTGAGTACGTTGAGGGCACCTTCAGCGGCGGCCAGAACTATCTGGTCTACGCCATCATCATGGCGATCACCTTCGCTGCCGGGGTATTTATCATCCTGCAGGGCGTGCGTCTGATTCTGGCGGAAATCGTGCCGGCCTTTACCGGCTTCTCCGAAAAACTGGTGCCTAATGCGCGCCCCGCGCTGGACTGTCCGGTGGTTTACCCCTATGCGCCCAACGCGGTACTGATTGGTTTTCTGTTTAGCTTCCTCGGCGGCCTGGTCGGGTTGTTCATCTGCGGCCAGTTCAGCTGGGTGCTGATCCTGCCGGGCGTGGTGCCGCACTTCTTCACCGGCGCAACCGCAGGCGTGTTTGGCAACGCCACGGGCGGGCGTCGCGGAGCGATGATCGGCGCGTTTGCCAACGGTCTGCTGATCACTTTCCTGCCAGTGCTGCTGTTGCCGGTGCTGGGCGCTATCGGCTTTGCCAACACCACCTTCTCCGACGCTGATTTCGGCGCGGTCGGCATTGTGCTGGGCAATCTGGCGCGCTTCCTGTCGCCGCTTGCCATCACCGGACTTGTGGTTGCGTTGTTTGCTCTGCTGGTGGCGTACAACGTGTTCGCTAAAAACAAAACCGCGGGCGAGAGCGCGCAGGAAAATACCGGAGCTAAATCATGAATGTGAAAGAAGTCACCCAACTGGCGCGTGATATCCGCCTCGAAACCCTGAAGGCGCTGACGCAGCTCGGTTTTGGGCACTACGGCGGCAGCATGTCGGTTGTCGAAACGCTGGCCGTGCTGTACGGCGCAGTGATGAAGATCGACCCGGCCGACCCGGACTGGCCCGAGCGCGACTATTTTGTGCTGTCAAAAGGCCATGCTGGCCCGGCGCTGTATAGCACTCTGGCGATTAAGGGCTACTTCCCGATAGAAGAGCTGAGCACGCTGAACCACAACGGGACGCGTTTGCCCAGCCACCCGGACCGCCTGAAAACGCGCGGCGTCGATGCCACCACCGGCTCGCTGGGGCAGGGGATCTCCATTGCTGGCGGCATGGCGCTGTCGCACAAGCTGGCGGGCAGGCCAAACCGGGTCTTCTGCATTGTTGGCGATGGTGAACTCAATGAAGGCCAGTGCTGGGAGGCGTTCCAGTTTATTGCCCACCATCGCCTGAACAACCTGACGATATTTGTGGACTGGAATAAGCAGCAGCTTGACGGTGAGCTGGATGAAATCATCTGCGCGTTTGACCTTGAAGGCAAATTCCGCGCCTTCGGGTATGACGTGGTGACGGTGAAAGGCGACGACATCCCGACGCTGCTGGAGGTTACATCACGGGTGCCGGAGGCCAATGCGCGCCCGCGGGTGGTGATCCTCGACAGCATTAAAGGGCAGGGGGTGCCGTATCTTGAGCAGCTCGGCAATTCGCACCACCTGCGTTTAACAGAGGAGAGCAAAGCGGCGCTTAACGAGACGATCCGCCAACTGGAGGCTTCACATGATTAAGATTGCACCCGCAGGACAGAAAGATGCCATCGAGATGCGCAAAGTCTACGCCGGTTTTGTAGCCAAACAGATCGAAGCCGGAAGCGAGATCATCGCGCTGGAAGCCGACCTGATGAGCTCCATGGCGATGGACGGCGTGGCGCGCGATTATCCCCGGCATGTGATCAACTGCGGCATTATGGAGGCGAACGTGATCGGGACGGCCGCCGGGCTGTCGCTGACCGGGCGCAAGCCGTTCGTCCATACGTTTACCGCCTTCGCCAGCCGTCGCTGCTTCGACCAGCTGTTTATGTCCCTGGACTACCAGCGCAACAACGTGAAGGTTATCGCCTCGGACGCGGGCGTGACCGCCTGTCACAACGGCGGCACGCACATGTCGTTTGAGGATATGGGCATCGTGCGTGGTCTGGCCCATTCGGTGGTGCTGGAGGTGACCGACGCGGTGATGTTTGAGGATGTGCTGCGCCAGCTTATTGACCTTGAGGGGTTCTACTGGGTGCGCACCATTCGCAAGCAGGCACCGAGCGTGTATGCCCCGGGGTCAACCTTTACCCTTGGCAAAGGCAACGTGCTGCGAGAGGGGAGCGATATTACGCTGATCGCCAACGGCATTATGGTTGCAGAAGCGCTGGAGGCGGCGCGCCAGCTGGAGCAGGAGGGCGTGAGCGCGGCGGTGATAGACATGTTCACCCTCAAGCCCATCGACCGGATGCTGGTGAAAAACTACGCCGAAAAAACCGGGCGCATCGTGACCTGTGAAAACCACAGTATTCATAACGGGCTGGGATCGGCGGTGGCCGAAGTGCTGGTGGAAACCTGCCCGGTACCGATGCGGCGGGTGGGGGTGAAGGAGCGTTACGGCCAGGTGGGGACGCAGGACTTTCTGCAGAAGGAGTATGGCCTGACGGCGCATGACATTGTGTCGGCGGCGCGAGAGTTGCTGTAAATAAAAAAGGCGACCGTGAGGTCGCCTTTTTGTTGCCCGGTGGCGCTGGCGCTTACCGGGCCTACGGTCCTGTAGGCCGGATAAGCGAAGCGCCATCCGGCAAGACCTTAAGCTTACTGCTGCTGCTGCGAAGACTGAATCGCCGTCAGCGCGATGGTGTAGACGATATCGTCTACCAGCGCACCACGGGAGAGGTCGTTCACAGGCTTGCGCATGCCTTGCAGCATCGGCCCGATGGAGATCAGGTCTGCAGAACGCTGTACCGCTTTGTAGGTGGTGTTACCGGTGTTCAGATCCGGGAAGATGAACACGGTAGCGCGACCTGCAACCGGCGAGTTCGGCGCTTTGGATTTCGCCACGTCAGCCATCACGGCCGCATCGTACTGCAGCGGGCCGTCGATCATCAGGTCAGGACGTTTTTCCTGCGCCAGACGGGTGGCTTCACGCACTTTCTCTACGTCGCTACCTGCACCAGAGGTGCCGGTAGAGTAGGAGAGCATCGCAACGCGTGGTTCGATACCGAAGGCAATCGCGGAGTCTGCGGACTGGATAGCGATTTCTGCCAGCTGCTCTGCGGTTGGGTCCGGGTTGATCGCACAGTCGCCGTAAACATAAACCTGTTCAGGCAGCAGCATGAAGAACACGGAAGAGACCAGAGAGCTGCCTGGTGCGGTTTTGATCAGCTGCAGCGGTGGACGGATGGTGTTCGCGGTGGTGTGAACAGCACCGGAAACCAGACCGTCAACTTCATCCTGCTCAAGCATCAGCGTACCCAGCACCACGTTGTCTTCCAGCTGCTCGCGCGCAACGGCTTCGGTCATGCCTTTGCTCTTACGCAGCTCAACCAGACGGGCAACGTAGCTTTCGCGAACCACTTCCGGGTCAACGATTTCGATGCCAGCACCCAGCTCAACGCCCTGAGACGCCGCAACGCGGTTGATTTCGTCCGGGTTACCCAGCAGCACACAGGTCGCGATGCCGCGTTCGGCACAGATAGCAGCCGCTTTCACGGTACGTGGTTCGTCGCCTTCTGGCAGAACCACGCGTTTGCCTGCTTTGCGTGCCAGCTCGGTCAGCTGGTAGCGGAAGGCTGGTGGAGACAGACGACGGCTGCGCTCGGAGGTCGCGGTCAGGGATTCGATCCAGTCTGCGTTGATGTAGCTTGCGACATATTCCTGAACTTTCTCGATGCGCTCGTGGTCATCAACCGGCACTTCGAGGTTGAAGCTCTGCAGGCTCAGGGAGGTCTGCCAGGTGTTGGTGTTGACCATAAATACCGGCAGGCCAGTAGCAAAGGCGCGTTCGCACAGTTTGCTCACGCGTGGGTCCATTTCGTATGCACCGGTCAGCAGGATAGCGCCAATTTCAACGCCGTTCATCGCGGCCAGACAGGCTGCAACCAGCACGTCCGGACGGTCTGCAGAGGTCACCAGCAGGGAACCTGCACGGAAGTGTTCCAGCATGTGCGGAATGCTACGCGCACAGAAGGTCACGGACTTCACGCGGCGGGTATTGATGTCGCCTTCGTTAATCACGGTCGCGTTCAGGTGACGCGCCATGTCGATTGCACGGGTCGCAATCAGATCAAAGCTCCACGGCACCACGCCCAGCACCGGTAGCGGGCTGGAGTTCTGCAGCGTAGCCGGATCAACTTTAACCACTTTCGCTTTGGAGGAGTCGTCGAAGATCTCGGACAGGTCAGGGCGAGTACGGCCCTGCTCATCAACCGGGGCGTTCAGTTTGTTAACGATAACGCCGGTGATGTTGCTGTTTTTTGCGCCGCCGAAGCTGCTGCGCGTCAGTTCGATACGCTCTTTCAGCTGCTCCTGGGTATCGGTGCCCTGAGACATCACGAAGACGATCTCAGCGTTCAGCGTTTTGGCAATTTCGAAGTTCAGCGACTGGGCAAACTGGTGTTTGCGGGTCGGGACCAGGCCTTCAACCAGCACCACTTCAGCGTCCTGCGCGTTCGCGTGGTAGTTGGCGATGATCTCTTCCATCAGCACGTCTTTCTGGTTGCTGGAGAGCAGAGACTCAACGTGGCTCATCTTCAGCGGTTCAGCCGCTGGAAGATTGGAGTTTTTACGCACGATGGAGGTGGTCTGGTCTGGCGCATCGCCACCGGCACGAGGCTGGGCGATAGGTTTAAAGACGCTCAGACGAACGCCTTTGCGTTCCATAGCACGGATCACGCCAAGGCTGACGCTGGTCAGGCCGACGCTGGTTCCGGTAGGGATCAGCATAATAGTACGGGACACGGTTTATCCTCTTTCGTTACCGCCGACGTTTGGCGGGCTACAAAACAGCACCGCCAGCATGGCTGGCGGTGTGGAATCAGGCAGTCAGGCGATGCGCGTCTTGCGCAATGACCAGCTCTTCGTTAGTTGGGATAACGATAGCAGGACGGGTACCTTCTTTGTTGATGAAGCCAGACTTACCGAAGCGGGCAGCCAGGTTACGCTCGTGATCAACTTCGAAGCCCAGAACGCCCAGTTTACCCAGAGACAGTTCACGCACCATTGCCGCGTTTTCACCGATACCACCGGTGAAGATAACCGCGTCCAGACGGCCGTCCATCAGCGCAGTGTAGGAGCCGATGTATTTCGCCAGACGGTGGCAGTAAACGTCCATTGCACGTTTAGCGTCTTCTTTCGCGTCGTAGTTGTCTTCAACGTAACGGCAGTCGCTGGTGACCTCGGTCAGACCCAGCAGGCCAGACTCTTTAGTCAGCATTTTGTTGATTTGATCAACGCTCATGCCCAGGTTGTCGTGCAGGAAGAAGATGATCGCCGGGTCGATGTCACCGGTACGGGTACCCATCACCAGACCTTCCAGCGGGGTCAGACCCATAGAGGTATCAACACATTCACCGTTGCGGATAGCCGAAACGGAACCACCGTTACCCAGGTGGCAGGTGATGATGTTCAGCTCTTCAACCGGCTTGTTCAGGACTTTCGCGGCTTCCTGCGTCACATAGTAGTGGCTGGTACCGTGGAAGCCGTAGCGACGTACGCCGTGCTCTTTATACAGGTTGTACGGCAGGGCGTAGAGGTAAGACTCTTCCGGCATGGTCTGATGGAACGCGGTGTCGAACACGGCAACGTTCTTGTCTTTCAGATTCGGGAAGGATTTCAGCGCTTCAGTGATACCGATCAGGTGAGCAGGGTTGTGCAGTGGCGCAAACGGCGCAGCATCTTTGATACCCTGGATTACGGTGTCGTCAATGATCACGGATTTGGTGTATTTTTCGCCGCCGTGGACGATACGGTGACCAATCGCGGTCAGCTGAGCAGACAGTTCTGGTTTTTGTGCCAGAATAGTGTTAACGATAAAGTTCAGCGCTTCACTGTGAGCGGCGCCTGCACCTAAAGCCGCTTCTTGTTTGTTGCCGTCCATCTTCCACTTGATACGTGCTTCAGGCAGATGGAAACATTCGGACAAACCAGAGAGGTATTCTTCACCGTTCAGCGCATCGATGATGGCAAATTTGAGGGAAGAACTACCGCAGTTCAGAACCAGTACTAACTTACTCGACATGGAAGTACCTATTATTGATACGTGGCTAAAAAAACGTCAGTGAGTCTAAAAGCGTAACGCATGCTGACCCAGACATTTATGATTAACATCATGCCAAACGAACATTCTGGCATGACGGAAGAAATACATATGATTTTATGCCATTTTGAACATTTTTCAGGCAATGGCATAATATGCGATAATTTGACGAGTTAATGTTTCTCGTCTAAGGCCGCATCAGGCTGGCACAGAATACCTGATACTGGGTAGCGATGACAAAATATTTTGAACGTTGTCATAGCCTGTTGTGGTTTTGCACAAAAATTTTAATTTTTATACGTGAAGTTGAGGTAAAGCCATGTCGACACCCGAAATCCCATCCGTGAACTTCTTCAGTCTGTTTCGCCGGGGGCAGCATTACGCAAAGACGTGGCCAATGGAAAAGCGCCTTGCGCCAATGTTTATTGAGAATCGTACAATCCGCGCCACGCGCTATGCGATTCGCTTTATGCCGCCCGTCGCCATCTTTACCCTGTGCTGGCAAATTGCGCTCGGCGGCCAGCTCGGTCCGGCCGTTGCCACGGCGCTTTTCGCGCTGAGTCTGCCGATGCAGGGGCTGTGGTGGCTCGGTAAACGATCCATTACGCCGCTCCCGCCTACAATTTTACACTGGTTTTATGAAGTCCGTGGAAAACTTGAAGAGGCCGGGCAGGCGCTGGCACCCGTCGAAGGCAAGCCAGATTATCAGGCGCTGGCCGATACCCTTAAGCGGGCTTTCAAACAACTTGATAAAACATTCCTCGATGACTTGTGATTGATCATCGAAACGACGACGAAAAGAAGGCACAGTGACAAACGTTACCGTGTCTTTTTTTTCAAGTGCCATGCGCTACAGGAGTCGAAAGATGGAAATGACCCATGCTCAACGTCTGATTTTGTCTAACCAGTACAAGATGATGACTATGCTTGATCCCGACAACGCTGAGCGCTACAGCCGCTTACAGACCATTGTCGAACGCGGGTTTGGCCTGCAGATGCGCGAGCTGGACCGCGAGTTCGGCGAGCTAAAAGAAGAAACCTGCCGCCTCGTGATCGACATTATGGAGATGTATCACGCGCTGCATGTTTCCTGGACCAATCTGAAAGATCGGGAGTCCATCGACGAACGCCGCGTGACCTTCCTCGGGTTCGATGCCGCGACGGAAGCGCGCTATCTCAGCTATGTACGCTTTATGGTGAATACCGAAGGGCGTTACACCCATTTTGATGCGGGTACGCATGGCTTTAACGCCCAGACCCCAATGTGGGATAAATATCAACGTATGCTGAGCGTATGGCACTCCTGCCCGCGCCAGTACCATTTGAGCAGCAACGAAATTCAACAAATCATTAATGCCTGACGGAGGTGCGTGTGCAGTGTAAAGGTTTTCTGTTTGATCTGGACGGTACGCTGGTAGATTCGCTGCCGGTAGTGGAGCGTTCATGGTGCCACTGGGCCGACAGGCACGGCATCGACCATCAGGACGTACTGAATTTCATCCATGGCAAACAGGCCATTACCTCATTGCGGCACTTCCTGGCCGGGCGTTCTGAGGAAGAGATCCAGGCGGAATTTCGCTACCTCGAACAGATCGAAGCCAACGACACGAACGGGATCACCGCCTTACCCGGCGCGCGCGAGCTGCTTGAACACCTCAACGAAGCGCAGATCCCCTGGGCGATTGTGACCTCAGGCTCTGTTCCCGTTGCCCACGCGCGTCATCAGGCCGCGGGCCTGCCGAGGCCGGAGGTCTTTATTACGGCGGAACGCGTAAAGCGCGGCAAGCCTGAACCGGATGCCTTTTTACTCGGCGCTGAAATGCTTGGCCTTGCGCCAGCCGAGTGCGTGGTGGTGGAAGATGCAGCCGCGGGCGTTTTAGCCGGGCTGAATGCCGGAAGCCACGTTATCGCCGTAAACGTACCGGCGGGCTCCCCCCGACTGGACGAGGCGGATTATGTGGTTAACTCCCTGGCCGCGTTAAACGTCGCGAAGGCACCGGATGGAAGTGTAACCGTCTCGCTGAAAATGTAATCCTATGATTTAGCCCCGCATTGTCGGGGCTTTTTTTATGGCAAAATCGCGTCTTCTTCCACTGACAAGGATATGTTGTGAACGGTGAACTGATTTGGGTGCTCAGCCTGCTCTTAATCGCCATCATTCTCTTTGCGACAGGCAAGGTGCGCATGGATGCCGTCGCCCTGTTTGTGATTGTCGCCTTTGTACTGAGCGGCACGCTCACGCTGTCTGAGGCGTTCTCCGGCTTTAGCGATCCCAACGTTATTCTGATTGCTGCCCTGTTTATCATCGGCGATGGCCTGGTGCGCACCGGCGTGGCGACCATCATGGGCGCCTGGCTGGTAAAGGTGGCGGGCAGTAGCGAAACCAAAATGCTGATCTACCTGATGGTGACGGTGGCCGGGCTGGGCGCGTTCATGAGCTCAACGGGCGTAGTCGCCATTTTTATTCCGGTCGTGCTCAGCGTATCGATGCGGATGCAGACCTCGCCGTCACGCCTGATGATGCCCCTGAGCTTTGCCGGGCTGATCAGCGGCATGATGACGCTGGTGGCCACGCCACCGAACCTGGTCGTTAACAGCGAACTGCTTCGCGAAGGGTTGCAGGGATTTAGTTTTTTCAGCGTCACCCCGCTTGGGCTGGTGATCCTGGTGCTGGGCGTCGTCTATATGCTGCTGACGCGCTTTGCCCTGAAAGGGGAGAAGCACGACAAAAGCAAAGAGAACTGGAAACGGCGGACGTTTCGCGACCTGATCAAAGAGTACCGTTTAACCGGACGCGCACGTCGCCTGGCTATTCGTCCCGGTTCACCGCTGATCGGCCAACGGCTTGACGATCTCAAGCTGCGCGAACGCTACGGGGCAAACGTCATCGGCGTCGAGCGCTGGCGGCGCTTTCGCCGGGTGATCGTCAACGTCAACGGGGTATCGGAATTCCGCGCGCGCGACGTGCTGCTTATTGATATGTCCACGGCTGACGTCGACCTGCGAGAGTTCTGCAGCGAACAGCTGCTGGAACCGATGGTCCTGCGCGGGGAATACTTCTCCGATCAGGCGCTGGACGTGGGGATGGCAGAAGTCTCCTTGATTCCGGAATCGGAACTGCTGGGTAAAACGGTACGCGAGATGGGATTCCGCACCCGCTACGGGCTTAACGTGGTGGGCCTCAAGCGCGATGGCGTGGCGATGGAAGGCGCGGTGGTGGACGAGCCTATCCTGCTGGGGGATATCTTCCTGGTGGTCGGTAACTGGAAGCTGATTAGCCAGCTCGGTCATATGGGGCGTGATTTCGTGGTGCTGAATATGCCCGTCGAAGAGAGCGATGCTTCTCCCGCCCACAGCCAGGCTCCGCACGCCATCTTTTGCCTGGTGCTGATGGTAGCCTTGATGCTCACCGATGAAATTCCCAACCCGGTGGCGGCGATTATTGCCTGCCTGCTGATGGGGAAATTCCGCTGTATTGATGCCGAAAGTGCCTATAAAGCCATTCACTGGCCGAGCATTATCCTGATTGTCGGAATGATGCCGTTTGCCTTAGCGCTGCAAAAAACGGGCGGGGTGGATTTGGTTGTCAAAGGGCTGATGGACATCGGCGGAGGTTATAGCCCGTATATGATGCTGATTTGCCTGTTTGTGATGTGTGCATCGATAGGGTTGTTTATCTCTAACACGGCGACCGCGGTGCTGATGGCGCCGATTGCGCTGGCGATGGCGAAGTCTATGGGCGTCTCCCCCTATCCGTTTGCCATGATGGTGGCGATGGCCGCCTCGGCTGCGTTTATGACGCCCGTTTCATCACCGGTTAACACGCTGGTGCTGGGGCCAGGGAACTATACATTTAGCGATTTCGTGAAGCTTGGGGTGCCATTCACCGTGCTGGTGATGGTGGTATGCGTGGTGTTGATCCCGGTCCTGTTCCCGTTTTAAGCGTGGGGCCAGAAACGTAAGCCGGGTAAGGCGAAGCCGCCACCCGGCAAAAATTACAGCGGCGAATCCTGACTGATCTCATCCAGAGACAAATGGAAGCTCGGCACAAACACCTGCATAAAGTAATCCATCTCTTCGCTGCGGCGGGATTCCAGGGTTTTTTCCAGACGCGTTTTCGCCAGTAAAAACTCATTATTGCCAGCCGACAGCTCTTCCAGACATTTCAGATAAGCGCACAGCGCATCAGCCTGCTTCACCAGCGACGTCTCTTCTTCGGTGTACTGGTGTTCGTCGATCAGCGGCTCAAAGATATCGCGCAGCTCTTCCGGCACCATCTCGATCAGCTTTTGCTGGGCGATCTTTTCAATGGCTTTGTATTCCTGGGCAATCTGCGAGTTGAAGTATTTCACAGGCGTAGGCAGATCCCCGGTCAGGACTTCTGACGCGTCGTGATACATCGCCAGCAGGGCGATACGTTCCGCGTTCACGCGTCCGTTGAACTTACGATTCTTAATGGCCGCCAGCGCATGAGCGACCATCGCCACCTGCAGGCTGTGCTCGGACACATTCTCGGTGCGCACGTTGCGCATCAGCGGCCAGCGGTTGATGAGTTTCAGGCGGGAGAGGTGGGCAAAGAAATGACTCTGACTCATAGGTTACCTTTTGTCTTCACTGCGACAGGCTTCATTGTGGGGGGAGGGGAGGCAAGATGCAAATTTGCGGATTGTGTCTGCCGGGTCAGCATCGCGCCACCCGGCAGACAGACTACATTACTGATGATAGCCGGACAGGAATCGCCCGAAGCGGCTGATCGCCATTTCAAGATCGTCTTCGCGCGGCAGCGTCACGATACGGACGTGATCCGGCCACGGCCAGTTAAACGCGGTACCCTGTACCAGCAGTACCTTCTCCTGTAACAGGAAATCGAGCACCATTTTCTGGTCGTCGTGAATATTAAAGCGCTTCGCGTCGATTTTCGGGAACATATAGAGCGCGCCGTTAGGCTTCACGCAGGAGACGCCGGGAATATCGTTAATCAGCTCCCAGGCGCGGTTACGCTGTTCGTACAGACGGCCACCGGGGGCAATGAATTCACTGATGCTCTGGTAGCCACCCAGCGCCGTCTGGATCGCATGCTGCGCCGGAACGTTGGCGCACAGGCGCATTGATGCCAGCATCTCCAGCCCTTCGATATAGCCCTTCGCGTGTTTCTTCGGCCCATTAAGCACCATCCAGCCCTGACGGAAACCGGCCACGCGGTAGGTTTTTGACAGACCGTTAAAGGTAACGGTGAGCAAATCCGGCGCCAGCGCGGCGATAGAGTGATGCTGTGCGGCGTCGTAAAGAATTTTGTCGTAGATTTCGTCGGCAAAAATAATCAGGTTGTGCTGGCGGGCGATCTCAACGATCTCCATCAGCAGCTCTCTGGAATAGACGGCACCCGTCGGGTTATTCGGGTTGATAATCACGATACCGCGGGTGCGCGGCGTGATTTTGGCGCGGATATCGTCCAGGTCCGGGAACCAGTCAGACGACTCATCGCACAGGTAATGCACCGCTTTGCCGCTGGACAGAGAGACAGCTGCCGTCCACAGCGGGTAATCCGGTGCCGGTACCAGCATTTCGTCGCCGCTGTTCAGCAGCGCCTGCATCGCCTGGACGATCAGCTCAGAAACGCCGTTACCAATATAGATATCTTCAACGGTCACATCACGCATGCCGCGCGCCTGATAATGCTGCATGATGGCTTTACGTGCGGAGTAGAGTCCTTTTGAATCGCAGTAACCTTGTGCCGTAGGCAGGTTGCGGATCACATCAACCAGGATCTCATCCGGCGCTTCAAAACCAAACGGCGCTGGGTTGCCAATGTTGAGTTTGAGAACCTTGTTACCTTCCTCTTCAAGGCGTTTCGCCTCTTTAAGAACCGGGCCTCGAATGTCATAACAGACGTTATCTAGCTTGCTGGATTTTTCGATAGGGGACATGAACCTTTAACCTTTTCGCTATTATTGCCACTCCCTGCCGTGGAAGTCAGCACGGAACAATGTACTCCCCCCTCGCTGCGTTTTGAAGGGTATACAGCAGAAGATTTTGTGCAGAGGCGAATTTTTCTTTAAATTTATATTGCTGCCATGGATTGTTTTACGGTGGTTATCATCTCGTTTTCAATGCATTAAAAGGATTAATGTGCTGATTAAAGGCAAATTAATTGAATTTTATTCTGTTAAAAATGAGGTGATTTTCCCACAGGCGTGAACAGGCGGGGGCCGTTGCTCCAGGTGACCTTTCGTAAAACCTGAATGTTAACATAAGGGTTGTACTAATATGCCTGATGGGCTAAAAGTTACTCGTGTGAATTAAATGTTAAGTGTTATTAATGTATGGCCTTAATCGAAATTAAACTTTATTTATTATTATCGACGAAAATGCAACTTCATTAATTTTAATAAAATTACAGTAGCGGTTTTTCAACGCAGTTTAATCTCCAGCTTTACAATAAGACTTATAAATATAGTGGATTTGAGTTAAGATGTCTTACGGGAAAGCAGATGACAGATAAGCTTGTTATGTCCATCTGAACCCGCTGTTCTAAATTAATCGATTGTTATTGTTAAAGTTATCTCTGGCTGGATTGTGAGGATCACATCCTGTCACGTTGACAGCGCTGCGATAAAGATGGCAGAAATATGTTTTCCCTTTAAAGGGATTTACCTACATCTGCAAACATCTAAATAACCTGAACGTTTTAGAGAATAAAAATAACGTCATGAAACCTTGTTTCTGACTGTTGGTTTAACGCAGCACAATAACTGTCTGTCAGGCAGTCTGCCGGGCCGGGATGCGAGGGAAACCTTCAGAGGGAATTGCTTAACTTTTACACACAGCTTCAACCCGGGCAGCTCCGCACGAGCAACCTGAAAGTGAATAGATATGATAAATGCAAATCGTCCGATAATGAATCTCGACCTCGATCTGCTGAGAACGTTTGTTGCGGTCGCCGATCTCAACACTTTTGCAGCAGCTGCTGCCGCAGTTTGCCGAACCCAGTCTGCCGTAAGCCAACAGATGCAGAGGCTGGAGCAGCTGGTGGGTAAAGAACTCTTTGCGCGTCACGGGCGCAATAAGCTCTTAACCGAACACGGTATACAGCTACTGGGTTATGCCAGAAAAATACTTCGCTTTAATGATGAAGCATGTATGTCGTTAATGTTTAGCAACCTTCAGGGGGTGCTAACGTTAGGTGCATCTGATGAGTCAGCGGACACCATATTACCGTTTCTTCTCAACCGAATTAGTTCGGTTTATCCGAAGCTTGCGTTAGATGTCAGCGTAAAACGCAATGCGTTTATGGTTGAGATGTTGAAAGAGAACGAAGTGGACCTGGTCGTCACCACCCATCGTCCAGGGGCGTTTGATTGCCTGACGCTTCGCACATCGCCCACGCACTGGTATTGTGCGGCGGAATATGTGCTGCAAAAAGGCGAGGCCATTCCTCTGGTGTTACTGGATGATCCAAGTCCGTTCCGCGATATGGTGCTTTCTGCGCTTAATGAAGCCAATATTCCGTGGCGTCTGGCCTACGTTGCTTCAACGTTGCCCGCCGTTCGCGCCGCCGTGAAAGCCGGGCTGGGCGTGACGGCCCGACCGGTGGAGATGATGAGCCCGGATCTGCGAGTATTGGGGAGAAGTGATGGCCTGCCTGTATTGCCAGATACGGAGTACATGCTGTGCCATAACGCTTCCAGCAACAACGAGCTGGCGAAAGTGGTGTTTGACGCGATGGAAAACTACCACAATCCGTGGCAGTTCGAGCATGTTACTCCAGAAGGGGGGGATAACTCCCTGATCGCTGAGGGGGATTTTGAGTGATCAACCACTCAAAATTCTCGTAACAAAATGTAAGTGTAAAAAAAGACCACTCGCGCGGTTTTCGCGTTGAGTGGTTTTTTTTCGTCAGTTATACCCACTTTCATAGAATGGGATTAAGAAATAACCATTAATTATCATTGCGATAAATGGTTTTGGTTGATCTTCGAACGATTTCAGTTCTCTCCTGCTTCATCTCCCCTCCATGTTAAAAAAACAGGAAATATGTTGCTGTTTTTTTGATTGAATTAACAAAAGCGTGTCTCAGATCAAGAAAATACTCCTCTTTGGGGGGAGGAATCGTTGGCAAATCCTGTCAAAATAGGAGGGTTATTTTTTTTACTTCCAAAACGGACACGATTCAACAGCATGCATTTGACGTATAGTCATGTACCCACCAGGGTTAAAGGGCATGAAATGTTAATGAGAATCGCTCGATGTAATTTACTGTGAAGAAACCTTTGTTAAAGTTGACAAAAGGTTATAGAAAGGAGTAAAAAACCCCATCATTTTGCTGTCTATGTCTCATTTCTGACAGTTAGTGTAAGGTTATTTTGTTCCTCCCCATGAATCGATGTGATACCCATCTGCCAGCAAGAGCAGTCTCACAGGTATCACTTTTGATGAGTAAGCAATGAGTATGTCAACATCCACAGAAGTCATCGCTCATCACTGGGCATTCGCAATCTTTCTTATTGTAGCCATTGGCCTGTGCTGCCTGATGTTAGTCGGCGGCTGGTTCCTGGGCGGTCGCGCCCGCGCAAGGCACAAAAACACGCCTTTTGAATCAGGTATTGATTCAGTCGGCACCGCTCGCTTACGCCTGTCTGCCAAGTTTTATCTGGTAGCCATGTTCTTCGTCATCTTCGACGTGGAAGCGCTTTACCTTTTCGCATGGTCAACGTCCATACGCGAAAGTGGTTGGGTGGGCTTTGTCGAGGCCGCAATTTTCATTTTAGTGCTACTGGCCGGTCTGGTTTATCTGGTGCGTATTGGCGCGCTTGACTGGACGCCTGCGCGTTCACGTCGTGAACACATCAACCCGGAAAACAGTATCTCTAATCGTCAGCAGTAACAGCGAGGCAACAAGATGGATTATACGCTCACCCGCATAGATCCTAACGGTGAGAATGACCGTTACCCCCTGCAGAAACAGGAGATCGTAACAGACCCCCTGGAGCAAGAAGTCAATAAAAGCGTGTACATGGGCAAGCTCGAACATGCCATGCACGATATGGTCAACTGGGGTCGTAAGAACTCCATTTGGCCTTATAACTTTGGCCTTTCTTGCTGCTACGTTGAAATGGTGACGTCATTCACTGCGGTGCATGACGTTGCGCGTTTTGGGGCAGAGGTACTTCGTGCTTCTCCACGTCAGGCTGACCTGATGGTGGTGGCGGGCACCTGCTTCACCAAAATGGCGCCGGTTATTCAACGTTTGTATGACCAGATGCTTGAGCCAAAATGGGTTATCTCCATGGGCGCATGTGCAAACTCTGGCGGTATGTACGACATTTATTCTGTTGTGCAGGGCGTTGATAAGTTCATTCCTGTGGATGTGTACATCCCGGGCTGCCCGCCGCGTCCGGAAGCTTACATGCAGGCGCTGATGCTGCTGCAGGAGTCTATCGGTAAAGAACGTCGCCCGCTCTCGTGGGTGGTTGGCGATCAGGGCGTGTACCGCGCCAATATGCCGTCTGAGCGCGAGCGTAAACGCGGTGAACGTATTGCAGTAACCAACCTGCGTACGCCTGACGAAATTTAATTTGCGCCTGTGGGCCTGGAGAAAACCTTCGCATATCACTACTCAAATAGCGCGAAGCCAGGCTTAACAGTCACCACGGACCATTTGCAATGGTGAACAATATGACCGACTTAACCGCGCAAGAAGCCGCCTGGCAGACAAGGGATCATCTTGATGACCCCGTCATTGGCGAACTGCGCAACCGTTTTGGGCCGGATGCCTTTACTGTTCAGGCCACCCGCACCGGCGTACCCGTCGTTTGGGTGAAGCGTGAACAATTACTGGAAGTGGTCGATTTCCTTAAGAAATTGCCAAAACCATACGTCATGCTGTTTGACTTACACGGCATGGATGAACGTCTGCGTACGCACCGCCAGGGTCTCCCTGCTGCGGATTTTTCCGTTTTCTACCACCTGATCTCAATAGACCGCAACACGGATATCATGCTCAAGGTGGCATTGTCTGAAAACGACATGCATCTGCCGACGATCACCAAACTTTTCCCGAACGCCAACTGGTACGAGCGTGAGACCTGGGAAATGTTCGGCATGACCTTTGACGGCCACCCGCACCTGACGCGCATCATGATGCCGCAGACCTGGACCGGCCACCCGCTGCGTAAAGACTACCCGGCGCGCGCAACTGAATTCGACCCGTTTGAGCTGACCAAAGCCAAGCAGGATCTGGAGATGGAAGCGCTGACCTTCAAGCCGGAAGACTGGGGTATGAAGCGCGGTACCGACAACGAGGACTTCATGTTCCTCAACCTCGGTCCAAACCACCCGTCTGCGCACGGTGCATTCCGTATTATTCTTCAGCTTGATGGCGAAGAGATTGTCGACTGCGTCCCCGATATCGGCTATCACCACCGTGGTGCTGAGAAGATGGGCGAGCGTCAGTCCTGGCACAGCTACATTCCGTACACCGACCGTATCGAGTACCTCGGCGGCTGCGTGAACGAAATGCCATACGTGCTGGCCGTTGAGAAACTGGCAGGCATCACCACGCCGGACCGCGTTAACGTGATCCGCGTCATGCTGTCAGAACTGTTCCGTATTAACAGCCACCTGCTGTACATCTCCACGTTCATTCAGGACGTCGGCGCAATGACCCCGGTCTTCTTCGCCTTTACCGATCGTCAGAAAATCTACGATCTGGTGGAAGCGATTACCGGTTTCCGTATGCACCCGGCCTGGTTCCGCATCGGCGGCGTGGCGCACGATCTGCCGCGCGGTTGGGACCGTCTTCTGCGCGAGTTCCTGGAGTGGATGCCGAAGCGTCTGGATTCTTACGAGAAAGCCGCGCTGCGCAACTCCATCCTCAAGGGCCGTTCACAGGGTGTCGCCGCTTACGGCGCGAAAGAAGCGCTGGAGTGGGGTACCACGGGTGCAGGTCTGCGTGCAGCAGGTATTGATTTCGACGTGCGTAAAGCCCGTCCATACTCTGGCTATGAGAACTTCGACTTTGAAGTACCGGTTGGCGGCGGGGTTTCCGACTGCTACACCCGCGTCATGCTGAAAGTGGAAGAGCTGCGCCAGAGCCTGCGCATTCTCCAGCAGTGCCTCGATAACATGCCGGAAGGCCCGTTCAAGGCGGATCACCCGCTGACCACGCCGCCACCGAAAGAGCGCACGCTGCAACATATCGAAACCCTGATCACCCACTTCCTGCAGGTTTCCTGGGGTCCGGTCATGCCGGCGCAAGAATCCTTCCAGATGGTTGAAGCGACCAAGGGTATTAACAGTTACTACCTGACCAGTGACGGCAGCACCATGAGCTACCGTACCCGCGTGCGTACGCCAAGCTTTGCGCACCTGCAGCAGATCCCGGCAGCTATTCGCGGCAGTCTGGTCTCCGACCTGATTGTGTATCTGGGTAGTATCGATTTTGTTATGTCAGATGTGGACCGCTAATTATGCACGAGAATCAACAACCACAAACCGAGGCTTTTGAGCTGAGTGAAGCAGAGCGTGCCGCCATTGAGCACGAGATGCACCACTACGAAGACCCGCGTGCGGCGTCCATTGAAGCGCTGAAAATCGTACAGAAACAGCGTGGCTGGGTGCCGGATGGCGCGATCTACGAGATCGCAAAAGTGCTGGGTATCCCGGCCAGTGATGTCGAAGGCGTCGCGACGTTCTACAGCCAGATCTTCCGTCAGCCGGTAGGCCGTCACGTGATCCGCTACTGCGACAGCGTGGTCTGCCACATTACGGGTTACCAGGGTATTCAGGCCGCCATTGAGAAGAAACTCAATATCAAGCCAGGCCAGACCACGTTCGACGGTCGTTTTACCCTGCTGCCAACCTGCTGCCTGGGTAACTGCGACAAGGGGCCGACCATGATGATTGATGAGGACACTCACAGCCATCTGACGCCGGAAGCGATTCCTGACCTGCTGGAGCAGTATAAATAATGAAAAATATTATTCTGACTCCCGAAACCCATCCGCTGACCTGGCGTCTTCGCGACGACAAGCAGCCGGTGTGGCTGGAAGAGTATCAGGCGAAGAACGGCTATGCTGGCGCGCGCAAGGCGCTCGGCGGTATGGCACCGGATGAGATCGTCAATGCGGTTAAAGACGCCGGCCTGAAAGGGCGCGGCGGTGCGGGCTTCTCCACCGGTCTGAAGTGGAGCCTGATGCCAAAAGACGAATCCATGAACATCCGTTACCTGCTGTGTAACGCCGATGAAATGGAGCCGGGCACCTATAAAGACCGCCTGCTGATGGAGCAGCTGCCGCACCTGCTGGTGGAAGGCATGCTGATCTCCGCGTTTGCGCTGAAAGCCTGGCGTGGTTACATCTTCCTGCGTGGTGAATATATCGAAGCGGCAGAAAACCTGCGTCGCGCGATTGCCGAAGCGACCGAAGCCGGCCTGCTCGGTAAAAACATTTTGGGCACCGGTTTTGACTTCGAACTGTTTGTGCACACCGGGGCAGGGCGTTATATCTGCGGTGAAGAAACCGCGCTGATTAACTCCCTGGAAGGCCGCCGTGCGAACCCGCGTTCCAAGCCACCGTTCCCGGCCAGCTCCGGCGTGTGGGGTAAACCGACCTGCGTTAACAACGTCGAAACCCTGTGTAACGTCCCGGCGATCCTTGCCAACGGCGTGGAGTGGTATCAGGGCATCTCTTCAAGCAAAGATGCCGGCACCAAGCTGATGGGCTTCTCCGGGCGCGTGAAGAATCCTGGCGTCTGGGAACTGCCGTTCGGTACCACCGCGCGTGAAATTCTTGAAGACTACGCGGGCGGCATGCGTGATGGCCTGAAGTTCAAAGCCTGGCAACCGGGCGGGGCAGGAACAGACTTCCTGACCGAAGCCCACCTTGACCTGCCGATGGAATTCGAAAGCATTGGTAAAGCAGGCAGCCGTCTGGGTACGGCGCTGGCGATGGCCGTCGATCACGAAATCGGCATGGTTCCGCTGGTGCGTAACCTGGAAGAGTTCTTTGCCCGTGAGTCCTGCGGCTGGTGTACACCGTGCCGTGATGGTCTGCCGTGGAGCGTGAAGATCCTTCGCGCCCTCGAGCGTGGCGAAGGCCAGCCTGGCGATATCGAGACACTTGAGCAACTGTGTCGATTCCTGGGCCCAGGCAAAACCTTCTGCGCCCACGCACCGGGTGCGGTCGAGCCACTACAAAGCGCGATTAAATATTTCCGCGAAGAATTCGAAGCAGGCATCAAGCAGCCGTTCAGTAATACCCATGCCATCAATGGGATTCAGCCGAACCTGCTAAAAGCACGCTGGTAATTCCCCCTCATTCCGGCCCTCTTCCTCAGGGAGAGGGGGAGGGTGAGGGCGATAAAAGAATTTTGATTAACGCTCGAAGCAATTCGAGCCAACTGGAAGCATGCTAATGGCTACGATTCATGTAGACGGCAAAGAATACGAAGTCAACGGGGCGGACAACCTGCTAGAAGCTTGTCTGTCTCTTGGCCTCGATATTCCGTACTTTTGCTGGCATCCGGCGCTGGGCAGCGTCGGTGCTTGCCGCCAGTGTGCGGTGAAGCAATATCAGAACGCGGAAGACACGCGTGGTCGCCTGGTGATGTCCTGTATGACGCCAGCCACCGAAGGCACCTTTATTTCGATTGATGACGAAGAAGCCAAACAGTTCCGCGAAAGCGTGGTGGAGTGGTTGATGACCAACCACCCGCACGACTGTCCGGTTTGTGAAGAGGGCGGTAACTGCCACCTTCAGGATATGACCGTAATGACCGGTCACAGCTTCCGTCGCTATCGCTTTACCAAGCGTACCCACCGTAACCAGGATCTGGGGCCGTTCATCTCTCACGAAATGAACCGCTGCATCGCCTGCTACCGCTGCGTGCGTTACTACAAAGACTATGCAGATGGTCAGGATCTGGGCGTGTATGGCGCGCATGACAACGTCTACTTCGGTCGTCCGGAAGATGGCGTTCTGGAAAGCGAATTCTCCGGCAACCTGGTAGAAATCTGCCCGACCGGCGTATTCACCGACAAAACGCACTCCGAGCGCTACAACCGTAAATGGGACATGCAGTTTGCGCCAAGCATCTGCCAGCAGTGCTCCCTGGGTTGTAACACCAGCCCGGGTGAACGTTATGGCGAACTGCGTCGTATCGAAAACCGTTATAACGGTACCGTTAACCACTACTTCCTCTGCGACCGCGGTCGTTTCGGCTATGGCTATGTAAACCTGAAAGACCGTCCGCGTCAGCCGGTTCAGCGCCGTGGCGATGACCTGATCACCCTGAACGCCGAGCAGGCGATGCAGGGTGCTGCGGATATTCTGCGTCAGTCGAAGAAAGTGATCGGTATCGGCTCCCCGCGTGCCAGCATCGAGAGCAACTTTGCGCTGCGCGAACTGGTTGGGGCAGAAAACTTCTACACCGGTATCGCCCAGGGCGAGCAGGAACGTTTGCAGCTGGTGCTGAAAGTGCTGCGCGAAGGCGGTATTCATACTCCTGCGCTGCGCGAAATCGAGTCTTATGATGCGGTGCTTGTGCTGGGTGAAGATCTGACCCAGACCGGCGCGCGTGCAGCTCTGGCGGTTCGTCAGGCGGTGAAAGGTAAAGCGCGTGAAATGGCAGCGGCCCAGAAAGTGGCTGACTGGCAGATTGCGGCAATCCTGAACATCGGTCAGCGCGCGAAGCATCCGCTGTTTGTGACCAACGTCGACAACACCCGTCTGGACGACATCGCCGCGTGGACCTACTGCGCACCGGTGGAAGATCAGGCGCGTCTTGGCTTCGCGATTGCTCACGCGCTGGATAACAGCTCGCCGGCGGTTGAACTGGATCGCGACCTGCAAAACAAGGTTGATGTGATTGTTCAGGCCCTGGCAGGCGCGAAAAAACCGCTGATTATTTCCGGTACCAACGCCGGTAGCGCCGAGATCGTTCAGGCGGCAGCGAACGTTGCTAAAGCCCTGAAAGGCCGCGGCGCGGACGTGGGTATCACCATGATTGCCCGTGCGGTGAACAGCATCGGTCTGGGTATGATTGGCGGCGGCTCGCTGGAAGAAGCGTTAAGCGAACTGGAATCCGGTTCTGCTGACGCCGTTGTGGTGCTGGAAAACGACCTGCATCGCCACGCCTCAGCCGCTCGCGTTGACGCAGCGCTCTCTAAAGCGCCGCTGGTGATGGTCATTGACCATCAGCGCACCGCCATTATGGACAAAGCGCACCTGGTGCTCTCTGCGGCAAGCTTCGCCGAAAGCGACGGTACGGTCATCAACAACGAAGGCCGCGCACAGCGCTTCTTCCAGGTGTATGACCCGGCGTACTACGACAGCAATACGCTGATGCTGGAAAGCTGGCGCTGGCTGCACTCCCTGCACAGCACCGTGCAGAGCCGTGAAGTGGACTGGACGCAGCTCGACCACGTTATCGACGCGGTAGTGGAAAAACTGCCACAGCTGGCGGGCATCAAAGATGCAGCTCCTGACGCAAGCTTCCGCATTCGCGGCCAGAAACTGGCGCGTGAGCCGCACCGCTACAGCGGTCGTACCGCGATGCGTGCCAATATCAGCGTGCATGAACCTCGTCAGCCGCAGGATAAAGACACGATGTTCGCCTTCTCCATGGAAGGGAACAACCAGCCGTCTGCGCCACGCTCTCAGGTTCCGTTTGCATGGGCACCGGGCTGGAACTCCCCGCAGGCATGGAACAAGTTCCAGGCTGAAGTGGGCGGTTCTCTGCGCCACGGCGACCCGGGCGTGCGTCTGATTGAAGCCTCCGAAACCGGTCTGGACTTCTTCACTACCGTTCCGGAACGTTTCCAGGCTCAGGAAGGCAACTGGCGTATTGCGCCGTACTACCATCTGTTTGGTAGCGACGAAATGTCCCAGCGCTCTCCGGTCTTCCAGACCCGTATGCCGCAACCGTACATCAAGCTCAACCCGGCGGATGCCGCAAAGCTTGGCGTTAACGCGGGTGCGAACATCGCCTTTAGCTACGACGGCCAGACGATCAGCCTGCCGCTGATCATCTCTGAAGGTCTGTCCGCGGGGCAGGTGGGTCTGCCGATGGGAATGCCTGGCATCGCGCCGGTACTGGCGGGTGCGCGACTTGATAACCTGCAGGAGGCAAAAGCATGAGTTGGTTAACGCCGGATCTTATCGACATCCTGCTGAGCATTCTGAAAGCGGTTGTGATTCTGCTGGTGGTGGTCACCTGCGGTGCGTTCATGAGCTTTGGTGAACGTCGTCTGCTCGGTCTGTTCCAGAACCGTTACGGACCGAACCGCGTGGGCTGGGGTGGTTCACTCCAGCTGGTCGCGGACATGATCAAGATGTTCTTCAAAGAGGACTGGATCCCGCGCTTCTCGGATCGCGTGATCTTCACTCTGGCACCGATGATCGCCTTTACCTCGCTGCTGCTGGCGTTTGCTATCGTTCCCGTCAGCCCGACCTGGGTTGTGGCTGACCTGAACATCGGCATCCTGTTCTTCCTGATGATGGCAGGCCTCGCGGTCTACGCGGTGCTGTTCGCCGGCTGGTCCAGTAACAACAAATACTCGCTGCTGGGTGCGATGCGTGCTTCCGCGCAGACGCTGAGCTACGAAGTGTTCCTGGGTCTCTCCCTGATGGGCGTGGTGGCGCAGGCCGGTTCATTCAACATGACCGACATCGTCAACAACCAGGCCGACATCTGGAACGTTATCCCGCAGTTCTTTGGTTTTGTTACCTTTGCTATCGCGGGCGTGGCGGTGTGTCACCGTCACCCGTTTGACCAGCCAGAAGCCGAACAGGAACTGGCCGACGGTTACCACATTGAATATTCCGGCATGAAGTTCGGTCTGTTCTTCGTGGGCGAGTACATCGGTATCGTCACCATTTCCGCGTTGATGGTAACGCTGTTCTTTGGTGGCTGGCATGGCCCGTTCTTACCGCCGTTCATCTGGTTCGCGCTGAAAACCGCGTTCTTCATGATGATGTTCATTTTGATTCGTGCGTCCTTACCGCGTCCGCGTTATGACCAGGTAATGTCCTTCGGCTGGAAAGTGTGCCTGCCGCTGACGCTCGTCAACTTGTTGGTAACGGCGGCTGTCATTCTCTGGCAGCAGCCATAAGGGGCTATAGACCATGACCTTAAAAGAATTACTGGTAGGCTTCGGCACCCAGGTACGCAGTATCTGGATGATCGGCCTGCACGCGTTTGCCAAACGCGAAACCCGGATGTACCCGGAAGAGCCGGTATATCTGCCGCCGCGCTACCGTGGCCGTATCGTGCTGACGCGCGATCCGGACGGTTCGGAGCGCTGCGTTGCCTGTAACCTGTGTGCGGTAGCCTGTCCGGTAGGCTGTATCTCTCTGCAGAAAGCAGAGACGGTAGACGGCCGCTGGTACCCTGAGTTTTTCCGCATTAACTTCTCACGCTGCATCTTCTGCGGTCTGTGTGAAGAAGCGTGCCCAACCACGGCGATTCAGCTGACTCCAGATTTCGAACTGGGTGAGTACAAGCGTCAGGATCTGGTGTACGAGAAAGAGGATCTGCTGATTTCCGGTCCGGGCAAATACCCGGAATATAACTTCTACCGGATGGCGGGTATGGCAATCGACGGCAAAGATAAGGGCGAAGCAGAGAACGAAGCTAAGCCTATCGACGTCAAGAGCCTGTTACCGTAAGGAGAGGGCAATGGAATTCGCTTTTTATATCTGTGGCCTTATCGCCATCCTGGCTACGCTACGAGTGATTACGCACACCAACCCGGTGCATGCGCTGCTGTATTTAATCATCTCGCTGCTGGCCATTTCCGGGGTGTTCTTTGCGCTGGGCGCGCATTTCGCCGGTGCGCTGGAAATCATCGTCTACGCCGGTGCCATCATGGTGCTGTTCGTCTTCGTGGTGATGATGCTGAACCTGGGCGGCTCCGAAATTGAGCAGGAACGTCAGTGGTTAAAACCGCAGGTGTGGATTGGCCCGGCAATTTTGTCGGCCATCATGCTGGTGGTAATTGTTTACGCAATTTTGGGCGTGAACGATCAGGGCATCGACGGCACGCCGATCAGCGCCAAGGCCGTGGGTATTGCCCTGTTTGGCCCGTACGTTCTGGCGGTTGAACTGGCGTCAATGCTGCTGCTGGCGGGCCTGGTTGTTGCCTTCCACGTTGGCCGCGAAGAGCGTGTCGGCGAGGTGCTGAGCAACCGCACTGATGACCGCGCGAAAAGAAAAACGGAGGAGCGCGCATGATCCCCTTAACACATGGACTGATCCTCGCTGCGATTTTGTTCGTCCTGGGCTTAACCGGTCTGGTTATCCGCCGCAATCTGCTGTTTATGCTGATTGGGCTGGAAATCATGATTAACGCTTCGGCGCTGGCCTTTGTGGTCGCCGGGAGCTACTGGGGCCAGGCCGATGGTCAGGTGATGTACATTCTCGCCATCAGCCTCGCGGCTGCAGAAGCGAGTATTGGCCTGGCGCTGTTGCTGCAGCTCCATCGTCGCCGCCAGAACCTGAACATCGATTCAGTAAGTGAGTTGCGTGGATGAACATGCTTGCCTTAACCATTATTTTTCCGCTGATCGGCTTCGTGCTGCTGGCGTTTTCTCGTGGCCGCTGGTCTGAGAATCTGTCTGCAACCGTGGGCATCGGCTCTATCGGTTTGTCTGCGCTGGTGACAGCCTATGCGGGCATCGATTTCTTCAACAACGGACGTCAGGCCTTTAGCGTTCCACTGTGGACCTGGATGTCGGTCGGTGATTTCAACATCGGCTTTAATCTGGTGCTGGACGGACTGTCGCTGACCATGCTCTCTGTGGTCACCGGCGTGGGCTTCCTGATCCACATGTTCGCCTCCTGGTATATGCGCGGTGAAGAGGGTTACTCCCGCTTCTTCGCCTACACCAACCTGTTTATCGCCAGCATGGTTGTTCTGGTGCTGGCCGATAACCTGCTGCTGATGTATCTCGGCTGGGAAGGCGTGGGTCTGTGCTCTTACCTGCTGATCGGTTTCTACTACACCGATCCGAAGAATGGCGCAGCGGCCATGAAAGCGTTCGTCGTGACCCGTGTGGGTGACGTCTTCCTCGCCTTCGCGCTGTTCATTCTTTACAACGAACTGGGCACGCTGAACTTCCGCGAAATGGTGGAACTGGCACCGGCACACTTCGCTGCAGGCAACGACATGCTGTGGTGGGCAACGCTGATGCTGCTGGGCGGCGCCGTGGGTAAATCCGCGCAGCTTCCTCTGCAAACGTGGCTGGCCGACGCGATGGCGGGTCCAACCCCTGTCTCCGCGCTGATCCACGCCGCGACCATGGTGACCGCAGGTGTTTACCTGATTGCGCGTACCCATGGCCTGTTCCTGATGACGCCGGAAATTCTGCATCTGGTGGGTATTGTTGGTGCGGTAACGCTGGTGCTGGCAGGCTTTGCCGCGCTGGTGCAGACCGACATCAAACGCGTTCTCGCGTATTCCACCATGAGCCAGATTGGCTACATGTTCCTGGCGCTGGGCGTTCAGGCGTGGGACGCGGCCATTTTCCACCTGATGACCCATGCGTTCTTCAAAGCGCTGCTGTTCCTGTCATCCGGTTCGGTGATTCTGGCCTGCCACCACGAGCAAAACATCTTCAAGATGGGCGGACTGCGTAAGTCCATCCCGCTGGTTTACGCTTGCTTCCTGGTGGGCGGCGCGGCGCTGGCGGCACTGCCGCTGATCACCGCGGGCTTCTTCAGTAAGGACGAAATCCTTGCGGGTGCCATGGCGAATGGACATATCAATCTGATGGTTGCGGGTCTGGTCGGTGCGTTTATGACCTCCCTGTATACCTTCCGTATGATTTTCATCGTATTCCACGGTAAAGAACAAATTCACGCACACGCAGGGAAGGGGATTACCCACCACCTGCCGCTGATTGTGCTGCTGGTACTCTCCACCTTCGTTGGCGCGATGATTGTGCCACCGCTGCAGGGCGTACTGCCGGCAACAACCGAGCTTGAGCACGGTCGCGTACTGACGCTTGAAATCACCTCCGGTGTGGTCGCCATTGCGGGCATCCTGATTGCTGCATGGCTGTGGCTGGGCAAACGTACGCTGGTGACTGCCGTTGCCAACAGTGCGCCAGGCCGTCTGCTGGGTACCTGGTGGTACAACGCGTGGGGCTTCGACTGGCTGTACGACATGATTTTCGTCAAGCCGTTCCTGGGCATTGCGTGGCTGCTGAAGCGCGACCCGATGAACAGCATGATGAATATCCCGGCGATCCTCTCCCGCTTTGCAGGTAAAGGCCTGCTGTACAGCGAGAACGGTTACCTGCGCTGGTATGTGGCGTCCATGAGCATCGGTGCGGTTGTCGTGCTGGCGCTGCTGATGGTGTTGCGTTGATTGTGATTTGAGATTGCGGTTTTGCCCGGTGGCGCTGCGCTTACCGGGCCTACGAGACCGTAGGTCGGGTAAGCGTTAGCACCACCGGGCTAAAAGAACCCGCACTCAACCGTGAATGTAGTCGAATTCGTTGAAAATCGGTCCTTTAGGGACTTTAACAAGGAATAAAAATCGCCATGTTACTACCCTGGCTAATATTAATTCCCTTCATCGGCGGCTTCCTGTGCTGGCAGACTGAACGCTTTGGCGTGAAGATGCCGCGCTGGATCGCGCTGATCACCATGGGATTAACGCTCGCGCTTGGTCTGCAACTCTGGTTGCAGGGTGGCTACTCTCTGACCCAGTCTGCAGGCATTCCGCAGTGGCAGTCTGAGTTTATCCTCCCGTGGATCCCACGTTTCGGTATCACCATCCACCTGGCGATTGACGGTCTGTCGCTGCTGATGGTGGTGCTGACCGGCCTGCTCGGCGTTCTGGCGGTACTCTGCTCCTGGCGAGAAATCGAAAAATACCAGGGCTTCTTCCACCTGAACCTGATGTGGATCCTGGGCGGCGTGATCGGCGTGTTCCTGGCCATCGACATGTTCCTGTTCTTCTTCTTCTGGGAGATGATGCTGGTGCCGATGTACTTCCTGATCGCGCTGTGGGGCCATAAGGCGTCCGACGGTAAAACGCGTATCACGGCGGCAACCAAGTTCTTCATCTACACCCAGGCGAGTGGTCTGGTGATGTTGATTGCGATCCTGGCGCTGGTGTTTGTGCATTACAAGGCGACCGGCGTCTGGACCTTCAACTACGAAGATCTGCTGAATACCCCAATGTCTCACGGTATTGAATACCTGCTGATGCTGGGCTTCTTCATCGCCTTCGCGGTGAAAATGCCGGTGGTTCCTCTGCACGGCTGGCTGCCGGATGCGCACTCTCAGGCGCCAACGGCGGGTTCCGTTGACCTCGCGGGTATCTTGCTGAAAACCGCGGCCTACGGTCTGCTGCGCTTCGCGCTGCCGCTGTTCCCGAACGCTTCCGCAGAGTTCGCGCCGATTGCCATGTGGCTGGGTGTGATTGGTATCTTCTACGGTGCCTGGATGGCCTTCACGCAGTACGACATCAAGCGTCTGATTGCTTACACCTCCGTTTCCCACATGGGCTTCGTGCTGATTGCTATCTACACCGGCAGCCAGCTGGCGTATCAGGGCGCGGTGATTCAGATGATTGCGCACGGTCTGTCCGCAGCCGGTCTCTTCATCCTGTGTGGTCAGCTTTATGAGCGTCTGCACACCCGCGACATGCGCATGATGGGCGGCCTGTGGGGCAAGATGAAATGGCTGCCAGCGCTCTCCATGTTCTTCGCAGTGGCGACGCTGGGTATGCCGGGTACCGGTAACTTCGTCGGCGAATTTATGATTCTGTTCGGCAGCTTCAAGGTGGTTCCGGTGATTACCGTGATCTCTACCTTTGGTCTGGTGTTCGCTTCCGTCTACTCACTGGCGATGCTGCATCGCGCCTACTTCGGTAAAGCGAAGAGCGAAATTGCTGCACAACAACTGCCGGGGATGTCGCTGCGTGAGCTGTTCATCATCCTGTTGCTGGTCGTACTGCTGGTGCTGCTGGGCTTCTATCCGCAGCCGATTCTGGATACCTCGCACTCCGCGATGGGTAACATCCAGCAGTGGTTTGTTAATTCTGCTTCTACTACAAGGCCGTAATTCGCCATGACAATAACTCCACAACAACTGATCGCGCTGCTACCGCTGCTGATCGTCGGATTGACGGTGGTGGTTGTGATGCTCTCCATTGCGTGGCGACGCAATCACTTCCTGAATGCGACCCTGTCCGTTCTGGGTCTGAACGCTGCGTTAGTGTCCCTCTGGTTTGTTGGCCAGGCGGGCGCGATGGACGTCACGCCGCTGATGCGCGTTGACGGCTATGCCATGCTGTATACCGGTTTGGTTCTGCTGGCGAGCCTGGCAACCTGCACCTTTGCGTACCCGTGGCTCGAAGGTTACAACGACAATAAAGAAGAGTTTTACCTGCTGGTACTGATTGCCTCGCTTGGCGGCATTCTGCTGGCGAATGCGAACCACCTGGCCGCGCTGTTCCTCGGTATTGAGCTGATCTCTCTGCCGCTGTTTGGCCTGATTGGTTACGCCTTCCGCCAGAAACGCTCGCTTGAAGCGGCGATCAAGTACACGATCCTGTCCGCTGCCGCGTCGTCGTTCCTGCTGTTCGGTATTGCGCTGCTGTACGCACAGACGGGTAACCTCTCCTTCCTGGCCATCGGCAAGAGCCTTGGCGACGGTATGCTGCACGAGCCGCTGCTGCTGGCGGGTCTGGGCATGATGATCGTTGGCCTTGGCTTTAAGCTCTCTTTGGTTCCGTTCCACCTGTGGACGCCAGACGTTTACCAGGGTGCTCCGGCACCGGTATCGACCTTCCTGGCGACGGCGAGCAAAATCGCTATCTTCGGTGTGGTCATGCGTCTGTTCCTGTACGCGCCGGTGGGTGATAGCGAAGCGGTTCGCGTGGTGCTGGGCATTATCGCGTTCGTCTCCATCATCTTCGGTAACCTGATGGCGCTGAGCCAGACCAACATTAAGCGTCTGCTGGGCTACTCGTCTATTTCCCATCTGGGTTATCTGCTGGTGGCGCTGATTGCGCTGCAGAGCGGTGAAATGTCGATGGAAACCGTGGGCGTGTATCTGGCCGGTTATCTGTTCAGCAGCCTCGGCGCGTTCGGCGTGGTGAGCCTGATGTCCAGCCCGTACCGTGGCCCGGATGCTGACTCACTGTTCTCTTACCGTGGTCTGTTCTGGCACCGTCCGATTCTGTCTGCGGTGATGACGGTGATGATGCTGTCTCTGGCGGGTATCCCAATGACCCTGGGCTTTATCGGTAAGTTCTACGTCCTGGCCGTCGGTGTGCAGGCTGGCCTGTGGTGGCTGACCGCCGGTGTGGTTATCGGTTCCGCGATTGGTCTGTACTACTACCTGCGCGTTGCCGTGAGCCTCTACCTGAGCGCGCCTCAGCAGCTCAACCGCGATGCGCCGTCTAACTGGCAGTACAGCGCGGGCGGTATCGTGGTGCTCATCTCCGCGCTGCTGGTGCTCATCTTCGGTATCTATCCGCAGCCGCTGATTGATATCGTGCAGCATGCAATGCCGCTGATGTAAAAACAAAAAACCCGCCTCGGCGGGTTTTTTTATTGCCCAGCGGCGCTACGCTTGCAGAGCCTACGGGTTTTGTAGGTCGGGTAAGCGTAGCGCCACCCGACTAAGCCAGTTGCTTGCGACTAATCAACGGCCCGTCAATCTTCTTCATCGAGCGGTCCAGCACCTCTTCAATTACCGACGACAGCTCGTTCAGCTCGAACTTCGCCACGTAGCCGTCGGCTTTCACCTTGCGGATATGGTCTTCGTTGGCATTGCCCGAAAGCGATGAGTGGATCACCACCGGAATATCCTTCAGCACCGGGTCAGACTTAATCTTGCGCGTCAGCGTAAAACCGTCCATCTCCGGCATTTCGAGGTCCGTCAGCACCAGCGCAATCTTATCGGTGATCGGCACACCCTCAGCCTGAGCCTGCGCGGCCAGCACGCCGATCTTCTCCCACGCGTCCTTACCGGTAATATGCAGCTGCGCCGGGATTTGCATTGCCTGCAGACCTTTCTCCAGCATTGAACGCGCTACTTTGGAATCTTCTGCGACAATCGCAACGGACCCTGGCTTGATGTTGAATTGGGTGGTTTTCAGGTCGGTAGCGTGCAGATCGTGGTTCGCCGGGGTGATGTCATACAGGATCTGCTCAACGTCCAGCACCATCGCCAGGTCGTTGGTGTCGGTCTTTTCGTCCAGGCACGCAATACTGGTGATGTAACGCCCGCTGACGGCGGTTTCAGCCGCGTGAACCTGCTTCCAGTCCAGACGCATAATGTTCTCAACGGATTCCACGGCAAACGCCTGAACGCTGCGGGCATATTCGGTGATCAGCAGAATGTTCAGCCCGGTTGTCGGCTTACAGCCAGCCACGGCGGCGAGGTCGATGACTGGGATCACCTGATCGCGAATGTTCACCATCCCCATCAGCGGCGACTTCATTCCCGCAGGTTTGGTGAACTCCGGCATCGGCACGATCTCACGCAGCTTAAACACGTTAATGCCGAACAGCTCGGATTTATTTTCGTTCAGCGAGGTGCCGAGCCGAAACAGCAGCAGTTCAAAACGGTTCGATAGCGTGAGATTCGCCCTGTCATCAATATCTTTCTGGAAATTATCCATTGTACCCTCAAGTAAAATGCTGACCTTTTAATCGTTATCGGCATCCTGAGGGAAAAATGAAGGACTAAACGCTGAACTGCGTAAAATCTTCGGCCAGTTCACAGTGTGCGAACGCATCCCGGCACTCCGCCAGCAGCCGCTCGCAGCCATGGGCATCGTAGCGGGAGCTGACGTGCGTGATGATTAACTTCCCGACGCCCGCTTCACGGGCAAGCCGCGCGGCCTGACGCGTGGAGCTGTGACCGCGGCTGTTGGCCTTCTCCTCCATTGCCGCTTCGAGGGTAGCTTCATGCACCATCACGTCCACGCCCTGAGCCAGCTGCAGGGCGGAAGGGCAGGGGGCCGTGTCGCCAAAGATGGCCAGTTTTTTGCCCGGCAGAGGAGCCGAGAGATAGCGCTGCCCGTTGACGATGCGGCCATCGTCCAGCGTGACGGTTTCGCCTTGCTTCAGGCGCTGGAACAGTGGCCCTGGTTTCACGCCGTCTGCCAGCAGCGCAGCCGCGTTGAGCGCGCCGGGCTTATCATGTTCTTCGATACGGTAGCCGTAGCACGTAATGGGATGGTTAAGCGCTGTGGCAGTAACTTTATATATCCCATCATCAAAGATTAACCCTTCGGCAATCTCAACGATCTCAAGCGGATAATCCGTCCAGGAGCCGCTCAGGCGCAGGGCGGTGTCAACGAATTCACGAACCCCAGCGGGGCCGTAAATCGTTAACGGGCTGGCGATCCCCGCCATCGACCGGCTGCACAGCAGGCCGGGCAGGCCAAACAGATGGTCGCCATGCAGGTGGGTGATAAAAATCTTATCCAGCTTTCCCGGGTGATAAGGGGTGTGCAACAGCTGATGCTGAGTCCCTTCTCCACAGTCAAACAGCCACAGCCCGCCGCGGGTAGGATGCTGCAAATCGAGCAGGATGGCCGTCACGTTTCGCGAGCGGGTTGGCACGCCAGCGGACGTCCCCAGAAAAATCAGTTCCATAACGCAGTCAGACCCTTTGCCGAACGGTAAAGTGTTTAGTATAACGTGATGAACCCCAGGAAGGAGAATGACATGATCCAGTGGCAAGATTTACACCATAGCGAGCTTACCGTTACGGCACTTTATGCCCTGCTCAAACTGCGCTGCGAAGTGTTTGTGGTCGAGCAAACCTGCCCGTATCAGGACATCGACGGCGATGATCTGGTGGGCGAAAACCGTCACATCCTTGGTTGGAAAGATAACGTCCTGGTGGCGTATGCGAGGATTCTGAAAAGCGAAGACGATGTCGAGCCGGTGGTGATTGGCCGGGTGATTGTCAGCAGCCACGCGCGGGGCGAAAAGCTGGGCTATCAGCTGATGGAAAAAACGCTCGACGCCTGTCAAAAACAGTGGCCGGACAAGGCGTTATACCTTGGCGCACAGGCGCACCTCCAGCCATTCTATGCGCACTTTGGTTTTACCCCCGTGACGGAGGTGTACGACGAAGACGGCATTCCCCATATCGGTATGGCGCGGGAAGCGAAGCAGGCGTAATCGTCAGTCATTAGCTATAGTTAGCGAACTGGTGTACTAACATGGAGATAAATATGTCATATCAATCCCTGGATACCCGCATTGACGACGACCTTGCGTTACTGAGCGAAACGCTGGAAGAGGTGTTACGTTCATCGGGCGACCCTGCCGATCAAAAATACATCGAGCTGAAAGCGCGCGCTGAACAGGCGCTGCACGAGGTTAAAAACCGCGTCAGCCATGCCTCAGACAATTACTACTACCGTGCGAAAAAAGCGGTCTACCGTGCCGATGATTACGTGCATGAAAAACCGTGGCAAGGCATTGGCGTCGGGGCGGCGGCAGGCCTGGTGCTTGGGCTGCTTCTGGCACGTCGTTAATCGCGTGTAACCACTCCCTATACGTGGGTACTGCACTTTATCGCCAGTACCCCGTATAATGTGAGGTTTTAGCAGGGAGAGGTTCGCGTGCATTCGATGTCCATCGCGATGGAGCGCCTGCGCAGCCAGCTTGCGCAAGCGTTACCCGCTACACCCGGTTTACGTCATTTTGACGTCTCTTTCCCGTTAAACGATGCCTTTGATCCTCTCGCCTGGCTGGGCGTGCAGGTGTGCTATCCGCAATTTTACTGGCAGCAGCGAAACGGCGACGAGGAGCTTTCCGCGCTCGGTGCCGTCATCCACTTCCCCTCTCTGGCATCTGCCTCACAGTTTTTGCACAACCATCCTCAGCAGGCCGATACCCGGATCTGCGGCCTTAACGCCTTCAATCCTGAGCAAGGATCGTTATTTTTACCGCGCCTGCTCTGGCGACGACATGCCGGGGTTGCTACCCTGCGCCTGCAGCTGTGGAGTGAAACCTCGCTTCAGGACGATGCCCGTACCGCGCTGGCGTTTTTAGCTGCCCTGCGTGAGGCCAGACCAATCTCTCCGCTGTCGGTTCAGGTTCTGCATGAAACCCACCACCCGCAAAAGCCCGAGTGGTTACGTCTGGTGCAACAGGCCACCGATGCCATTGCCCAGGGCGATTTCGAAAAAGTTGTGCTCGCGCGGGCTACCGATTTGCAGTTTAACCGGGCGTTTTCCGCCGTCGCGTTGATGGCAGCGAGCCGGGCGGTGAACTTACGTTGCTACCATTTTTGCATGGTGTTTGATGCCCACAACGCCTTTATCGGCTCCACGCCGGAGCGGTTATGGCGGCGGCGCGGCGCGCTGCTGCGTACCGAAGCGCTGGCGGGAACGGTCGCAGGCCATCCTGACGACCGCCAGGCGCAACGCCTGGGTGAATGGTTATTGAATGATGACAAAAACCAGCGCGAAAATATGCTGGTGGTCGAAGATATCTGCCAGCGGTTACAGCATCATACCCGGACGCTCGAGGTTCTGCCCGCGCAGGTGGTTCGCTTGCGTAAAGTCCAGCATTTGCGTCGATGCATATGGACCGAGCTGAAACAGGCGGACGACGAACGGTGTCTGCATGTGCTACAGCCGACGGCGGCAGTCGCCGGCCTGCCGCGCCAGCCGGCGCGTGAGTTTATCGATAATAACGAACCCTTCGACAGGGAGTGGTATGCCGGGTCAGCGGGCTTTTTATCGCCCGAACGCAGCGAGTTCTGTGTGGCGCTACGCTCGGCGCGGATCCACGATGACACCCTGCGCCTGTACGCCGGTGCGGGTATTGTCAGCGGGTCGGACCCGGAGCAGGAGTGGCAGGAGATTGAAAATAAAGCTGCCGGACTGCGATCTCTGCTCCTAAGGGATTAATACTGATTCTCGCAATCCCGATTCATATCAAAATTACAACTTTCTCTATTATTTATACTGTGTCGCATTATTGATACCGGACAATCTCATGTCAGTAAGTTCTTTCAACCGACGCTGGGCGACGGTGATCCTTGAAGCCCTGACCCGCCATGGCGTCAGGCATGTGTGCATTGCACCAGGCTCTCGTTCCACTCCGCTGACCCTTGCGGCAGCAGAGAACCGGGCCTTTATTCACCATACCCATTTTGATGAACGCGGTCTGGGACATCTGGCGCTGGGCCTGGCGAAAGTCAGCAAAGCGCCTGTCGCGGTGATTGTGACCTCCGGTACGGCGGTGGCGAACCTCTACCCGGCGATTATTGAGGCCGGGCTGACGGGCGAAAAGCTGATCCTGCTCACCGCCGACCGTCCTCCTGAGCTTATTGACTGCGGTGCAAATCAGGCGATTCGTCAGCCGAATATCTTTGCGACCCATCCGTCAGAGACCCTGTCTTTACCGCGCCCGACGCAGGATATTCCGGCAGCCTGGCTGGTCTCGACCATAGACCATGCAATGGGATCGCTGCGCAGCGGCGCATTACACATCAACTGCCCGTTTGCCGAGCCGCTGTATGGCGAAATGAACGAAACGGGTCGGGTCTGGCAGCAGCAGCTTGGCGAGTGGTGGGAAAGCGAAAAACCCTGGCTGCGTGAACACACGCATCTCGAAAGCGCCAGACAGCGTGACTGGTTTTTCTGGCGGCAGAAGCGCGGCGTGGTGGTTGCCGGGCGCATGAGCGCCGCCGAGGGCAAACTGGTCGCCGACTGGGCGAAGACGCTCGGCTGGCCACTGATTGGCGACGTGCTTTCCCAGACTGGCCAGCCGCTGCCCTGTGCCGATCTCTGGCTGGGGAACGCCAAAGCGGTGACCGAACTGGCGCAGGCGGATATCGTGGTGCAGATTGGCTCCAGCCTGACCGGTAAACGGCTCCTGCAGTGGCAGGCGACCTGCAAGCCGGAAGAGTACTGGCTGGTGGACCCGCTGGAAGGGAGGCTCGACCCGGCGCACCATCGTGGTCGCCGTCTGGTCTGCGAGATTGACGCCTGGCTTGAGCAGCATCCTGCTGAAAAACGCAAACCCTGGGCAACGGCAATCCCGGACCTTGCCCGCCAGGCGTGGGAACTTACCCTGGCGCAATGCGAAGGGTTTGGCGAGGCGGAGCTGGCGCACCGGATCCGTCAGTATCTGCCGGAGCAGGGGCAGCTGTTTGTCGGCAACAGCCTGGTGGTGCGTCTGATTGACGCCTTATCTCAGCTGCCTGCCGGCTACCCGGTGTACAGTAACCGGGGGGCCAGCGGAATTGACGGGCTGATCTCCACCGCGGCAGGCGTGCAGCGCGCCAGTGCGAAATCCACGCTTGCGATTGTTGGCGATCTTTCCGCCCTGTACGACCTTAACGCGCTGGCGCTGCTGCGTCAGGCTTCCGCGCCGTTTGTGCTGATTGTGGTGAATAACAACGGCGGACAAATTTTCTCTCTGCTGCCCACTCCGCAGAGCGAGCGCGAGCGTTTCTACCTGATGCCGCAGAACGTGCAGTTCGAGCATGCGGCAGCGATGTTCAGCCTCACGTACCATCGCCCGGAAAGCTGGGCCGATCTGGACGCGGCGTTGAGCACGGCCTGGCGTCAGCCTGGCGCTACGCTGATTGAGCTGGTGGTTAACGACTCTGACGGCGCCCAGCGGCTGCAAAATCTGCTGGCGCAGGTGAGCCAGCTGTGATCCTCGCGGGCGAGCAAAGGGCCGGGAAACCAGGTTACCCCTGGCTGGTCTTTTTGCACGGTTTTTCCGGCGATGCCCGCGAGTGGCGGGCGGTTGGGGAGCAGCTCGGCGACTACCCGCAGCTGTACCTTGACCTGCCGGGGCACGGCGGCTCTACCGGTATCTCCGTTTCGGGCTTTGATGAGGTCAGCCAGTTGCTGACCACAACGCTAATTAGTTACAACATACTCTCTTACTGGCTGGTGGGGTACTCCCTCGGCGGCCGCATTGCGATGTTTCACGCCTGCCAGCAGCCAACAGGGCTGCGTGGCGTTGTGGTCGAAGGGGGCCATCCGGGGCTGCAGGATGCGCACGCGCGCGACGCCCGGTTGGATTCCGATCGCCGCTGGGCGAAGCGTCTGCGCACGGAACCGCTCGGCACGGTTTTCGCCGACTGGTATCAACAGCCGGTGTTCGCCTCACTCACGCAGGCGCAGCGCAGCGAGCTGATAACCCTGCGCAGCCAGAACAGCGGCGCGGCTCTGGCGGATATGCTCGAGGCGACCTCGCTCGCCGTACAGCCCGACCTCCGTTCTGCGCTCGCGGCAAACCCCGTGCCTTTTTACTATCTCTATGGTGAACGTGATGAAAAATTTGGTGGCATCGCCGCCGAACTGAACGCCGTTCGCCATGCTATCCCTCATGCCGGACACAACGCCCATCGGGAAAATCCCGCTGCGGTGGCTGCGACTCTGGCGCAGATTCTGCGTCTTCCAACAAAGGACACACTATGATCTATCCTGATGAAAACATGCTCTACGCACCGGTTGAATGGCAAGACTGCTCCGAAGGCTATACCGACATTCGTTATCACAAATCGGCTGATGGGATTGCCAAAATCACCATCAACCGCCCGCAGGTGCGCAACGCGTTTCGCCCGCTGACCGTAAAAGAGATGATTCAGGCGCTGGCGGATGCACGCTATGACGACAATATCGGCGTCATTGTCCTGACCGGTGAAGGCGACAAAGCCTTCTGCTCCGGCGGTGACCAGAAAGTGCGTGGCGATTACGGCGGATACCAGGATGATGCCGGTACGCACCACCTGAACGTGCTCGATTTCCAGCGCCAGATCCGCACCTGTCCAAAACCGGTTGTTGCCATGGTCGCGGGCTACTCCATCGGCGGCGGCCACGTGCTGCACATGATGTGCGACCTGACCATTGCCGCTGAAAACGCCATCTTCGGCCAGACCGGCCCGAAAGTCGGCTCGTTCGACGGCGGCTGGGGCGCGTCCTACATGGCTCGCATTGTGGGTCAGAAAAAAGCGCGCGAAATCTGGTTCCTGTGCCGTCAGTATAACGCTCAGGAAGCGCTGGACATGGGCCTGGTGAATACCGTGGTACCTGTCGCCGATCTCGAAAAAGAGACCGTCCGCTGGTGTCGCGAAATGCTGCAAAACAGCCCAATGGCGCTGCGCTGCCTGAAGGCGGCACTCAATGCCGACTGCGACGGCCAGGCGGGTCTGCAGGAGCTGGCGGGTAACGCCACCATGCTGTTCTACATGACCGAAGAGGGTCAGGAAGGGCGCAACGCGTTCAATGAAAAACGTCAGCCAGACTTCAGCAAATACAAACGGAACCCGTAATGCGTCGCGCGCAGGTTTACCGCTGGCAGATACCCATGGACGCGGGCGTGGTGCTGCGTGAACGGCGGTTAAAAACCCGTGACGGGCTGTTCGTGCATCTCCGGCAGGGTGAGCGCGAAGGGTGGGGCGAGGTTTCGCCCCTTCCGGGCTTTAGCCAGGAGTCGCTGGAGGAGGCGCAGGCTGCAGTGCTTGCCTGGGCGCGCGAGTGGCGCGAGGGGGCCGAACCGGCACTGCCGGACATCCCCTCCGCTGCCTTCGGTGTCAGCTGCGCGCTGGCCGAGCTTGAGGGGCGCTTGCCCAACGCGGCGAACTATCGCGCTGCGCCGCTCTGCACCGGCGATCCGGACGAGCTGTTTGCACTGCTCTCCGCCATGCCGGGCGAAAAAGTGGCGAAAATCAAGGTCGGGCTGTACGAAGCGGTGCGCGACGGAATGGTGGCTAACCTGCTGCTTGAAGCGATCCCCGATTTGCATCTGCGTCTGGACGCCAACCGCGCCTGGACGCCGCTCAAGGCTCAGCAGTTTGCGAAGTATGTTAATCCCGCATACCGCAACCGTATCGCCTTCCTTGAAGAGCCCTGCAAAACCCGCGATGACTCCCGCGCCTTTGCCCGTGAAACGGGCATTGCGATTGCGTGGGATGAAAGCCTGCGCGAGGCGGATTTTGCGTTCATCGCCGAGCCTGGCGTGAGCGCGGTGGTGATCAAACCCACGTTCACCGGCAGCCTGGAGAAAGTGCGCGAGCAGGTCGCGGCGGCCCATGCCTTAGGGCTGACGGCGGTGATCAGTTCATCCATTGAATCCAGCCTCGGGCTGACCCAGCTGGCGCGCCTCGCCGCGTGGTTAACGCCCGACACCCTCCCGGGTCTCGACACGCTGAACCTGATGCAGGCGCAGCTGATCCGCACGTGGCCGGACAGTGCCCTGCCGTGCCTCGGGGTCGAGGCGCTGGAGCCGTTGTTATGATGTTTACTGACTGGCCGTGGCGACACTGGCGCGCGCAGCGTGCGGATAAACCCGCGCTGCGGTTAAACGACGACGCGCTGAGCTGGCAGCAGCTGTGCGAGCGGGTGGACAGGCTGGCGACAGGTTTCCACCGTCAGGGGCTGAGTGAGGGCGACGGCGTGATGCTGCTCGCCCATAACCATCCTCAAACGCTGCTGGCGTGGCTGGCACTGTTGCAGTGCGGCGCGCGTATTCTTCCTGTCAATCCTCAGCTTCCGCGCCCTCTGCTTGACGTCCTGCTCCCACAGATGACGCTGCGCTTTGCGCTGCTGCTTGACGGCACGTTTGACGGGCTTTCGCGGCTCGCGCTGGATGACCAACCCGGTGAGCATGCCGCCCCGTGGCAGCCGGAGCGTCTGGCGTCGATGACGCTCACTTCCGGCTCTACGGGCTTACCCAAGGCGGCGGTACACACCTGTGCGGCGCATCTTGCCAGCGCGGCAGGCGTGTTGTCGCTGATGCCTTACAGCGATGACGACGACTGGCTGCTCTCCCTGCCGCTGTTTCACGTCTCCGGTCAGGGGATTTTGTGGCGCTGGCTTCAGGCCGGGGCGCGTCTTACGGTGCGTGAGAAACAGCCGCTGGAGCAGGCGCTACAGGGCTGCACCCACGCCTCGCTGGTGCCAACACAGCTGTGGCGACTGCTTAATGGTGAGTGCCGCATCGCACTGAAAGCCGTGCTGCTTGGCGGGGCGGAAATCCCCGTTGAACTGACTGCGCGCGCGCGTGAGCAGGGTATTCGGACCTTCTGCGGCTACGGACTGACCGAGTTCGCCTCCACCGTCTGCGCCAAAGAGGCGGACGGCGCGCCGGATGTGGGCAGCGCGCTGCCGGGCAGAGACGTACAGGTGGTGAACGGTGAAGTCTGGATCAGGGCGCAAAGCATGGCGGCGGGCTACTGGCGAGACGGCGCACTCTTACCGCTGGTCAACGACCAGGGCTGGTTTGCCACCCGCGATCGCGGTGAGTGGCACAACGGTCGCCTGACTATTCTGGGCCGCATGGACAATCTCTTTTTCAGTGGGGGAGAGGGGATCCAGCCGGAATCGCTGGAGCGCGTGATCGTTACCCATCCGCAGGTAAACCAGGTGTTTATCGTCCCGCTGGACGACGCTGAGTTCGGGCAGCGCCCGGTCGCGGTGGTGGAATGTGAGCCGGGCACGGACATCACGGAATTACCGGAGTGGGTTCAGGGTAAGCTGGCGCGCTTTGAGCAGCCGGTCCACTGGCTGGCGTTGCCGCCAGAGCTAAAAAATGGCGGGATAAAGATCTCCCGCCAGGCGTTAAAACAGTGGGTCAATGCCCTGCTAAGAGGGTAATCAGCCGATATCCGGCTGCGGTTTGTGCTGGCGGCGACGAATCCAGCGCAGCACCGGTGGCACGACAATTACCATAATCGCCAGCGCCAGCAGGACTTTCGTCACGCTACTCTCCCACAGAATGGCCATGTTGCCGTTGCTGATGGAGAGGGCGCGGCGCAGGTTCTGCTCCAGCATTTCACCTAATACAAACCCCAGGATCAGCGGCGACATCGGGAAGTGCATCTTGCGCAAGATGTAGCCCAGCACCCCAAGCAGCACCATCAGGACCAGATCAAAGGTTGTGCTGTGCACCGCATACACCCCAACCGCAGAGACGGCGGCGATAGCAGGAACCAGGAACCACAGGGGAATGGTCAGCATTCGCGTGAACAGGCCGATCAGCGGGATGTTCATCACCAGCAGCATCACGTTGGCGATCAGCAGGGCGGCAATCAGACCCCAGACGATATCCGGCTGTTCGGTAAACATTGCCGGACCCGGTGTGATGTTGTAGAGCGTCAGCGCGCCCATCATCACCGCCGTGGTGCCGGAGCCGGGTACGCCGAGGGTCAGCATCGGGATAAACGAGCCGCAGGCCGAGGCGTTATTCGCCGCCTCTGGCGCGGCCACGCCACGGATATCGCCTTTGCCAAAGCTGTCGCTGTTACCGCTCAGCTTTTTCTCGGTCATGTAGGTGATGGCGCTGGCGATGGTGGCCCCTGCGCCGGGCAGAACGCCGACGAAAAAGCCGATCACCGACGAACGTAAGGTGGCACCCACACACTGCGCCCCCTCTTTGGCATTAAAGAGCATACGTCCGGTCTTACGGACCAGCGTCTGCCCGCTGCTGGTATGTTCCAGCATCAGTAAGATTTCCGATACAGAGAACAGCCCAATCACAACGACGATAAACTGCACGCCGTCAGACAGGTGAACGCTGTCGAAGGTAAAGCGATAAACCCCGGTGTTGGCATCCACGCCGACGGTGGCTAACCCTAAGCCAATCAGCGCAGACAAAAACGACTTCAGTGGATTTTGCGCCATCATGCTGCCAAGGCAGGCGATGGCAAACACCATCAGTGCAAAATATTCGGCCGGACCAAACGCCAGCGACCACTCGGCCAGCGCTGGTGCAAAGAGAATGATGCCGCCAATGGCGATCAGGGAGCCAAAGAACGAACTGACGGCAGAAATCGAGAGCGCCACGCCGCCGCGTCCCTGTTGCGCCATCGGGTAGCCATCCAGCGCGGTCATAATGGCGGCGGCATCGCCGGGCACGTTAAGCAGTATCGACGAAATGCGCCCGCCGTACTCACAGCCGATATAGACCGTCGCCAGCAGGATCAGCGCCGACTCCGCGGGCAAATGCAGGGCAAAGGCCAGCGGTAACAGAATCGCCACGCCGTTGATGGGGCCAAGGCCGGGCAGCAGGCCGACGATGGTCCCGACGAAACAGCCGATCAGGGCGATCACCAGGTTTTCCGGGGTCATCGCTACCGCGAACCCCTGAGAGAGATAGATCCAGGTATCCATAGCGTGCTCCGTTAGTTAAACCATGCGCCGAGGGGCAGCGTCACGTCCAGCAGGCGGTCGAAGGCGTACCAGAGTAAAATGCCCAGTACGACCCCGGAGATCCCCGCCGCAGGCAGCGAGGCGTTAAACAGCATGCCAATCACCATTGTCAGAATGGCGGTGGCAATCGGGAAGCCGAGCCATTCAAAGCCCCAGGCATACATCAGCAGGACAATCACCATGACCAGCAGCCGTTGCAGGGTACGGCGTGGCGGCCACTCTATGGTGTCCGGGTGGCGCAGCAGCAGGGCCACCGAGCAGAGCAGCATCAGGCCGACAATGCCCACGGGAAAGGGGCGCGGCCCCACGGGTTCATAGCTGTATTCGCTGTGGATCTGCCAGGCGACGAACATCCCGCCAATGCAGAGCAGCAGCCAAATTCCGGCAAAAATACGATCGCTCATAGCGCCTCCGGTTATTTCGCCAGACCAAAGGCTTTCGCCTGCTCGCGGTAGTCATTCACCTGTTTTTTAACGTATTCGTCCAGCGGCTTGCCGTTCAGATTGAACTCAAACAGCCCGCGCAGATCGCGCTGCTTTTTGAACTCGTCGGTTTGCTGGAGCTTCGCGAAGGTCTCCACCCACCACTGGTACTCGGCGTCGGTCACTTTCGGCCCGACGAAGAAGCCGCGAATGATCGGCCAGACCAGGTTATAACCCTGTTCTTTGGCGGTAGGGACGTTTGCCAGCTGGCCCGGCAGACGGTTTTCTGAGAACACCGCCAGCACGCGAATTTTGTCCCCGCTAAGGTAGGGCACCATTTCGCTGAGATCGCCCGATACCGCCTGGACGTGATTACCCATCAGCGCCGTCACCGGCTCACCGCCGCCTTCAAACGCCACGTAGCGCATTTTGTGTGGATCGACTTTCGCCTGCTGCGCCAGCAGAGCGGCTTTCATCCAGTCCTGACTGCCGATAGACGCCCCCGCGCCAATCACTACGCTGTTGGGGTCTTTTTCCATGGCGGCCAGCAAATCGTTCAGGGATTTCCACGGGGAGTCTGCGCGTACGGCAATCATGCCGTAATCGGTGCCCACGGTGGCGAGCCAGCGCACGTCATTCACGTCATAACGGCCAAATTTTCCTTGTGCCAGGTTCAGCAGGGAGCCGCCGGAGAAGGCCACCACGGTACCCGCTTCGGCAGGGCGCTGCGCGACAATCGCGTTATAGGCCACCGCCCCCACGCCACCGGGCATGTAGGTGACGCGCATCGGTTTTTCGATGGCCTTCGTCTCCAGCAGGCTGACCTGAATCAGCTTGCAGGTCAGGTCAAAGCCGCCGCCGGGTTTGGCCGGGGCGATACATTCGGTGCGGGAGGGCGCGTCCTGCGCCTGAACAACAGAAGCACTCAACATCAATACGCTTGCAGCAAGGGTAGAGAGTAATTGTTTTTTCATCGTTTATCCTCACGCCGGAGAACCGGGAGTACGGGTACGGGTGTCTTTTTACTGATTATGTGAACCACCTTGTAGCGGTTCCGTTGCGTGATTGTTAAAACAATAACCTTTCATTTCCCTTTCACTGCGGCACCAACTTTACAGGATGTGATATGCGTCTCTTACTGGCGGAAGATAATCGTGAGCTGGCTCACTGGCTGGAGAAAGCGCTGGTACAGAACGGTTTTGCCGTGGACTGCGTCAACGACGGACGCGCGGCAGATCACCTTCTGCAGGGGGAAAACTACGCTGTCGCTATTCTTGATATCGGCATGCCCGGATTCGACGGGTTGGAGGTGGTCCATCGTCTGAGAAAACGCGGGCAGACGCTGCCGGTGCTGTTTCTAACCGCGCGCAGCAACGTGGCAGACAGGGTCAAAGGGCTGAATGCCGGGGCGGATGACTATCTGCCGAAGCCGTTCGAGCTGGAAGAGCTTGATGCGCGCCTGCGCGCGCTGCTGCGTCGAAGTGAAGGGCGGACTCAGGAGCGTCAGCGTCTGGGGGAGCTTGAATACGATGATGAAGGCTTTTTCCTGCTGCGCGATGAACCCCTCTCCCTGACGCCGCGCGAACTCTCTTTACTGAAGGTGCTGATGCACCGCCGGACTCGCCCCGTCTCCCGACAGCAATTGTTCGACCAGGTGTTTAGCCTGAATGATGACGTCAGTCCCGAGAGCATCGACCTTTATGTTCATCGCCTGCGTAAGAAACTGACCGGTAGCGGCGTGCGGATCACCACGCTCAGAGGGCTGGGCTACGTGCTGGAGTGCGGCGATGAAGTGGCTTAAGCCGCAGTCGCTTTACCTGCAACTTTTGCTCTTTCTGGGTTTACCGCTGCTGCTGTTATGGGGGTTGTCAGCCTTCAACAGCTACGTCAGCGCACTACAGGCGGCGACGCAGGCCTATGACCGCACGCTGTTATCCTCGGCGCGCACGGTGTCGGAGCGGCTGGAGGTACACAACGGTAAGCTCCAGGTGAACGTTCCCTGGGTGGTGCTCGACAGCTTCGAGCTGAACATGAACGATCGCCTTTACTACAAGGTGGTCGATCCCGACGGTCGGGTGATCTCCGGCTATGACGATCTGCCGAAAATGCCCCCCTCCACGTCGCGCACCCGGCTCTATCCCGCGCTGGCCTGGTTTTACCATACCGAGTATCGCGGGCAGGCGATCCGCGTGGCGAAGCTGCTCCAGCCTGTAAACGAAGACAATGTGGTGGGGATGGCGGAGATCTACGTCGCCGAAACCCTCCAGTCCCGGCGCTATCTGGCGACTCAGCTTCTGTTCTCATCACTCGTGTCTCAGGGGCTGTTGGTGCTGCTGACGCTGGTTTTAACCGCCTGGCTGCTGCGCCGCGTACTGCGCCCGATGCGTCAACTCTCGTCGCTGATGGTCCGTCGTGAGCCCGGGTTGCTGGCCCCGCTGCCGGAGCTGTTGCCCTGGTCTGAAACGCGCCTGCTGATCGTGGCGTTTAACCGTTACATCGACCGGCTTCGCGGCGTGCTGTCGCGCCAGGCGCGTTTCAATGCCGATGCCTCTCATCAGCTCAAAACGCCGCTGGCGGTGCTGAAAACCCAGGTTTCCGTTGCCCTGACGCGCAACGATCCGGCGCTGTGGCAGGAGAGCTTGCGGGCGATGAACGTCACCCTGGATAACACCATCGTGCTGACCGAACGGCTGTTACAGCTTTCGGTGGTGAAGCGAAAAGAGCAGGGGGAACGGCAGTTTGCCCCGGTCGATCTGGTGCAGGTGGTGCAAAACTGCTGTTTCTCCCGGCTGGCGCAGGCGCGCAGTAAGGCTATCGATCTTGGTTATGACGGCGTTCAGCAGCCGGTGATGATTGAGGGCGATGACGTGCTGCTGGGCGAACTTTGCGCCAACCTGCTGGAGAACGCGATCAAATACACGCCCGAGCACGGGATCGTGACGGTGTACCTGCGCACGGACAACGGCGCGGTTGAGCTGAGCGTGGAGGACAGCGGGCCGGGGATTGCCGACGATCTCATCCCGCAGGCGTTGCTGCCGTTTCACCGGCTGGATAACGTGGGCGACGCCGCCGGGTCCGGCATTGGCCTGGCGCTGGCCAATGATATTGCCCGCCTGCACCGTAGCCATCTTCAGCTAACGCGCAGCGAAAATCTGGGCGGGCTGAGCGTGAAAATGCGCTTTTTATTGATGGTGTAAATACCGAAATTATCAAATCGTTACAAACTAATTGCCTGACGCACGCAGAGTGCTTGATCCCAAAGACACGCAGGTTAAAATCTCGCGGTTTTGGGACATCTCTAATTATTACGTGCGGGACATGACAATGAAAAAAGTGGCATTTTTGGGCGCAGGCCTGATGTTTGTTTCAGTTGCGGCAAACGCAATTTCCTTTAACGGCTCAGCGGGTCAGGATTACACCCACCTGGGCTTTGGCCTGGGGACGGAAACCTCTGGCCTGGCGATGACGGGCGGCTGGACGCATAACGACGACGACGGCGATGCGGCAAGCCTCGGCCTTGGCCTTAACGTTCCGCTGGGGCCATTCCTGGCAACCGTGGGCGGTAAAGGTATCTACACCAACCCGAACGACGGTGACGAAGGATACGCGGCGGCCGTTGGCGGCGGGCTGCAGTGGAAAATTGGCGACAGCTTCGGCCTGTTCGGCGAGTATTACTACTCTCCGGATTCGCTCTCCAGCGGTATCGACAGCTATCAGGAAGCTAACGCCGGTGCGCGCTGGACCATCATGCGTCCTGTTACCATCGAAGCAGGTTACCGCTATCTGAACCTGGCCGGTAAAGACGGCAACCGCGACAACGCGCTGGCCGACGGCCCGTACGTGGGCGTGAGCGCAGGCTTCTAATCCCCCCGGCGCGGCGGCCTGCCGCGCCAGTTTATCGCTTCCCCCCTCTCCCAATTGCGCTATAGTGTTTTGACTATTAAAGCGGGAGAACACAATGATTAACGTGGAGATGTTATCCACCGGCGATGAAGTGCTGCATGGTCAAATCATCGATACCAATGCGGCCTGGCTCGCCGATTTATTCTTTGAGCAGGGATTACCGTTAACGCGTCGCAACACGGTAGGCGACAACCTTGAGTCGCTGGTGAACATTCTGCGCGAACGCAGCGAGCACGCTGACGTGCTGATTGTGAACGGCGGCCTTGGCCCAACCGGCGACGATCTTAGCGCGCTGGCCGCCGCCACGGCGAAAGGCGAAGGGCTGGTCCTCCACGAAGCGTGGCTGGCGCAGATGGAACGCTTTTTCTCCGAGCGCGGTCGCGTCATGGCCCCCAGCAACCGTAAGCAGGCCGAAATCCCCGCCAGCGCCGAGCTGGTGGATAACCCCGTCGGCACCGCCTGTGGCTTTGCCGTTAAGCTTAACCGCTGCCTGATGTTCTTCACGCCGGGCGTGCCGTCTGAATTTAAAGTGATGGTCGAGCAGCAAATCCTGCCGCGCCTGCGCGCGCGTTTCACCCTGCCTGAGCCGCCGCTGTGTCTGCGACTGACCACCTTTGGCCGCTCTGAAAGCGACCTTGCCCAGAGCCTCGACAGCCTGCCGCTGCCGCCGGGCGTCTCGATGGGCTACCGCTCTTCTATGCCGATTATCGAGCTGAAGCTGACCGGCCCGGCGACGCAAAAGGAGGCCATGCTGGCGCTGTGGCCTGAGGTACAGCGCGTAGCGGGAGAGAGCCTGATCTTTGAGGGAACGGAAGGGCTGCCTGCGCAGATTGCCCGCACCCTGAAGGCTCGCCAGCTGAGCGTCACGCTGAGCGAACAGTTCACCGGTGGGCTTCTGGCGCTGCAACTTTCACGGGCGGATGCGCCGCTTCTGGCCAGTGAAGTGGTACCGTACCAGCAGGAAACGCTGGCGCAGACCGCGCGCTGGGCGTCGGAGCGCAGGGTTAAGCATTTCGCCGGGCTGGCATTGGCCGTCGGCGGCGTGGAGGGCGAGCACCTTAATTTTGCCCTCGCGACGCCGGAAGGAACCCATGCGCTGCAGGTAAAAATGAGTATTACCCGCCACAGCCAGGCGGTGCGTCAGGAGGTGTGTGCCATGATGGCGCTCAACATGCTGCGACGCTGGCTGAACGGCAAACCGGTCGCCAGCGAGCATGGCTGGATCAATGTGGTTGATTCCCTGTTTGTTGAGTAACGAATGTGCCGGGGCAAACCGCCCCGGCATCGCTTAGCCCAGCGCGTTTGCCAGCAGGGTGATGGGATGTTCGCAGCGTTTGCTGGTGGACATTTCAACCTGCCATTTGCAGGTTTCGCAGTCGGTCACTACCAGGTCGGCTCCGCTCTCCTCTATCTGCCTGAATAGCGGCGCGCCAATCGCCTGCGACGTGTCGTAGTTTTCACGCTTAAATCCGTAGGTGCCCGCTATCCCGCAGCAGCGCGAATCCAGCACCGTCAGCTCCAGCCCCGGGATCAGCCGCAGCAGCTCCAGCGTATACAGCGACCAGCCCATTTTTTCCATATGACATGGCGTGTGATACACCACCTTCAGCGGCAGGGTGCCCAGCGGTAAGGTCTTCCCACTGTCCAGCATGCGCCACAAAAACCGCGTTGCCAGTTCAATATGGTCGCGCAGATCGGTGTTATCCACGTCCAGCAGGTGAGGGTACTCGTCGCGCAGGGTGAAGGTGCAGGTAGACGAGGTGGCCAGGACCGGTATGCCTTTCCCGACTATCGCGTCGCGCAGGGAGGTGACGTTGCTGCGGGCCTGCCTGCGCGCTTTATCCGTAAAGCCGTTGGCAATCAGCGGCACGCCGCAGCATTTTTCCTTGCTCAGGAGCTGCACACCTGTGCCCATCGCGTTCAGCACTTTCAGCAGGTCTTTTCCCAACTGCGGGTGGTTGTAATTCACGTAGCAGCCATGGAAGAACGCCACCTGATCGGCAAAGCGTGCCTGTTCTGCCGCCACCGATTTGTACCAGCGACGGAAGGTGCCGTGGGCGTATTTCGGCAGGCTGCGGTGGTGGTCAATTTTCAGCGTCGCGTCGAGCAGCCGGCGTACCGGTTTCAGGGAGGTGGCGGCATTCACCAGCGGCGCGAAGGGCGTGGAAACGCTGCCCATCAGGTCGGTATGGCTGAGGATCGCATCGCGCAGCGTCGGTTTTTGCGTGCTGTACTGCGCCCGGGCGCGCTGGATGATGTCGCCGATTTTGACGTCTGACGGACAGGCCACCTCGCAGCGCTTACAGTTAATGCAGTATTTCAGCGCATCATCGTAGAGTGCGGCGTCTTTCAGACGCAGGCGCTCGCCGTCAGGCCCGGCCTGTTTTGGGCCAGGATAACGCGGGTTCACGCCGCTGACCGGGCAGACCGTGGTGCACACCGTGCATTTTATGCAGCTTTCGAAACGGCTATCGCTCATTGTTCTGCCTCCGTGCGTTGAATAATCTGCTCTGCGGCATGAAGCGCCGTGATCGCACACACGCCGCCGCCGCAGCCCTGGGCAATCGGATCGTAGCCGCCCAGAATCGAGCCGATGGCGTAGAGACCGTTAAGCGACCGGCCGTTGAGCTGCGGGTGCAGGTGGTTATCGACAATCACGCCAAACTGCTGCCAGGGCTGCGGCGTAAAGAAATCACTCTGATACCAGTCCGAACGGGAGGCGCTCTGCCGGACATCCAGCCCCAGAATGGCTTCGCGGATCCCCTCGCGGGTACTCAGTAAGCCGTTACTGAAAAAGCTGCCGCTGGCCAGCACCACGGCGCGTGCGCGCAGCGGAATATCGCCGTGGTTTCGCGTCCACACCTCGCTGAGGTCGCTATCAGACAGCGTGATCTTTTTCACCTCGTCACCCGCCATCCACACGCCGCCCTGGGCAATAAATTTTTGCTTAAGCTGCGTGTGCAGCCGAATACCCGGTACGGAAGGGGGAAGGGTCGGCAGCAAGCCGAGAGTGCACGGCAGGCGGTCCGACAGCCAACGCCAGAGTCGATTGTCGGTGAGGCCAAAGCACGCAGGCATCAACAGGGCGTCACACTGTTCAGCGAGCGGCCTGAGCGCGTCATACAACAGCGGCCAGTTATCGTCGTTATCCAGCAGCCGCGCGATATTCACTGCCCGAAACTCGCTGGAGTTTTCGCGCAGCATGTCCAGTTCGGGAAGGTCTATTTCCGCCGCCGTCGCGTTAATGCCGTGCTGACAGAGTGAGGCCGCCGCCAGGTGCGGCTGAAAATCAAGAAAACCGCCAATCCCCACCACCATTACGCGTTCTGCGCTGAACGGGGCGACAGGAACTTCTTCCGGGCTGAGCCACGCGGAACGCAGGGTGCCGAGCGGTGTCACGCGCTGGTGATTTTTCTCAGCGCTGCCCTGCATCCGCGCGCCACAGGCGCTCAGCAGCCTTTCGGTTTCCTGCGCCAGGCGGGCAATGTTGTGCTCGCCGATCAGGCTGTAGGGATGCTCAGGCGCAAGTGCGCCGCGACAGGCATCGTCGAGGAGATCCAGCGATCCGGAAGAGAAGTGCAAAGCGCTCTGCCCGCGGGTGATGATGGCGCAGCGCAGACCACGTCGCGTGAGCGTGATCCCGCACAGCAGCCCTGCCAGCCCGCCGCCGACAATAACGGTATTAAATTTCATTATGTGGCTCCTTCTCCAGGCCGCAAAGTCCCTGATAAACCCAGCGGGTAAACTCGCTTTCGCGCAGGGCATCGCCCCAGGCAACGGGCTGAATGCCTTTCCAGCGTTCATTGAGGAAATCGCTGAGCTGGGTCAGGGACTGCGCTGAGGTGGTGGCGTGAAAGCGTTGCAGCAGCCCGGCGGCGCGACAGGCGCAAAGCTCGCCCTGACAGGTACCCATACCGACGCGCGTGCGGCGGCGAAGATCGAGCAGCGTATTGACCGTCAGATTCTCGACGGCATATTGCACCTCGCCTGCGGTCACCGCTTCGCACTCGCACACCAGGCTGCGGCTTAGTCGCCCCTCGCCAAGCCACTGCGGGGTTCTGTCGCCGTGGCGATAAACGGCGGAGCCGCGCAGCGGAGCGGGCAGAGAGATGATTTTCTGCAGCGTTTTCTCGGTGGACTGACGCGATCCGGGCAGGGGCTGTTCTGCCGTGGCGCACGGCGTTGTGTTACCGAGTTTGCGGCAGACGGCATCTGTGGCCCACTCCGCCATCAGGCGGTAGGTCATGAGCTTGCCGCCGGTAATGGTGATAAAGCCCTCCATGCCGTCACGTTGGGCATGATCGAGCAGGACGATCCCACGGCTGACGTTGCGCCCGCTTGGGTCGTTATCGCTGGCGACCAGCGGTCGCACACCCGCATAGGCGCGCAGAATGCGGGTTTGCGCCATCACCGGGGCCAGTTTCTCGCCTTCGCGCAGAAGGATATCCACCTCTTCGGCCGTCACCCGGTTAACGTCAATCTCGCTGTAATCGACGTGGGTGGAGGTGGTGCCGATAAGCGAAATGGTGTCGCCCGGTACCAGAATATCGGCGTCGGAAGGCTTACGACAGCGGTTGATGACGTGGTTATTGATGCGATGGTCGAGGATCAGCAGTGAACCTTTCGCCGGGAACATGCGGATGGATAAGTCGGCATATTCCGCGATGCGTTGCCCCCAGATCCCCGCCGCATTAATAACCACGGCGGCATACAGTTCGCTGCGCTCGTTATATTGCGGGTCGAACACCCGCACGCCGCGCACAGTGTTGCCTTCGCGAATAAGCCCGGTGACTTCATGCCCGGTCAGAATGCGCGCGCCGTGTTCCCGGGCGTCCAGCATATTTGCGGCGGTCAGGCGAAACGGATCGACCGTGCCGTCGGGGACTTTCACCGCGCCGGTGAGGGCCGGGTTGACAGACGGCTCCAGCCGACGCGCCAGCGCCGGGTCGATGGCGTCGGCCCGGATCCCTGCGGCCGTGCAGGCGGAAATAAAGGTTTGCTGAAACGCGAGATCGTCTTCGGGAAGGGTAATGAACAGTCCGTTGGTCGGCTCGATGCAGTGGCGGGCGATGCGTTTCAGGATCTGGTTTTCCGCAATACACTCCCGCGCCGACTCACCGTCGGTCACCGCGTACCGCGCGCCGCTGTGCAGCAGGCCGTGGTTGCGGCCTGTGGCACCTGTCGCAATATCATGGCGCTCCAGCAGGGTCACGCTCAGGCCACGCAGGGCACAGTCGCGGGCGATGCCGGCCCCGGTTGCGCCGCCGCCAATGATTATCACATCGCTGTAGCGAGGATCGAGAACCGTCATTGTCTTCCCTCTATGTTCGTTTTTTTATCATTTAGCCACACTGAAAATGTGGTTTGTTTGATTTCGAACATAAACGCGCGTTATTCGAAAGTGAAACGTGATTCCATGCGCTTTTTTGCGCATTCTGTCATATTTCTGTAACAATCTGTGCGTTGATTCACAGTAACAATCACCGTGATTTCTTAACATCGCCGCCTCTGGAATCGGGTGCGAGGCACCTTCTCATTCATTACAAGGCCACGGAGGCTGTCATGCTCAGTATCTTTAAACCTGCGCCGCATCGGGCGCGTCTGCCAGAGGCAGAGATAGATCCGCTTTACCGCCGTCTGCGTTGGCAAATCTTCCTGGGGATTTTCTTCGGGTACGCGGCGTATTATCTGGTACGTAAAAACTTCGCGCTCGCCATGCCGTATCTGGTGGAGCAGGGTTTTTCGCGCGGTGATTTAGGGTTTGCGCTCTCGGGGATCTCTATCGCCTACGGGTTTTCCAAATTCATTATGGGGTCGGTGTCGGATCGCTCGAATCCGCGCGTGTTCCTGCCAGCCGGTTTGATTCTGGCGGCTGCGGTGATGTTGTTTATGGGCTTTGTGCCGTGGGCGACGTCCAGTATTGCTATTATGTTTGTGCTGCTGTTCCTCTGCGGCTGGTTCCAGGGGATGGGCTGGCCGCCGTGCGGACGCACCATGGTGCACTGGTGGTCGCAGAAAGAGCGTGGCGGAATTGTGTCGGTCTGGAACTGCGCGCATAACGTGGGCGGCGGTATTCCTCCGCTGCTGTTCCTGCTCGGGATGGCATGGTTCAACGACTGGAAAGCCGCGCTTTACATGCCGGCTTTTGGCGCGATCGTAGTGGCGATTATCGCCTTCGCCCTGATGCGCGATACGCCGCAGTCCTGCGGCCTGCCGCCAATTGAAGAGTACAAAAACGATTATCCGGACGACTACAGCGAACAGCATGAAGAGGAGCTGACGGCCAAACAGATCTTCATGAAGTACGTGCTGCCCAACAAACTGCTGTGGTACATCGCGGTAGCCAACGTTTTCGTTTACCTGCTGCGTTACGGCATCCTCGACTGGTCACCAACCTACCTGAAAGAGGTGAAACACTTCGCGCTGGATAAATCGTCCTGGGCCTACTTCCTGTATGAATACGCGGGTATCCCGGGCACGCTGATTTGTGGCTGGATGTCGGACAAGGTCTTCCGCGGCAACCGTGGTGCAACGGGTGTGTTCTTTATGACCCTGGTGACCATCGCCACCGTCGTTTACTGGCTTAACCCGCCGGGCAACCCGGGCGTGGACATGGCCTGTATGATTGTGATCGGCTTCCTGATCTACGGTCCGGTGATGCTGATTGGCCTGCATGCCCTTGAGCTGGCACCGAAAAAAGCGGCAGGGACGGCGGCAGGCTTTACCGGCCTGTTTGGCTACCTTGGCGGCTCGGTCGCCGCAAGCGCTATTGTCGGCTATACCGTTGACTTCTTCGGCTGGGATGGCGGCTTCATGGTCATGATTGGCGGTAGCGTACTGGCGGTACTGCTGCTGATTGTTGTCATGATTGGTGAAAAACGTCATCACGCCGAAATACAGGCACGTCGTCAATAAGGAGCGTTACGATGAAACTGACTCAACTCGCTACCGGCCTGCTGCTGGCCGGTGTCATGACAGGCTCGGCGCTGGCGGCAGACAAGATTGTCATTGCTCACCGTGGCGCCAGCGGCTATCTGCCCGAGCATACGCTGCCCGCGAAAGCGATGGCTTACGCGCAGGGGGCGGATTACCTTGAGCAGGATCTGGTGATGACCAGGGACGACCATCTGGTCGTCCTGCATGACCACTATCTTGACCGCGTCACCGATGTCGCCGACCGTTTTCCCGACCGTGCCCGCAAGGACGGCCGTTATTACGCCATCGACTTCACGCTTGACGAGATCCGCTCGCTGAAATTTACCGAAGGCTTCGAGATTGAAAACGGCAAGAAGGTACAGGTCTATCCGGGGCGTTTCCCGATGGGCAAGTCCGACTTCCGCATTCATACCTTTGAAGAGGAAATCGAGTTTGTTCAGGGGCTGAACCACTCTACCGGTAAAAATATAGGTATCTATCCGGAGATCAAAGCGCCGTGGTTCCATCATCAGGAAGGGAAGGACATTGCGGCGAAAACGCTGGATGTGCTGAAGCAGTACGGCTACACCAGTAAGAAGGATAAGGTTTACCTCCAGTGCTTTGATGCGGCGGAACTCAAGCGCATCAAAACCGAGCTGGAACCGAAGCGGGGGATGGATCTCAACCTGGTGCAGCTGATTGCCTATACCGACTGGAATGAAACGCAGGAGAAGCAGCCAGACGGCAAGTGGGTTAACTACAACTACGACTGGATGTTTAAGCCGGGCGCGATGAAGCAGATTGCGCAGTACGCCGACGGCATCGGGCCGGATTACCACATGCTGGTGGCGGAAGGTTCCACGCCGGGATACATTACCTTCACGGCGATGGTGAAAGAGGCGCACGCCAGCAAGATGCAGGTGCATCCGTACACGGTACGTGCGGACCAGTTGCCGGACTATGCGACGGATGTGAATCAGCTTTACGACGTGCTGTATAACCAGGCGGGCGTCGACGGGTTGTTTACTGATTTCCCGGATAAAGCGGTGCAGTTCCTGCGAACGTCTCAGTAACGCGTTGCACTAGTATGGACCCGCTTCGGCGGGTCTTTTTTTGTTCATTTTTTATGAACGCCGGTTCGCGTTTGGCGCTCTGTTCAGCGCGGTTGGCCTCACATATTCTCCTTTTATACCCCGGCGTGGCTGTTTTCTGCCGGTAGCGCGACAGAGGAGAAAGAGATGAGTGCAACGACAGCCGGTATCAACGATGTTTGGGACGTGATAGTGGTCGGGGGCGGTTCAGGCGGTGCGGTGGTGGCTGCAAGGCTAAGTGAAAATCCGGACCGGCGCGTGCTGCTGCTGGAAGCGGGGCCGGCCTTTGCGCCAGATGAGTATCCCCCCGAGCTGTCGATGAGTCACAGCGTGGGCGGTGGCGACTATATCTGGGAGCGGGGCACGGCGACCGGAACCGATCACACCGCAGAGCATCTCCGCGCAAGGGTATTGGGCGGCGGATCGGCGATCAATGCCGGGGCCTTCGTCAGGGCCCCCAGGTCTGATTTCGATCGCTGGGTAAAGCGCGGCCTGACGGACTGGTCTTTCGATAAGGTCTTACCCTGGTTCAAGGCGCTGGAGAGCGCCGATTATGGCGACGATGACTGGCACGGGCGTCACGGACCTGTACCGGTCAGGCTGCCGACGCTGGCATCGTTGAGCCCTGCCAGCCAGGCGTTTTATCACGCCTGCCGTGCACATGGTTTTGCGGAAATTGCAGACGTGAACGGGCCGCACCAGCACGGTATTGCCCTCTATCCGCTCAATGTCGTGAACGGCGTCAGGCAGAATACCGGCATGGTTTATCTCAACGCGCAGGTTCGCGCCAGGCCTAACCTGGAAATCGCAGGCATGGCGGTGGTCGACAAAGTTCTGTTGAATAAAGGCCGGGTCGAGGGTGTGCAACTGGCCGAGGGCAACCGCCTGTTTGCCGATACGGTGTTCCTGTGCGCTGGCGCGGCGGGAACGCCCGCTATACTGCTCCGCTCGGGCGTGGGGCCAGGGAGTGATTTGCGCCAGCTTGATATTCCCGTCTGCCAGGATTTACCTGTAGGGCTGAATCTGCAGGAGCAGCCGGTGAACGGTATTATGCTCGGCACGCTGCCGCCGCAGAGCGACAGCCCACCCATCGGCGCGACGCTCTGGACCCGTTCCACCCTGGCGGAACCCGGTGAGCTGGATATTTACATCAGTAATAACCATTTCGTTGATCCGGCGCTGTTTCCGCAAGGGTCGGGCTTTCAGCTGTTTTATACCGTTTCTCGCCCCTGGTCGCGCGGGACGCTGACGCTCACCAGCCGTAACCCGCTGCTGAAGCCGAACATCGATCTCAATCTGCTGGACGATGAGCGGGACGTCGCGCGTATGCTGGAGGCGTTGGAACTGTCGCGCGCGCTGGTGGAGGAAACACCGTTGCGCGAGCTGGTCACCGGGGAATATCCCGGTGTGAAGGGCGGCAAGCTGGCGGTCACGAAGTCGCAAAAGGTGAAAGAGCAGTACGCTACGGTCAAGAGCAATCTTCACCTCTCCGCTACGGCACCGATGGGGCTGGAGAGCGATCCGCAGGCCGTTGTGGATCAGCAGGGCCGCGTGTTGGGTACCCAGGGACTTTATGTTGCCGATGCGTCAATTTTCCCGGACGTGCCCTCGCAGGCCACCAACCCGGATGTGATCATGGCAGCAGAATATATCGCCAGCCGTTTCGCCGCCTCCGCCAGTGGGCCATAGTAAAAGGACGTGCCCGAACGGAATACCTGATGAACAAATTCGTGGAGATGAGCACCTTTGTCGCGGTGGTGGACGCGCTGAGCGTTGTCGGCGCGTCGCAAAAGCTGGGGACAACGAAATCGGTGATTAGCCAGCGTATCAAGGGGCTGGAGAAGCGCCTGGGCGTAAGCCTGCTGGAGCGCGGGCCGAGCCTGAGTCTCACGGAACAGGGGCTATTGTTCTACCGCGAATGCGTGCGCATTCTGGATGAGGTAAGCCTTGCGGAAGAGGCGGTGACGCCAGGGCGAACCGACGTCTGTGGCAGGCTGCGAATGACCACTTCGCACACCTTTATGTGTACGCACCTGTCGCCCATTCTGGCCGATTTCGCCGCGCGCTATCCGCAGATCGCGCTGGATATCGTCACTGAAGATCGGCATATCAATATGCATCAGCCCGGCTTTGACGTGGCGATCCGCCTTGGTACACTGCCGGATTCCACCCTGATTGCCCGGCATCTGGCGCGTAACCTGACCTATTTATGCGCCAGCCCGGCCTATCTCCAGCGCTGCGGCACGCCGTTGCATCCAGAGGAACTGGCGCACCACGACGGGCTACTGTACAGCCACCGCGCGCCGGGCGGGGTCTGGCAGCTTGTTCATCAGGGGGAGGTTCAGCCATGGCACGTCCGCAGTCGTCTGCGTTCGGATAACGCCTTCAGCCTGCTGGCAGCTGCAAAGGCCGGATTGGGTATTATGGTGCTGCCGCTTTTTTTAGGCGCAGAGGCTGTTGAAAAAGGGGAACTGCAGGTGATCCTGCCCGAGTGGCGTCCGGATGGTGGGAATATTGTTGCCCTGTATCGCAAAACGCGTCGGGATTCACCGGTGATACAGGCTTTAGTGAACTGCATTGGAGAACATCTGGGCGCGGAGCCAGAATGGGAAAGACGATTGCGCCTGAATGGACAACTGCCCTGATGCCCTCTCCCACAGGAAAAGGGTATCAGGGACGTTACATCTCGATCTCAATATCGCCTTTTGCCCGGCAGCAGCAGGGCAAAATTTCCCCTTCGCTGATAAAGGCCAGCGGTTCGGTCAGCCAGTCCACCTGGCCTGCGACCAGGCGACAGCGGCACGAGCCGCAATAGCCTTCCCGACACTGATACTCAACCTCAACCTGATGGGCCTCAAGGGCGACCAACAGGGAAGGGTGCTCTTCCCGACACAGGACTTCTGTGCCGGTAAGGCGTAGCGTCACCCGGCTCATCAGAGCTGGAAGTCGCTCAGGTCGTCGGTGTTGACTTCAGAATCAATCTGACCGACCAGGTAAGAGCTGACTTCCACTTCCTGTGGCGCGACCTGCACGTTATCGGACACCAGCCAGGTGTTGATCCACGGGATAGGGTTAGAGCGCGTCTGGAACGGCAGATCAAGACCCACCGCCTGCATACGGATGTTGGTGATGTACTCAACGTACTGACACAGGATGTCCTTGTTCAGACCAATCATGGAGCCGTCGCGGAACAGGTAATCTGCCCACTCTTTCTCCTGCTGTGCGGCCTGCACGAACAGGTCGTAGCACTCCTGTTTGCACTCTTCGGCGATAGCCGCCATTTCCGGATCGTCCGTACCGCTGCGCAGCAGGTTCAGCATGTGCTGGGTACCGGTCAGGTGCAGGGCTTCGTCACGGGCGATCAGACGAATAATTTTGGCGTTGCCTTCCATCAGCTTGCGCTCGGCAAAGGCGAAGGAGCAGGCGAAGCTGACGTAGAAGCGGATCGCTTCCAGCGCGTTAACGCTCATCAGGCACAGATACAGCTGCTTTTTCAGCGCGCGCAGGTTCACGGTGACAGTTCTGCCGTTCACGTTGTGGGTGCCTTCGCCCAGCAGATGCCAGTAGCTGGTCATCTCAATCAGCTCGTCGTAGTAGTGCGCGATGCCTTCGGCACGTTTCTGGATCTGCTCGTTGGTGACGATATCGTCAAACACCACCGCCGGATCGTTCACGATATTGCGGATGATATGGGTGTACGAGCGGGAATGGATCGTCTCGGAGAACGCCCAGGTCTCAACCCAGGTTTCCAGCTCCGGAATGGAGATAAGCGGCAGCAGCGCTACGTTCGGGCTACGCCCCTGAATGGAGTCCAGCAGCGTCTGATACTTCAGGTTGCTGAGGAAGATATGCTTTTCGTGTTCCGGCAGGGCCTGGAAATCGATACGGTCGCGAGAGACGTCAACTTCTTCCGGGCGCCAGAAAAAGGAGAGTTGCTTTTCAATCAGCTTTTCGAAGATGTCATATTTTTGCTGATCGTAGCGTGCCACGTTGACCGGCTGGCCGAAGAACATGGGCTCTTTGAGCTGGTCGTTTTTCGTCTGTGAAAAGGTGGTATATGCCATTGCGGTGAGTCCTGTTGAGATTTTATTGCCCGGCGGCACTGCGTTTGCCGGGCCTACAAAACCGTAGGCCGGGTAAGCGTAGCGCCACCCGGCGAAGTGCTTAGATCTTACATGCGCCGCTTTCGCAGCCATCGTCCTGAATTGACGGCACCATATCGTCCTGCGCGTCTTCTGCACCGTCACGGGTGTTGTGATAGTACAGGGTCTTCACGCCAAATTTATAGGCGGTGAGCAGGTCTTTCAGCAGTTGCTGCATCGGAACCTTGCCAGACGGGAAGCGCGTCGGGTCATAGTTGGTATTCGCAGAGATCGACTGGTCGATAAACTTCTGCATGATACCCACCAGCTGCAGGTAACCGTCGTTGTTCGGCATCTCCCACAGCAGTTCGTAGTTGTTGCCCAGCGTCTCGTAATCCGGTACGACCTGGCGCAGCACGCCGTCTTTCGACGCTTTGATGCTGACGTGGCCGCGCGGTGGCTCGATGCCGTTGGTGGCGTTAGAGATCTGCGAAGAGGTCTCGGACGGCATCAGGGCAGAGAGCGTGGAGTTACGCAGGCCGTGAGTCTTGATGGACTCGCGCAGGCCTTCCCAGTCCAGGTGCAGCGGTTCGCTGACGATCCCGTCCAGGTCTTTCTTATAAGTGTCGATCGGCAGAATGCCTTTCGCATAGGTGGTTTCGTTGAACCACGGGCACGCGCCTTGCTCTTTTGCCAGCTCGTTGGAGGCTTTCATCAGGTAATACTGAATAGCTTCAAACGTCTGGTGCGTCAGGTTGTTGGCGCTGCCGTCGGAGTAACGCTTACCGTTTTTCGCCAGCCAGTAGGCGAAGTTAATCACGCCAATCCCCAGGGTACGACGACCCATCGCGCCGCGTTTGGCCGCCGGGATTGGGTAGTCCTGATAGTCGAGCAGGGCGTCGAGTGCGCGAACTGCCAGCACCGCCAGCTCTTCCAGCTCGTCCAGGCTCTTAATCGCGCCCAGGTTGAAGGCAGACAGCGTACACAGCGCGATTTCACCGTTCTCATCGTTCACGTCATTGAGCGGTTTGGTCGGCAGGGCGATCTCCAGACACAGGTTGGACTGGCGCACCGGCGCAACAACCGGATCGAACGGGCTGTGGGTGTTGCAGTGGTCAACGTTCTGGATGTAGATACGGCCAGTAGAGGCACGTTCCTGCATCATCAGCGAGAACAGGTCGACGGCCTTCACGCGCTGCTTGCGAATGCTCTCGTCTTTTTCATATTTGGTGTACAGACGCTCGAACTCGTCCTGATCGGCAAAGAATGCGTCGTACAGGCCCGGTACGTCGGACGGGCTGAACAGGGTGATATCTTCCCCTTTCAGCAGACGGGTGTACATCAGCTTGTTGATCTGCACGCCGTAGTCCATGTGGCGCACGCGGTTGCCTTCCACACCACGGTTGTTTTTCAGCACCAGCAGGCTTTCCACTTCCAGGTGCCACATCGGGTAGAACAGGGTGGCTGCCCCGCCGCGAACGCCGCCCTGAGAGCAGGATTTCACCGCGGTCTGGAAATGCTTGTAGAACGGGATACAACCGGTGTGGAACGCTTCACCGCCGCGAATCGGGCTACCCAGCGCACGGATACGACCCGCGTTGATGCCGATACCGGCGCGCTGGGAGACGTATTTTACGATTGCGCTGGAGGTGGCGTTGATGGAATCCAGGCTGTCACCGCACTCGATCAGCACGCAGGAGCTGAACTGGCGGGTTGGCGTACGTACGCCAGACATGATTGGCGTTGGCAGCGAAATCTTGAACGTCGAGACCGCATCGTAAAAACGCTTCACGTATTCCAGACGGGTGTCACGCGGGTAGTTAGAGAACAGGCAGGCGGCCACCAGAATGTAGAGGAACTGGGCGCTCTCATAGATTTCACCGGTCACACGGTTCTGAACCAGGTATTTGCCTTCGAGCTGCTTCACCGCCGCGTAGGAGAAGTTCATGTCGCGCCAGTGATCGATAAACCCGTTCATCTGCTCGAACTCTTCTTCCGTATAGTCTTCGAGCAGATGCGTATCGTATTTGCCCAGTTCAACCATTTTTACGACGTGATCGTACAGCTTCGGCGGCTCAAACTGGCCGTAGGCTTTTTTACGCAGATGGAAAATGGCCAGACGTGCTGCAAGGTACTGATAGTCCGGTGCGTCGCGGGAGATGAGATCTGCCGCTGCTTTAATAATGGTTTCGTGGATATCAGACGTTTTGATGCCGTCGTAGAACTGGATGTGTGAGCGCAGTTCAACCTGGGAGATAGATACGTTATTCAGCCCTTCTGCTGCCCAGTCGAGAACTCGATGGATTTTGTCCAGATTGATACGCTCGGTAGTACCGTCGCGCTTTGTCACCAGCAGACTCTGATTCATGTGGGTTTTACCTGTCCGTGAAATAAAAAAATATCCCCCGCTTATCCACAAGGCTCTGTGGATAAATACTACATATAGGGGTTTTACGATAAGATTAACGCAAGATGGTGAGTATTCTAGTAGCGAATCATTTCAGTACAAGAGTTGATTTTGAGGTTAAATTGAGGTTGTGAAAGGGTAAAAAAGCCTAAGTCCTCGTATCGTAAGGCCTGGACGACATGTCAACATTTCAGAAAAAAAATCTAAAATTTGATCGAGTGCTGATTTCTTCAACGAGTGGTCAAAATTGCGCAACGAATGTCGCGCAATCTTTATAAGAAGTTCGTATGACGTTAGCTATTTTTTGCTGTAGTGTGCAACATATAGTTAACATCCACACCCGGGGCGAGTTTGAACTTGTCGGTTAACGGGTTGTAGTGCAGGCCGGTAATGTGCTGCTCCTTGAGCCACGTCTGGTCCACCCAGCCCAGCAGTTCAGCAGGCTTGATGAACTTCTTCACGTCGTGCGTGCCTTTCGGCACCATCCGCAGGACATACTCCGCGCCGACCACGGCCATCAGCCAGGCCTTGCCGTTACGGTTGATGGTGGAAAAGAACACCTGGCCGCCCGGTTTCACCAGCTTTGCACAGGCGTTGACGACCGACTGTGGATCGGGAACGTGCTCCAGCATCTCCATGCAGGTCACCACGTCGTACTGGTGCGCATGTTCTGCCGCGTGCGCTTCTACCGTTTCCTGCACATATTCCACCTGCACGCCCGATTCCAGCGCGTGCAGACGCGCCACCTGCAGTGGCTCAAAGCCCATATCGAGGCCGGTCACGGTGGCCCCTTCACGCGCCATGCTTTCTGCCAGGATCCCGCCGCCGCAGCCGACGTCGAGCACCTTTTTACCGAACAGACCGCCGGAACGCTCCGCGATATAGCCCAGACGCAGCGGGTTGATGCGATGCAGAGGTTTAAACTCACCTTCGAGATCCCACCAGCGGGACGCCACGGCTTCAAATTTGGCAATCTCTTCGTGGTCAACGTTGTGAGCTACCGGGGATTTTTCGGCATTCATGGGCGCTTTTACTCCTTATTTAGCAAGACAAAGGAGTATATCAGGCAATCCCCGTGAATAAAGCGTATTGCTTTACCTCAATCACCGTGGCTGTGTTATAATTTGCGACCTTTGAATCCGGGATACAGTAGAGGGATAGCGGTTAGATGAGCGACCTTGCGAGAGAAATTACACCGGTTAACATCGAGGAAGAGCTGAAGAGCTCCTATCTGGACTATGCGATGTCGGTCATTGTTGGCCGTGCGCTGCCGGACGTCCGCGATGGCCTGAAGCCGGTACACCGTCGCGTACTATACGCCATGAACGTATTGGGCAATGACTGGAATAAAGCCTATAAAAAATCTGCCCGTGTCGTGGGTGATGTCATCGGTAAATATCACCCGCATGGTGATACCGCCGTTTATGACACCATCGTTCGTATGGCGCAGCCATTCTCCTTGCGTTACATGCTGGTAGATGGTCAGGGTAACTTTGGTTCTGTTGACGGCGACTCCGCGGCGGCGATGCGTTATACGGAAATCCGTATGTCGAAAATCGCTCACGAGCTGATGGCCGACCTGGAAAAAGAGACCGTTGATTTCGTCGATAACTACGACGGCACTGAGCGAATCCCAGATGTTATGCCAACCAAGATCCCGAACCTGTTAGTTAACGGGTCATCCGGTATCGCAGTGGGCATGGCAACCAATATTCCGCCACACAACATCACGGAAGTGATTAACGGCTGCCTGGCCTATATCGATGATGAAGAGATCAGCATTGAAGGGCTGATGGAACACATCCCGGGGCCAGACTTCCCGACGGCAGCGATCATCAACGGTCGTCGTGGTATTGAAGAAGCGTACCGCACCGGTCGCGGCAAGATTTACATCCGTGCCCGCGCCGAAGTGGAAGCCGACGCCAAAACCGGCCGTGAAACCATCATTGTTCACGAGATCCCGTATCAGGTGAACAAGGCGCGTTTGATTGAAAAAATCGCCGAGCTGGTAAAAGAAAAACGCGTTGAAGGCATCAGCGCGCTGCGTGACGAGTCTGATAAAGACGGGATGCGCATCGTGATTGAAATCAAACGCGACGCGGTGGGTGAAGTGGTGCTGAACAACCTCTACTCCCAGACTCAGCTGCAGGTCTCCTTCGGTATCAACATGGTTGCACTGCACCATGGTCAGCCGAAGATCATGAACCTGAAAGAGATCCTGAGCGCGTTTGTGCGTCACCGTCGTGAAGTGGTGACCCGCCGTACGATCTTCGAACTGCGTAAAGCCCGCGACCGTGCGCACATCCTTGAAGCACTGGCCGTCGCGCTGGCAAACATCGACCCGATTATCGAGCTGATCCGCCGCGCACCAACCCCTGCTGAAGCGAAAGCCGCGTTAGTGGCGCAGCCGTGGGCGCTGGGTAACGTGTCTGCGATGCTGGAGCGTGCCGGTGATGACGCCGCGCGTCCTGAATGGCTGGAACCTGAATTCGGCGTGCGTGACGGTCAGTACTACCTGACTGAACAGCAGGCCCAGGCGATTCTGGATCTGCGTCTGCAGAAACTGACCGGCCTTGAGCACGAAAAACTGCTCGACGAGTACAAAGAGCTGCTGGAACAGATTGCTGAGCTGCTGCACATCCTGGGCAGCGCCGATCGCCTGATGGAAGTGATCCGCGAAGAGCTGGAGCTGGTCCGCGACCAGTTTGGCGACGAGCGCCGCACCGAAATCACCGCGAACAGCTCTGATATCAACATCGAAGACCTGATCAACCGCGAAGACGTGGTGGTCACCCTGTCTCACCAGGGCTATGTGAAGTATCAGCCGCTCACCGACTACGAAGCACAGCGTCGTGGTGGTAAAGGCAAATCTGCCGCACGTATCAAAGAAGAAGACTTTATCGACCGCCTGCTGGTGGCCAACACCCATGACACCATCCTCTGCTTCTCAAGCCGGGGTCGTCTGTACTGGATGAAAGTGTATCAGCTGCCGGAAGCGAGCCGCGGCGCGCGTGGTCGTCCGATCGTCAACCTGCTGCCGCTGGAAGCGAACGAACGTATCACCGCGATCCTGCCGGTACGCGAGTACGAAGAGGGCGTTAACGTCTTTATGGCGACCGCCAGCGGTACCGTGAAGAAAACGGCGCTGACCGAGTTTAGCCGTCCGCGTTCTGCCGGTATCATCGCCGTCAACCTTAACGAAGGCGACGAACTGATTGGCGTGGATCTGACCTCCGGTTCTGACGAAGTGATGCTGTTCTCTGCCGCCGGTAAAGTGGTGCGCTTTAAAGAGAACGCGGTGCGCGCAATGGGTCGTACCGCGACCGGCGTTCGCGGGATCAAACTGGCGGGTGAAGACGCCGTGGTTTCTCTGATTGTTCCACGTGGCGAAGGCGCAATCCTGACCGTCACGCAGAACGGTTACGGTAAGCGTACGGCAGAAAGCGAATACCCGACCAAGTCTCGTGGCACGCAGGGCGTTATCTCCATCAAAGTGACCGAGCGTAACGGTTCCGTTGTGGGCGCGGTGCAGGTAGACGATGCTGACCAGATCATGATGATCACCGATGCCGGTACGCTGGTGCGTACACGCGTGTCTGAGATCAGCGTGGTAGGGCGTAACACCCAGGGCGTTATCCTTATCCGTACTGCGGAAGATGAAAACGTGGTGGGTCTGCAGCGCGTTGCTGAGCCAGTTGATGACGAAGAGCTGGACTCTATCGACGGTACCGTAGCGGAAGGCGATGATGACATCGCGCCGGAAGCCGAGTCCGACGATGATGCTGCGGATGACGCAGACGAGTAATCATCACCTGATGTGAAGAAAAGGGCCGGTTTCCGGCCCTTTTGTTTTGCAGTTGCAGATAACTGAACGTTGCGGCATGGCGCGTTTACCGCTACCTTAACCACATTCTTTTTTGACCCCGATGGCGGAGCCTCGCCCCTTTGAAATACCTTGTCTCCTTTCGTACTACGCTGAAAGTCTCTCGTTATCTGTTTCGGGCGCTGGCACTGTTGCTGTGGCTGCTGGTGGCGCTGATCTCGGTCTTTTATATTGTTAACGCGCTTAACCAGAAAGAAGCTGAAATTCGCCAGGAGTTCAGTATCAGCTCCGATCAGGCCCAGCGTTACATTCAGCGAACGTCGGATGTAATGAAGGAGCTGAAATACATTGCTGAAAATCGCCTGACGGCGGAAAACGGCATTATGGCTATCCGTGGACGCAAAGATAAAACGGAAGTGCCCAATTTCGAGCCACTGTTCCCGGACTCAGACTGCTCCGCGATGGGTAACACCTGGCGCGGTTCGCTCGAATCTCTTGCCTGGTTTATGCGCTACTGGCGGGATAATTTTTCCGCCGCCTACGATCTGAACCGCGTGTTCCTTATCGGCAGCGAAAATCTCTGCATGGCCGACTTTGGCCTGCGTGATATACCCGTCGAACGGGATGATGCGCTGAAAAGCCTGCATGAACGAATCGTTAAATACCGCAATGCGCCTCAGGAAGAGCGCGGCAATAACATCTTCTGGATAAGCCAGGGGCCGCGCATGGGCGTCGGCTATTTCTATGCCCTTACCCCCGTATACCTGGCTAACCGCCTGCAGGCGCTGCTGGGAACGGAACAAACCATCCGTATGGAAAACTTCTTCACGCCGGGCAGCCTGCCGATGGGCGTGACCATTCTGGATGAAAACGGCCATACGCTGATTTCGCTGACCGGGCCGGAGAGCCGCTTAAAAATCGATCCGCACTGGATGCAGGAGCGCTCGTGGTTTGGCTACACCTCGGGCTTCCGCGAGCTGGTGCTCAAGAAAAGTTTACCGCCGTCCTCGCTCAGCATCGTCTACTCGGTGCCTGTTGATATGGTGCTTGAGCGGATCCGTATCCTGATCCTCAATGCCATCCTGCTGAACGTGCTGGTCGGCGTCGCGCTGTTTATGCTGGCGCGGATGTACGAGCGCCGGATATTTATCCCTGCCGAGAGTGATGCCCAGCGTCTGGAAGAGCACGAGCAGTTCAACCGCAAGATTGTCGCCTCTGCGCCGGTGGGAATCTGTATTCTGCGTACCCAGGATGGCACCAACATCCTCAGCAATGAGCTGGCACATAACTACCTCAACATGCTGACCCACGAAGACCGGCAGCGGCTGACGCAGATCATCTGCGGTCAGCAGGTTAACTTTGTCGACGTGCTGACCAGCACCCACACTAACCTGCAGATCAGCTTTGTGCATTCGCGCTACCGTAATGAAAACGTGGCGATCTGCGTGCTGGTGGATGTCTCTGCGCGCGTGAAGATGGAAGAGTCATTGCAGGAGATGGCGCAGGCGGCGGAGCAGGCCAGCCAGTCGAAGTCGATGTTCCTTGCCACCGTCAGCCATGAGTTGCGCACGCCGCTTTACGGCATTATCGGTAACCTCGATCTGTTGCAGACCAAGGAGTTACCGAAAGGGGTCGACAGGCTGGTTACGGCCATGAACAACTCCTCAAGTCTGCTGTTGAAAATCATCAGCGACATTCTCGACTTCTCGAAAATTGAGTCCGAACAGCTCAAAATCGAGCCGCGGGAGTTCTCCCCGCGTGAGGTGATGAATCACATCAGCGCGAACTACATGCCGCTGGTGGTGCGTAAACAGCTGGGGCTGTACTGCTTTATTGAGCCTGACGTGCCGCTGACGCTGCATGGCGACCCGATGCGCCTGCAGCAGGTCATCTCGAACCTGCTCAGCAACGCGATTAAATTCACCGACACGGGCTGTATTGTGCTGCATGTCTGCCTCGTTGGCGACTATTTGACCATTCGCGTGCGCGATACGGGCGTCGGGATCCCGGCGAAAGAAGTAGTGCGCCTGTTTGATCCCTTCTTCCAGGTGGGGACCGGAGTACAGCGCAACTTCCAGGGCACCGGGCTGGGGCTGGCGATTTGCGAAAAACTGATCAGCATGATGGACGGCGATATCTCCGTGGATACCGAACCGGGCATGGGGAGCCAGTTTACCATTCGTATTCCGCTCTACTCGGCGCAGTACCCGGCCAAACCGATGCTGGACGGCCTGAGCGGTAAACGCTGCTGGCTGGCCGTCAATAACGCATCGCTGAACGAATACCTCAGATCCTTGTTAAGCAGCAATGGCATCGAGGTGTCTCTCTACGAAGGGCAAACCCCGGATGCGGACGACATGCTGATTGCGGATGACCCGCCGGAGCAGCCGTGGCAGGGCAGGGGCGCGGTGATCTTCTGCCGACGTCATATCGGCATACCCGTTGAGCGCGCGCCCGGCGAGTGGGTGCACAGCGTGGCTACGCCGCACGAGCTGTTAGCCTTGCTGGCGCGCATTTACAGCATCCAGCTGGACGACGGGGATAACGCATCGGCGCTGCCTTCTCCTGAGTCGCTGGCCTCGCTGAATGACGACATGATGATCCTGGTGGTGGACGACCATCCAATTAACCGTCGCCTTCTGGCTGACCAACTCGGCTCGCTGGGGTATCAGTGCAAAACGGCGAACGATGGCGTCGATGCGCTTAACGTTCTCAGCAAAAACCATATTGATATCGTGCTGAGCGACGTGAATATGCCGAATATGGACGGGTATCGCCTGACGCAGCGCATTCGTCAGCTTGGCCTGACGCTGCCAGTGGTAGGCGTGACGGCAAACGCCCTGGCGGAAGAGAAACAGCGCTGTCTTGAGTCGGGTATGGACAGCTGCCTGTCAAAACCGGTGACGCTGGACGTGCTGAAGCAGACGTTGTCGGTGTATGCAGACAGGGTCAGGAAAACGAGAGTATAAAAAAAGGCCCGTAAGGGCCTTTTTATTTGCCCGGCGGCGCTGCGCTTGCGCGGGCCTACGGGTTCTGTGTGCCGGGTAACGCGAGCGCCACCCGGCACAGACAGCGGAGATCAATCCTTGTCCGACGCGCTCAGCGTAACGGAAGAGAGATAGTTCAGCAGGGCGATATCGTTATCCACACCCAACTTCATCATCGCGGATTTTTTCTGGCTACTGATGGTTTTAATGCTGCGGTTCAGCTTCTTGGCAATCTCGGTGACCAGGAAACCTTCAGCGAACAGACGCAGAACTTCACTCTCTTTCGGTGACAGGCGTTTGTCACCGTAGCCACCCGCGCTGATTTTCTCCAGCAGACGGGAGACGCTCTCAGGGGTGAACTTCTTGCCTTTCTGCAGCGCGGCGAGCGCTTTCGGCAGGTCGGTAGGTGCACCTTGCTTCAGCACAATCCCTTCAATATCCAGATCCAACACCGCGCTCAGGATAGCCGGGTTGTTGTTCATGGTCAGAACGATGATCGAGATGTCAGGGAAGTGACGTTTAATATATTTGATGAGCGTAATCCCATCACCGTATTTGTCCCCAGGCATGGAGAGATCGGTGATGAGGACGTGTGCATCAAGCTTTGGGAGGTTATTGATCAGTGCTGTAGAGTCTTCAAATTCACCGACTACATTCACCCACTCGATCTGTTCAAGCGATTTGCGAATACCGAACAGTACAATCGGATGGTCATCGGCAATAATTACGTTCATATTGTTCATGTATAAGGCTACCTTGCTACAGCAAGCTTTTGACGTAGGCGTCAATGTCGCTGATATAATTTTCAATGCCAGAGGCATCTTTCTCACGAATTAGATGTTCCAGCGTTTCACATAACTGCTTGCCGGGAACCAGATTAAGCATGGCAAACACGCCTTTAAGCCGGTGTGCTGTCTGCGCCAGCGCTGCAAAATCATTCGCAGCGGACTCAGTATACAACCGCTTAACATCATCTGGTACTGTATCAACAAACAGTGAATAGTATCCGCTGGCATGGAGTTCGGCATTTTCATCACCGCCCAACGGGGACTCCAGGATATCTTCCTGCGCCAGCTGCTCCTCGATCAGTTGTAGTACAGCCTCCTGCATCGCATTGCTCATGTTAAAGTTGACGCGCATCTGCCCAGGGCCGATTTTTCGCACGCCTGGCTCATCATCGCTTAAAAGCAAGCCGGAGGCAGTAAGATTAGACGGATTATCAGTTAAAAACAGATCAAATTCTTGACTCGCGAGCCGTTCATCGGGGGTGATACAGCTTGCGCCCCAGTTTTCCAGCTGGCGAACCACGATATTGCGGATCTCGTTTGAGGTCACATCGACCATCACCACCACATCATCCAGCAGACGTTCTTCATCTTCTTCTCGCGGGTTGGCGGTCATTTTTACGTGCAATGAATAGCGCGTGCCGAGAGTTTCACGCGCCTTGATGTTCAGGTGCCCACCCAGCTTGCGCGCCAGCTGATCGCACAGCCAGAAGGTGAGGGCATTTGCCTTGCCGTAGCGGTCGCCCTGCGTATCGTTAAGGAACGGGAAGTGCAGATTATCAATTTCACTCACGGTGACGCCTTCGCCGGTGTCGAGGATACGGAAGGTCAGACGATCGTCCGTTGACTCGTCGGTGCTGACCTCCAGGGTGATCTTGCCGATCTGCGTGGTGGTCACCGCGTACTGGATAAGCATCAGCAGGATCCGGCGCAGGGCTTCGCGATCGCCGTGGCGCTTATCGTTAGCCGGTAAGTGGTTGTTGATGAGCAGTTGCAGACCCTTGCGCTTAATCACGGGCAGCACGTCAGGCACCACTTCATCAATCAGATCCTGAATAGAGAACAGGGACGGATTGCCTTTCCAGCTATCGCTTTCCAGCATGTTCGCAAGCTGAATTTCATCTACCAGCTGCACCAGCGAGTCAGCCTGGCCTGCGAGCTGATGGCTTTCAGGCGTGCTCAGTTCGGCAGCCTTCGCGGCAAGCGTTTTCAACGGCTGCTTGAAGGCCTCGCCAATGTTTTGCATGAACGCGGCGCGCCCCTGCTGGTTTTTTTCATACAGTCTCTGCGCCTGCTTCAGCTTTTTATTCACCAGCACTTCGCGATCCTGATCGCGAATAACAAAAATCTGCGTGCGCGATGCCACCTGGCTGCGGAACTGGCGGATCTCATAGAGTTCATTATTAATGGTGGCCTGGATTACCCCCTGATGCTGATCCGCCATGGTGGTAATGTTCTGCAGGTTCAGATGCGGCAGCAGGTGGTCGGCAATCTTGTTACTCATTACCGTGCGGTTAGCCTCCTGGTCGTGAACCAGCACACCCAGCGGCAGCACGGAGACAATCTCTTCATTAAGGGCGCGCAATACGCGTAGCTCGTTACTTGTTCCAACGGAGACGGAAGAGGATTCCCCCTTCTGGCGGCCCGGCTGGAAACGGAAGGTGCTGTAGCCAAACAGCGCCAGCGCCAGCAGGCCAATGTTCAGGAGCAGCGGCAGCAGGATATTTTGCAGTGTGTCGAGCAGCAGCGTGCCGAAAGGAACCTGCCACACCAGACGCATGCCGGTTGAGTTCAGCGAGGAGGAAATTTCAATCTTCGAACCGTTAAAGGAGATCGAGACGCTCTCTGCCCCTTCTTTATCCGGCGGCGTGCGCATGTTTTGCGTGCTGTTGTCAGGATCCAGACGGAAGCTGTCCAGCGGCATATCCGGCGGGATCAGGTCATTAATGGGTAAGTCGAAGGCTACCACCGTCGCCAGATGCCCTGGCTGGTTGAAGGTGGTGCGCAAGGTAAAGTAATGCCCGTTTTGCCAGGCCAGCCGACGCAGGGAGGAGAAACTTTCGCGCTCGTCCAGGGCGTTAGCCTGCTGGAGCATTTCCGCCCGGCGGGAATCAACGATGCTGCCAACGGTAGTCTCTTTAAAGCCGGAGGAGAGATCTTTAAGCGGCAACGTCGAGACCAGAATCATGCTGTTGTCCTGGCCGTTCAGGTAATACATAGACCACGGCACGGTCTCCGCACCCCAGAGGGTATCAAGATAGCTGGAAATGCGCTGGGTCATCTCCAGCGTGGCGCTGTCGTGCGATCCGAAAATCAGGGCTTCCGTTTTACGCTGTGGTTTTTCGAGGTAATAAACGTCCTGCTTAAGACGCGTTTCCTGTAGTCCTTCACCGGACGATGTGGCCGGGGCGGCGGCAATATTGTCGTAAATCTGCCACGTGGCGTAGCGCCAGGTATCGATTCGTTTATGGATGGCGTGGGTGATATCGACGACCTGATAGCTTTTGTCCTTAAGCCAGGTATTCACCGCGCTTTGAATCATCACCCCCATCGTGACTAACAGCACAATGATCAACAGAAGAAAGAAACGGGTGATGCTCCCGGGAAGAAGGGAAAATTTGCTCGGGGCGGTAGTTTCAGTCTGACTCATTGATATGTTTAACCCGTGGTGGCTGCGCTTTAAGGGGATAGGGCAGTATAAAGGGTAATAACCGAATTTCCAGCGCCGTCATCGGTGAAGCAGGGACTTTTTATTGCCTGAATACCCTCATCGCATAAAGCTTAAAAGATGTACAACACCATGCTGAGTGTACAAATAAGTGGCGATACGAGGGCGAAAATAGCACTAATAAACAAGAAATTAAAAATTCATGCCAGAATGCATATTTTAGAGGGGGAAATAATCGATTTAGTTAATAGTCGTTATAATTTCACGCGGGTAGCACAAGAAAATTATATTTACGTAAAGATAAGTAAAAAAAAACCGAATGCGTTGCATCCGGTCTAATCAGGGATAAACAGACATTCAAAGCTGAATGACGGTAATAAATAAAGTTAATGATGATAGCGAGAGTTATTTTAGTGAGGTTGTACGATTTTGTTTTGTCTTTCAGTGCTGTAAAGATTTTTGGTATAAGGTATTGATATTATTAATGATAATTTAAAGCTTGATTATGCGTGCTCTATTTTTTCACTGTTTGTGCTTTGTAAAAGTTCCTCTTTATTTACAAATGGAAACATCTTTATGGAACAATGAAACATCTTCAAAGTTTTAGTATCATATTCCCATTGGATTATTCTGTAATTTTAAGGAGAATGAATCCGCCGACTGATTAAGAGGGTTGATCAGTAAGCAGTGGCAATAATAAGGCATATAACAGAGGGTTAATAAAATGAAAGTTAAAGTTCTTTCCCTCCTGGTACCAGCTCTGCTGGTAGCAGGCGCAGCAAATGCGGCTGAAATTTATAACAAAGACGGCAACAAATTAGATCTGTACGGCAAAGTAGATGGTCTGCACTATTTCTCTGATGACAAGAGCGCTGACGGCGACCAGACCTACATGCGTCTTGGCTTCAAAGGCGAAACTCAGGTTAACGACCAGCTGACCGGTTACGGCCAGTGGGAATACCAGATTCAGGGTAACACCGATGAAAGCGACAACCAGTCCTGGACGCGTGTGGCGTTCGCGGGTCTGAAATTCGCTGACGCGGGTTCTTTCGATTACGGTCGTAACTACGGCGTAATCTACGACGTGACCTCCTGGACCGACGTTCTGCCAGAGTTTGGCGGCGACACCTACGGCGCAGACAACTTCATGCAATCCCGTGCCAACGGCGTAGCAACCTACCGTAACCAGGACTTCTTCGGTCTGGTTGATGGCCTGAACTTTGCTCTGCAGTATCAGGGTAAAAACGGCAGCGTAAGCGGTGAAAACGATGCGGGTCGTAGCACCCTGAAACAGAACGGCGACGGTTACGGCGCGTCCCTGTCCTACAACCTGGGTGAAGGCTTCAGCATCGGCGGTGCGATGTCCTCTTCCAAACGTACCTCTGACCAGAACAACACCGCAGCACTGGGTGATGGCGATCGCGCAGAAGTGTACACCGGTGGTCTGAAATACGACGCCAACAACATCTACCTGGCCGCGCAGTACTCTCAGACCTATAACGCAACCCGTTTCGGTAATTCCCAGAGCACCAGCGACATCTATGGTTTTGCGAACAAAGCGCAGAACTTCGAAGTGGTTGCTCAGTACCAGTTCGACTTCGGCCTGCGTCCATCCGTGGCGTACCTGCAGTCTAAAGGCAAAGACATCGAAGGTTACGGCGATCAGGATCTGCTGAAATATGTTGATGTTGGCGCGACTTACTACTTCAACAAAAACATGTCTACCTACGTTGATTACAAAATCAACCTCGTTGACGAAAACGAATTCACCCGTCAGGCGGGTATCGGTACTGATGATATCGTAGCGCTGGGTCTGGTTTACCAGTTCTAATCGCGTTTCAGTACGTTGAAGGGGCCTTTTGGCCCCTTTTTTCATGCAATGATTGGGGTCTTACAAATGCCCCCTTTTGGTGTACTCTTGCCGCCCTGGCATGAGGATAATAAGAATGGACATGACTTTTTTACGCGCCAGCTTTCTGGCTACGCTTTTACTTCTGACAGCATGCGACGCATCAACGCCTCCGGCAAAAACCACCGCGCCAGCGCCAACGGTTCTGGATGGTAAAACCATGGGCACCGTCTGGCGCGTCAGCGTGATGAACCTCGACAACGCGCGCGCCGACGAACTCCGCGAAAAAATCCAGTCGCAGTTGGATGCTGACGATCAGCTGCTGTCGACCTGGAAAAATGACTCCGCGCTGATGCGCTTTAATCTTTCCAGAAGCACCTCGCTGTGGCCGGTCAGTGAGGCGATGGCCGACATCGTGACCGAAGCAATGCGCGTGGGATACAAAACCAACGGCGCGATGGATGTCACCGTCGGGCCGCTGGTGAACCTCTGGGGCTTTGGCCCCACTAAACAGCCTGACACTACCCCCGACCAGGCGGCGATTGATGACGCCCGCGCCCGCACGGGGTTACAGCACCTGACGACGATCTATCAGTACGGTCAGCAGTATCTTCAGAAAGATATTCCCGATCTGTTTGTCGACCTTTCGACGGTAGGCGAGGGCTATGCAGCGGACCATCTTGCTAAGCTGATGGCGCAGGAAGGGATTTCACGGTATCTGGTTTCAGTGGGCGGTGCGCTGGTCAGCCGGGGCATGAACGCCAGCGGTAAACCGTGGCGGGTGGCGATCCAAAAGCCAACCGACCAGCAGAACGCGGTTCAGGCGATTGTGGATATCAACGGTCACGGCATCAGCACCTCCGGCAGCTACCGCAACTACTATGAACTTGACGGTAAACGGATTTCGCATGTGATCGACCCGCAGACGGGACGTCCAATTACGCACAACCTGGTCTCGGTCACGGTTATCGCCCCGACGGCGCTGGAGGCGGATGCCTGGGATACCGGGCTGATGGTGCTGGGTACCGAGAAAGCTAAAGAGGTAGTGCGTCAGGAAGGGCTGGCCGTTTACATGATCACCAAAGAGGCGGATGGATTCAAAACCTGGCATTCGCCGCAGTTCGATAGCTTTCTGGTAAAGGAACAAAATTAAAAAGCAAGGTTGCGGGTTTTTCTTCGCTGGCGCTCGGGCAAGGTAGGGGTATGCTTGTAAGAGGAGCCGATGATGAAAAACCTGACCATGACCGATGATGAGCGCTGGCAGGCCGTGCTGGCCCGCGATCCGCTCGCCGATAACCAGTTTGTCTTTGCGGTACAGACGACCGGTATTTTCTGCCGTCCTTCCTGCCGCGCCCGCCACGCGCTGCGCCAGAATGTTCGTTTTTATCCTGATGCGGAACGCGCTGCGCAGGCTGGCTTTCGTCCCTGCAAGCGCTGCATGCCGGACAAACCCGATCCGCAGGCGCAAAAACTGCAAAAAATTGAGCTGGCCTGCCGTCTGCTCGAGCAGGATCCGGCCCTGAGTCTGGAGGCGCTGGCCCGGCAGGTTGCCGTCAGCCCGTTCCATTTCCATCGTCTGTTTAAATCCGTGACCGGCATGACGCCGAAGGCCTGGCAGCAGGCCGCGCGGGCGCAGCGCCTGCGTACTGCGCTTGCTCAGGGCGAGAACATTACCGATGCCGTACTGAACGCCGGTTTTCCGGACAGCAGCAGCTATTACCGCAAAGCCGATGGCGCACTGGGAATGACGGCAAAACAGTATCGCAGGGGGGATATCGCGGTGCGCTATACCCTCGTTGACTGTTCCCTGGGCCGCAGCCTGGTGGCGGAAAGCGAGCGCGGGATCTGCGCGATACTGCTGGGGGATAATGACGCGGCACTTGAAGAGGAGCTGCGAACGCTGTTTTCCAACGCGGCGCGCGAGCCTATGCAGGGCGAGTTTGCTCAGCGCATTCATCAGGTTATCGCCAGTATCGACAGCCACAGGATACCGCTGGCGCTGCCGCTGGATATTCGCGGCACGGCCTTCCAGCAGCAGGTCTGGCAGGCGTTACGCGCCATTCCGGCCGGTGAAACGCTAAGCTATCAGCAGGTGGCGAAGGCCATTGGCAAACCCAATGCCGTGCGTGCCGTGGCGGGAGCCTGCGCGGCGAATACGCTGGCGATTGTGATCCCTTGTCACCGCGTGGTGCGTAACGACGGGGCTCTGTCGGGCTATCGCTGGGGAACCGCCCGCAAGACGCTATTATTACAACGTGAGGCAAAAAAGCTGGAGGGCTAATGCTCGATCTTTTTGCGGAGGCTGAACCCTGGCAGGAGCCGCTGGCTCCCGGGGCGGTGATCCTGCGACGCTTTGCGCTTACGCGCGCGAAGGCGCTGCTCGACGGCATCAACGACGTGGCGGCCATCTCGCCGTTTCGCCACATGGTGACGCCCGGCGGCTACACCATGTCTGTCGCGATGACCAACTGCGGGCCGCTGGGCTGGGCAACCAATGCCCGCGGCTATTTATACGCCCCGGAAGACCCGGTCACCGGCCACCCCTGGCCGCCCGTGCCTGCGGTTTTTGAGGCTCTGTGCCACGAGGCAGCCATCGAAGCGGGGTATCCCGAATTTCAGCCCGACGCCTGTCTGATAAACCGCTACGCCGTCGGAGCAAAGCTGTCGTTGCACCAGGATAAGGATGAGCCGGACCTGCGCGCACCCATTGTTTCCGTCTCCTTAGGGCTACCTGCCGTGTTTCAGTTTGGCGGGTTAAAACGCAGCGATCCCCTGAAACGCCTGATGCTGGAGCATGGCGACGTGGTGGTCTGGGGCCGGGAATCCCGCCTGTATTACCACGGTATTCAGCCTCTTAAGCCTGGCGTTCATCCTATGACGGGGGAATACCGTTACAACCTGACCTTCCGGCAGGCAGCGTACAGCGAATAAAAATAAGAATTATTCTTGATGTAGGCGCAAGGCAGTTTACACTGCTGGCTGTTTTTTATTGTCCGGATTGCTCTGCATGCAACTACTTCTTCTTGTCTGGCGTCAGTATCGCTGGCCTTTTATTGCGGTAATGGCCCTAAGCCTTGCCAGCGCCGCGTTGGGGATTGGCCTGATTGCTTTCATCAACGTGCGTTTGATTGAAATGGTCGACACTTCACTCTCCGTTTTGCCGGAATTCCTGGGATTACTGCTGCTACTGATGGCGGTGACGCTTGGCTCACAGCTGGCCCTGACCGCGCTTGGCCACCATTTCGTTTTCCGTCTGCGAAGCGAATTCATCAAACGGATCATGGATACCCACGTTGAGCGCATTGAGCAGCTTGGCAGCGCCTCTCTGCTGGCAGGGCTGACCAGCGACGTACGTGCCATCACCATTGCGTTTGTGCGTCTGCCGGAACTGGTGCAGGGGATCATTCTGACCTTTGGCTCGGCGGCCTATCTGGCCTGGCTTTCCACCAAAATGCTGGCCGTGACCGCGCTGTGGATCGTCATTACCATCTGGGGCGGCTTCCTGCTGGTATCGCGCGTCTATAAACACATGGCGGTGCTGCGCGAAACCGAAGATAAGCTCTATAACGATTACCAGACGGTACTGGAAGGGCGCAAGGAGCTGACGCTGAACCGCGAGCGTGCCGAGCATATCTTTAACCACCTGTATACGCCCGATGCGCGCGAATACCGGCACCATATTATCCGGGCCGATACCTTCCATCTTAGCGCGGTGAACTGGTCGAACATTATGATGCTGGGGGCGATTGGCCTGGTGTTCTGGATGGCAAATAGCCTGGGCTGGGCCGATACCAACGTGGCGGCAACCTACTCGCTGACGCTGTTGTTCCTGCGCACGCCGCTGCTTTCCGCTGTCGGCGCGCTGCCCACGCTGCTGAGTGCTCAGGTGGCGTTTAACAAACTTAAAAAATTCGACCTCGCGCCGTTCAAAGCCGAGTTCCCGCGCCCGCAGGCCTTCCCGCACTGGCAAACGCTGGAACTGCGCGACGTCACCTTCCGCTATCAGGACAACGCGTTTTCCGTCGGGCCGGTAAACCTGACGATTCACCGCGGCGAGCTGCTGTTCCTGATTGGCGGCAACGGCAGCGGAAAATCGACGCTGGCGATGCTGCTGACCGGGCTGTACCAGCCGCAGTCAGGCGAAATTTTGCTTGATGGCAAAGCGCTGAACGCAGAAAAGCCGGAGGATTACCGCAAACTCTTCTCGGCGGTATTCACCGACGTCTGGCTGTTCGACCACCTGCTGGGGCCGGAAGGGCAGCAGGCGGACCCTGCGCTGGTGGACAAATGGCTTGCGCACCTGCAAATGTCGCACAAGCTGGAATTGCAGGACGGCAAGATCCTCAACCTGAAGCTCTCCAAGGGGCAGAAAAAGCGCGTGGCGCTGCTGCTGGCGCTGGCTGAAGAGCGCGACATCATCCTGCTGGACGAGTGGGCAGCCGATCAGGACCCGCACTTCCGCCGTGAGTTTTATCAGGTGCTTCTGCCGCTGATGCAGGAGATGGGCAAGACCATTTTTGCCATCAGCCATGACGATCACTACTTCATCCATGCCGATCGTCTGCTGGAGATGCGCGACGGGAAGCTCAGCGAGCTGACCGGCGAAGAGCGCGACGCGGCTTCACGTGATGCGGTGGCCCGTACGGCCTGAGTGCGATTGTGCCGGGTGGTGGCTTCGCCTCACCCGGCATGTTTACGCCCGTGCGAAGGTAGCAACGCCGTGTACGCTGTTTAGCACGATATGCCGCTTTTTTCTCCATCCCGCCCCGTTGTTTATTCTTATTTACATATCCCCGCGCTATGCTTAATGCCATCTCATTTCATGGATTTATGATTGATGTCGGTATTAAGCAAAAACAGCGCCAGGGTGCGCGATCAGGAACGTGCGCGTCTTATCTGGCTTCTCACTACCGATAAAGCGGTTACGTCTGCTTTACTGGGTAAACTGACCCTGGCTGAGCAATATGATGTCGGTACGTTATCCGACGATATTGCTGAGGTAGGAGCGCTGGTTGCTCACTTGCCCCCGCCCGACCTGGCGGACACCCTTGAAGCACTCCCTTCGGAAGAACGCCACGCCCTGTGGCGGCTGGTACAGGATCACGAGCGTGGTCAGGTCCTGCTTGAGGCGTCCGAAAACGTCTGGGATGACCTCATCGATGAGATGAGCGACAAGGCCATTCTGGATGCCCTGCAAACGCTCGACATCGACGAGCAGATTTACCTGGTTCAGCACCTGCCGCGAAACCTGACCGGGCGACTGCTGGCGTCCCTGCCGGCGGAAGAGCGCGCGCGGGTGCGTCAGGTGATGCACTACGAAAAAAACAGCGTCGGCGCGATCATGGAGTTTGGCGTCATCATGGTGCGCCCGGATGTGACCCTCGGGACGGTGCAGCGCTATCTGCGTCGCCTGGGCGATATGCCGGACAACACCGATAAGCTGTTTGTCACCTCACGGGATAAAACCCTGCTTGGCGAGCTGGAGCTGAAAACTATTCTGCTCAACAGCACCCAGCGGCGGGTGAGTGAGGTGATGGAGAACGAACCGATGGTCTTCTCGCCGGAAGATGACGCGGAAAAAGCCGCGCGTACCTTCGAGCGTGACAACCTAGTGAGTGCGGCAGTGGTGGATTCAGTGGGCAAACTGATGGGGCGTCTCACCATCGACGAGATCGTCGATGTGGTCTACGAAGAGACCGATAACGATTTACGTGCCCTCGGGGGGATCAGCGCCGAAGATGACGTTCACGCCTCCGTCGGCAAGGCTGTCAAAACGCGCTGGGCGTGGCTGGCCATCAATCTCTGTACCGCGTTCATCGCCTCGCGCGTGATTGACGGCTTTGAACATACCATTTCACAACTGGTGGCGCTGGCCTCGCTGATGCCCATTGTGGCAGGGATCGGCGGCAACACCGGTAATCAGACCATCACCATGATCGTCCGCGCGCTGGCGCTGGAAAACATTCAGCCCGGCAACTTCGCCTTTCTGATTTTCAGGGAGATGGGCGTGGCGCTGATCAACGGCCTGGTGTGGGGCGGGATCATGGGGGGCATCACCTGGTGGCTGTACGATGATATGGCGCTCGGCGGGGTGATGATGCTGGCAATGGTGTTAAACCTGCTGGTGGCCTCAATGATGGGGGTCATTATTCCGCTGACGATGACCAAGCTCAAGCGCGACCCCGCAGTGGGGTCGAGCGTGATGATCACTGCCATTACCGATACCGGCGGTTTCTTTATTTTTCTTGGGCTGGCGACGATTTTTCTTCTGTAACCCGAGGCGTGCGCTTAAGTCGGGCGGGCAGGATAACCATCATCACAATCCCGCCCAGCACGCCAATCGCCAGATTACCGGTGTAGACCGTTGCCGCCACGGTGACCAGCATCACGACCGTTTCGGCAATCGGGGCGTGTTTTAACGTCGCAGGCTGAATACTATGCCAGCTGAAGGTTTTAATGGCCACGATGGCCATGATCCCGGCCAGAACAGCCATCGGTATTTTCGCCATCACCTCGCTGAGCGCGGTGACCAGCACCAGCAGCACAATGCCCGCCGCAACGGTTGAAATGCGGCTGCGGCCTTTGCCCATCTCAACGTTGACGATGGTTTGTCCAATCATCGCACAGCCTGCAATACCGCCATACAGCCCGGCCATGATATTACCCACGCCCAGCCCGATGCTTTCCCGGCGCTTGCTTGACGGGGTGACGGTCAGCTCATCCACCAGCTTCGCCGTCAGCAGCGACTCCAGCAGACCGACAAAAGCAATACTCAGTGCGCACGGCCAGATGATGGACAGCGTGTGCAGATTCAGCGGAACAAGCAGCTGCGTCAGCCCCGGCAAGCCGCCACTCATAGAGCCTTCATCGCCGACGGTGGGCAGGATCTGTCCGCTGGTGACGGTGAAAAGGGTTAACACCACGATGGCGATCAGCGGCGAGGGGACGCTTTTGATGTAGCGCGGAACCCACAGCACAATCAGCAGCGTCAGGACAAACAGGCCGACAATCAGCGGGCTTTTGCTCCAGAAGTGCGGAACCTGGGCGAAGAAAATCAAAATGCCGAGGGCGTTTACAAACCCGGTCATCACCGACTGGGGGATAAAGCGCATTAACCGCGCCATGCCCAGCACGCCAAACAGGATCTGGATAGCCCCGGCCATCAGGACCGCAGGCAGGATGTACTGCACGCCGTGCTGATGCACCATCGGACCAATCACCAGCGCAACGGAGCCTGCGGCAGCCGTCACCATGGCCGGGCGACCACCGAGCACGGACAGGGCCAGACAGAGAACCACGGAGGCGACCAGGCTCACTTTCGGGTCTACGCCCGCGACGACGGAAAACGAGATGACCTCGGGGATCAGCGCCAGCGCGGTAATTACGCCCGCCAGCGTTTCGCGCATCAGACTCGATGGCGATCGAAGTACGTTAGCAACGTGATTTTCTTGGGAGATGGGTAATGACATAACAATTCGCAGGTTAGGGCAGGCTTCCGTGCGCGCGATCACAAAGTGCAGCATAGTAGCCACAAAAACCGACCATTGCCAGCGGCACGCGCAATCCCCTACAAACAATCCATCATTAAATTTCACAATTACAATAATTTCGTAACCTTTAAACAATATTTAAAAGTTGCTACCGTTCCCGCGCAGCTGTTTCACCTGCAATTTCCACGCATCACGTACTATTCAACGAAGGCATAAATTATGAAAAAAATGACTGCCATGCTCTTTTCTCTGGCTGTGGGACTGAATACCGTCTCCCTGGCGGCGAAAGCCGACACGCCTGAAGAGCAGGAAACGGACGTCCTTTTAATTGGTGGCGGCATCATGAGCGCTACGCTGGGCACCTATCTGCACGAACTCCAGCCGGACTGGTCGATGACCATGGTCGAGCGCCTTGATGGCGTGGCGAAGGAGAGCTCTAACGGCTGGAACAACGCCGGTACCGGGCATTCGGCACTCATGGAACTGAACTACACGCCGCAGAAAAAGGACGGTTCCATTAGTATCGAGAAGGCGGTAGAGATCAACGAAGCGTTCCAGATCTCTCGTCAGTTCTGGTCTCACCAGGTTAACAGCGGCGTGCTGCAAAACCCGCACTCCTTTATCAACACCGTTCCGCACATGAGCTTCGTGTGGGGCGACCAGAACGTTAACTTCCTGCGCGCGCGCTACGCTGCCCTGCAGCAGAGCACCCTGTTCCGCGGCATGAAATACTCTGAAGATCACGCCCAAATTAAAGAGTGGGCACCGCTGGTAATGGAAGGTCGTGACCCGAACCAGAAAGTCGCGGCGACCCGTACCGAAATTGGTACCGACGTGAACTACGGTGAGATCACCCGTCAGCTGGTTGGCTCCCTGCAGAAGAAAAACAACTTCACGCTGCAGCTTAACACCGAAGTACGCGGCTTCAAGCGCAACGCGGATAACAGCTGGAGCGTGACCGTTGCCGATCTGAAAAACAACGAAGCCGAGCACGTCATTAAAGCGAAGTTCGTCTTTATTGGTGCAGGCGGGGCAGCGCTGAAGCTGCTGCAGGAGACCGGTATTCCTGAAGCGGATGGCTATGCGGGCTTCCCGGTAGGCGGCCAGTTCCTGGTATCTGAAAACCCTGAAGTGGTAAACCGTCACCTGGCGAAAGTGTACGGCCAGGCCTCTGTCGGCGCGCCGCCGATGTCCGTTCCGCACATCGATACCCGTATGCTTGACGGCAAGCGCGTGGTGCTGTTCGGGCCGTTCGCAACCTTCTCGACCAAGTTCCTGAAAAATGGTTCGCTGTGGGATCTGCTGAGCGCGACCACCACCTCTAACGTGAAGCCTATGATCGACGTCGGTCTGGATAACTTCGACCTGGTGAAATACCTAATTAGCCAGGTGATGCTCTCTGACGAAGAACGCTTCGAGGCGCTGAAAGAGTACTATCCGCAGGCGAAAAAAGAGGACTGGCGTCTGTGGCAGGCGGGCCAGCGCGTGCAGATCATCAAACGCGATCCTAAAGAGGGCGGGGTACTGCGTCTGGGTACCGAAGTGGTGAGCGATAAAGACGGGACGATTGCTGCCCTGCTGGGTGCATCACCGGGCGCGTCCACCGCGGCACCGATCATGCTGCACCTGATGGAAAAAGTGTTTAAAGATAAAGTCGCCAGCCCGGAATGGCAGGCGAAGCTGAAAACCATCATTCCATCTTACGGCACGAAGCTGAACGGTAACGTTGAGGCGACGGAACAAGAGCTGGAATACACCAGCCGCGTGCTGCAGTTGCAGTACATCAAGCCGCAGGCCGCCGACGCGGCACCTAAGGCAGAGCTGAAACCTCAGCCGGAAAACAAACCGGTCGCGGATATCGCACTGTAATATAAAAAAGCCGGGTGGCGCTAACGCTTACCCGGCTTACGTTCGGTGCTGTGTTGCAGGTCGGGTAAGGCGAAGCCGTCACCCGAATTTTTTCAACGAATTACCGCTTGCCCAACGTTCTCATCCGCCTTCCAGATGCGATACTTCACATCCACATTTTCAGGCGTGTATACCACGATAGGCAGCTTGCTGTTGTAGCGCAGCAGACTGTTGTCACCCAGATACGCGGTCACAAATTTCTTCTCTTTTTTGCCGTCCGGGCAGGCCATCATAGTGGAGACCGGAGAAGTCACTTTATCAAAGACGTAGTAGTCGTAACCCCAGCCTTCCAGGGTTTTGCTCTCCAGCTTGCCGCCCAGACGGTGGTGGTTACAGTCCACTTCCAGCGTCTGACCAATCAGCAACTCAACTTTGAAGTTGGCTTCATTTTCCTGGGCCGGAACCTGAATAACCTGACGCTTCATCCCCTTTTCCGCTTGCGGATAAGGGGCTACTTTTTCCAGAGGCTGATCGTTTTTGGTGTCGGTGGCGAATGCGCTGGTGCTGACGCAGGCTGCAGCCAGCAGGGCGATGGCAAATTTAGGTGCGTTTTTCACAGTTATCCCTTTATGTCTATGTCAAAACGTTCGCTGCCAGATTAGCATAATTCAAATGAATGATTGGAGTGATTTACTTACATTTTCATTATGTATGGATGAATACACTGCCTGATGGCGATGTCACTGGTCTTTCGTGCTGGTGTGGAGTCGAGGGGGAGATCGTGTTATTTTAAGCGTTAAAAATGTTATTCATCTGTAAAGGGAAGAGAAAGATGGTTCGTGCAAAACTGAAAACAGCTGAAGGCCGCAAGTTTTTACTGGCATTACTGGTTGTGTTTTTGATTGCCGCTGCGTGCGTTGGCCGGGCAACCATTGTGGGCGTGATCGAGCAGTACAATATTCCGCTCTCCGCCTGGACCACCAGCATGTATGTGCTGCAGTCGGCGATGATCTTTGTCTACAGTCTGGTCTTCACCGTTCTGCTCGCCATTCCGCTGGGGATCTTCTTCCTCGGGGAGCGCGACAAGCACTAAGCCTGAGCGTCAGCCATAAAAAAACCCGCCATAAGGCGGGTTTTTTGTATTTGATTGGTCGGCACGAGAGGATTTGAACCTCCGACCCCCGACACCCCATGACGGTGCGCTACCAGGCTGCGCTACGTGCCGACGCATAAAAGGAATACTACTCGAATCCTTTTTGAATGCAAGGGGAGACCACGCTAACTGGTTTATAATTAATCAGTTAGCGATGAAGCGTTTCTCATCCGTCAGCACCTGCAGCAGCAGGCTGAGCTGCGGCTTCTGATCCTTGAGCTTCTCACCCTGAAGATTATACGTCTGGTAGCTGCCGTTGCTGTTCAGCACCAGCGTCAGCGCCGGCGTCGTTACCGCCAGGGTGTTGCCGCCAGCTGCCGTGACCCAGTCATGTCGGCGCGTGGCGCTGAAGAGATCCTGTCCCTGCGAATATTCATTTGCTGGCGTACTGACGTGCAGCAGACGCTGCATAAGCGTGGTCATGACGTCTTTATGATCGGTCAGCATCGTGACGCGCTGAGCAGGGGTGCCCGGCCAGTGAATGACCAGCGGGACGTGCAGGTTAGGACGAGACCAGTCCATATTTTTAGTCTCATCGCCCAGCGGCACGCCGTGACCCGCAGTAATAATTACGACCGTATTGTCGAGCTTGCCAGAGTCGCGAAGTGCCTTCAGCACGCGCGCAATTTGCGCATCGACATCATCCGCAGCACGGCTGTAGCGGCGAGCAAAGCCTTTTTGATTGCTGTCATCAAGCGTGGTGCCGTTAAAGGCAACCCACGAGAACCAGCGGTTATCTTCCTGAGCATAGCGCTGCAGCCAGTTAACCCACTGGTTGGCGGTCTGCTCATCGGACTGGCTACGCGGTGCAGGCAGGGAGAAATCAGACAGCAACGCCTGGCGATACAGCGCGCTGTTAAAGCCGTCTGAGGCAAATAAGCCTAACTGATATCCCTGCTGATTCAGCCCGGTGATCAGCGCCGCCGGAATACGTGCGGCCAGCACACCGTCCATATAGCCTGGGGAAATGCCGTAAAACAGGCCGAAGATCCCCGCGTCGGTGGTGTTACCAGAGCTCATATGCTGCGTAAAGGTGATGTTCTGTCCGGCGAAGTCGGCCAGCGCCGGCATCTGTTTCTCGTAACGGGAATAGTTCAGACCGTCCACGGTGATCAGCAAGACGTTCTGGCCGCGACCCATATCGCGGTAGCGCAGATCGCTCAGCGGGTACTGCACGCTGACCGCTTCCGGATTACCTTGCTCAACCAGACGACGTTGATACTCCTGAGCATCCAGCAGGCCGTGCTTCTCAAGGAAGCGACGCGCGGTCATCGGGTAGGAGAGCGGCAGGTTGGCGCGTTGCATGGTAATCGGGCGATAGAAGTTCGCATCTGCCCAGATATACATGATGTGCGAGCTGATAAAAGAGATGAAAAACAGCGCCGCGACCGGCTTCGCATAATGGCGACGTCGCGTCAGGCTGCGGAGTTTTTGCCAACTCCAGGTGGCAAAGAGCATCTCAATCAGGAGAATAATGGGCACGCTGATAAACATCAGCTGCCAGTCACGTGCGGTCTCGTTTTGGTCAGGGTTAATGACCAGCTCCCAGACGATGGGGTTGAGATGCAGGTGGAAACGGGTAAAGACTTCACTGTCGATAAGCAACAGCGTCATGCCCGCTGTCGCGAGGATCGCGGACAGGAAGCGCATCAGACGCTGCGACATGACGACAAACGTCAGGGGAAACAGGATCAGCAGATAGGTAGCGAACACCAAAAAGCTAAAGTGACCGACAACGCTTATCCAGGAGTAGACACGCCCGGTTAAGGTAGTGGGCCAGTCCGCGACAAACAGATAACGACAGCCAATCACCATCGCCAACAGGATGTTGAACAGGGCAAACCAGTGCCCCCAGCTAACCATCTGGGAGACTTTTTCACGGTAGCGCTGACGATTCGTCACCATAAACTGTTGTTCGTTTCCCTTAGTGGGCCTGGTCGTCGCTAACAGATGACTGCAGTGCCTGGGCGAAAGATTTGGCGATCGCCTGACGCTGAGCCGGAGCAACGCTGGTATTGATAAGGTTGGTGACCATATTTCCCAGTACCATCAGGGAGAGATCGGTCGGCGTTTTGTGTTTTTCCAGTACGTTGACCAGCTCACTGAGCAATTGTTCAACGTGTTCATCACTGTAGCGGGAATGTTGTGGCATAAATCAAAATCAGTCTGTTGATAAGAGGGCAACATATTACCGTAGCAACAGCTTTTTTTCCCCTTTTTTATCTTCTGTTGCACACATGCGTTGGTGGTGGTTGAATACCGCCCGGTCTAAAAGGAGAGTTTATCATGAGTCTGGAAATCAACCAGATTGCCTTGCACCAGCTTATCAAGCGTGATGAGCAAACCCTTGAGGTGGTGCTGCGCGATTCGTTACTTGAACCAACGCCTACCGTTGTAGAGATGATGGCGGAGTTACACCGCGTCTACAGCGCAAAAAATAAAGCCTATGGCCTGTTCAGCGAAGAGAGCGAACTGGCTGATAGCCTGCGCCTGCAGCGTCAGGGCGAAGAAGATTTCCTGGCGTTCAGCCGCGCGGCAACCGGTCGTTTGCGTGATGAACTGGCGAAATACCCGTTTGCTGACGGCGGTATCGTGCTGTTCTGCCACTACCGTTACCTGGCGGTGGAGTATTTACTGGTCACGGTGCTGAACAACTTAAGCAGCATGCGCGTCAACGAGCAACTGGACATCAGCTCCACGCACTATCTCGATATCAATCATGCGGATATCGTCGCGCGTATCGATTTGACCGAATGGGAAACCAACCCAGAATCCACCCGTTATCTGACCTTCCTGAAAGGCCGCGTGGGCCGCAAAGTGGCCGATTTCTTCATGGACTTCCTCGGCGCGAGCGAAGGGCTGAACGCGAAAGCGCAGAACAAAGGTCTGCTGCAGGCGGTGGATGACTTCACCTCAGAAGCGCAGCTCGACAAATCCGAGCGCCAGAACGTGCGTCAGCAGGTTTACAGCTACTGTAACGAACAGCTTCAGGCGGGGGAGGAGATTGAACTGGAGTCGCTCTCTAAAGAGCTGGCGGGCGTCAGCGAAGTGAGCTTCCAGGAGTTTACCGCCGAAAAAGGCTATGAGCTTGAAGAGAGCTTCCCGGCGGATCGCAGCACGCTGCGTCAGCTGACGAAATTTGCCGGCAGCGGTGGCGGCTTAACCATCAACTTTGATGCCATGCTGCTGGGGGAACGTATCTTCTGGGATCCGGCGACCGATACGCTGACCATCAAAGGCACACCGCCGAACCTGCGCGATCAGCTGCAGCGCCGCACCTCGGGCGGTAAATAACGGCCATAAAAAAACCCCGCAGAAGCGGGGTTTTTCTCGACGAGTTTGCGATTACGCGCGAACGAAGTCGATGTGAGACAGTTTTGGCTTGAACGGGTGACGCTGAACAGCCTGAACTTTCACTTTTTCTTCTTTACCGCCAACAACGATGGTCAGAACTTCGCTGTAGAATTCAGCTTTAGTCTGCATGTTCCATACTTTGTCGTGATCCAGTTCGATTGCAACTGGAGCAGCTTCGCCACCGTAAACGATAGCCGGGAACTTGTTAGCGTTACGCAGGCGGCGGCTCGCACCCTTACCCTGCACGTTACGTACTTCTGCTTCGATAGTGAACATAGATTTCTCTCTGTATTTAAAACCCTACTACAGGCGACCCAGCAGCAGGTGAGTGTTCTGCCTCACGGATGTGAAGCGGGCGGCATTTTATACTCAAACGCCCCGCACATCAACGAAAAGTCCCGTCAGCCGCGTAATTCATTTGCCCGGCGAAAGCGGCCTTCGTAGTCAAAGACCTTTTCACGCACCTGCCAGTACTGGCCTTTTTGACGGGCAACCACGAAATCGGGATGGCGCAGTAACGCCTGCTGATGCACGATATCGGCAACCGTTATCCAGCGCAGGGGCACCCCCGGCGTGCGGGTATGCGGGCGGATAAACAGCTGCTCAAACGCCATTCGCTGGGCAGGCGTGTGTAACCTGAACCGCTCGCTGACGTCTGCGCCGTCCTCATCGTAATAAGTAATTTTTAACCATTCGCCTTTTTCGTCCGCCCCCGGCTGCAGCGCCATGCCGGAACAGCGAAGCACCAGCGCGTCTTTCAGCTTCAGCGCGGCTTTGAGCATGTCGTCCGGGTCGACCAGCACCGTGTCGCATTCCCGGCAGCGACGGGCGGCAATATCGTTCTCCGCGTTGCACTGCGGGCAGTTTTTAAAGCGGAAGCGGAAATCGCACTGTTCGCGATGGCCGTCGTCATCTTCAAACCAGCCCTGGCAGCGCCGGCCAAAATGTTCAATCAGCGTGCCGTCAGCGGTGGTTTTGCCCCAGAAGGTGTTAGCGAATCCGCAGGCGGGACAAAAGACCTGAACCGGCACGTTGTCACTTTTGCCTTTCGGCGCGCCCACTTCCGGCGCGTAAAGATCGTGTGGGTTCCCGGCGTAGTCCAGGATCAAACAGTCGGTTTTCCCCGGCGCCAGGCGCAGCCCGCGCCCGACGATCTGCTGATACAGGCTGACCGATTCGGTCGGGCGCAAAATGGCGATCAGGTCGACGTGCGGGGCATCAAAGCCGGTGGTCAGCACGGATACGTTGACCAGATAGCGGAACTGCTGCGCCTTGAAAGCCTCAATCAACGCGTCACGCTCCGGGCCGGGGGTATCGCCGGTGATAAGCGCGGCATCGTCAGCGGGCAGCAGGCCGGTGATCTCTTTCGCGTGCTCGACGGTGGCGGCGAAAATCATTACCCCTTTGCGTGTCCGGGCGAACTCTTCAATCTGGCTGATGATATGCGGCGTGATCCGCTGCTGCTTTTTCAGCTCATGATTGAGGTCCGCTTCGCTGAACAATCCGTTGCTCTGCGCCTGGAGTCGGCTGAAGTCGTACTGCACCACGGGCATATCCAGCCGCTCGGGTGGCGTCAGATAGCCGTGCTTAATCATGTACCGCAGCGGAAGCTCGTAGATGCAGTCGCTGAACAGCGCTTTTTCGTCCCCGCGCACCATGCCGTGATAGTGGAAACGGTAGATCCAGCCTTTACCCAGGCGAAAGGGCGTCGCGGTCAGCCCGAGCAGGCGAATCTGCGGGTTTACCGTTTTCAGATGCGTCAGGATCTGCTGATACTGGCTGTCGTCGTCATCGCTGATGCGGTGGCACTCGTCGACGATCAGCAGCGAAAACTCGCTGCGAAACTGCTCCAGGTTACGGGCAACCGACTGCACGCTGCCAAACACCACTTTACCGTGGCTCTCTTTGCGTTTCAGCCCGGCGGCGAAGATGTCGGCGTCCAGCCCGAGCGCACAATATTTGGCGTGGTTCTGCGCGACCAGCTCTTTGACGTGCGCCAGCACCAGCACGCGCCCGCGCGCCAGACGTGCCAGCTCGGCAATCACCAGGCTTTTGCCCGCGCCAGTGGGGAGCACAATGGCCGCAGGCGTTGTGTGTTTTCGAAACCAGGCCAGGGTGGCGTCAACGGCTTCCTGCTGATAGGGGCGGAGTGTGAAAGTCATGAGGTCTCGGTTTAGTTATTTCGCATAGAGTATGCCACGAAACTTTTTCCCTTGAGTGGCGCAACCAGACCATTATACTGAACCGTTCTTGACTGCTTCTTTTTCGGGCGCGTTGTCCGACTTCCAGCACCATTAAGGCTAAAAAGATTTCATGCGACTTGATAAGTTTATCGCTCAGCAACTCGGCGTAAGCCGCGCTATTGCAGGGCGCGAGATACGCGCCAGCCGCGTTACCGTGGATGGCGACATTGTGAAAGATACGGCGTTCAAACTCCAGCCTGAACATCAGGTAGAGTATGACGGTAACACGCTTACCCAGCAGAACGGCCCGCGCTACTTCATGCTCCACAAGCCGGAAGGCTACGTCTGCTCAACGGACGACCCCGATCACCCGACGGTGCTCTATTTCCTGGATGAGCCGGTCGCGCACAAGCTGCACGCCGCCGGTCGTCTGGATATCGACACCACCGGTCTGGTACTGATGACCGATGACGGCCAGTGGTCGCACCGCATTACCTCTCCGCGCCACCACTGCGAGAAGACCTACCTGGTTACGCTGGAGTCGCCAGTGGCGGACGATACGGCAGAACACTTTGCGAAAGGCGTTCAGCTGCACAATGAAAAAGATCTCACCAGACCGGCAGTGCTGGAGGTTATCACCCCGACGGAAGTCCGTCTGACCATCAGCGAAGGGCGCTACCACCAGGTGAAACGGATGTTTGCCGCCGTGGGCAACCGGGTGGTAGGTCTGCATCGCGAGCGCATTGGCGCCATTGAACTCGATCCGGAACTTGCGCCAGGCGAATACCGCCCGCTGACGGAAGAAGAGATCGCCAGCGTAGGCGTACCTTCGCGTTAATTTCAGGAGAACCCTGTGACCACCAGGCCACACTCGTCTTTCAAAATCGTCTTCATTCTTGGCCTGCTGGCCATGCTGATGCCGCTGTCTATCGATATGTATCTCCCCGCGCTGCCAGTGATTTCCGAGCAGTTTGGCGTACCGGCGGGCAGCGCCCAGATGACGCTCAGCACCTATATTCTCGGTTTTGCTATCGGTCAGCTGCTGTACGGACCGCTGGCAGACAGCCTCGGGCGTAAACCGGTTATCCTTGGCGGGACGTTAATCTTTGCTGGCGCAGCGGTGGCCTGTGCCCTGGCGCAGACAATCGATCACCTGATCGTCATGCGCTTTTTCCACGGCCTGGCGGCAGCTGCGGCAAGCGTGGTGATTAACGCCCTGATGCGTGATATCTACCCGAAAGAAGAGTTCTCCCGCATGATGTCGTTTGTCATGCTGGTGACCACCATTGCCCCGCTGGTTGCGCCAATGGTGGGCGGCGCGGTGCTGGTGTGGTTCAGCTGGCATGCGATTTTCTGGATCCTGGCCATTGCCGCGCTGCTGGCGTCGGCGATGATTTTCTTCTTTATTGATGAAACGCTGCCCGTTGAGCGTCGGCAGAAGTTCCACATCCGTACCACGCTCGGGAACTTCGCTTCTCTGTTCCGCCACAAGCGCGTGCTGAGCTACATGCTGGCAAGCGGCTTCAGCTTCGCCGGGATGTTCTCGTTCCTGAGCGCCGGGCCGTTTGTCTACATTGAGCTGAACCACGTCTCCCCGCAGCACTTTGGCTATTACTTCGCGCTGAACATCGTGTTCCTGTTTGTGATGACCATCATTAACAGCCGCTTCGTACGGCGCGTTGGGGCGTTGAATATGTTCCGCGCCGGGCTGTGGATCCAGTTCGTGATGGCGATATGGCTGGTGGTGAGTGCCTTCTTTGGCGTCGGTTTCTGGGCGCTGGTGATAGGGGTTGCGGCGTTTGTCGGCTGTGTGTCGATGATCTCCTCCAATGCGATGGCGGTGATCCTCGACGAGTTTCCCCACATGGCAGGAACGGCATCGTCGCTGGCGGGGACCTTCCGCTTCGGCATCGGCGCGATTGTGGGGGCGCTGCTCTCGCTGGCGACCTTTAACACGGCCTGGCCGATGCTCTGGGCCATCGCTTTCTGCGCCACAAGCTCGGTTCTTTTTTACCTGTACGCCAGCCGGTCGCGAAAAGTCGCGAACTAGCGCACAAATAAGGCCCAACTCGGGCCTTTTTTTTGACACATGTCAACCAAACCCCCGTTCGTTTACCCTCTGTTTGTTTCTTTTATGTAAAATCTATTTGTGTAAAAAGTCACATCATTGTATTTAAAAAGGTTGAGTTAGATCGCAGAAACGGGTACATATAGCCCCGACGCGAGGCTGCCACTCCTATAAAAAGCGCTGAACAGTGCAGGTTAGCGATGATGTGTTACTATAAATGTAAATAAATTGTGAAGTAAATTTTGCTTCCGGGGAACGAACGTGAATACATTACAACTCTCCATTGTCCATCGCTTGCCCCAGAGCTATCGCTGGTCGGCAGGTTTTGCAGGTTCAAAAGTTGAACCGATTCCGCAAAGTGGTAAAGAGTGCGAGAATTGTCTGGTTGCGCTTAAGCTGCTAAGCCCGAGCGATGAAAACGCATGGCCGGTAATGGAACGTCTTAGCCAGGCGTTGACGGATATCGAAGTGGTCAGCTCCGTGCTGGAGTGCGAAGGCGAGCCTTGCCTGTTCGTCAACAGCCAGGACGAATTTGCCGCCACCTGTCGACTGAAAAACTTTGGCGTGGCGATTGCCGAGCCTTTCTCTGGTCACTATCCCTTCTAAGCGCTAGTCTGCCTGCAGCAGCTGGCGCGTATAGTTTTGCGTTGGCGCGGCGAAAATGCGTTGACACTCCCCCTGCTCGACAACCTCTCCCTGACGAAGCACAATCACCTGATGGCACAGCGCACGCACCACCTGTAAATCATGACTGATGAAGATATAGGCAAGGCGGTGCTTTTCCTGCAAGTCTTTTAGCAGTGCCAGGATCTGCGCCTGCACCGTTCTGTCGAGTGAAGACGTTGGCTCATCAAGAATGATCAGCTCCGGTTTTAAGATAAGCGCGCGGGCTATCGCAATGCGCTGGCGCTGTCCGCCGGAAAATTCAGCCGGGTAGCGATGCCGCGTGTCGGGATCCAGGCCTACCTCCACCATCACGCGCATCACGTCGTCTTCGCGCTGCCGGGTCGTCAGTTCAGGGCGATGAACGCGCAGCCCCTCTTCGATGATTTGCAACACGCTCAGGCGTGGGTTGAGCGACGAATTCGGATCCTGAAAAACAACCTGCATACGCGGACGCACGGGAAGCATCTGACGACGGTTCCAGTCGTGCAGTGGCATACCGTCGAAAATAATATCCCCCCGTGAGGCAATTAAGCGCAGCAGCGCCAGGCCGGTGGTGCTTTTACCCGAGCCTGACTCGCCAACCAGCCCGAGCGATTCCCCCGGTCGCAGCGAAAAACTGACGTTTTTTAGCACAATTGTGTGGTCAACGACGCGCCGCAGTATGCCTTTGCGCACCGGAAACGAGACGGCGAGATCCTTCACCTGCAATATCGGCACGCTGTCTGCGCGCAGGGGGACCGGATCGCCTGACGGTTCGCTATCCAGCAGGCGCTGCGTATACGGGTGCTGTGGAGCACTGAGCAGGGCGGCGGCGCGGTTTTGCTCAACGCAGCGTCCGTTTTGCATAACGGCCACGCTGTCCGCCAGCTTTTTCACAATGCTCAGGTTGTGGGTGATAAACAGCAGGCTCATGTTCAGCTCGTCACGCAGCTCGCGCAGCAGGTGCAGGATCTGCGCCTGCACCGTGACGTCCAGAGCGGTTGTCGGCTCATCGGCAATCAGCAGTTCCGGGCGGGTGAGCAGGGCCATGGCGATCATCACGCGCTGGCGCTCACCGCCGGAGAGCTGGTGGGGGTAATCGCTTAGCCGTTTGGCCGCGTGACGTATGCCGGTACGCTCAAGGCAGTCCAGGATCTCTCCTCGCGCCGCCTCTTTACGCATGCCCCGGTGCAGGGACAGCACTTCATACAGCTGTTTTTCCAGGGTGTGCAGCGGGTTGAGCGACACCATCGGTTCCTGAAAAATCATGGCAATTTTATTGCCGCGGATCCCGCGCAGGGTCTGCTCATCGGCGTGAAGCAGCGAGCTGCCGTGAAACAGAATATCGCCCTGGGGATAACTGACCGGCGGGGATGGGAGCAGGCGCAGCACCGAGAGCGCCGAAACGCTCTTGCCGGAACCGGACTCGCCCACCAGCGCCAGGGTTTCACCGCGCTGGATCTGCAAAGACAAATCCGTGACCACCGTGCGCGTTTCGCCCTGCCTGGAAAACGCAATCGACAGGTGATCAATACTCAGAAGAGGCTGCGTCATCTTATACCGCCTTGTTAGGATCAAACGCGTCGCGCACGGCTTCGCCAATGAAGATCAGCAGCGAGAGCAATATAGCCACCGAGAGGAAGGCGGTGATGCCCAGCCACGGCGCCTGAAGATTATTCTTGCCCTGCAGCAGCAGTTCGCCGAGCGACGGGGAGCCGGGCGGTAACCCGAACCCGAGAAAATCAAGCGAGGTCAGGGTGGTAATGGAGCTGCACAAAATAAACGGCAGGAAGGTGAGGGTTGCCACCACGGCGTTGGGCAACATATGGCGGAAGATGATCCCGCTGTCGCTCACGCCCAGAACCTGGGCGGCGCGGATATAGTCGTAATTGCGGGTTCGCAGAAACTCCGCGCGCACCACGCCCACCAGCGCCATCCAGCCAAACAGAACGGTGATCCCCAGCAGCCACCAGAAGTTTGGCTGGACCACGCTTGAAAGCAGAATGATTAAAAACAGGGTCGGCATGCCGGACCAGACCTCAATGATACGCTGGCCCCAGAGATCGACCTTGCCCCCGTAATAGCCCTGAATGGCGCCCGCCACGACGCCCATGACGCTGGAAAACAGCGTCAGCATCAGCCCAAAGAGGATCGAGATCCGCGTGCCATAGAGGATGCGCGCCAGCACATCACCGCCGTTGGCATCGGTGCCCAGCCAGTTTTGCCGGGAGGGTGGAGAAGGGAAGGGGGTCTGGGTGGCGTAATTGATGCTGTTTGCGCCAAAGCGAATCGGTGCCCACAGCGCCCAGCCGTGTTGCTCGATATGCTGACGCAGCCAGGGATCCTGATATTGCGCCGGTGTGGCAAAGGGCCCGCCAAAATCGCTTTCGCTGTAGTTAGCCAGCACGGGCATGTACCAGCGGTCGTTGAAGTGCACCAGCAAGGGTTTATCGTTGGCAATCAGCTCCGAACACATGCTCAGCGTGAACAGCACGGCGAAGATCCACAATGACCAATAGCCGCGGCGGTTATGACGAAAGCGCGCCCAGCGGGCCTGATTAACGGGGCTTAAGTGCGGCATCAGCGGCCCTCAAAGTCGATACGGGGATCGACCAGCGTATAGCTGATATCGCTAATGATATTCAGCAGCAGGCCAATCAGGGTGAAGATGTAGAGTGTGCCAAACATCACCGGATAATCGCGAGAGACGGTCGCTTCGTAGCCCAGCAGCCCCAGGCCATTCAGGGAGAACATCACCTCTATCAGCAGCGAACCGGTAAAAAACATGCTGATGAAGGTGGCCGGAAAGCCTGCAATCACCAGCAGCATGGCGTTGCGGAAAACGTGTTTCCACATGATCTGCTTTTCACCGACGCCCTTGGCGCGCGCGGTGACCACGTACTGTTTGCGGATCTCATCGAGAAACGCATTTTTGGTCAGCATCGTCAGCGCCGCAAAGCCGCCAATCACCGTCGCCAGCACCGGCAAAGTGATATGCCAGAAATAGTCGGTGATTTTTTTATACCACGGCAGGGTGCTGAAGTCGGCTGACACCAGCCCGCGAAGCGGGAAGATATCGAAGTAACTGCCGCCAGCGAAAAAGACAATCAGCAGCACGGCAAACAAAAACGCCGGGATCGCATAACCCACAATGATGAACGTGCTGCTCCAGATATCAAAGCGGCTGCCGTTGTGGACCGCTTTACGGATCCCCAGCGGAATCGACACCAGATAGATGATCAGCGTCCCCCACAGACCCAGCGTGACCGACACCGGCAGGCTCTGCTTAATCAGGGTCAGGACCGAGGCGCTGCGAAACAGGCTGTCGCCAAAATCAAAACGCACGTAGTTCCACAGCATGGTGAAATAACGCTCGTGCAGCGGCTTATCAAAGCCGTAGCGCTGGGTGATCTCGGCGATCACCTCCGGATCCAGCCCGCGCCCGCCCCGGTAATGGCTGTCGCTGATATTACCCACGCCGGTTCTGGCATGGCTTGCGCCTAAACCTTCCCCGCCGCCGCCCGGTATCGCGCCGCTGTTGCCAAATTCCACGGCCGCGATCGCTTGATCCACCGGGCCGCCGGGCGCAATTTGCACGATAAAAAAGTTGATGGTGATGATGGCCCACAGCGTTGGAATAACCAGCAGCAGACGACGGATCAGGTAAGCACCCATGGTTATTCCTTAGCGCCGCTCGGCAGGGAGCTTCGCGGCCTTATTCACGTCATACCACCAGGTATCAAAACCCAGTGAATAAATGGGGCGCACGGACGGCAGGGAGAATTTATCCCAGCGGGCCGTACGATCTTCACCCATGTACCACATCGGCAGCATGTAATAGTTCCAGGTTAACACCCGGTCAAGCGCCCGGCCCAGGGGAAGCAGTTTGTCTTTATCGCCCTGTGCCGCAATAATTTTGGCGATGAGGGCATCGATGGCCGGGCTTTTCACCCCTGGCGCGTTATAACTCGAGTCAATATAGTTCGAGGCCCAGGCGATCTGCAGGTCGCTGCTCGGCCAGGGCTGGGCGGACCACAGGCGCTGCATCATATCGTAATCACGGCTGCGCATGCGGTTGGTGATCTGCGCATTATCCACCTGACGAATATTCAGGGTCACGCCCAGGCGTTCAAGGTTCTGTTTAAACGGCATCACCCACTGGTTATCAGCACCCGAGGAGAGCAGTAGCTCAAAGCTCAGCGGTTTCCCGGTTTTTGCGTTGATCCGCTTTTGATTTTTAAGCGGCCAGCCCGCCGCGTCCAGCAACCGGCTGGCCTTCAGGAGGTTATCGCGATCGAAGCCATTGCCGTCCGACACCGGCGGGGTAAAGACGGAGGTAAACACCTCGGGAGGCAGTTCAGCTTTCAGCGGGGCCAGCAGGACCAGCTCGTCCGCATTGGGATAATCGCGGGCGGCATATTCCGTATTCTGGAAATAACTGTTGGCGCGGCTGTAGGCACCGTAAAAGAGCGCTTTGTTCATCCATTCAAAATCAAACGCCAGGGTTATCGCCTCGCGGACCCGTCGGTCGGCAAAGACCGGACGCTGGATATTAAACGCCAGCCAGCGCGTGTCCTGGGCAGACTCATTTTTGTGTTCGTCTTTGACGATGTACTTTTTAGCGAAGTTCTTGCCGATGTAGCGGGTCGCCCAGTTTTTGGCGCTGCTCTCGAGGCGTAAATCAAAGGCACCGGCTTTGAACGCCTCAAACGCGACGTTATCATCCAGGTAGTAATCGTAGCGGAGGGTATCGAAGTTCCAGCGCCCGCGGTTGACGGGCAGATCGGCGGCCCAGTAGTCTTTGACGCGGGAATAGACCAGATACTGACCCATCCGCCAGGCGGTGATGCGGTAGGGGCCACCCGCCAGCGGCGGCACGGAGAGCGGATCGCTGAGCTTATGGTTCTTCCAGAAGGATTCCGGCATCACCGGCAGGGAGAACAGGCTCAGCATGTTCTCTTTATTCGGCTCGCTCAGTTCGATACGCACGGTAAGCGGTGCGATGGCCTTAATGGTGGTGCCTTTATACACCAGGCGAAACTGCGGCACGCCCTCGGTCATAAACTTATGGAACGTGAAGGCGATGTCGCTGGCTTTTACCGGCGTGCCGTCATGAAAACGCGCGCGGGGGTTAATCGACACTTCAGCCCAGGCAAAATCATCCGCATAACGGACATTGTCCGCCACCAGGGGATAGTAGCTGCCCGGTTCGTCGTCGGAGGTGATAAAAAGGGTATCGTAGAGCGACTCGGTGCGCGCAGCCGCCACGCCGCGCAGCGCGTAGCGGTTAAAGTTATCGAAGGTGCCGGTGGCGGAAAGGGTGACGTTTCCCCCTTTAGGCGCGGCGGGGTTGACGTAATCAAAGTGGGTGAAGTTAACGGCATATTTCGGCTCGCCAATAACGGCAAACGCGCTGCTCTCTTTGATTGTCTGTGCCTGAGCGGGCAGGCACAAGAATGCCATTAGCATCAGTATTACGCGCATCACCATCAGCCGCGGTCCCTCTTTGTATCGAATGGCTCAGATAAGCTGAATAATAAGTGACGCCGACGCGATTGTGAAATTATTCGCGGGGTTGCGGCATATCCGGCGTCCACTGGCTGAATTGCTCCAGCGGCATCGGGCGGCTAATCCAGTAGCCCTGCAGGAAGTTCACTCCGTGCTCCCGCAGCCAGGCCGCCTGCTCGGGGGTTTCCACACCTTCCGCGACGGTGGACATATTTAACCGCCTCGCCAGTGTCAGCACGGCATCAAGTACGGGGGAGGTCACGGTTTCTGTCCCAATGGCGTTAACAAAGCCGCGGTCGATTTTGATGTAGTCCATGGTGAAACGCTCAAGATAGATAAGCGCGCTGTGCCCGGTCCCGAAGTCGTCGATGGCTATCTCAAACCCTTCGTTGTGCAGCCACTCAAACAGCGTATTGGCCTGATGATGGTTGATCATATCGCGCTCGGTAATCTCCAGTACGGTCTGGAAATGATCTGGAGGCAGCAGGCTGGTAAAGGTTCGCATATCGTCTTTAAAGCTGTCGGCGTGCAGGTGCCCTGGCGCGATGTTGATCCCGAGCTTCGCGCCGGGCGGTAAAAGCGTTTGTAAAACCGGCGCATCGCGAATAATCAGGTCGAAAAGATGCAGCGTCAGCGGGACGATCAGCTTCTGGGCTTCGGCAAAGTTGATAAAGGCGTCAGGCGGAATTTCGCCCATGGTAGGGTGCTTCCAGCGCATCAGCACCTCTACGCCGCGCATTTTAAGCTCTTTCGCATCCACCACCGGTTGATAGACCACGTAGAACTGGCCTGCCTTGATGGCGGTTAAAATCTCTTTACCCGGGTTCTGGCGAATGGTCAGGATGTAGAAATTAAGGGAGCCTCCCGCAATCCCGCAGACCAGGCCGAAAAACAGGGCGAAGAGCATTTCATCCGTGGTCCAGGCTTGCGCATACATTTTGATGGTGATCGGCACGGCCTTAAGCGTGGCGGTGCGGGCCGGATGTTGATTCAGGTCGCGCGCGTTGACCAGATGCGGGGACATGGTGGATAACGCTTTATCGCCAATGACGACGGCAATTCCCGTGAATGCGTCCTGACGAGAGGTGTAGAGCAGGTAGGGGGCCAGGTTGAGGTTCACCGAGGTAAACACGCCGCCGTCTTTCACCAGCGGATTTCGATGCCAGATGGCGATGGCCGGCTTGCCGGGTAACATGGGCGTCCCTGGCAAAAGGGCCATATCGATCTGCTTAGTGATATTCAGGTCAGGAATGAGTTCCTGCATGGGGACCTGCATAGGCCCGGTTGCGGATGAGCAAAACGCATTGCTGTCCCGGACCAGCAAAAAGGCGCGTACGTTGATACTAAAGGCCGCGCGCGAGGTCAGCTCGCCGCTCACATCATGGCAGTTGCTCAGCGTGAGCGGCTGGAGCACATCGATAGCGGTTTTCAGCTCGCCGAAATACCCCTCCATGTACACGCTCAGGTCTGAAATCAAGGTATCAAACTTGGCCTGTCGCTTCTGATAGCTCCAGAAAAACTGTATCGAACCCATAAGCAGGGCGATGAAAAGGCCTGTCAGGATACTGAGGATCGCTATTTTGCGATTGCTGAAAAAGTAGCGGGTAAACATAGACGTCGTGCTTCCTGAATGGCCGCTGAATGTGTTCAGTGTAACGGGCAAAAAAAAACACTGCCGAAGCAGTGCCTTTCTTTATCGTATCGCCAGCCAAGGGATAACTCACGATACAACAGTTATATTAACTGCGGGTCAAAACTCGGCGCGCTTCGTTGTAGCGCTTCTTCCAGTATGGCTCGTTCATGCTGGAGATGGTCACACCGCTGCTGGTGGAGGCATGAACAAACTGATCGTTACCGATATAGATGCCCACATGTCGGCCGGTCGATCCTGCCTTGAACAGGACTAAATCACCGGTACGCAGTTTGGTGCGTGAAATCGACTTGCCCATCACCTGCTGTTCATAGGTTGAACGCGGGAGGTCTAACCCAAATTGCTCGCGGAAGGTACGCTGTACGAAACCGGAACAATCAATGCCTTTCTTAGTGCTGCCGCCAAGACGATAACGCACGCCTTTCCAGTCAGCATACTGGTCCATAATACGGGACTTCACGTCCAGATTACGTACCATATTTTCAAATTCATCCTGAGAGGCTTGCAGTGAAGAGGAATCTTCCATTCCCACAACACGCGTCTCAGGATGCATATTCTTCGCGGTGTTCGTTGTGCTACATGCTGAAAGCAGTACCGCCACTGCAATCGCCGGGATCCCCCGCAAGATATATCTCAAAATCGGTTGAGATTTGACCATGTTGTTTATTATCCCTTGAAGTCCTTAACGAAAAAATCGTTATAAAAAATGCCAAACGTGACGAGACTAATTACCTGCGCACAATCAGACAATTCTTTATGGCCAAATCTGTGGCTCAGCGCACAAATTTATTCACCACAGTAATAATTATCTTTGTGGGGCAAAACGAGTCTGAGATTACCCGATTGCAAGGGCCATTGCGAGCAAAAATACCCTTTTTTTTATAAGAAAAAGTGATACAGAAAGTGAATAACCGCAATAGCGCAAAATGCCGTCAATGTTGCTGCTTAAATGCGCAATTCATTCATTTCTAACATGAATGTGATGACGAGAATATGACAGCCAGACAGGCGAAAGGGGGGAGGCGCATCAGGGATCCCAAACGATCCCTGATGGATGATGATAATTTAGGTTAGGTATTTGTTTTAATTTTGTTGCTATTTCCGGGCATATAACGATCGAAAAGCGCAATTAAACGGTCGCTAAAGGGGGTCATTAAGCACCATGGCGCCCCAATGAGCACCGCCGTCAGGGAGCCGACGGCAATATCGGTAAACCAGTGCGCACCAATCATGACGCGCGGGAATGCAAATATCACGACGATGGCCAGAGCAATGGCAAAGGCTTTTTTACCGAAATAACGCAGCATGAAGGCGGAGAAAATAAGCAGCATCATGCCGTGATCGCCAGGGAAACTGTCTTTCGAAGCGTCTTTTGTCGAAATATGCAGCAATTCACTCACGCGGTAAATATTCGGGAACGACAGGGAGGGGCTTGCGCGTTTAACCGGCATCAGATGCTGCGCCAGCTGGTTGATCACCACCGCCGTCAGCAGCATCACCAGACCCATCATTATGATACGACGACGCCCTGTTTTGTCCTCTTTCAGCCAGAAGGAGAGCATTAAACAGCCCATCGCCAGCAGCGAGCAACCGTCAAAGGCACGGTTATTGGTAATCGCTACCAGCCATAAAAACGCCTTACTTTTTACCAGTTCCTGATTAAAGAAATGGAAAATGCTGGAATCCAGCGGGAACCACAGGCCGTGGTTCACCGGAAGATACCAGGATAAAAAGAGCGCCAGCCCGGCGGCGTTCAGCAGTAATATCTGGGGGTATCGAGTCGTCATAGTCTTCAGCATAGTGTTAAAACTGGGGCAACGTTAGCCACCCGAACTTAAACGAAGCTTCAACAGACTGGACTGGAGTGCGTTCCAGTCGGTGTTAACCGCACTAATTAACTCTATTCGGCTATCCGGCGGCGCGACGTTCTGCGTTTCGATAAAGAAGTCCTCGCCCTGGCGGTTTATCCGTACCAGGCCGTCCTGCGTGCGCATCACCCCTTTTACACGCTCAACCGGGGCCAGCCTGGCCCACTCAAGGATGCCAATGGTGTCAAACTGCGTGTCGGCGTCAAAAATCCATCCGCAGGCCTGATGCCCCTGACCGCTGTTCAGGTTACGCCGCCAGCGCTGATGCTCAGGCAGGCTTAACGCCGCCAGGCCATGCTTCACGCCATGATGATGCGCGTGCTCGGGGCTGGATGGCAGTTCTGTCTGATTCAGGCGAGGAAGATCGAGCAGCGCGCCATCAATATTCCCTTGCGTGGTCTCGACACGCTGGCGTCCACCGCCCGCGTGTTGCCACCAGGCCGCCAGTGCTGCCTGGCTCTCGGGCGTGCTGCGGTCGGATTTATTCGCCACAATGATATCTGCCGAGGCGAGCTGATCGCGGAAGTTCTCATTGCTCAGCGTTTTTTCATCGAGCAGCTGGCGCGGGTCGAGCAGGCAAAGCGTGGCGCGCAGATCGATCCAGGGTTCATAAACCGGTGCGGTCAGTAAATCGAGAATTTGCTTCGGGTGGCCCAGCCCCGTGGGTTCAATCAGCAGACGGTCTGGTTTGCCCTGACGGAGCAGCGTGTTCAGCCCCACCTGCATCGGCAGACCATTCACACAGCACATGCAGCCGCCGGGGATCTCCTTGATCATCGCACCGCTGTTGGCCAGCAGCGCGCCGTCGATACCGACTTCGCCAAATTCGTTAACCAGCACGGCCCATTTTTCGGCCGGATCTTTATTTGCCAGCAAATGCAGAATGGAGGTGGTTTTGCCGCTACCGAGGAAGCCGGTGATGAGGTTGGTTTTGGTCACGTGTGCTCCGAGAGATAATCGTAATGCTAAACCGATAATCTATCATCCTGGCGAAAAAAACGGACATTGAGAAGGGGAGGCGCGAACGGAGAGGCACCCCGTTCGCGTTAAACGCAATAATCGCTAAATATTTAACGTTTCGATAACGGCCCGGCGCGCGCCATCGCGGACGAGGCGCTGGTAGGCCTGAACGATTGCGTCCACGAACGCCGGCGTTTGCGGCAGGTCGTGGCCGAAGATCTCGTTTAGCCCCAGCAGGGCGGTGACGCGATCGGCTTCGCTGCTGGTGCTCACAATGCCACGGATTTTCTCGCTAAGCGGATCGCGAACGTCGATTACGTTTCCCTGGTCATCCGTGCCGCTGACGTAGCGCATCCAGCCCGCCACGCCCAGCGCCAGCAGAGGCCACGCAGTGTGACGTTCAAGATGCACCCGAATGCCGTCGAGCATCCGCTGCGGCAATTTCTGGCTGCCGTCCATCGCGATCTGCCAGGTCCGGTGCTGAAGCGCCGGGTTGGCAAAACGGTCGATCAGGCTGTCGGCATAGGCGGTGAGGTCAACATCCGTAATGCGCAGGGTAGGGGCCTGCTCGTCCAGCATCAACCGGCGGGCGGCCTCGCGGAAGTGCTCATCCTCCATGCATTCATTAATATGCGCGTAGCCCGCCAGGTAGCCAAGGTAGGCCAGAAACGAGTGGCTGCCGTTCAGCATCCGCAGTTTCATTTGCTCCCAGGGCAAAACGTCCTGCACCATCTGCACGCCTGCGACCTCCCACTCTGGCCGTCCGGCGACAAAGTTATCTTCAACCACCCACTGGATAAATGGCTCACAGCTGATGGCGCAGGGATCGTCCACGCCAAGGGCCTGGGTGATTTCGGCCAGAGAGGCCTCGGTGGCGGCCGGAACAATCCGGTCGACCATGGTGCCCGGGAAGCTGACGTGCGCATCAATCCAGGCGGCAAGCTCAGGGGAGCGTTTTTGCGCCATCCCGAGCACGGCGTTTTTCACCACATGTCCGTTATCCGGGATGTTATCGCAGGAGAGAACGGTAAACGGCTGCAACCCCCGCTCGCGGCGGCGATGCAGCGCTTCGACCAGAATACCCGGCGCGGAATGTGGTTCTGACGGATTTTCAAGGTCATGGACAATGCGGGCGTTTTGCGTATCCAGCCTGCCGGTAGCCGGGTCGAGGCAATAGCCTTTTTCAGTGATGGTGAGGGAAACAATCGCCACCTGGGGTTCGCAGAATTTTTCAATGATCGCCGCCAGCGAGTCGAGTTTTGCATTCAGACATTCATGTACCGCGCCGACGATAATCGGCTGATTCCCGTCAGGCCCTTTCTCCAGCACCGTAAACAGATGGTCCTGGGCGCGCAGCTGGCTCATCAGCACGTCGCCGCTGAACAGGCTGATCTCGCAAATCCCCCAGTCACCCCCCTTTGCGTTCAGTACCCGGTCTGTTAACAATGCCTGATGCGCGCGATGAAACGCACCAAAGCCAAAATGGACGATGCGCGAGCGCAGTGACTGACGGTCGTAATGCGGCTGTTGAACACGGGAAGGAAGCGCGGTGGAGGCAATTGTCTTCATGAAATACACACCTGATTAACCATTAATTAACAATGCCAGTGTAAAGTTATATGACAACAAAGAGAATTGGTAAGCCGTAAATATCGCGATTATGTGAGTTTGATCAATCAATGCCGTGGGCTATATTGACCCACATGATTAAACATGTATGGTAGTCGTCAACACAGTCATTCATATTGGTATAACAACTTTAAGGGGTGGGACGATGGAACAAACCTGGCGTTGGTACGGACCGAACGATCCGGTTTCGCTTGATGATGTGCGTCAGGCAGGCGCGACGGGCGTCGTGACGGCACTGCACCACATTCCCAACGGCCAGGTGTGGCCGGTTGACGAAATCAAACAGCGTCAGGCGCTGCTGGCGGAAAAGGGCTTAACCTGGTCTGTGGTCGAAAGCATCCCGGTGCATGAAGAGATCAAAACCCGTTCCGGCGAGTGCGACACCTGGATTGCCAACTATCAGCAGAGCATCCGTAACCTCGCCGCCTGCGGGATTGATACCGTTTGCTATAACTTTATGCCTATTCTGGACTGGACGCGTACCGATCTGGAATACCAGATGGCAGACGGCTCTAAAGCGCTGCGCTTTGACCAGATTGCCTTTGCGGCCTTTGAGCTGCACATTCTGAAACGTTCTGGTGCCCAGGCGGACTATACCGCCGAAGAGCAGCAGCAGGCGAAGCAGTGGTTTGATGCCGCCAGCGAAGCCGATAACGAAAAGCTGACGCGCAATATCATTGCCGGTCTGCCGGGGGCTGAAGAGGGGTACACCCTGGATCAGTTCCGCGCGCGTCTGGCCGAGTACGGTAATATCGATAAAAACCAGCTGCGCGACAACATGGCCCACTTCCTGCGCGCCATTGTCCCGGTCGCAGAAGAGGTGAAAGTGCGTCTGGCTATCCATCCTGATGATCCTCCGCGTCCCATCCTCGGCCTGCCGCGTATTGTCTCGACGATCGAGGATATGCAGTGGCTGAAAGAGACGGTCGACAGCATCTATAACGGCTTTACCATGTGCACCGGCTCCTACGGCGTGCGTGCGGATAACGACCTGGTGCAGATGATCGAGATCTTTGGCGATCGGATCCACTTCACCCACCTTCGCGCTACCTGCCGGGAAGAGAACCCGAAAACCTTCCACGAAGCGGCGCACCTGGGCGGCGACGTGAATATGGTGGCGGTGGTGGATGCGATCCTGGCGCAGGAAGTTCGCCGTAAGCAGGCGGGCGATGTACGTCCGATTCCGTTCCGTCCGGATCACGGGCATCAGATGCTGGATGATTTACGCAAGAAAACAAACCCGGGCTACTCGGCGATTGGTCGCCTGAAAGGGATGGCGGAAGTGCGCGGCGTTGAGCTGGCGCTGAAGATGACGAAGTATCCAGAGCTGCTGTAAGCTCTGTTGCCCGGTGGCGCTACCGCTTACCGGGCCTACAAAAAAACCGGCCTGAGAGCCGGTTTTTTAGTTTTTGCAGGTCGGGTAAGGCGAAGCCGCCGCCCGACAAATGCCGCAATCAGTCAGCACGACCCATATAGCGTTTTTCTTCAATATGGATGCGGATTTTCTCGCCTGCTGAGAGGTACTCAGGCACCTGAACAACCAGACCGGTCGTCAGCGTTGCCGGTTTGTTACGGGCGCTCGCGGACGCGCCTTTGATACCCGGTGCCGTATCGACAATTTCCAGATCGACGGTTTGCGGCAGTTCCAGCGCCAGCAGCACGCCATCCCAGGTCAGCACCTGCATGTCCGGCATCCCACCTTCTGGAATGAACAGCAGCTCTTCTTCGATCTGATCTTTGGTGAAGATATACGGCGTATAGTCTTCTTTATCCATGAACACGTATTCGTTGCCGTCGATATAGGAGAAATCAACGTAGCGACGGGTCAGGGTCACGGTATCCACGATATCGTCGCCTTTGAAGCGCTCTTCAACCTTCAGGCCGGTACGCACGTCGGCGAAACGCATCTTATACAGCGTTGCAGCACCGCGGGCGCTCGGGGCCTGAATATCGATATCTTTCACAATCAGCAGTTTGCCGTTGTAATTCAGTACCATACCTTTCTTAATTTCGTTCGCTCTTGGCATTGCAGTAATCCTGTTTACGGGAGGTAAAAAATATCGCGCCAAATTACTCGCGCGCGGCCTTTCAGGCAAGAGGAATTCGTGGCTTTTGCTATCAATACACAAAAGGTGTTACTGTGCGCCCGATGCCCGACTGCGCGGGCATTTCTACCCACAGAGAGCCTTTATGGATTGTCGTCCGGACTGTGGCGCGTGCTGTACCGCACCGTCCATCTCAAGCCCCATACCCGGCATGCCGCAGGGCAAGCCGGCAAACACGCGCTGCGTTCAGCTCTCTGAATCCAATCTGTGCATGATCTTTAGTTCGCCTTTGCGCCCGAAGGTGTGCGCCGGGCTTCAGCCCAGCGCCGGAATGTGCGGCAGCACGCGCGAACAGGCCATGACCTGGCTGCTTGAGCTGGAGAGCCTCACCGCACCCTAAACGTCTTTAATGCGCGTCAGACACCCGATGGTCACGACGCACATCACCAGCGCAATCCAGAACACCGTGTGATAATTCCAGATTTCCGCCACGATCCCGGCCATGGAGCCGGCAATAATCCAGCCCACGCGGGTGGTATTAGTATAAAGGGTGGTGGCTGCGCCTGCCTGTCCAGGCATCAGATCCTGGAAGTAGAGCATCCCGATGCCCGCCAGGATCCCGATGTAAATCGCGTTCAGCAGCTGTAACGTCAGCAGCAGCGCCGGGCTATGCACTGTCAGCATGCCGATATAGAACAGCAGCCCGGCGACGGCCGCAATGCGCATCAAAAAGCGCTTTCCGAAGCGCTTCGCGTAATAACCGGCGATGAGCATGGTCGGGATCTCCAGACCTGCCGCGGTACCCATCATAATGCCCGCCAGTTTCTCCGGCAGGTGCAGCTCGTCAATAATAAACAGCGGCATATTAATAATGTAGAGACTGTTGGTTCCCCACATCAGCATACAAATGATGAATAACAGCAACGCGTCACGACGATTGCGGCGCGGCGCTTCCAGCACGCCGGTCGTGACTTTTGGCTCTTTGCGCATCGACGGCAGGAAAAACCATACCATTGCGCCGCACACCACAAACGCCACGGCGGCGCTCAGGTACATCACCGTAAAACCAAAACCCATCGCCAGCGCATACGCCAGCGGCGGGCCAATCACCCATGCCAGGGAGACCTGGGCACGCAGAATGGAGCTGAACATGACCGCTTCGCGCCCGGTGCGATCGGCGTGCTCGCGGGCAAGGGCGAACATCTGCGGGTTGGCGGTGGAGCCAAAGCTGCTCAGGAATACGCCGACAAACAGCAGAACGAAGTAGTTTCGGTTCCAGGCGAACAGCACGCAGGCGAACACGCCCAGCAGGCAGCAGAACACAATCAGGCTTTTGCGATCGCCTTTACGGTCAGAGCGGCCGGCAAGAAACTGGCTGACGAGGATCCCGATAATGGCGCTGCCGGTAAAGAAGAAGCCAACCATCGCCGGGCGGGCATGAACCTCGTTCGTTAAAAACAGGCTCAGCGTGGGTGTTTGTAATGCCCCCGCGATACCGGTGAGGAAAGCGACAATCAGAAACGCCGTTGACGTCAAATCAAAGGGCTTTGGTGAGGCGGCAGCGGGGGTGTTATGCATGTTTTATAATCAGAGAATGACAAAACCGCGGAGTTTACGCCGCCCGTCATAAAATAAACAGTGGGTGCCGTCAATTTCGCCACAAAAAATCAAAATAGCATTTCATTTTAGTCGTTCAGCTGAAGCTGCTGACGCCGTTTGCTGAACGTCAGCAAAAATGGCTCGCTGCAACAGAAATGTGCGGCATCTCTAAATTCTGTTATACGAAATGTAACTTTTCTTGCAACATTCTCGAGAAAAAGGCAAGAATTCTTGAAACGTTTCAGCGCTATCTTGTTTGAACTGACGGAGCAGGTTAGCGCATTTTTTCTCATTAAGGCTGAAACGATTCAAGTTCAGCAGGAGAGGAGAACCATGTTCCAGTTATCTGTTCAGGATATTCACCCGGGCGAACAGGCCGGGAATAAAGAAGAGGCCATTCGCCAGATTGCCGCCGCGCTCGTACAGGCAGGCAACGTCGCGGAAGGCTACGTTGATGGCATGCTGGCGCGCGAGCAGCAGACGTCTACCTTCCTCGGCAACGGCATTGCCATTCCGCACGGTACAACGGACACCCGCGACCAGGTGCTGAAAACCGGCGTTCAGGTTTATCAGTTCCCGCAGGGCGTCGTCTGGGGTGACGGCCAGGTGGCTTATGTCGCCATCGGTATCGCCGCCAGCAGTGATGAACACCTGGGCTTGCTGCGTCAGCTGACGCACGTGTTAAGCGATGACGCCGTTGCTGAACAACTGAAATCTGTCACCACCGCCGAAGAGCTGCGCGCCCTGCTGATGGGTGAAAAACAGAGCGAAGCGCTGAAGCTGGACAACGAAACGCTGACCCTGGACGTTGCCGCCAGCGATCTGGTGACGCTACAGGCGCTGAACGCCGGTCGCCTGAAAGAGGCCGGTGCCGCTGATACGGCCTTCGTGACGCGCGTCATTAACGACAAACCGCTGAATCTCGGTCAGGGCATCTGGCTGAACGACAGTGCTGAAGGCAACCTGCGCAGCGCGATTGCGGTTAGCCGCGCGGCCACCGCTTTCGAGGTAGAAGGTGAACGTGCTGCGATGCTCGTCACCGTCGCCATGGCCGATGAACAGCCGGTTTCCGTGCTGAAACGCCTGGGCGATCTGCTCCTGAACAATAAAGCTGAAAAACTTCTGAACGCTGATGCCGCCACCGTGCTGGCGCTTCTGACCAGCGACGACGTGCCGACGGATGACGTGTTGAGTGCTGAGTTTGTGGTACGTAATGAACATGGCCTGCATGCCCGCCCGGGCACCATGCTGGTGAATACGGTGAAACAGTTCGAAAGTGACATCACCGTGACCAACCTCGACGGTTCAGGCAAACCGGCGAATGGCCGCAGCCTGATGAAAGTTGTCGCGCTGGGCGTGAAGAAAGGCCACCGCCTGCGTTTCACCGCACAGGGTGCGGATGCTGAACAGGCGCTGAAAGCGATTGGCGACGCCATCGCGGCAGGTCTGGGGGAGGGCGCATAATGAGCAGACGTGTTGCTACGATTACCCTCAACCCGGCTTACGATCTGGTGGGCTTCTGCCCGGAAATCGAGCGCGGCGAAGTTAACCTCGTCCGCACAACGGGCCTGCATGCAGCAGGGAAAGGCATTAACGTCGCGAAGGTCCTTAAGGATCTGGGTATCGACGTCACCGTGGGCGGTTTCCTCGGCAAAGACAACCAGGACGGTTTTCAGCAGTTGTTCAGCGAGTTGGGCATTGCGAACCGTTTCCAGGTCGTTCAGGGCCGTACCCGCATCAACGTTAAGCTGACGGAAAAAGACGGTGAAGTGACCGATCTGAACTTCTCCGGCTTCGAGGTTACGCCATCGGACTGGGAACGTTTCGTTAACGATTCGCTGACCTGGCTCGGCCAGTTTGACATGGTCTGCGTCAGCGGCAGCCTGCCGTCAGGCGTCAGCCCGGAAGCCTTCACCGACTGGATGACGCGCCTGCGCAGCCAGTGTCCGTGCATTATCTTCGACAGCAGCCGTGACGCCCTGGTAGCCGGCCTCAAGGCCTCGCCATGGCTGGTGAAACCTAACCGCCGCGAGCTGGAGATCTGGGCAGGCCGCAAGCTGCCAGAATTAAAAGATGTGATTGAAGCTGCCCATGCCCTGCGCGAGCAAGGTATTGCGCACGTGGTGATCTCTCTCGGTGCGGAAGGCGCACTGTGGGTGAACGCCTCGGGCGAATGGATCGCCAAACCACCGTCGGTTGAGGTAGTCAGCACCGTCGGCGCAGGGGATTCGATGGTTGGCGGCCTGATTTACGGCCTGCTGATGCGTGAATCCAGCGAGCATACGTTACGTCTTGCCACCGCCGTTGCCGCCCTGGCCGTCAGCCAGAGCAACGTCGGTATTACCGATCGTACCCAGTTGGCCGCGATGATGGCGCGCGTTGACTTAAAACCTTTTAACTAACAGCAGGAGAGGAATAATGAAAACGCTGCTGATTATCGACTCCGGACTCGGACAGGCTCGCGCCTATATGGCGAAGACGCTGCTGGGCGCGGCGGCTCACAAAGCACATCTGGATATTATCGACAACCCGGGCGATGCCGAACTGGCGATTGTGCTGGGCGACAGCATCCCGGCGGACAGCGCGCTGAACGGCAAAAAAGTGTGGCTGGGCGATATCAATCGCGCGGTGGCACATCCTGAGCTGTTCCTGAGCGAGGCAAAAAGCCACGCAACGGTGTACACCGCACCTGTTACAAAAACGCCGATTGCGGCGTCCGGCCCGAAACGTATTGTTGCCGTGACGGCCTGCCCGACGGGCGTGGCGCACACCTTTATGGCGGCTGAAGCCATTGAAACCGAAGCGAAAAAACGCGGCTGGTGGGTGAAGGTTGAAACGCGCGGTTCCGTTGGCGCGGGTAACCCTATCACGGCGGAAGAGGTAGCTGAGGCGGATCTGGTGATCGTCGCGGCGGATATCGAAGTGGATCTGGCGAAGTTCGCTGGTAAGCCGATGTACCGTACCTCGACCGGCCTGGCGCTGAAAAAGACCGCTCAGGAGTTTGATAAAGCGCTGGCGGAAGCTAAGCCGTATCAGGCAACCGGCGCGGCGAAAACCGCTACAGAAGGGAAAAAAGAGTCTGCGGGCGCGTATCGCCACCTGCTGACCGGCGTCTCCTACATGCTGCCGATGGTTGTTGCGGGCGGTCTGTGTATTGCGCTTTCCTTCGCCTTTGGTATTGAAGCGTTTAAGGAACAGGGCACCCTGGCCGCGGCGCTGATGCAGATTGGTGGCGGCTCAGCCTTCGCGCTGATGGTGCCGGTGCTGGCAGGCTTTATTGCCTTCTCCATTGCTGACCGTCCGGGTCTGACCCCGGGTCTTATCGGCGGTATGCTCGCCGTGAGCACCGGTTCCGGCTTTATCGGCGGTATCATTGCGGGCTTCCTGGCGGGTTACGTCGCGAAGCTTATCAGCTCGAAGCTGAAATTGCCGCAGAGCATGGAAGCGCTGAAACCGATCCTGATCATCCCGCTGCTCTCCAGCCTGGTGGTCGGTCTGGCGATGATTTACCTGATTGGTAAACCGGTTTCGGGCATTCTGGAATGGCTGACCCACTGGCTGCAAACCATGGGGACGACGAACGCTGTTCTGCTGGGAGCACTCCTCGGTGGCATGATGTGTTTCGACATGGGCGGCCCGGTGAACAAAGCGGCTTATGCCTTTGGCGTTGGCCTGCTGAGTACCCAGACCTATGCGCCAATGGCGGCGATCATGGCGGCAGGTATGGTGCCACCGCTGGCGCTTGGACTGGCGACAATCATCGCGCGTCGTAAGTTCGACAAAGCACAGCAGGAAGGCGGTAAAGCTGCCCTGGTGCTGGGCCTGTGCTTCATCACCGAAGGGGCGATTCCGTTCGCCGCGCGTGATCCATTCCGCGTACTGCCTTGCTGCATCGTCGGTGGCGCAGTGACCGGCGCTATCTCAATGGCGGTGGGTGCGAAGCTGATGGCACCGCACGGCGGTCTGTTCGTGCTGCTGATCCCTGGCGCAATCACCCCGGTGCTGGGCTATCTGCTGGCGATCGTCGCCGGTACGCTGGTGGCGGGTTTCTCTTACGCCGTGCTGAAACGCCCGGAAGCTGAAGCCGTCGCCAAAGCGGCATAAGCAGTAAGATGAAAAAAAGCCGGGTTGCATGAGCACCCGGCTTTTTTTATGCCGCCTGTTCGGCGGTTTGCTGCGCTTTCAGCCAGGCAATCTCTTCGACCCAGATATCGGGATTGATGGTTTCCAGCACCATCGGGATCCCGTCGAAGCGCGGGTCCTGCATGATAAAGCGGAACGCATCGTGACCGATGTTCCCTTCGCCCAGGCTGTGGTGACGGTCCACCCGGCTGCCGAAGGCGCTTTTGGCATCGTTTAAGTGCATGCCACGCAGGTACTGAAAGCCGACGATGCGCTCGAACTCATCGAAGGTGTGCTGACACGCCTCGGTGGTACGCAGATCGTAACCCGCCGCAAAGGCGTGGCAGGTATCGATGCACACGCCCACGCGGGTTTTGTCTTCCACGCCGTCGATAATCGCTGCCAGATGTTCAAACTTAAAGCCAAGGTTGCTGCCCTGACCGGCGGTGTTTTCAATCACCGCCGTCACGCCCTGCGTCTTGTCCAGCGTAATGTTGATGGATTCAGCGATGCGCGCCAGACAGGCGTCTTCATCAATTTGCTTCAGATGGCTACCCGGATGGAAATTCAGCAGCGTCAGCCCGAGCTGTTCGCAGCGCTGAACTTCATCGAGGAAGGCTTCTCGGGATTTTTCCAGCGCCTCTTCAACCGGATGGCCGAGGTTAATGAGGTAGCTGTCGTGGGGAAGGATCTGGCCCGGCCCGAAGTGATATTTCTCGCAGGCGGCTTTGAACTCATCAATCATTTCGGTGGTCAGCGGTGCGGCACGCCACTGGCGCTGGTTCTTGGTGAACAGGGCGAAAGCGGTCGCCTCGATTTCTGCGGCGCGAATGGCGGCATTCGCCAGGCCGCCTGCAGCGCTAACGTGCGCTCCAACATATTTCATAAGGGAATTCCTGTTAACCCGAAATGCGTATGATAACGGGTTAACAGGGGAAGGATGTAGTGGTTTATGCCATCAGGCTGTGTACCGCGAGGTTAATCGCGCCACCGCCGACAATCAGCCAGATGAACAGTACCAGCGCCATCAGCAGCGGTTTTGCCCCGGCTTTTTTCAGCGCGCTGACGTGGGTGGTAACCCCCAGCGCCGCCATCGCCATTGCCAGCAGCACGGTATCGAGCGTCACCAGCATATCCACCACGGCTTTTGGCAGCAGATGGAACGAGTTAAAGATCGCCACCACGATGAACAGGATCGCAAACCACGGGATCGTGATTTTACTCTTCTGGTTGCCATCAGCGGGCGCCAGCTGTTTAACGCGTGCGGCCAGGAAAATCAGGAACGGAGCCAGCATCATCACGCGCAGCATTTTGGCGATCACCGCAGCGTTTTCCGCATCCGGGTTGATGGCGTGACCCGCCGCGACAACCTGCGCCACTTCATGCATGGTCGAGCCGATGTAGATACCGTAAGTTTCAGGGCTAAACCAGTGGGCCAGCAGCGGGTACATGGCCGGGTAGAGGAAAATCGCCAGGGTACCGAAGATCACGACCGTTGCCACCGCGACGGTGACTTTACTGGCCTCTGCTTTCACCACCGGCTCCGTTGCCAGCACCGCCGCTGCGCCGCAGATGCTGCTGCCTGCGCCAATCAGCCAGCTGGTTTGCTTATCCAGCCCGAAGATCTTCTGGCCGATAAAGCACGCCAGCAAAAAGGTGCTGCTCAGCGTCAGGACATCAATGACGATGCCGCTCACGCCCACGTCCGCAATCTGGGAAAACGTGAGGCGAAAGCCGTAGAGAATAATCCCGAGCCGCAGAAGATGCTGCTTGGCGAAAATAACCCCACCGTCGCAGGATTTCCAGATGTGCGGGTAAAGGGTATTCCCGACGACCATACCAATTAAAATGGCCAGCGTTAAGGCGCTGAAGCCTGCGCCCGCCACCGCCGGAATGCTGCCGCCCCAGAGCGCCACGCCGGTAATGACGGCACTGAGCGCAAGACCCGGCACGAAGTGCCACAATGTACGATGATGCTGTAAGGTGATTTCTGACATAACCTTCTCCTTTGTCTGGCTAAAGGTTACGGCGCTCTGGCTTAAAAATAAAATTGATTATATATTTATAATCAATCTTTATAAGTGGTAAGCAACCATGCACATTACTTTGCGTCAGCTGGAAGTGTTTGCGGAAGTGCTGAAAAGCGGCTCGACGACACAGGCGTCGCAAATGCTGTCGCTTTCGCAGTCTGCCGTCAGCGCTGCGTTAACCGATCTCGAAGGGCAGCTGGGCGTTCAGCTTTTCGACAGGGTAGGGAAGCGGCTGGTGGTGAACGAACACGGTCGACTTTTATATCCGCGCGCGCTGGCGCTGCTGGAGCAGGCGACGGAAATCGAACAGCTGTTCCGCGAGGACAACGGCGCGATCCGCGTTTATGCCAGCAGCACCATCGGCAACTACATTCTGCCCGAGGTCATTGCCCGCTACCGCCGCGACTTCCCGGCCCTGCCGCTGGAGATGAGCGTCGGCAACAGTCAGGACGTGATCAATGCGGTAATCGATTTTCGCGTAGACATTGGTCTTATCGAAGGGCCGTGCCACAACGTCGACATTATTGCTGAACCCTGGCTGGAGGATGAACTGGTGGTGTTCGCTTCGCCAGCCTCATCGTTATTACAGGGCGAGGTGACGCTCGAGCGCCTGGCGCAGGCCCAGTGGATCTTGCGTGAGCAGGGGTCCGGCACGCGCGAAATCGTGGATTACCTGCTGCTCTCCCATCTGCCACAGTTTCAACTGGGGATGGAGCTGGGAAATTCCGAAGCCATTAAACATGCGGTGCGTCACGGGTTGGGTATCAGCTGTCTTTCGCGGCGGGTGATTGCTGAACAACTCGAGGCGGGTACGCTGGTTGAAATCCCTGTTCCACTGCCAAAACTGGTGCGCACGCTGTGGTGCATCCATCATCGTCAGAAACACCTTTCCAGTTCGTTGCAGCGTTTTTTACGCTACTGCGAGATGTAACCCTCCCCGGTGGCGCTACGCTGACCGGGGCTACGCGCGATTTTCAGCCCCTGTTTTTATGCTTTACTTATAATCCCGGCCGCGTCATGAAGCTCTCTTATAACTGGGGATTTCTGCCGGAAGGAACGGGGATCGTCTGCTACAATCGCGCCTCATTTAATAAATGGACAGCATTTTCACATGGTTTCAGAAAATAAAACCACAGAAGCGCCCGCGCTACGTCGCGAACTCAAGGCGCGTCACCTGACGATGATCGCCATTGGCGGCTCCATTGGTACAGGTCTTTTCGTTGCCTCTGGCGCAACGATTTCGGCAGCAGGCCCGGGCGGGGCACTCTTCTCTTATATCCTGATTGGCCTGATGGTGTACTTCCTGATGACCAGTCTGGGCGAACTGGCCGCTTACATGCCGGTCTCGGGTTCCTTCTCCACTTACGGGCAAAAGTATGTCGAAGAAGGCTTCGGCTTTGCGCTGGGCTGGAACTACTGGTACAACTGGGCGGTAACCATCGCCGTTGACCTGGTGGCATCACAGCTGGTGATGACCTGGTGGTTCCCGGACACGCCCGGCTGGATCTGGAGTGCGTTGTTCCTGGCGGTGATTTTCCTGCTGAACTACATCTCCGTTCGCGGCTTCGGTGAAGCGGAATACTGGTTCTCTCTGATCAAAGTGACGACCGTCATCATCTTTATCGTCGTCGGTGTGACGATGATCGTCGGCATTTTCAAAGGGGCAGAGCCGGCGGGCTGGAGCAACTGGACCATAGGCGATGCGCCGTTTGCCGGGGGCTTCTCGGCGATGATTGGCGTGGCGATGATCGTCGGCTTCTCCTTCCAGGGAACCGAGCTTATCGGCATCGCGGCTGGTGAATCTGAAGATCCGGAGAAGAACATTCCGCGCGCGGTGCGTCAGGTGTTCTGGCGTATCCTGCTGTTCTATGTGTTCGCCATTCTGATTATCAGCCTGATCATTCCTTATACCGATCCGAGCCTGCTGCGTAATGACGTGAAAGACATCAGCGTTAGCCCGTTCACCCTGGTCTTCCAGCATGCTGGCCTGCTCTCGGCGGCAGCGGTGATGAATGCCGTTATCCTGACCGCGGTACTCTCTGCGGGTAACTCCGGTATGTACGCCTCTACCCGTATGCTCTACACCCTGGCCTGCGACGGTAAAGCGCCACGTATTTTTGCTAAACTCTCTCGCGGCGGCGTACCGCGTAACGCGCTGTACGCAACCACGGTAATCGCGGGCCTTTGCTTCCTGACCTCGATGTTCGGTAACCAGACCGTTTACCTGTGGCTGCTCAACACCTCGGGTATGACCGGCTTTATCGCCTGGCTGGGGATTGCCATCAGCCACTATCGTTTCCGCCGTGGTTACGTGATGCAGGGGCACGACATCAATGACCTGCCGTACCGCTCAGGGTTCTTCCCGCTGGGGCCGATTTTTGCCTTTGTTCTGTGCCTGATCATTACGCTTGGCCAGAACTATGAGGCGTTCCTGTCTGACACCATCGACTGGGGCGGCGTGATGGCGACCTACATCGGCATTCCGCTGTTCCTGGCGATCTGGTTTGGTTACAAACTGGTGAAAGGCACACGTTTCGTTCGCTATAGCGAAATGGATTTCCCGGAACGATTCAAAAAATAACCGCAGTTCCTCTCTTTCAGCCCGCTCACTCGAGCGGGCTTTTTTATCTCCACAGTATGCAGAACGGATATAATTTTTAACAATTAAATTGATAATAGTTATCGTTTGCTTTATCGTTATCAAAAATGATAACGCGCCAGCCGACCCGCCACAGACGTGGGCGGCATGATGGGCATTGCGAGCAATAATTCATTGATTTAGTTGTGTTCACCTCATGGAGATATGGAATGTTTAGGTTGAATCCCATCGTCAGGGGAGGCCTTTGTGCGTCCGCTATGTCCCTGGCACTGCCTGTTGTAGCGGCGGAATCCGGCGACACGCTGGTTGTCACGGCCTCGGCTACTGAGCAAAACCTGAAGGATGCGCCCGCCAGTATCAGCGTGATTACCCAGGAAGATTTGAAGCGTAAGCCGGTTCAGAACCTGAAAGATGTGTTACAGGATGTGCCGGGCGTGCAGCTCACTAACGAAGGGGATAACCGTAAAGGCGTCAGCATTCGTGGGCTGGACAGCAGCTATACGCTGATCCTGATCGACGGTAAGCGCGTGAGTTCGCGTAACGCGGTGTTCCGCCATAACGATTTCGACCTGAACTGGGTGCCTGTAGATGCCATTGAGCGTATCGAAGTGGTGCGCGGGCCGATGTCCTCGCTTTACGGGTCAGATGCGCTGGGCGGCGTGGTCAACATCATTACCAAAAAGATCGGCCAGAAATGGACCGGTACCCTCAGTGCGGATTCAACCATTCAGGAACATCGCGATCGCGGTGATACCTATAACGGCCAGTTCTATACCAGCGGTCCACTGGTAGACGGTGTGCTGGGGCTGAAAGCCTACGGCAGCCTGTCCAAACGCGAAAAAGACGACCAGCAGTCATCTTCTACCTCTTCCACCGGTGAAACTCCGCGTATTGAAGGGTTCACCAGCCGTGATGCCAACGTCGAGTTCGCCTGGACGCCAACGGAGAACCACGACTTCACCGCGGGCTACGGCTTCGACCGCCAGGATCGCGATTCCGACTCCCTCGATAAAAACCGTCTCGAGCGCCAGAACTACTCCCTGAGCCACAATGGCCGCTGGGGCGTGGGCAATAGCGAGCTGAAAGTGTATGGCGAGAAGGTGGATAACAAAAATCCCGGCAACGCCAATGCGATTACCTCCGAGAGCAACGCTGTTGACGGTAAATATGTGCTGCCGTTGGGTGAAATCAACCAGTTGCTGACCTTTGGCGGCGAGTGGCGTCACGATAAGCTGAAAGATCCGGTCAACCTCACGGGCGGCTCCAGCAGCAATACCTCGGCAAGCCAGTACGCGCTCTTCCTGGAAGACGAGTGGCGCATCTTTGAGCCGCTGGCGCTGACCACCGGTATTCGTATGGATGACCACGAAACCTACGGCGACCACTGGAGCCCGCGTGCCTATCTGGTCTATAACGCAACGGATACGGTAACGGTGAAAGGGGGCTGGGCCACCGCGTTTAAAGCGCCGTCTCTGCTGCAGCTTAGCCCGGACTGGATCACCGGCTCGTGCCGCGGGGCGTGTGAGATTGTCGGTAACCCGGATCTGAAGCCTGAGACCAGCGAAAGTTTCGAACTCGGTCTCTACTATAGCGGGGAAGAGGGCTGGTTAGAGGGTGTGCAGGCGAGCATCACCACCTTCCAGAACGACGTAGACGATCGTATCAGTATCAGCCGTACGGCTAACGTCGATCAGGCGCAAAGCTACCCGAACTATGTTGGTCTGAACGCCGATGGCGAGCCTATTTTCCGCTATTACAACGTTAACAAGGCGCGCATCCGGGGTGTGGAAACTGAACTGAAATTCCCGGTGGCGGAAGACTGGAAAGTCACGCTGAACTACACCTATAACGATGGCCGCGATATCAGCAATGGCGGCAACAAACCGCTGTCCGAACTGCCGTTCCATACGGCAAACGGAACCGTTGACTGGAAAGCCACGCAGGACTGGGCGTTTTACGTACAGGGCAACTATACCGGCGAGAAACGCGCCTTAACCAGCGGTGCCGCGACGCCGGGTGGCTATGTCGTGTGGAACACGGGTGCGTCATGGCAGGCAACGAAAGCCGTTAAGCTGCGCGCGGGCGTGCAGAACCTGCTGGATAAAGACCTCAGCCGTGACGATTACAGCTACACGGAAGATGGTCGTCGCTACTTTGTGGGCGTGGATTATAAGTTCTGATGTCGCTTTAATGCCGGGTGGCGGCTGCGCCTTACCCGGCCTACATTCGAGGGATTTGTAGGCCCGGTAAGCGAAGCGCCACCGGGCAACAAAGGGCGCACTTATCCCATTAAATGCGCCGCATGGAAGCGGAGATGATCCTCAATAAAGGACGCCATAAAGTAATAGCTGTGATCGTACCCCGGCTGAATGCGCAGGGTCAGCGGCCAGTTTTTCTGACGTGCGGCCTCTGCCAGCAGCGCAGGCTGCAGCTGACCGGCGAGGAACTGATCCGCATCGCCCTGGTCGACGAGCGTGGGGATCGCATCCGCCGAATCGCTCGCCAGCATCAGCGCACAGCTGTCCCATTCCTGCCATTGTTCAGCGTCCTCACCCAGGTAGTGCGTAAAGGCTTTTTGCCCCCACGGCACCTGAGAAGGGTTCACAATCGGCGCAAATGCCGACACGCTGGTGTATTTCCCCGGATTTTTCAGCGCCATGATCAGCGCGCCGTGGCCGCCCATCGAGTGACCGCTAATTGCACAACGCTCGCTCACCGCAAACTCTGCCTGAATCAACGCGGGCAGTTCATCGCGGATGTAATCGTACATGCGGTAATGGTTCGCCCAGGGCTGTTGGGTCGCATTGAGGTAGAAGCCTGCGCCTTTGCCTAAATCGTAGCCGGCATCGTCGGTAACCTCGTCACCGCGCGGGCTGGTGTCCGGCATGACCAGTGCAATACCCAGCTCAGCGGCGACCCGCTGCGCCCCGGCTTTGGTGGTGAAGTTTTCGTCGTTGCAGGTCAGGCCTGACAGCCAGAACAGAACGGGGGGATTTTCCGTCGGTGGCAGAAAAATGCTGAACGTCATAGCACAGTTCAGAACGGTGGAGTCGTGCCGCCAGCGCTGCTGTCGACCTTCAAAACAACGGTGCTCTTCGAGCAGTTCCATGCAGGGCTCCTTATACGAAAAACGATTCATCAAACTCATAATACAGAGTTTTCATTGACCTGTGAGTAACTTTCACTTCCGCTTCACGGCGGGATACTGCATCATAAATTTACTTTTCTTTAACAACTGGAGTGATCATGGCGCTGCGTATCGCGCTCAGCGGATTTGTGGTTCTGGTGGTTGCCATGGGCATCGGGCGGTTTGCCTTTACGCCTCAGGTGCCGCTGATGATTGCCGCCGGGCAACTCACGCTGACCAGCGCGGGGCTGGTGGCGGCGATGAACTACCTGGGCTATCTGGTAGGGGCCTGGGATGCCATGCGCGCCCATCGCTTCGTGGAAACGCGTCTCTGGTTGGGCATGGCCGGCGCGGTTGCGCTGACGCTCCTTTCCGCCGCCGCGGATAATGCGCTCGTCCACGGACTGCTGCGCTTTGTCATCGGCTGCATGAGCGGCTGGTCAATGGTGCTGATTGCCGCCTGGACCAACGAGCGTCTGGGCCAGTTGGGTAAGCCGGGCCTGAGCGCGGCGGTCTTCGCCGGGCCGGGGGCGGGTATCGCCCTGAGCGGACTGCTGGCGGTCTATATTCAGGCGAAGGGGCTGTCGGCAGGGGCGGCCTGGCAAATCTATGGCGTGCTGGCGCTGGTGCTTATCGCGCTGGTGGCGCGGTATCTGCCGCGTGCGGGTCAGCTCCATCGACCCGGCACGGCGCCTGAGCCACTCACGTTGACCACGGATTTGAAACGGCTGGTCTGGAGCTACAGCCTGGCGGGATTCGGTTACATCCTGCCAGCGACCTTTCTCTCGCAAATGGCGGCCGTGCGATTCCCCGGCAGCGTCTTCGCGCAGTTTGTCTGGCCGCTGTTTGGTGCTGCCGCCGTGCTGGGCATTGCGCTCAGTATCGCCCTGCGTCATCTCTCCACCTCGAACCGCAGGCTGGCCATCGTCCTGTGGCTGCAGGGCGCAGGCGTGCTGGCGGCCTGGCTGTTACCCGGCCTCAGCGGACTACTGATGGGCGGATTGCTGGTGGGCGGCGGCTTCCTGTGTGCGGTTCAGCTTTCCTTACTCTATGGACGCGAGCTGGCGCCGAACCATACGCGCTATATGGCGGGGCTGCTGACCACCGGCTATGCAATCGGTCAATTGATTGGTCCGGTCACCTCCGCTATTTCCACCTGGCTGACCCATCAGCTGGAGCCAGCGTTGGGGCTGGCCGGGGTCGCCTTGTTCATTGGCGGCGCGCTGGTGTGGAACCGTCAGGCCGAAAGGCAGCGGCAATTGCAATAATTATCATCGTGAATACTGGATTATGTGCGTCACCTCACGCACAATGAGCGCACACTTTTGCCACAACGAGGGCAGAAGGAAGCCACACCTGCAGGAGAAAAAAATGTCATCACTCAGTAAAGAAGCTGCCCTGGTCCATGAAGCCCTGGTTGCGCGCGGTCTTGAAACGCCACTGCGCCCGCCGGTTCAGGAGCTGGATAATGAAACCCGCAAGCGTCTGATTTCCGGGCACATGACCGAGATCATGCAACTGCTGAATCTCGACCTGAGCGACGACAGTCTGATGGAAACGCCGCACCGCATTGCCAAGATGTATGTCGACGAGATTTTCTCCGGCCTCGATTACGCCAATTTCCCTAAAATCACCGTCATTGAAAATAAGATGAAGGTTGATGAAATGGTGACGGTGCGCGACATCACCCTGACCAGCACCTGCGAGCACCACTTCGTAACCATCGACGGCAAGGCGACCGTGGCGTACATCCCGAAAGACACGGTGATTGGTCTGTCCAAGATCAACCGCATCGTGCAGTTCTTCTCCCAGCGCCCGCAGGTGCAGGAGCGTCTGACGCAGCAGATCCTTACCGCGCTGCAGACTCTGCTGGGCACCAACAACGTGGCCGTCTCTATAGACGCGGTGCATTACTGCGTTAAGGCGCGCGGCGTACGTGACGCCACCAGCGCGACCACCACCACCTCGCTCGGAGGCCTGTTTAAATCCAGCCAGAATACCCGCCAGGAGTTTCTGCGCGCCGTACGTCACCACAACTAATCAGGCAGGGCAGGAACCATGGAGCGAAACGTCACGCTCGATTTTGTTCGCGGCGTCGCCATTCTCGGTATCCTGCTGCTCAATATTAACGCCTTCGGTTTGCCGAAGGCGGCCTACCTCAATCCGGCCTGGTATGGCGAGATCGCTCGCAGCGATGCCTGGACCTGGGCGGTGCTCGATCTCTTCGCCCAGGTCAAATTCCTGACGCTGTTTGCCCTGCTGTTTGGCGCGGGCCTTCAGCTGTTGCTCAGGCGCGGCACGCGCTGGATCCAGGCGCGCCTGACGCTGCTGGTTATACTCGGCTTTATCCATGGGCTGTTCTTTTGGGACGGCGATATTCTGCTGGCGTACGGGCTGGTGGGGCTAATCTGCTGGCGCTTGATTCGCGATGCGCCCAGCGTCAAAAGCCTGTTTAACACCGGCGTGATGCTGTACGTCATGGGGCTGGGCGTGCTGGTGCTGCTCGGTCTTATTTCGGGCGATTCAACCAACCGCGCGTGGATCCCGGACGCGGCTCACCTTCAGTACGAACAGTTCTGGAAGCTTAAAGGCGGCACCGAGGCGATAAGCAATCGCGCGGATATGCTGGGCGACAATCTCATTGCGCTGGGCGCACAGTACGGCTGGCAGCTGGCGGGAATGATGCTGATGGGCGCGTCGCTGATGCGCACCGGCTGGCTGAAAGGCGAATTCAGCCCAAGTCATTATCGTCTGACAGGGGCAGGGCTGGTGCTGCTTGGCCTGCTGATCAATCTCCCGGCGGTCGTGATGCAGTGGCATCTGGCGTGGAACTACCGCTGGTGTGCCTTCCTGCTTCAGGCTCCACGTGAGCTGAGCGCGCCGTTTCAGACCATCGGCTATGCGGCGCTGATCTACGGTTTCTGGCCACAGCTTAGCCGGCTGTGGATCGTCAGCGCCGTGGCCTGCGTAGGCCGCATGGCGCTCAGCAACTACCTCCTTCAGACGCTGATTTGCACCACGCTGTTCTATCGATTTGGCCTGTTTATGAAATCCGACCGGCTGACGCTCCTGGCGTTCGTTATTCCGGTCTGGGCCGTGAACCTGGCGTTTTCCGTTATCTGGCTGCGCTATTTCCGCCAGGGACCGCTGGAGTGGGTATGGCGTCAATTAACCGCACTTGCGTCGGGTGTATCATTGAGTAATACAACCAGATAACGATCTGGATCACAATCATTAACAAAACGGATGTAAGCGTTTTCATCTGTGTGACCTTCTTCACGTAGTCCCCTTCCGCTCGCTGCCAGAATAGCCTCCTTGCTAAACACAGGGGGTGTCTGTGAGTTGCTGCAATCCTTTGAAGGATGGTGAACATGATCACCATTCGTGACGTTGCCCGTCTGGCGGGCGTTTCCGTAGCGACCGTCTCTCGCGTGCTGAACAACAGCGCGCTGGTCAGCCCTGAAACGCGTGAAGCCGTTGTAAAAGCCGTCACCCAACTGGGGTACAGACCCAATGCCAATGCTCAGGCGCTCGCGACCCAGGTCAGCGACACCATTGGCGTGGTGGTGATGGATGTGTCAGATGCTTTTTTTGGTGCACTGGTCAAAGCGGTGGACGTTGTCGCGCAGCAGCATCAGAAGTACGTGCTGATTGGCAACAGCTATCACGAGGCGGAAAAAGAGCGCTATGCCATTGAGGTGCTGATCCGCCAGCGCTGTAACGCCTTAATCGTGCACTCAAAAGCGCTCAGCGATGAGGAGCTGGCCGGGTTTATGGAGCAGATCCCCGGCATGGTGCTGATCAACCGGATTGTCCCTGGCTATGCCCATCGCTGCGTCGGGCTGGATAACGTCAGCGGCGCAATGATGGCGACGCGGATGCTGATAAACAACGGCCATCAGCGCGTCGGTTACCTGGCTTCCAGCCATCACATTGAAGATGACGATATGCGCCGGGAAGGGTGGCAAAACGCGCTGAAAGAGCAGGGCATTGTCCCGCTGGATAGCTGGATCGGCACGGGTACGCCGGACATGCAGGGAGGCGAGGCCGCGATGGTCGAGCTGCTGGGACGTAATCTTCAGCTCTCTGCCGTCTTTGCCTATAACGACAGCATGGCGGCGGGGGCGCTGACCGCCCTGAAAGACAACGGTATTGCGGTGCCACAGCATTTATCGCTGATAGGATTTGATGATATTCCTATCGCGCGTTACACCGACCCGCAGCTGACAACGGTTCGCTACCCCATTGCCTCCATGGCAAAACTGGCGACGGAGCTGGCGTTACAGGGCGCAGCAGGCATGCTTGATGCGGGTGCAACCCACTGTTTCATGCCGACTTTAGTGCGTCGTCATTCGGTATCCATTCGGCAAATTGTGGCTCCGATCACTAACTGATTACACAGAGTGATGTAACCGTTTTCAATCTGTGAGTAAATTCACAGTATCTTAACAAGCCGCTGACTATGATGTCAGCGTTTTAGGGGCTGAAACGCTATGTAACGGTGATTATTCACTTTGACCATAGCAAACGTGCCGTAAACATCTAAAAAAACGCATTTCTGGAGCCTTACCGATCACGGAAGATAGAAAGTTTATCAGTGAACTTCGGCTGCCAGTAACGTTTATTTAACATCTGCCCGCCGACCGTTATTCGCAAGAACTACCCTGCATAAAAAAAACCGGAGATACCATGAATAAGAAGGTGTTGATTCTGTCTGCTGTAATGGCAAGCATGCTTTTTGGTGCAGCTGCACACGCTGCGGATACCCGTATTGGCGTGACCATTTATAAATACGACGACAACTTCATGTCTGTTGTGCGTAAAGCAATTGAAAAAGATGCTAAGGCAGCGCCAGATGTTCAGCTGCTGATGAATGATTCCCAGAACGACCAGTCCAAACAGAACGATCAGATTGACGTGCTGCTGGCAAAAGGCGTGAAAGCGCTGGCAATCAACCTGGTTGACCCGGCTGCAGCAGGCACGGTAATTGAGAAAGCACGCGGCCAGGACGTGCCAATCGTCTTCTTCAACAAAGAACCTTCCCGTAAAGCGCTGGACAGCTATGACAAAGCGTTTTACGTCGGTACTGACTCCAAAGAGTCCGGTATTATCCAGGGCGACCTGATTGCTAAACACTGGGCGGCAAACCCGAACTGGGATCTGAACAAAGACGGTCAGATTCAGTTCGTTCTGCTGAAAGGCGAACCGGGCCACCCGGATGCTGAAGCACGTACCACCTACGTTATCAAAGAGCTGAACGACAAAGGTCTGAAAACCCAGCAGCTGGCGTTAGATACCGCCATGTGGGACACCGCTCAGGCGAAAGATAAGATGGACGCGTGGCTCTCTGGTCCGAACGCCAACAAAATCGAAGTGGTTATCGCCAACAACGATGCGATGGCAATGGGCGCGGTAGAAGCGCTGAAAGCACACAACAAATCTTCCATCCCGGTGTTCGGCGTGGATGCTCTGCCAGAAGCGCTGGCGCTGGTGAAATCTGGCGCGATGGCCGGTACCGTGCTGAACGATGCCAACAACCAGGCGAAAGCCACCTTCGATCTGGCGAGAAACCTGGCCGACGGTAAAGGTGCCGCTGAGGGTACCAACTGGAAAATTGAAAACAAAATCGTTCGCGTACCTTACGTGGGCGTAGACCAGTCCAACCTGGCTGAGTTTATCGGTAAATAAGTGAGTTAACCTGTCTCCACTGGGCGCAATTCGTTGCGCCCATTTATAACGCGCTATGCGAGGCCAACAAGGTATAATTATGGTCAGCACAACTACTCAGTCGTCCGGTGAATACCTGTTGGAAATGAGCGGTATCAACAAGTCATTTCCCGGCGTAAAGGCACTCGATAACGTTAATTTAAAAGTGCGTCCTCACTCTATTCATGCCCTGATGGGGGAGAACGGTGCGGGTAAATCAACGTTATTAAAATGTCTTTTTGGGATCTATCAAAAAGATTCTGGCAGCATTCTTTTTCAGGGGAAAGAGATCGATTTCCATTCGGCGAAAGAGGCGCTGGAAAACGGTATCTCAATGGTTCACCAGGAACTGAACCTGGTACTGCAACGGTCGGTTATGGATAATATGTGGCTGGGCCGCTATCCCACCAAAGGTGTATTTGTCGATCAGGATAAAATGTATCGCGACACCAAAGCCATATTCGACGAGCTGGATATTGATATCGATCCGCGCGCCCGCGTGGGAACATTATCCGTTTCCCAGATGCAGATGATCGAAATTGCGAAAGCATTCTCCTATGACGCCAAAATCGTCATTATGGACGAACCCACATCTTCATTAACGGAAAAAGAGGTTAACCACCTTTTTACCATTATTCGTAAGTTGAAAGACCGCGGCTGCGGTATTGTCTATATCTCGCATAAGATGGAAGAGATCTTCCAGCTATGCGACGAAATTACCATCCTGCGCGACGGCCAGTGGATTGCCACCCAGCCGCTGGAAGGGCTGGACATGGACAAAATCATCGCCATGATGGTGGGCCGCTCCCTGAACCAGCGCTTCCCGGACAAAGAGAACACGCCGGGCGAAGTGATCCTTGAGGTGCGTAACCTCACCTCGCTGCGCCAGCCGTCGATTCGTGACGTGTCGTTCGATCTGCATAAAGGCGAAATTCTGGGGATCGCGGGCCTGGTCGGCGCCAAGCGCACCGATATTGTGGAAACGCTGTTTGGTATTCGCGAAAAATCCGGCGGCACTATTACGCTGCACGGCAAAAAAATTAATAACCACAACGCCAACGAAGCCATTAATCACGGCTTTGCGCTGGTGACGGAAGAGCGTCGCTCAACCGGCATTTATGCTTATCTGGATATTAATTTTAACTCGCTGATCTCCAATATCCGTAACTACAAAAGTAAAATCGGTCTGCTGGATAATTCCCGCATGAAAAGCGATACCCAGTGGGTTATTGACTCCATGCGCGTGAAAACGCCGGGCCACCGTACGCAAATCGGTTCGCTTTCCGGTGGTAACCAGCAGAAGGTGATTATTGGTCGTTGGTTATTGACTCAGCCAGAAATTCTGATGCTGGATGAACCCACCCGCGGTATCGATGTGGGTGCAAAGTTTGAGATTTATCAGCTGATCGCTGAACTGGCGAAAAAGAATAAAGGGATCATTATTATTTCTTCCGAAATGCCGGAATTGTTAGGGATCACAGATCGTATTCTGGTCATGAGCAATGGTCTCGTTGCCGGAATTGTTGACACCAAAACGACAACGCAAAACGAAATTTTACGTCTTGCGTCTTTGCACCTTTAAGATCAGGGGCTCCTCATGAGTGCGTTAAATAAAAAAAGTTTTCTCACTTACCTGAAAGAAGGCGGTATTTACGTTGTTCTTTTAGTCTTGCTGGCCATTATTATTTTCCAGGACCCTACGTTCTTAAGTCTGCTGAACTTGAGTAACATTCTGACCCAGTCTTCCGTGCGTATTATCATCGCGCTGGGCGTGGCGGGTCTTATCGTCACCCAGGGGACAGACCTGTCGGCAGGGCGTCAGGTGGGCCTGGCGGCGGTTATCGCGGCAACGCTGCTGCAGTCGATGGAAAACGCCAACAAGGTCTTCCCGGAAATGGCAACCATGCCGATTTTCGTGGTGATCCTGATTGTCTGCGCCATCGGGGCAATCATCGGCCTGATTAACGGTATCATCATCGCTTACCTGAACGTGACGCCGTTTATCACCACCCTGGGTACGATGATCATCGTTTACGGTATCAACTCCCTTTATTACGACTTTGTTGGCGCTTCCCCCATTTCGGGCTTCGACAGCGGCTTCTCAACCTTCACGCAAGGGTTTATTGCGATGGGCAGTTTCCGCCTGTCGTACATCACCTTCTATGCGCTGATTGCGGTGGCCTTCGTCTGGGTGCTGTGGAACAAAACGCGCTTCGGTAAGAACATCTTCGCCATCGGCGGGAACCCGGAAGCGGCGAAAGTTTCCGGCGTGAACGTGGCGCTGAACCTGCTGATGATCTATGCCCTGTCCGGCGTGTTCTACGCGTTTGGCGGGATGCTGGAAGCGGGGCGTATCGGCTCTGCCACCAATAACCTCGGCTTTATGTATGAGCTGGATGCGATTGCGGCCTGCGTGGTCGGCGGCGTCTCCTTCAGCGGCGGTGTCGGTACCGTCATCGGCGTGGTAACCGGTGTGATCATCTTCACCGTGATTAACTACGGTCTGACCTATATCGGCGTAAACCCTTACTGGCAGTACATTATCAAGGGCGCGATTATCATCTTCGCGGTAGCGCTGGACTCCCTGAAATACGCGCGTAAGAAATAAGAGAAGTGATGTGAAAAAGCCCGCTCATGTAGCGGGCTTTTTTTTACCGGGCCTACAAAATCGCGATGGCAGGTCGGGTAAGGCGAAGCCGCCACCCCACGGGGTTTAGCGTTTCTTCTGCAACTCCAGCAGCTGCTCCGGTCGTACTGCCGGGTATCCCTGCGCATCTTCCGGCACTTCATGCATGGTTGGGATGGGCACCAGCGGGCCTAAAAAGCGCGGTTCGCGTTTAAAAATGTAGAGGTCAGCCAGAGCACCGAAGCGAGCGCCAAACTCACGCACGCGCACGCTGAGCATATCTTTTGGCGACGGTACCGCGTAGCACTGGGCCTGAATGCCCATATGCAACGCGATAAACAGCGCACGCTCGCAGTGGAAGCGCTGGGTGATGATGATGAAGTCGTTGGTGTCGAAGACTTTGCGGGTGCGCACAATGGAGTCCAGCGTGCGGAAGCCGGCATAATCGAGCACGATATCTGCCGGGTCAACGCCGCCGGCAATCAGATCCTTACGCATCGTCACCGGTTCGTTATAGCTTTGCTGGGCGTTATCCCCGCTTAGCAGCAGGTAGTTCACCTTGCCGCTGTTATAGGCGTTCAGCGCGCCCTGAATACGGTAACGGTAATACTGGTTAATGACCCCGGTGCGATAGTACTTGGCTGTGCCCAGCACCACGCCGACCTGGCGATAGGGGAGATCCTGCAAATCGTCAAAGATGTAGGGGGCGGTTTTCCAGCTCATCCAGCGGTCAAGGCCAAGCACGACCAACAGCAGTATGCCGACCAGGACAGACAGGCTGTAAAAAACGCGCTTTAACATGAAGATGGCTCGTACCGAAGGTGAAATTTAACTCAGGCTACTTTACCCGCCTGGTTAGCGCAAGAAACGGTGAATCAACTGAGGGGTTTTTCAGCAAACGGGCGGGCATTTCTGCCCGCCGTCAACATTACGCCAACAGTACGCGGTCGATTGTCGAGCAGCCGAGCGCCTTCAGGGTGGCGGCGGTAGCGTCCCACTGGACCAGCGGTGCATCGGCTTTTTCTGCGAGGATCGCGCGCTGGATGTCCGGGTAGTCGTAGCCGTTGAGGCTCAGAAGGTTGAGCGCGCCCTGTAACGGCGGCAGCGTCGGGTTAAATGCGGCGTTCTCTGCGTAGCTGCCGGTGAAGATGCGCCCGTCACGACACTGAAGCGCCACGCCGCTTGGCGATGTGCTGTAAGGGGTGTGGCTCATGTTAGCAGCGGCAATCGCCGCTTCGCTCAGCTCATCACCGGAGAGGGCGAAACCGTGGTTCTGCGCGTCCATCAGCAGCGTTTTGATCTCCAGATCTTTCGGGCCAAACGCATCTGGCAGGTAATCGCCCAGCGTATGCGGCTCACGGCCCGGCAGATTGATGCGCAGCTCAAGCCCGCTGTTCAGCTCGTTCATAAACTGACGGCAGTGGCCGCAGGGGGTGTAGTTAACGGTGATCGCGCGCAGCCCCTTTTCACCGCGCAGCCAGGCGTGGCTGATGGCGCTCTGTTCAGCGTGAACGGTTTGCTGCATGGTGGCCCCGAGGAACTCCATGTTCCCGCCGAAGTACCAGACGCCGCTGACGCCGCGCGCGATGGCGCCAACGTTGAAGTGGGAGAGATCGGCGCGGGCACAGGCGGCAGCCAGTGGCAGCAGTGCAAAAGCCAGTTCGTCTTCGTCCAGTCCCGTGGCTTGTTTAAGCGTCGTGACCTGCTCCGCGGTCAGCAGGGCGGGGAAATGCGTATCCGCCAGAACCGGGGCCAGGGCTGATTGCAAATTCTCCGCAAGCTGGGCGAAAGCTGTTTGAAAACGTGGGTGCATGGCGTTGCCTCATCAAGGTTAATGGATCGGTAGTGTACGGAGCCGATGGGCCTTAATATGTGATCCACTTCTCATAATGTATGCAACTTATGAAATCAAAATGAAATTTGCGCGACGCATCGCAAAATTTTAGCCCACCACGGCCAGGATCACCGGGAAGAGGAACGGGGCAATCAGCGAGGTCATGATCCCGCAGATGACCAGCGCCAGGGAGCTGAATGCGCCCTCCTGATAATCCATCTCGGCACAGCGCGCGGTACCCAGCGCGTGTGAGGCGGTACCCATCGCCAGACCCCGCGCGGCTTTAGTATGAATTTTCATCACATTAAGCAGGGTGTGGCCAAACACCGCCCCCAGGATACCCACGAAGATCACGCACATGGCACTGATGGCCGGGATCCCACCGATGCTGCCGCCCACGGCCATGGCAATCGGCGTGGTGACGGATTTAGGCATAATGGAGGCGGCAATCTCGGGCGATGCGCCCATCAGCAGTGCCACCGATGTGCCGGTGATCATCGCCACCAGGCTGCCCAAAAAACAGATGGTAATGATGGATTTCCAGCGGGCGCGGATCTGGTGCAGCTGTTCATATAAAGGAAACGCCAGCGCCACGACGGCAGGCTGCAGCAAATCGTTTAATATTTTGCTCCCGGCAAAGTAGCGTTCGTAAGGAATGCCGGTGAGCATCAGGAAAGGAATAATCACCACCATCGCTACCAGCAGCGGGTTAAGCAGCGGCATCTTAAAACGTGCGGCCAGTTTACGGGCGGCGAAGAAGACCACTAGGGTTAACGGCAGCGACCACCAGATATTGGCTATCATTGTTTGGTTCCTTTTTGCCCGACCACTTTACGTTCGCCGTGTACCAGATGCGAACTCCAGCTCACCACCAGTAATACCACCAGCGTACTGACCGCGCAGGAGACCACAATCGGGCCGAACTGCGCTTTGAGCAAATCGAAATACTGCATCACCCCCACGCCGATAGGCACGAACAGCAGCGCCATATAGCGGATAAGGACGAAGCAACCGGGGTTGACCCACTTCGCGGGCAGCACCTGCAGCGCCAGCAGCACAAACAGGATCAGCATGCCGATAATGCTGCCGGGGATCGTAATGGGCAGCAGCGAGGCGATAAAGATCCCGGCATAGAGACAGGCGTAAATCAGGACGAATGCGCGCAGATATTGCCAGACAGTATTCAATGATTTGCTCATGGTAAAAGTCCTTGAAGAAACGCATTCATCATACAATTAAACCCAGAAGTGTGCCACGGATCACATCATGAAATTTGAGAATACCAGACATTCCGAAAGGGAACGTTGGGCATTTCACCAAATGGACAGCAGCCCGTTTGCATGCCAGTATTAGTTTCATTTATGAATCAAACGATTAACAGGCTGCGCAGGAGACGATCTATGCCGTCAATCATCATTAAAACCGCCGATGAGCTCGTCAGACAGCGCCACGCCGGGGAACTGTTAGCCTCCGTCTTTACCATGTTAGACGGATTTATCGCGCCCGGCGTGACCACCATGGCGATAAACAACCGTGTTGAGGCGTTTATCGTCGATACGCTTCAGGCCCGCCCGGCCAGTAAAGGGCAGTATGATTTCCCGTATGTGCTTAACACCTCCGTCAACGAGGTGGTCTGCCACGGCATTCCTAAAGAATCTGAACATCTGAAGTCCGGTTCAATTGTGAACGTTGATATCACCCTCGAAAAAGAGGGCCTGATTGCCGATTCCAGCAAAATGTATCTGATTGGCGATGTTTCACCGCTGGCGCGTCGGCTGGTGAAAAAAACCTACGAAGCGATGTGGAAAGGGATCAAGGCGGTGAAGCCCGGCGCGACGCTCGGGGATATCGGCCACGCTATTCAGTCGCACGTTGAAAGCAACGGCTACAGCGTGGTGCGTGAGTACTGCGGCCACGGTATCGGCAAAGAGATGCACGAGGAGCCGCAGGTGCTGCATTACGGCAAACCGGGCGAAGGTGCGGTGCTGAAAGAGGGGATGGTGTTTACTATCGAGCCGATGGTCAACCAGGGTGACAGCCGCATCAAGACTAAAAAAGATGGCTGGACGGTGGTGACGCGCGATAAAAAATTGTCGGCGCAGTGGGAGCATACCATTGCGGTTACCGCAGACGGATTTGAGGTGCTCACCCTGCGTCCTGAAGAAACGATCCCGGATTAACCTCCGGGCTTCCCACTGACCCTGCGAGCAGATACCATAGCGCGTCTTTTTTCACAGGTACTCTGCATGCGTGTTTTACTGGCCCCAATGGAAGGCGTGCTCGATTCTCTCGTGCGCGAACTTCTGACCGAGGTGAACGATTACGATCTCTGTGTGACGGAGTTTTTACGCGTGGTCGATATGCTGTTGCCGGTAAAATCTTTTCACCGACTCTGCCCTGAGCTGCACAACCAGAGCAGGACCTCCTCCGGCACGCTGGTGCGCATCCAGCTGTTGGGCCAGTATCCCGAATGGCTGGCAGAAAACGCCGCTCGCGCCGTTGAGCTGGGCTCTTACGGCGTCGATCTCAACTGTGGCTGCCCGTCGAAAATGGTCAATGGCAGCGGCGGCGGGGCGACGCTGTTAAAAGATCCTGAGCTTATCTATCGCGGCGCAAAAGCCATGCGTGAAGCCGTGCCGTCGCATCTGCCGGTAACGGTTAAAGTGCGCCTGGGCTGGGACAGCGGCGCGCGCCAGTTTGAAATCGCCGATGCGGTACAGCAGGCTGGGGCAACCGAGCTGGTGGTGCATGGCCGTACCAAAGAGGATGGCTACAAAGCGGAGCGCATCAACTGGCAGGCCATCGGTGAGATCCGCCAGCGGCTCACCATACCGGTTATCGCTAACGGTGAAATCTGGGATTACGAGAGCGCCCAGGCCTGCCTGAAAGAGACGGGCTGTGACGCGGTGATGATTGGCCGTGGAGCGCTGAACGTGCCCAACCTTAGCCGGGTGGTGAAATATAACGCGCCACGGATGCCCTGGGCCGACGTCGTGGCGCTGCTGCAAAAATACAGCCGCCTGGAAAAGCAGGGTGACACCGGTTTATATCACGTCGCACGCATCAAACAGTGGCTTAGCTATTTGCGTAAAGAATACGACGAGGCACTGGGATTATTTCAGGAGATCCGTACGCTGCAAACGTCGGCGGATATCGCGCGGATAATTCAGTCAAAATAATAAGCGTTAATTTGCTCACAATTTTTTAAATAAGAAAACATCGAAGGTTTGCAACGTGGCGCGACGGTGTTAAGGTGCCACTGTTTTCAACGCAGGATTGTTACTGGTTAACAGGCAAAACCTAAGCGTTCCGCAGCATACGCCGCTGTGGAACGCTTAGGTTTTTTTTTGCCTGTCATTTACGCAGGAGAAAAACCTGGCTTAACGCTATTCAAAGAAATTAATAAACAGATCGCGACAGGAAATTAAAAAATTTCCTGCGACCGGTTACGCACTAATACTCTTTCACAGGTGGTTATGATGGAATATAAAATTATTCCCTGTAAGCTGTGCGCGCTCGCCATATTGACGTTTTCCTCGTTGTCGATGGCGCAGGAATGGAACGGAACCGTATTAGGCTTCGAGGCCCCACCGGATCCGATTCTCGGTGACATGCTCGGAATACGAACGATCCTTAACGATAACGGGTTTACCTATAATCTCGGTTATCTGAATGAAATTGCCTCGAACGGCGGGGGTGGCTACAACCATGATACCCATGTGGCCTATATCGATCAGTTTGCGCTGACCTTCAACCAGGACCTGGCGCGATGGACCGGCATACCGGACGCGCGGATCGAAGGCAATATCGTTAACCGCAACCACAATGACGATCTCACCACTAAACGCCTGCAGGACCCGCGGGTAAACTTTAACGATCTGACCCAGGAAAGCTGGGGTGGACAGTCGATTACGCGCCTGGGCTGGCTGACCTTCGCCAGAAGCTTTGACGATCGGCGTCTTACCTGGCGGGTGGGGATGATGAACAAGGTACAGACCTTCGATCAGATTATCCCGTGTGACTTCCAGATGCTTTCCCAGTGCGGCGGAAAATCGGCCAACTCGCTCACCTGGAACAACTGGAACGTGCATACATGGGGCACCACGCTGGAGTATAAAGTGACGCCTACCGTCACGTTGAAAGGCGGCGTGATGGAGCAAAATCCCAATGCCGCAAGCCGCAGTCACGCCTGGAGTTGGTCAACGAAGGGCAGTAAAGGAGTATTACTGCCGGTCGAGATCGACGCCCGTCCGCTGATTAACGGTCTGCCGGGCGCGTACAATTTGGGCGTGGTGTTTACCAATGCATCGCAAACCGATCTTTATCGCGGGAAATCCGGCGGGGCGGGTGCGACCGACCCGGACGGATATGATCATCACAACCGGACGTGGTTTATGTACGCCGGTCTGAACCAGCAGCTCACGCAGCATCACGACGATCCAAACCGCGGGTTAAGTACCTCTGTCAGCATGAGCCTGGCCGATCAACGCAGCAACTATATGCATCAGGTCTATGCCGCCTCGCTGCGCTATCGTGGGCTGTTTGATGCCCGTCCGGAAGACTGGATAGGCTTTGGTTTGACCTGGATAGACATGAGCAATCAGTACGCGCGTAACCAGCGTGAGATGAATGCCCTGAACGGCGTCGCAGACTATAACGACCCGGCGTATCATCCGGTCCCCGGCCATTCCCTCAACGGTGAGTTTTACTATCGTTTCCGTCCCGTTGCCTGGCTTGAGCTTCAGCCGGGTATTCAGTACTGGCACCATCCGGGCGGCGTTTCACGTACTCAGGATGCATGGGTCACCGAGCTCAAAACCGTGGTGACCTTCTGATATCGCCCTGACAAGCACGATCTGCATCACGTTTTTACGCGTGACAGATTGAGGCTACGAATGAAACTGATAGAGTGCCAGAACTGGATTGTTACTGCTTAGGCAGGCAAAACCTGATTTTCTGGCTTCTGCCGGAGGTCAGGTTTTTTTGTTTCTGGGGTTCCGATGAAAATCGCCAAGATTCTGAATAATAATGTGGTGGTTGTTCTGGATGAGCGCGGGCGCGAACAGGTGGTGATGGGGCGCGGGCTGGCCTTTCAGAAGCGCATGGGTGACGCGCTGGATACCGCGCTGATTGAAAAAGTCTTTGCTCTGCAAAGCGACGAGCTGGTACGGCGTTTGGGTGAGTTGCTGAACCAGATCCCGCTGGAAGTTATGACCACCTGCGATCGCATCATTGGGCTGGCGGCGCAGCGGCTGGGCAAATTGCAGGACAGTTTGTATATCACCCTGACGGACCACTGCTTCTTTGCAATTGAGCGTCAGAAAAAAGGGCTGGCAATCAAAAACGTGCTGCTGTGGGACATCAGGCGGCTGTATCCAAAGGAGTTCGAACTGGGGCAGGAGGCAAGGGCCATTATTGCCAAACGCCTTAACGTTGAGCTGGTGGAGGATGAGGCCGGGTTTATCGCCCTGCACCTGGTCACCGCGCAGCTGAACAGTGAAATGCCGGAAGTGATGCACGTCACCCGGGTCATGCAGGAGATCCTGCAACTGGTTAAATACCAGCTGCAACTGGAGTATGACGAGGAGTCGTTGAGCTATCAGCGCTTTGTCACCCATCTGAAATTTTTTGCCCAGCGGATGCTGACCCGCACCGTGGTGCAAGATGATGACGTTACGCTGCATACGGCGGTGAAGGACAACTACGCGAAAGCGTGGAAATGCGCCGAGAAAATCGCCCAGCATCTGAACAAAAGCTATCAGCGAGCGCTGACAACCGAAGAAATTATGTTCCTCGCTATTCACATTGAGCGGGTGAGAAAAGAGGGGCGTTAAGCCTCAACGCTGGATTGTTACTGCATCATGCAGGCAAAACCTGAGTGCGGCCTTCGACAGGAGGACGCCTCGGGTTTTTTTATTTTTATACTCAGTCAACAGGTGCCTGCGGGCATCGGATGTAAGGAAATTGCGATGGAATACCAGGCATTAGCAAAGGATATTCTCAGCCACGTTGGCGGAAAAGAGAACATCGTCAGTCTTGTTCACTGCGCTACCCGGCTTCGCTTCAAACTGAAAGATAATCAAAAAGCGGATGCCGACGGGCTGAAGAAAAATCCGGGCGTCATTATGGTGGTTGAAAGCGGCGGACAGTTTCAGGTGGTGATTGGCAATCACGTTCACGCCGTCTGGCAGGCGGTGCGCGATGCCGCAGGGCTAACGGATGTTGCCCCCGTGGTGGACGACAAGGGTGATAAAGGTCATTTACTGGGGCGCCTGATAGATATCGTCTCTGGCATTTTCACCCCTTTTATCGGCATTCTGGCGGCCTCCGGTATCCTGAAAGGACTGCTGGCGCTGGCGCTGGTGTGTGGCTGGCTCAGTGTGGAAAGCGGGACCTATAAAATCTGGTTCGCCGCGAGCGACGCGCTGTTCTTCTTCTTCCCGCTGGTGCTGGGCTACACCGCCGGGAAAAAGTTTGGCGGCAACCCGTTTATCACCATGGTGATCGGCGGGGCGCTGACCCATCCGATGATGATTGCCGCATTTGACGCCAGCCAGCAGCCGGGCGCGGTTGCCCAGACGTTTCTCGGCCTTCCGGTCACCTGGTTTAACTACAGTTCGTCGGTGATCCCCATTATTCTCGCGGCGTGGGTAAGCTGCTGGCTGGAAAAGCGGAGCACCGCGCTTCTGCCTCCGTCGATGAAAAACTTTTTTGCGCCGCTGATCTGTTTAGCCGTCACCGTACCGCTGACGTTTCTGGTGATCGGCCCTCTCGCCACCTGGCTGAGCCAGCTGCTGGCGAACGCTTATCAGTGGATCTATGTGCTGGCTCCGTGGCTGGCGGGCGCGGCAATGGGCGCGTTGTGGCAGGTTTGCGTGATTTTCGGCCTGCACTGGGGGCTGGTGCCGCTGATGATCAATAACCTGGCGGTGCTGGGCCATGACTCGATGCTACCAATGCTGCTTCCCGCCGTCTTTGGTCAGGTGGGCGCGGCGCTGGGGATCTTCCTGCGTACCCGCGATGCGCGCCAGAAAATGCTGGCCGGCTCCTCCGTCACGGCAGGGATTTTTGGGATCACCGAACCGGCTGTGTATGGCCTTAACCTGCCGCTGCGCCGCCCGTTTATCTTTGGCTGCGTGGCGGGTGCGATCGGCGGGGCGATTGTCGGCTTTAGCGATACGCACGTCTACTCCTTTGGCTTTGCCAATATCTTTACCATCGCACAAATGATCCCTCCGGGCGGCGTAAACGCCACGCTGTGGGGCGGCATTATCGGCACGGTGGTCGCCCTGGTGCTGAGCTGTGGCCTGACGCTGGTGGCGGGCATGCCGGGGCACACTACCTCAGAGGTCGCGGCGTCAGCGGGTGAAAACGAGGTGCTCTCTCCGATGACCGGCACCGTGCTGGCGCTTGATCAGGTGCCGGATACGACCTTTGCCAGCGGCCTGCTGGGCAGCGGTGTGGCAATTATTCCCGCCACTAATCAGGTCGTTGCGCCGTTTGCCGGCGAGGTGGCCTCTCTCTTTCAGACTAAACATGCTATCGGCCTGCTCAGCAAAAGCGGTATTGAGGTGTTGATCCACGTCGGGATCGACACCGTGAAGCTCGACGGCAGACCGTTCACCGCCCATGTGAAGGTGGGCGACAGCGTGCAGCCGGGCGACCTGCTGCTGGAATTTGACCGTCAGGCGATTATTGACGCCGGATATGACCTGACGACCCCGATTATTATCAGTAACAGCGATGAGTATCGCGACGTGGTGACCGTGGCGGCAACGTCCGTAACCGCCGGTGCGCCATTGCTCAGCGTAAGCCATCAATAACAGGAGAACGTGATGAAGACTTTCCCGGATGATTTTTTATGGGGCGGCGCGCTGGCCGCGAATCAGGTAGAGGGGGCTTATCAGGAAGATGGCAAAGGGCTGTCTACCTCTGACGTGCAGCCGCAGGGCGTGTTTGGCCCGGTGGTGGAGCGCGTGGAGGGTGACAGCGGCATCAAGGACGTCGCCATCGATTTCTACCATCGCTACCCGGAAGACATCAAACTGTTTGCCGAAATGGGCTTTAGCTGCCTGCGCGTGTCCATTGCCTGGACGCGGATCTTCCCGAACGGTGACGAGCAGCAACCAAATGAGGCGGGGCTGGCGTACTATGACAGGCTATTTGACGAGCTGGCCGCGCATGACATCACCCCGCTGGTAACGCTGTCGCACTACGAAATGCCGTGGGGGCTGGTTAAGCAGTACGGCGGCTGGGGCAATCGCAAGACGATAGGCTTCTTTGAACATTACGCTCGCACCGTATTTGCGCGCTATGGGGGGAAGGTCAAGCTGTGGCTGACCTTCAATGAAATCAACATGTCGCTGCATGCGCCGATGACCGGCGTCGGCCTGCCGGAGTCCAGCAGTAAAGGCGAAGTGTATCAGGCGATCCATCATCAGCTGGTGGCGAGTGCCCTGGCGGTAAAAGCCTGTCACGACATCATTCCGGACGCCAGAATTGGCAACATGCTGCTGGGCGGTTTGATGTACCCGCTGACCTGCAAACCGGAAGACGTGCTTGAAGCCTTGCAGGAGAACCGTGCCTGGCAGTTCTTCGGCGATGTGCAGTGCCGCGGTGCCTATCCGGGGTATATGCTGCGTTTCTTCCGTGACAACGGTATTGAAATAGCGATAACCGATGCTGACCGCGAGGCGCTGAAATCGACCGTTGATTTTATCTCGTTCAGTTACTACATGACGGGCTGTGTCACCACCGATGAGGCGTTGAACCAGCAGGCGCGCGGCAATATTCTGAGCATGGTCCCTAACCCGCACCTGGCAAGCTCCGAGTGGGGCTGGCAGATTGACCCTGTCGGCCTGCGTACGCTGCTGAACGTGCTGTGGGATCGCTATCAAAAGCCGCTGTTTATCGTGGAGAATGGTCTCGGCGCGAAGGATAAACCGGACGCCAGCGGTGTGGTACAGGATGATTACCGCATCAGCTACCTGAACGATCATCTGGTCCAGGTGCGCGAAGCCCTTGACGATGGCGTGGAGGTGATGGGGTATACCAGCTGGGGACCCATCGATCTGGTCAGCGCATCGAAAGCGGAACTGTCCAAACGCTACGGCTTTATTTACGTTGATCGCGATGACAGCGGAGAAGGTACGCTGGCGCGAAGCCGCAAGAAAAGTTTCTACTGGTATAAAGAGGTGATTGCCACCAACGGCGGCTCCCTCAAGGGCTGATTGAAAAAGTGTTTGCCCGGCAACTCGCCGGGCAGACGCGTCAGAAAATCATCTTGAATACACCGGTGACCACCAGCAGCCCTATCAGAAATATAATTAAAATAACCCACAATAGTATTTTCATTCGCTTCTCCTGCGCTTGTTTGTTCCCGGTAAGTGTAGCAGTCAATTTATAAGCGTGATGAATGCATCCATATAATTAATTACTAAGGAAAATAATTTTCTGATTATGAAAATGTATGACAAAGTGCGGATTGCCACGCGTTACTAAAAAAAGGGACGGTTTCAAGCGTAATTTGCGCCTTTATTTTTTGAGTGCATAACGTCATGAAGCGTTCTCTTATTCTTTCTCTTAATACCTCTCTGATTTTATTCCTGACCGCGTGCGCCCCGCAGCTTCCCACAGTGACGGGGATAACTGCGCAACCGGTCGCCTCTGCCGTTAACGCCCACCTGTCCCGTATTGACTGGCCAAAAAGCGAATGGTGGAAAGACTTCAACGATCCGCAGCTTAACGAACTGATTGCCAAAGCCTTGCAGGACGCGCCGGATATGCAGATTGCCCGGCAGCGAATCACCCTGGCCGAGGCGCAGGCCAAAGCCACGATGGCCGCCGACGGCCCGCAAATCGATTTTTCAGCCGATGCCGAGCGGCAAAAAATGTCGGCAGAAGGGCTGATGGGGCCGTTTGCCCTAACTGACCCGGCAGCGGGTACTACCGGGCCATGGTATACCAACGGCACCTTTGGCCTGACGGCGGGCTGGGATCTGGATTTGTGGGGGAAAAACCGCGCGCAGGTCGAGTCCCGTATCGGCAGGGTCAATGCCCAAAAAGCCGAACTGGAACAGACCCGCCAGCTTCTTGCCAGCAGCGTGGCGCGGCTCTACTGGGCGTGGCAAACCCAGTCTGCGGTCGCCGGGGTGCTTACCCGGATCAAACATGAGCAGGAGAATATCATTGGGGCCGACGTGGAGTTATATCAGCACGGGATCACTTCCTCTGTGGAGGGGATAGAAACCGATATCAACGCCAGCAAAACCGATGAACACATAGCCGATGTGAACGGCAAAATGAGAACGATTGAGGCCCGACTGGAAGCCTTGACCCATACTACGTCGCTGAAACTCACGCCTCATGCGCTGCCCGCTGTTGAAGCGTCATTGCCGACCACGCTGGGCTACGAACTCCTGGCCCGCCGGCCCGATCTGCAAGAGGCCCGCTGGTATATCGAAGCCTCCATGAGCGAGGTCGACGCCGCCAAAGCCGCTTTTTATCCGGATGTGAACGTCATGGCGTTTCTGCAACAGGATGCCCTGCACCTGAGCGATCTGTTCCGCTCCTCGGCGCAGCAGATGGGCGTGACGGCCGGGCTGACGTTACCGATTTTTGACAGCGGCAGGCTGAACGCCAGCCTGGATATCGCTCAGGCCCAAAATAATCTTTCGGTGGCGAACTACAACAAAGCCGTGGTGGAGGCCGTCAATCAGGTGGCGCGCACGGCCAGCGAAGTGGAAACCCTGACGGCGAAAAACCAGCATCAGCAGAAGGTTGAAAAAGAGGCGGCACGCGTGGTGTCACTGGCGCAGGCGCGCTTCAGGGCGGGGATCGTGGCAGGCTCGCGCGTCAGCGAAGCCAGCATTCCGGCGCTGCAGGAGCGTATCGCCGGGTTGATGCTTCAGGGCGAGTACGTCGACGCCACGCTGCAGCTGACGTCTGCCCTGGGCGGCGGATATCGCCACGGCTAAATCCGGGCGTTATCTATACTTACCTCTCTGCACATTTTCAGGAGGTGAGTATGACCCGAGTTGCAATTGTCACCGCTTCAGATTCCGGGATAGGTAAAACCACGGCGCTGATGCTGGCTGAAAGAGGCTTTGATATCGGCGTAACCTGGCACTCCGACGAGAAAGGCGCGCTCGAAACCTGCCGTGAGGTGGAGGCGCTCGGACAGCGGGCGGAAGCCATCCATCTGGATTTGAGTACGCTCCCGGAAGGGGCAAAGGCGATTGAAACGCTTATTGCGCGTTTAGGGCGGCTGGACGTGCTGGTCAACAACGCTGGCGCGATGGCCAAGGCGCCGTTTCTCGAGATGAAATATGAGGACTGGCGGGGCATTTTCACCGTGGACGTTGACGGGGCGTTTCTCTGTTCGCAGATCGCCGCCCGCCAGATGGTGAAGCAGGGGGAGGGCGGAAGGATCGTGAACATCACCTCGGTGCATGAGCATACGCCTTTACCCGATGCCAGCGCCTACACGGCGGCAAAACACGCCCTGGGTGGGCTAACCAAGTCGATGGCGCTGGAGCTGGTGGGCCACAACATTCTGGTGAATGCCGTGGCCCCCGGCGCTATCGCCACCCCGATGAACGACATGGACGACAGCGAGGTGAAGGCGGGTTCGATGCCGGCTATCCCGCTGGCGAGACCGGGGCACACCAAAGAGATTGCCAGCCTGGTGGCGTGGCTTTGCGACAATGATGCCAGCTATACCACGGGGCAATCGTTTATTGTCGACGGCGGATTTATGCTGGCGAATCCGCAGTTTAAACCTGCGGAGTAGGTTTCCCTCACCCTGACCCTCTCCCAAATGGAGAGGGAACGTGATACCCGAGGGGGCGGGGGTAAGGGCATCAGGCCGCACTACTCCTCCCGCTTTTTCTCACGGTGCTTCAGCCACAGCCTCACCGCAATCACTGCCACGACCACCAGAATCAGCCACGCCCAGTGTTTGAGATGCTGATCGAGGTTATGCAGCCACGGGCCAATCACTTCGCCACCCGCGTAGCCGAGAGTGGTAAAGATCAGCGCCCAGGCGATCGCGCCAAGGATATTCAGCGGCAGGAAAATTTTAGGGGGTAACCGGCTGGCCCCGATCAGTATCGGCCCGATGATGCGGAATCCGTACATAAAGCGGGTGCCAATGACGAAAAGATAGGGATGGCGCTGGATAAGCCTCTGCGCCCGGTTGATTTTCTTGCGGTGCTTCGAAAACCGCCTGAGCAGCGTTGGCCCAAAGCGTAACCCGAGGAAGTAGAGAAGCTGGTCGCCTATCATGCCGCCCAGCGCCACGGCGGCGACAACCAGCGGAAATTTCAGCAATCCCTGATGTGCCGCAACCCCTCCTAACAGGGTGATGGTTTCGCCTTCCGCCACGCTTCCGACAACCAGCGCAGCGTATCCATAGTGTTCAATCAGACCATTAATATCCATTAAGTAAGCGTAGTCTCCCTCAGCGTGCCTGCATTAATCATATACCCCATGAATAAATAACGCGGCAATCAAGGCAAATTTCCTGCTGTACATAAAATAATCGACAGCCTGCATTATACTTAGGCTATCGCTGACGGGCCGACAACAAGGGGGCGCTATGAACCATGTCTGGGGACTCTTCTCCCATCCCGATCGTGAAATGCACGTAATCAGAAGCGAGAACGAAACGGTTGCGCATCATTACACGCACCATGTACTGCTGATGGCAGCGGTGCCGGTGATCTGCGCGTTTATTGGTACGACTCAAATCGGCTGGAACTTTGGTGATGGCACCGTGGTCCAGCTCTCCTGGTTCACCGGGCTGGGGCTTGCGGTGCTGTTCTATGGCCTGATGCTGGCCGGTGTTGCCATCATGGGACGCGTCATCTACTGGATGGCACGCAACTACCCGAAGCGTCCATCGCTGGCGAACTGCATGATCTTCGCCGGATACGTCGCGACGCCGCTGTTCTTAAGCGGCATTGTTGCGCTCTATCCGCTGGTCTGGCTGTGCGCGCTGGTCGGTACGGTCGCACTCTTTTATACCGGCTATTTGCTGTACCTGGGTATTCCCACCTTCCTGAATATCAATAAAGAAGAGGGCCTGAGCTTCTCCAGCTCAACGCTTGCCATTGGCGTACTGGTACTGGAGGCGTTACTGGCGCTGACGGTGATTCTTTGGGGCTATGGTTACCGTCTCTTCTAGGCGTATTGCATTGCTGGCGTAAATGCCAGCAATGCAGCATCTGTTCACGATTAACTGCTGGCGACAACGCACAGTGCCCGCTATGATGCCGAAGCCAGCCTGCATTTACCCATCCATGCAGGCGGTGTACGTCATTACGTGCGTGAATAATTACCAGAAGTCTCACCATGTTAAAATTCCGAGTCTCTTTACTTAGCCTGGCGCTGTTGCTGGGAGCGTCTGTTGCCGCACCGGTGATGGCCAAAACACCCGCGGTAACCACCGCTGCGCAACCGCAAATTGCGTCCGGCAGCGCGATGATCGTGGATCTGAACACCAACAAGGTGATTTACGCCAGCCATCCGGACCTGGTGCGCCCGATCGCCTCGATAACCAAATTAATGACCGCGATGGTGGTGCTTGATGCACGACTGCCGCTGGATGAAAAGCTGAAGGTGGATATCAGCCACACGCCGGAGATGAAAGGGATCTACTCTCGCGTGCGTCTGAACAGTGAGATCAGCCGTAAAAATATGATGCTGCTGGCGCTGATGTCCTCTGAGAACCGTGCGGCGGCGAGCCTGGCGCATCATTATCCGGGCGGCTATGACGCGTTTATTCGTGCCATGAATGCCAAAGCCAAATCGCTGGGGATGACCAACACCCGCTTTGTGGAGCCTACGGGCCTGTCGATTCATAACGTCTCGACGGCGCGGGATTTGACGAAGCTGCTGGTCGCCAGCAAACGCTATCCGCTGCTCGGCCAGCTCAGCACCACGCGTGAAGATATGGCGACGTTCTCGAACCCTCCGTACACGCTGCCGTTCCGCAACACCAACCATCTGGTGTATCGCGATAACTGGAATATTCAGTTAACCAAAACGGGCTTTACCAACGCGGCGGGGCACTGCCTGGTGATGCGCACCGTGTTCAACGGCAAACCGGTGGCGCTGGTGGTGATGGATGCGTTCGGGAAATATACCCACTTCGCGGATGCCAGCCGCCTGCGTACCTGGATTGAGACCGGGAAAGTGCAGCCGGTGCCGGCTTCAGCGCTGGCGTATAAGAAGCAGAAAGCAGAACAGATGGCGACCGCACAGAACGATTGAGCCGTTTGTGAGCGCCGGGTGGCGGCTTCGCCTTACCCGGCCTACAAGGGCGTCGCATGCAGGCCCGGTAAGCGACGCCGCCCAGGGCAACAGCGACTTACTCCGGCAGCGTCCAGTCCCCGTCGTTAAGCGGGCGCTGCATAATCAACGTATCCCGCCAGTCCCCTTTCTTGTAGCCCACGCTTCGCAGTTGGCCGACGACTTCAAAGCCGTGCTTTTTATGTAAACGCAGCGACCCGGCATTGTTATTCCCGTCACCGACAACCGCAATCATCTGTCGCCACGGACCCTTTTCACAGCGCGCAATCAGCGCATCCATCAGCGCCGATCCAAAACCGCGTCCGGTGGTGCTGGCGTCGACGTAAATCGATTCTTCAAGCGTGAAACGGTAGGCGGGGCGGGGGCGGTAGTAGGTCGCATAGCAATAGCCCACCACAATCCCACGATAGAGCACAACCAGCCATGGCAGACCTTTGTCGGCAACGTTTTGCATGCGCTGACGCATTTCATCGACGGTGGGGGGAACCTCTTCAAACGACGCACGGCCGTGAAGGACATGCCATGCATAGATGGCCGAAATGGCATGCGCATCGTCAGGAAGGGCGTCGCGCACGTCGACTTCAGTTTCAGACAAAATATCAACAGCCGACATGATGTGCCTGCTCCTCAACATGGAAAGCCAGAGAAACGTTTCTCTGGCGTCAGGCACCTACTCTAGTATGTTTGAGGACTGCTTAACAATCTCTTAAATTTGGCTGTAGGAACTAATCAGAGGCTTGCGTATTGTGCGGCTCCGCGTCAGCCGACTCTTTCCAGTATTTATTCCGCGTAGTCTTACCAATGCCGGGATTCATACTGTTTGTAGGGTCATTTTCGCGATAAAACCGTTTAAGCGTCTCGGGCGCTTCGTATAAATGCCCAACGTTATGTTCCGCCGGATATTGTGCCCCGCGAGCGCGCAGCAGCGTCAGCATCTGCTCTTTCAGGGCGTGTGCATCGACCCCTTTCTTGACGATGTAATCCTGATGGAAGACGTAGCACATAAAGTGACCGTAGTAGAGCTTGTGCACCAGCTTGCTGTCGAACTCCGGCGGCAGGTGTTCAAACCATTCGGTATCGTTACGCCGCAGGGCAATGTCCAGCGCCAGAATATCTTCCACCTCGTCGGAATGAACCGCCTGATAGCGAATGGCCGCGCCCGCCGCCGCGAAGCGGTGCAGGAAGGCTTTGCTGCCTTCTTCCGGCGTACAGGCAAAGAAATCCCCGTCGGCGGTTTTGAAGAACTCGGTCAGCCAGGTCTGCGCTTCGGCAATGCCATCGCCGGCCATCTTCAGCAGCAGATGATGTTCGTACCTGTCGCGCCAGGTTTTCATTCTTTCAGGTAAATGCGCCGGGAAGACGTTGCCGAGTTTCTGCATGAAGCGGTCGGTAAAGTGCGGCTTAAACAGCGGCACTTTTTCCAGCATTGCGTCGGTGCGGCCCTTCATCGTAAAGAAGAACGGCATTTTGTCGGTACCGAGCTTGTCGATCATCAGGAAGGTGTCTTTACCGTAACGCTCGGCGATGTCGTAGATATCGCGATGCATATACTCGCCTGCCACCGGCAGATGGGTAAAGTTGCCAAGAATGTGGCGGCGGATCTCGGTCAGTACGCCTGGCTCATTGGTGCCGATGTAGAACACCTGCTGGTTTTTTTCAGCCGGGAAAGTGTCCAGGCGCACGGCGAAGACGGCAAGCTTGCCCGCGCAGCCGGAGGATTCAAACAGACGGTCCGGGTCAGCGTTATAGCGCGCCGGGGTCTGGGCTTCTATGTCGCGCACGCGGGTTACGTAGTCATGGTCGTGAGCATGACGTCCGTCGTGCTGAACGTCTTCATCCCGCACGCGATCGTCGTCGAGCTTGCTGAGAATTTGCTCCGGCGTCACGCCCAGATCGATCCCCAGATGGTTCACCAGCGTCAGTTTGCCGTTCTCGTCGATACGGGCGAAAAGGGACATTTCGGTGTAAGCCGGGCCGCGCTGCACCAGCGAGCCGCCGGAGTTGTTGCAGATCCCGCCCACCACGGAGGCGCCGATGCAGGAGGAGCCGATCACCGAATGCGGTTCGCGTCCCAACGGCTTGAGCGCTTTTTCCAGGGAATACAGGGTGGTGCCGGGGAAGGCAAGCACCTGTTCGCCTTTATCCAGCAGGTGCAGTTTGTCGAGACGCAGCGTGCTGATAATCACGATGTCGCGATCGTAATCATTGCCGTTCGGCGTTGAGCCTTCCGTCAGACCGGTATTGGCGGCCTGCATCAGAATAATTTTGTCGGCGGTGACGCAGGCGCTCAGTACACGCCACAGTTCCAGCAGCGTGCCGGGGAAGACCACCGCCAGGGCGTCGCCCTGTCCGGAACGAAAGCCCTTGCGGTAGCGCGCGGTTTTGGCCGGGTCGGTAAGCAGGTGAGAGGAGCCAACCAGGCGCGACAGTTCGTTAATAAATGCGGTGTTATCGTGAGATCGAACAGAAGACATCTTCCACTCCTTGTGGTGGGGCAAATTTCTCGCTGTAAAGCATAGCGCGATTAATCGTCAAGCGGTCTACTATTCATGAGAAAAATCAGAGAATAACCCTGCACGGATCAAAGGGTTTATGGCACACTGCGCTTTTCGCACGGGCTGGCCGAGGGCTGCCGGCGGTTATTGATGAGAGAGTAAAACGACATGAAATGGCTATGTTCGGTAGGTGTCGCCGTTAGCCTGGCGCTGCAACCTGCGCTGGCAGACGATTTGTTTGGTAATCATCCGCTCACGCCTGAAGCCCGTGATGCATTTGTCACCGAGCTGCTCAAGAAGATGACGGTCGATGAGAAAATTGGCCAGCTGCGTCTGATCAGCGTCGGCCCGGATAACCCGAAAGAGGCTATCCGCGACATGATCAAGGAGAGCCAGGTCGGGGCCATTTTTAACACCGTTACCCGCCAGGATATCCGCAAAATGCAGGATCAGGTGATGGAACTCAGCCGCCTGAAAATCCCTCTCTTTTTCGCCTATGACGTGCTGCACGGCCAGCGCACCGTCTTCCCAATCAGCCTCGGCTTAGCCTCCTCCTTTAACCTTGACGCGGTAAAAACCGTCGGGCGTATTTCCGCCTATGAAGCGGCGGACGACGGCCTGAACATGACCTGGGCACCGATGGTCGACGTCTCCCGCGATCCGCGCTGGGGCCGCGCGTCGGAAGGCTTCGGTGAAGACACCTACTTAACCGCCACGATGGGGAAAACCATGGTGGAAGCGATGCAGGGCAAAAGCCCGGCGGACCGCTACTCGGTAATGACCAGCGTCAAACACTTCGCGGCCTACGGCTCGGTGGAAGGCGGAAAAGAGTACAACACCGTGGACATGAGCCCGCAGCGCCTGTTCAACGACTACATGCCGCCGTATAAAGCGGGGCTGGATGCGGGCAGCGGCGCGGTGATGGTGGCGCTGAACTCCCTGAACGGCACGCCTGCAACCTCCGACGCCTGGCTGCTGAAAGACGTGTTACGTGACCAGTGGGGCTTTAAGGGCATCACCGTCTCGGATCACGGCGCGATTAAAGAGCTGATTAAACACGGCACGGCCGCCGATCCGGAAAATGCGGTACGCGTGGCGCTTAAGTCCGGCATCAACATGAGCATGAGCGACGAGTATTACAGCAAATACCTGCCGGGGCTGGTGAAAAGCGGCAAAGTGACGATGGCCGAGCTGGACGACGCCACCCGCCACGTGCTGAACGTTAAATATGACATGGGGCTGTTTAACGATCCGTACAGCCACCTCGGGCCGAAAGACTCTGACCCGGCGGACACCAACGCCGAAAGCCGTCTGCACCGCAAAGAAGCGCGCGAAGTGGCGCGTGAAAGCCTGGTGCTGCTGAAAAACCGCCTCGACACGCTGCCGCTGAAGAAATCCGGCACCATTGCCGTGGTCGGCCCGCTGGCCGACAGCAAGCGCGACGTGATGGGCAGTTGGTCCGCCGCGGGCGTTGCCGCTCAGTCCGTAACCGTGCTGACCGGCATTAAGAGCGCCGTCGGGGATAATGCGAAAGTGGTGTACGCCAAAGGGGCGAACGTCACCAACGATAAAGATATCGTCACCTTCCTCAATCAGTATGAAGAAGCCGTGAAGGTCGATCCGCGTACGCCGAAGGAGATGATCGACGAAGCGGTTAACGCCGCGAAGCAGTCCGACGTGGTGGTGGCCGTGGTGGGTGAAGCGCAGGGGATGGCGCACGAAGCCTCCAGCCGTACCGACATTACGATTCCGCAGAGCCAGCGCGATCTGATCGCCGCCCTGAAAGCGACCGGTAAGCCGCTGGTACTGGTGCTGATGAACGGTCGCCCGCTGGCGCTGGTGAAAGAAGATCAGCAGGCTGATGCGATTCTCGAAACCTGGTTCGCCGGGACCGAAGGCGGTAACGCCATCGCCGACGTGCTGTTTGGGGATTACAACCCGTCCGGCAAGCTGCCGATGTCCTTCCCGCGCTCCGTCGGGCAGATCCCGGTGTACTACAGCCATCTTAATACTGGCCGTCCGTATAACGCCGATAAGCCGAATAAGTACACCTCCCGTTACTTCGACGAAGCCAACGGCCCGCTGTATCCGTTTGGCTATGGCCTGAGCTACACCACTTTCACGGTGTCTGACGTGAAAATGTCGGCTCCGACCATGACCCGTGACGGCAGCGTCACCGCCAGCGTGGACGTGACCAACAGCGGCAAGCGTGACGGCGCAACGGTGATCCAGATGTACGTTCAGGACGTTACCGCGTCCATGAGCCGTCCGGTGAAGCAGCTGCGTGGTTTTGAGAAGGTGGATCTCAAGCCTGGTGAGACCAAAACGGTGAGTTTCCCGATTGACGTCAACGCGCTGAAGTTCTGGAACCAGCAGATGAAATACGATGCTGAACCGGGCAAGTTTAACGTCTTTATCGGCGTAGATTCCGCCCGCGTGAATAAAGGCGAGTTCGAGCTGCAGTAACCCTTCCTTTCTCTGACATCCCCCGCAGGCCGGGGGATGTATCTTACCTTATGCTAAAAAGGCATTTTGACGGTTAAATCCGCCGTTTTAAGCTACGCTTTTCTCTCAAGCCTCTGAAAAAGGCGATAAAAAAATGAGGACAGCGGAATGACGAAGACAAAGGGGATTCTAGGCGCGGCGGCATTACTGGCGGCGCTGAGCCTGCCATTGCAGGCCGCCGAGCCGGTGAAGGTTGGCTCAAAGATCGATACCGAAGGGGCGTTGCTCGGCAATATCATTTTGCAGGTGCTTGAGAGCCATGGTGTGAAAACCGTCAATAAAGTGCAGCTTGGTACCACGCCGGTGGTGCGCGGCGCGATCGTTTCGGGCGAACTGGATATCTATCCTGAATACACCGGTAACGGCGCTTTCTTCTTTAAAGATGAAAACGACGCGGCATGGAAAAACGCCAAAGCCGGTTATGAGAAGGTCAAAAAGCTGGATGCGGAACAGAACAAACTGGTCTGGCTGACGCCTGCACCAGCCAACAACACCTGGACCATTGCGGTGCGCAAAGATGTTGCTGAGAAAGGCAAGCTGACGTCGCTTGAGGATCTGAGCCGCTATCTGAAAGAGAAGGGCGATATCAAGCTTGCCGCCTCTGCGGAGTTCATCGAACGCCCCGACGCGCTTCCTGCCTTTGAAAAAGCCTACGATTTTAAACTCGACCAGTCGCAACTCCTCTCCCTGGCGGGCGGCGATACCGCGGTGACCATTAAGGCGGCCGCGCAGCAGACCTCCGGCGTGAATGCGGCGATGGCCTACGGAACCGACGGCCCAGTGGCCGCGCTGGGCCTGCAAACCTTAACCGATCCAAAAGGCGTCCAGCCGATTTATGCCCCGGCACCGGTAGTGCGTGAGGCGGTCCTCAAAGCCTATCCGCAGATTGGCGACTGGCTTAAGCCGGTCTTTGAAAAGCTGGATGAAAAAACGCTGCAGCAGCTCAATGCCAACATTGCCGTTGAAGGACTGGATGCCAAAAAAGTGGCTGCCGACTTCCTGAAACAACAAGGGCTTGTGAAGTAACAGGGAAAGGCTGTGCCAATAAAATGTCATAACCGCGTACTGCTGCTGTTGGTAATTGTCGCCCTCGCCGCCGTCGCGTTACCCTTTGTGAACGTTGCGCCCAATCGCCTGGTCTCGGGCGAAGGGCGCGCGATCTGGACTATCTGGTCATTTACGCCAGCGCTGCTTGCCGCCGCGCTGGCTGTGCTGATCGCCTTATCCCTGTGGTCATCGCGTTTATCCCTCTGGCTGTCACTCGTGCTTTGTGAAGCGCTGTTTATTGCGCTGTTCTGGAGCGCGGGGCTGGCGGCGACGCAGATGACCTCGCTTGAAAGCCCCCTTGCGCGAACGTCGATAGGCAGCGGTCTGTGGCTGTGGCTGGCGCTGTGCCTGCTGGCCTGCAGCGATGCGATCCGCCGCCTGATGCCGATGTCCGCCTGGCGCTGGCTGCTTAACGCCCAGCTCTGGTGTATTCCACTGGTGCTGCTGTTCAGCGGCGAGCTGAACGACCTGTCGTTATTAAAAGAGTATGCCAATCGTCAGGAGGTGTTTGACGATGCGCTCGCGCAGCACCTGACCATCCTGTTCGGTACGCTGGTACCGGCCCTGCTGGTGGGCGTACCGCTGGGCATGTGGTGCTATCGCCATCCCTCGCGCCAGGGTGGGGTGTTCACTGTACTTAACGTTATCCAGACCATCCCGTCCGTTGCGCTGTTCGGCCTGCTGATCGCACCGCTGGCGGGGCTGGTGCAATCCTTTCCGGCGCTTGGCTCGTTGGGCATCGCGGGAACCGGGCTTACGCCGGCGCTGATTGCCCTGGTGCTGTATGCGCTGATGCCGCTGGTCCGTGGCGTCGTGGCCGGGCTGGGGCAGGTCTCGTCTGACGTGCTGGAGAGCGCGCAGGCGATGGGCATGAGCGCCCGCCAGTGTTTCTGGAAAATCCAGCTGCCGCTTGCGCTTCCTTTGCTGGTGCGCAGCCTGCGGGTAGTGACGGTGCAAACCGTGGGCATGGCGGTGATTGCCGCGCTGATTGGTGCGGGCGGCTTCGGTGCGCTGGTATTCCAGGGGCTGCTCAGCAGCGCGCTGGACTTAGTGCTGCTCGGGGTGATCCCCACCATCGCGCTGGCGGTCGTGCTTGATGCGCTGTTTGCCTTGTGGCTCGCGTTGCTCAGGAGAAGAGCCAATGATTGAATTTAACGATGTCAGTAAAACCTTTGCGGGCCGTCCGGCGGCAAGCCATCTGAACCTGAATTTTGCCGAGGGCGCATTTTCCGTGCTGATCGGCACCTCAGGGTCAGGTAAATCCACCACCCTGAAGATGATCAACCGCCTGGTCGAGCACGACAGCGGGCAGATCCGCTTTGCCGGAGAAGAGATTCGCAGCCTGCCAGTGCTGGAACTGCGCCGTCGCATGGGGTACGCCATTCAGTCCATCGGCCTGTTCCCGCACTGGACGGTGGCGCAAAATATCGCCACGGTGCTACAGCTGGAAAAATGGAGTCGACGCAGCATCGACGAGCGCGTGGATGAGCTGATGGCCCTGTTAGGGCTGGAGCCTGCGCTGCGCGACCGTTATCCGCACCAGCTTTCCGGCGGGCAGCAGCAGCGGGTCGGGGTAGCGCGCGCGCTGGCCGCCAACCCGCAGGTGCTGCTGATGGATGAACCTTTCGGCGCGCTCGATCCGGTTACGCGCGCGGCCCTGCAGGCAGAGATGACGCGCATCCACCGCATTCTTGGGCGCACCATCGTTCTCGTGACCCACGATATCGATGAAGCGCTGCGGCTGGCCGACCACCTGGTGTTGATGGACAACGGCGAAGTGATCCAGCAGGGGACGCCGCTGGCGCTGTTGAGCCATCCGACCAATGATTTTGTCCGCGAGTTTTTTGGCCGCAGCGAGCTGGGCGTCAGGCTGCTCTCCCTGCGCACGGTGGGCGAGTACATGCGGCGGGGCGATGCGTCGCCTGGCGGCGAACCGCTTCAGGAACAGATGAGCCTGCGCGATGCGCTTTCGGCCTTCGTGGCGCGCCAGTGCGAGGCGCTGCCGGTCTGTGATGCGCAGGGGACACTCTGCGGCGCGCTGCATTTCCGCGATCTGCTGGTGGGGGAGGTGGCGCGTGAAGTGGATGCGTGATCCGCTGCCCTGGCTGGTGGGGCTTTTTCTGGTCTTGCTTTGGGCCATGCCTTACAGCGCCGGGCTGTTTAGTACCCTGTTTCCTGACCTGCCGCGTCCGGTTTATCAGCAGGAGAGCTTTATCAATCTTGCGCTGGCGCATGCCTGGCTGGTGATCCTCTCAAGCGTCGTGGCGATTGTAATTGGCGTGGGGGCCGGGATTGCGGTAACGAGTCCATCCGGCAAGGAGTTTCGCCCGCTGGTGGAGACGATAGCCGCTATTGGACAAACTTTTCCGCCGGTCGCGGTGCTGGCCATTGCGGTGCCGGTGATGGGCTTTGGTCAGGTGCCAGCGATTGTCGCGCTGATCCTGTACGGCGTCTTGCCCATTCTTCAGGGCACGCTGGCGGGGATTGCCTCGGTTCCGGGGTCGGTGCTGAGCGTGGCGGAAGGGATGGGGATGAGCGCCTGGCAGCGGCTTGGCAAGGTGGAGTTGCCGCTTGCGGCACCGGTGATCGTGGCGGGGATCCGCACGTCGGTGATTATCAACATTGGCACCGCGACCATCGCCTCAACGGTGGGAGCTAATACGCTCGGAACGCCGATTATTATCGGCTTAAGCGGGTTTAACACGGCCTATATCATTCAGGGTGCACTGCTCGTCGCGCTGGCGGCTATCGTGGTCGATCGCCTGTTTGAGCGCCTGGCCGTTTATCTCAGCCGACACCGCCGCGTACAATAAATGAGTAACCCGCCAGCATCACGCCGCCGATACCGCTGAGGGCCATCAGCACAAAAAGGGTTATTACGGCCAGTTTAGTTGCCTTCATCATTTGCTCCTGTTGTTAGCGGAACAATTATACGGTGAAGCGCAGCTGTTAATGAACCATTAAATGTCGTTAAGGCTCATTTGGACCAAGCGGGTAAACGGGGTAGCCATGCTCACGCCACTCCGTGAGCAGCTGCTGCTGCGAGGCGGTTGGCACTTCGCCGCACCACACCAGCAGGGTTTGTCCGTCGAAAAGGTCGGGGCGAAGCTGGGGGAGGGAATGTGCCAGTACGTCCACACGCCAGCCCCGCTGGGTGGCGATCCAGGCTTCCAGCCATAGCCGGGTGGTATCGTGAACGTTCCAGCCGACAACCAGCGCATCTTTTCCACCCTTGTTTCTGGCCGATGCAAGAAAGACGGCGATGTAGTTGATGAGTACCCCGTCCAGCATGCTGAGCAGCGCCTGCAGGGTGGTTTGCTGACACTGCAGCCGTCGGCGCAGCGGGATGAAAAGGTGGGTGATCAAGGTCCGGGCGGGATAATCGCGCCCCTGCTCTTTAATCCAGGCACGCAGGCGCTGAAGGTTGCCCGCCTGCAGAAGCCGCAACAGCGTTTCCTGATGCTCGCGCCAGAGATGCTGGGTGTCCGGGTCGTCCTGGCTGAGCAGATCTTTGACTTTGCCCACCTGCACGCCATTGTCGATCCAGCCTTTGATCTCGCGGATGCGGTCGATGTCTGCCTCATTGAACAGACGATGACCGCCGTCGGTTCGCTGCGGCTTCAGTAATCCATAACGTCGCTGCCACGCGCGCAGCGTGACGGGATTGATATCACAAAGGAGTGCCACTTCACCTATCGTGTAAAGCGCCATAGTTGCCCCCGGCTTGCGCGTTCCCAGCTTAACTGTAGACCCAGTTTGGCGAACCAGGAAGAATTGTCGTTTTTTTGAACGAATAATGCCCGTTATGGGTGATATTCGGCAAAAGGTGTGACAGCGAACACGAAATGCGGCTTTTTTGGAATACTTCAAAGAAAGTTTACCGCCATCAGTGTATGTTACGCGTTTTTGAAATGTGCGGTCCCTGCGTATGTACGAGTTCAATCTGGTGCTGCTGCTGCTTCAGCAGATGTGTGTGTTTCTTGTCATCGCCTGGCTGATGAGTAAAACGCGCCTGTTCATCCCGCTGATGCAAGTGACCGTTCGTCTCCCGCACAAGCTGCTTTGCTACGTCACCTTCTCCATTTTTTGCATCATGGGCACCTATTTCGGGCTGCACATTGAAGACTCCATTGCCAACACGCGCGCCATCGGCGCGGTCATGGGCGGTCTGCTCGGTGGTCCGGTCGTGGGCGGGCTGGTTGGGTTAACCGGCGGATTGCATCGCTACTCAATGGGCGGCATGACGGCGCTAAGCTGCATGATCTCGACCATTGTTGAAGGGCTGCTCGGTGGCCTGGTGCACAGCTACATGATCAAACGCGGACGCCCGGATAAAGTCTTTAGCCCGATCACCGCCGGGGCGATTACCTTCGTGGCGGAGATGGCGCAGATGGCGATTATTTTGCTGATCGCCCGGCCCTACGAAGACGCGCTGCATCTGGTGAGCAGCATTGCCGCACCGATGATGGTGACCAACACCGTCGGGGCCGCGCTGTTTATGCGTATTCTGCTCGACAAGCGCGCGATGTTTGAGAAATACACTTCGGCCTTCTCCGCAACGGCGTTAAAAGTCGCCGCGTCGACCGAAGGGATCCTGCGCCAGGGCTTTAACGAAGAAAACAGCATGAAGGTGGCGCAGGTTCTTTATCAGGAACTGGATATCGGCGCGGTCGCGATTACCGACCGTGAACGGCTATTGGCCTTTACCGGCACCGGGGACGACCACCATCTGCCGGGCAGACCGATCTCTTCCGCGTACACCCTGCGCGCCATCGAGACCGGTGAAGTGGTCTACGCCGACGGCAACGAAGTGCCGTACCGCTGCTCCCTGCATCCGCAGTGCAAGCTCGGCTCTACGCTGGTCATTCCGCTGCGCGGTGAAAATCAGCGGGTGATGGGCACCATCAAGCTTTATGAAGCGAAGAACCGCCTGTTCAGCTCGATCAACCGCACGCTGGGGGAGGGGATCGCCCAGCTGCTGTCGGCCCAGATTCTGGCCGGACAGTATGAACGGCAAAAAGCGCTGCTGACGCAGTCAGAGATCAAACTCCTGCACGCTCAGGTCAACCCGCATTTCCTGTTTAACGCGCTCAACACGCTGAAGGCGGTCATTCGCCGTGACAGCAATCAGGCGGCCCAGCTGGTGCAGTTCCTGTCGACGTTTTTCCGCAAGAACCTCAAGCGTCCGTCGGAAATTGTCACCCTCGCGGATGAAGTCGAGCACGTTAACGCCTATCTGCAAATTGAGCAGGCGCGTTTTCAGTCTCGCCTGCAGGTGTCGCTGTCGGTGCCGGATGAGCTGGCGTACCAGCACCTTCCGGCCTTTACCCTGCAGCCTATTGTCGAGAATGCCATCAAGCACGGCACGTCTCAGCTGTTGGGGATTGGCGAGATCACGATTTCTGCCAGCCGGTTTAACCACCATCTGGTGCTGGATATTGAAGATAACGCCGGGCTTTATGCGCCAACCGCATCAGGCGGTTTGGGCATGAGCCTGGTGGATAAACGCCTGCGTGCGCATTTTGGTGACGACTGCGGGATCACCGTCGCCTGCGAGCCAGACCACTTTACCCGCATTACCTTACGACTGCCGCTGGAGGAAAACGCATGCTGAGAGTGCTGATTGTGGATGATGAGCCGCTCGCACGGGAAAACCTGGGCGTTCTGTTGCAGGAGCACAGTGATATTGAGGTGGTAGGAGAGTGTGCCAATGCCATCGAGGCGATTGGCGCGGTGCACAAGTTGCGCCCGGACGTGCTGTTTCTCGACATCCAGATGCCGCGCATCAGCGGCCTGGAGATGGTGGGGATGCTCGATCCCCAGCACCGTCCCTATATCGTGTTTTTGACGGCCTTTGATGAATATGCCGTGAAAGCCTTTGAAGAACATGCGTTTGATTATCTGCTAAAGCCGATCGAGGAGAAGCGTCTGGAAAAGACGCTGACCCGCCTGCGCCAGGAGCGTGGCGTGCAGGATGTGACCCTGCTGCCGGAGAACCAGCAGCCGCTGAAGTTCATCCCCTGCACCGGACACAGCCGAATTTATCTGCTGCAAATGGATGACGTCGCCTTTGTCAGCAGCCGGCTGAGCGGCGTGTACGTCACCAGCGCCGAGGGCAACGAAGGGTTCACCGAACTGACGCTGCGCACGCTGGAGAGCCGCACCCCGCTGATCCGCTGTCACAGACAGTATCTGGTTAATATGGCGCATCTCAAGGAGATCCGGCTTGAGGATAACGGCCAGGCCGAGCTGGTGCTGCGGGCCGGACAAACGGTTCCCGTCAGCCGCCGCTACCTGAAAAGTTTGAAAGAAGCGATTGGCCTGTAAAACTGGTACACTGCGCGCCATTGCAACATCGAAAGTTAAAGGCACTCATGATTAGTAATGACATTCTTCGTAGCCTGCGCTACACCCTGAAAGCAAACAATAACGACATGGTGCGCATTCTTGCGCTGTCCGATATGGAAGCCACGTCGGCAGGTTTCGACACCTGGATGACCAAAGAAGATGAAGAGGGTTTTGTTCGCTGCCCGGACATTATTCTGTCTGGCTTCCTGAACGGCCTGATTTACGACAAGCGCGGCAAAAATGAGTCTGCGCCCGAGCTGGCGCTGGAGCGCCGCGTGAATAACAACACCGTGCTGAAAAAACTGCGTATCGCCTTCTCACTGAAAACTGACGATATTGTGGCGATCATGACCGAGCAAAAATACCGCGTATCGGTGCCGGAAGTGACCGCCATGATGCGCGCGCCGGATCATAAAAACTACCGCGAGTGCGGCGACCAGTTTCTGCGTAACTTCCTGCGCGGGCTGACCCACCGGGTGCATCACCCGAAAGCGTGATTTTATCCGGGTGGCGGCCTGATGCCCTTACCCCGACCCTCTCCCAGAGGGAGAAAACACGTTGCAAAAAAAAGCCGGAGATCAACTCCGGCTTTTTTGTTATTTCACCTGCTGACCCGGCTTCGCGCCTTCGTCAGGGCTTAACAGGAAGATATCTTTCCCGCCAGGACCTGCCGCCATCACCATCCCTTCAGAGATGCCGAAGCGCATTTTGCGCGGCGCAAGGTTCGCAACCATCACCGTCTGGCGACCAATCAGCACCTGCGGATCGGGATAGGCAGAACGGATGCCGGAGAAGACGTTACGCTTCTCGCCACCCAGATCCAGCGTCAGGCGCAGCAGCTTGTCAGAGCCTTCGACGAATTCCGCGTTTTCAATCAGCGCCACGCGCAGGTCGACTTTGGCGAAATCATCAAAGGTAATAGTCTCCTGAATCGGATCGTCTGCCAGCGGGCCGGTTACCGGCGCAGCGGCAGCCTTCACCTCTTCTTTGGAGGCCTCGACGAGGGCTTCCACCTGCTTCATTTCGATGCGGTTATACAGCGCCTTGAAGGTGTTGACCTTGTGGCCGAGCAGCGGTTGCTGGATGGCATCCCAGGTCAGCTCGGTGTTCAGGAATGCTTCAGCACGCCCAGAGAGCTGCGGCAGAACCGGCTTGAGCCAGGTCATCAGCACGCGGAACATATTCAGGCCCATGGTGCAGATAGCCTGAAGGTCCGCATCGCGGCCTTCCTGTTTAGCAACAACCCACGGTGCCTGCTCGTCAACGTAGCGGTTAGCCACGTCAGCCAGCGCCATGATTTCACGAATCGCTTTACCGAATTCACGGCTTTCCCAGGCGTCGCCAATCGCAGCTGCGGCGTCGGTGAAGGTTTTGTACAGCTCAGGATCGGCCAGTTCGGCAGACAGCACGCCGTCAAAACGCTTGGCGATAAAGCCCGCATTACGGGAGGCCAGGTTCACCACCTTGTTGACGATGTCCGCGTTAACGCGCTGGACGAAATCTTCGAGGTTCAGGTCGATATCGTCGATACGTGAAGAGAGCTTCGCGGTGTAGTAGTAGCGCAGGCTGTCCGCGTCGAAGTGGTTCAGCCAGGTGCTGGCTTTAATAAAGGTGCCGCGGGATTTAGACATCTTCGCGCCGTTCACCGTCACATAGCCGTGCACGAACAGGTTGGTTGGCTTGCGGAAGTTGCTGCCTTCCAGCATCGCTGGCCAGAACAGGCTGTGGAAGTAAACGATATCTTTGCCGATGAAGTGGTACAGCTCGGCGTCGGAATCTTTCTTCCAGTATTCGTCAAAGCTGGTGGTGTCGCCGCGTTTGTCGCACAGGTTCTTGAACGAGCCCATGTAGCCGATAGGCGCATCCAGCCAGACGTAGAAATATTTGCCCGGCGCGTTCGGGATTTCGAAGCCGAAGTAAGGTGCATCGCGGGAGATATCCCACTGCTGCAGACCGGATTCGAACCACTCCTGCATTTTATTGGCGACCTGCTCCTGCAGCGCACCGCTGCGGGTCCACGCCTGCAGCATTTCGCTAAACGACGGCAGATCGAAGAAGAAGTGCTCAGAGTCGCGCATCACAGGCGTTGCGCCGGACACCACGGATTTCGGCTCGATAAGCTCGGTCGGGCTGTAGGTCGCGCCGCACACTTCGCAGTTATCGCCGTACTGATCCGGGGATTTACATTTCGGGCAGGTGCCTTTGACGAAACGGTCCGGCAGGAACATGCCTTTTTCCGGATCGTAAAGCTGAGAAATGGTGCGGTTTTTGATAAAACCGTTCTCTTTCAGTCGGGTGTAGATAAGCTCAGACAGCTCGCGGTTCTCGTCGCTGTGCGTCGAGTGGTAGTTGTCATAGCTGATGTCAAAACCGGCGAAATCCGTCTGGTGCTCCTGACTCATTTCACCGATCATCTGCTCCGGGCTGATGCCGAGCTGCTGCGCTTTCAGCATGATCGGCGTGCCGTGGGCGTCGTCTGCACAGATGAAGTTGACCTCGTTGCCGCGCATTCGCTGGTAACGGACCCAGACATCAGCCTGGATATGCTCCAGCATGTGGCCGAGGTGGATTGAGCCGTTGGCGTACGGCAGTGCGCACGTTACCAGAATTTTTTTCGCGACTTGAGTCATAGTAGTCATTACTTCTTTTAACTGTGAAAAGGGTTTTTGATATTACCAAAAGGGGCATTATTAAGTAAGCACAAACCACGGCCTTTCAGGTAAACTTGTCATCTAAGGTCTTATTCACAAGAACAAAGGAGTCGGGATGAGTTCTCAATCCCAGGCCAAATCACCGGAAGCCTTACGAGCAATGGTCGCCGGGACGCTGGCTAATTTTCAGCATCCAACCCTGAAGCACAATCTCACCACGCTGAAAGCGCTTCACCACGTCGCATGGCTGGACGACACGCTGCATATTGAACTGCAGATGCCGTTCGTCTGGACCAGCGCATTTGATGTCCTCAAAGAGCAAACCAGTTCCGAACTGCTGCGCATCACCGGTGCAAAAGCGATTGACTGGAAGCTGAGCCACAGCATCGCCACGCTTAAGCGCGTGAAAAACCAGCCGGGCATTAACGGCGTCAAAAATATCATTGCCGTCAGCTCTGGTAAGGGCGGGGTAGGTAAGTCCTCCACCGCGGTCAACCTGGCGCTGGCGCTGGCTGCCGAAGGGGCGAAAGTCGGTATTCTGGATGCGGATATTTACGGTCCGTCCATCCCGGCTATGCTGGGCGCAGAAAACCAGCGTCCAACCTCGCCGGACGGCACCCACATGGCACCGATTATGGCGCACGGTCTGGCAACCAACTCTATCGGTTATCTGGTTACAGACGATAACGCGATGGTCTGGCGTGGCCCGATGGCCAGCAAAGCGCTGCTGCAAATGCTGCAGGAAACGATGTGGCCGGATCTGGATTACCTGGTGCTGGATATGCCGCCGGGCACCGGTGATATTCAACTGACGCTGGCGCAGAACATTCCCGTGACGGGGGCAGTGGTTGTGACCACGCCGCAGGATATTGCCCTGATCGACGCCAAAAAAGGCATCGTGATGTTTGAGAAAGTTGACGTGCCGGTGCTGGGCATTGTCGAGAACATGAGCATGCATATCTGCAGCAACTGCGGGCATCATGAGCCTATTTTCGGCACCGGTGGTGCAGAGAAACTGGCCGCGCAGTATCACACTCAGTTGTTGGGTCAGATGCCGCTGCACATTACCCTGCGTGAAGATCTGGATAGCGGAAAACCGACGGTGGTGAGCCGTCCGGACAGTGAATTTGCCGAGATGTATCGTCAACTGGCGGGGCGCGTTGCGGCGCAACTCTACTGGCAGGGCGAAATCATTCCCAGCGAAATCGCCTTCCGCGCGGTGTAATTCTTCTGCGTTGAGTGCCGGGTGATGGCTTCGCCTTCCCCGGCCTGTGAAATACGGTTTTGTAAGTCAGGTACGCGAAGCGCCACCTGACTTAACCATGCCGATAGTGCATCAAATAATACTCGCCTTCCGGCGAATCTCCCGTCGCCTCGATGTGCCAGCCGTGACGCTGGTAAAACGCAACCGCCCGTTCATTCTTGACCAGACACTTCAGTGCGCCAGTGCTGGTGAAGGTCTGTTGCACCTGCTCCAGCAATACGCTGCCAACCCCAAGTCCCTGATACTCCGGGCCGACGAACAGGTTGTGCAGGAAGTTATCGTTAGGCCAGACGGAGGCAAACCCCACGCGATGGCCGTTTTGCACCGCCACCCAGATTTGCTCGTCGCGGGTGGCCGCGTCAAAATCCTCCAGCTGCCAGTCTTCACTGTTCAGCCAGGGCCAGGCCTCGCGCCGGGCATGAAGAAACAGCGTGCGCAGGAAAGGACGATCGCTTTCCTGCCACGGACGGACGAAAACGGGATTAGCGGTGATAGAAGATATCGCCGTTGTACGCTTTGTAGATCTTGCCATCGGCATCGCCAATCAGGACGTAATTCTCGCCCATGTAAGTCCAGTGTGTGCCAGCATCCGGCGCCGGAAGGTTACGGAGCTGATACTGCTTGATCGTGTATTCTGGCGTTTGATACATCGCAGGTGCCGTATCGCCAATTTTGAACTTTGTGAAATCGGCGATGAACTCTTGCTCTTCATAGGCCTTGATGCCAGAAGGCGCAGACGCTGTTTGCGGAGCCGCGGACGCTGCACCCGCCAGAGACATCATTACACCCAGAAGCAGCCATTTATGCTTAGCCATTTTTTCTCCAGTTATACCGTTACTGATACTCACAGCCTGCTGTTGCGTTGACAGTGTGGCAGATAGCCTATTTTAAGTACCCCAGCAGAGGTTGTTCGAAAAAAAATGTAACAAAAATGGACGGTTTTGTGTAGGGCAAAAGGTTAATGATATATTTTTCGTGAATATAAAAACCTCAGACTAATTCATTGCTGTGATATTTTTTTTAATTAATTCTGAAAATGCATGTCAGATATAATTTTACAATAAATATGGCATGCATTTTATCAAAAGAAGTTTTAAGCTAATAAAAGCAGAGCCGTTTAATCATTGCTCGCGGATTTTTGGTAGCAATGTTAATTCTGCTCACCATTCGATGACGCATGCTTTACCTGTTTTATTTAATTCAGTTTTTAATAAAAATGTGGTGACATCAGTATGTTGCCGTATGCGCGTCCGTCGCGTTCATGAATAAAAAATTTATACAAATGAAAAGTACAACAAAATTATCTGTAATTTTCTTAACAATATCTCAGTTAACGGGTTGCGTATTTTCTCCAGGGCAGAATCTCAGCACGACCGGAAAAAATATTGTCGCATCTTCGGATGAAACTAATTTAGATAAACGCATAGACGTCTATCCTCTAACACCTTCAATTATCGAAAAACTGCGTCCTGCGGAATCGAAATCTCAGCCGAATCCTAAACTGGATGAGCAGATCAAAAACTGGGAATACCGCATCGGAGCGGGTGACATTTTGACCGTTACCGTGTGGGACCACCCTGAACTCACCACCCCGGCGGGGCAGTACCGCAGCGCAAGCGACACCGGTAACTGGGTGAATGCGGACGGTACGCTTTTCTATCCTTACGTCGGCAAGCTCAACGTGCTGGGAAAAACCGTGGCAGAGGTGCGCGAAGCGATTACCCGCAGGCTGGATAGCGTCATTGAAAGCCCGCAGGTCGATGTCAGCGTGGCCGCGTTCCGGTCGCAAAAAGCGTATGTCACCGGCGAAGTGGCTAAATCCGGCCAGCAGCCCATCACCAACATTCCCTTGACGGTGATGGATGCGGTCAACGCGGCGGGCGGGTTGTCTGTCGATGCGGACTGGCGAAACGTGGTGCTCACCCACAACGGCGAGGACTCACGCCTCTCGCTTTATGCGCTGATGCAAAAAGGCGACCTGACGCAGAATAAACTGCTTCATCCCGGCGACATTCTTTTCATTCCGCGCAATGACGCCCTGAAAGTGTTCGTGATGGGCGAAGTTGTTAAGCAAAGCACCCTCAAAATGGATCGCAGCGGCATGACGCTTGCCGAAGCGCTGAGCAGTGCTGGCGGCCTGAATCAGGATATGGCGGATGCCACGGGGATCTTTGTCATTCGTTCCGTTGCGAAGAAAGGCCTGCAGGACAAAATTGCCAGCATCTACCAGCTGAATGCACAGGATGCGTCTGCCATGGTGTTAGGCACGGAATTCCAGCTTGAACCCTATGACATCGTCTACGTCACGACCGCGCCGCTGTCGCGCTGGAACCGCGTGATAAGCCAACTTGTTCCGACGATCAGCGGCGTTCACGACCTGACCGAAACGGTGCGTTACATCAGATCGTGGCCGCAATAATGTTTAATTCAATATTAGTGGTTTGCACCGGCAACATTTGCCGTTCCCCCATTGGGGAGCGGCTGTTGCGCCAGCAGTTGCCCGGCAAGCAGATCTCCTCTGCTGGCGTGTGGGGGATGGAAGGATCGCCGGCGGACGAAGGCGCGCAGTATGTGGCATTACGTCATGGGATCTCTCTTGACGACCACAGAGCGCGCAAGCTAACGCCAGGCCTGATGCAAAAAGCCGATCTGATTCTGGTGATGGAGCCGGAACATCTTCACTTTATTTCCGCCATTGCGCCTGAAATTCGCGGGAAATCGCTGCTGTTTGGGCAATGGCTGGAATCGCAGAGCATTCCTGACCCGTACCGTAAAAGCTATGCAGCATTTGAATATGTTTTCGAGCAGTTAGGAAAAGCCAGCCGGGAGTGGGCTCGCCGTTTGGGTCAAAAAGGAATAACGCATTAATGACGTCTTACAGCACAGACAACTATGGTGCAACCGCACCTCAAGCCAGTGAAGTTGATTTCGTTCGACTGCTCGGCGAAGCGATCGATCATCGCGTTAAGATCGTCTGCATCACGCTCCTGTTTACCCTTTTGGCAGGCGCGTGGGCTTTCTTTACCACACCGGTCTACCAGGCGGATGCGCTGGTACAGATTGAATCCAAACAGGAAAACGGGCTGCTTAAAAACTTAGGCCAGCTTGATTCTGGTCTGTTACCTGATGCCACGCCGGAAATATTGCTGCTCAAGTCGCGCATGATCCTTGGTGAAACGGTGGAAAATCTCGGGCTGACCCAGCAGGTTCATCAGCGCGTTTACCCGGTGATCGGGCGTTTATGGGAGCGCATTCAGGGACGCAAGCCGGGTGATATTCAGCTCGGCTGGCTGCAGATCCCTCATCAAGACGGTAAACCCCAGACGCTGGTGCTCACCGTACAGGCGCAGGGGCAGTATTCTCTGGATGGCGACAATTTTCACGCGCAAGGCGCGGTTGGCAAGCCGCTTGCGAAAGCGGGCGTCTATCTTCATGTCCAGTCGATTGACGCAGAGGTGGGGACCGAATTCACGCTGAAAACACTCACGAAGCTTGAGGCGATCAACGCGTTAAGCAAAAGCTTTACGGTCAAAGAAATGGCCAAACAGAGCGGTATGCTGGCGTTAACGTTGACCGGCAAAGATCCGCAGAAAATTACGAAGGTGCTCAACGGCATCACCAGCAATTTTCTGAAGCAGAATATTGCGCGTCAGGAAGCCCAGGACACCCGCAGTCTGGCGTTTTTGGAGCGCCAGCTGCCTAAAATCAGCGGCGAGCTGGATGAGGCCGAAGAACGGCTTAATGCGTATCGTAAACAGCGGGATTCCGTCGACCTGACGCTGGAAGCGAAGTCGATTCTCGATCAGGTGGTCAACGTTGAAAATCAACTTAACGAACTGACCTTCCGCGAGGCGGAGATCTCGCAGCTGTTTAAGAAAGATCACCCGACCTATCGCGCGCTGCGGGAAAAGCGGCAGACCCTGGAGAACGAACGCAGTCGGCTTAACCACCGCGTCTCAACCATGCCCACCACGCAGCAGGAGATCTTGCGTCTGAGCCGTGACGTTGAATCCGGACGCACCATCTATCTCCAGCTGCTGACGCGCCAGCAGGAGCTGAATATCTCGCGTTCCAGCGCGATTGGTAACGTGCGTATCATCGATCAGGCTGAAACCCAGCCTGAGCCGATCAAACCTAAAAAAGCGCTGATTATCGTACTCGGGTTTGTGGCGGGGCTGGCCCTTTCACTGGGCTACGTCATCGCCAGCGTGGCGCTAAAACGCGGCATCATGAGTTCGGAACAGCTGGAGCCGCTGGGCGTTCCGGTTCTGGCTACGCTTCCGCGCTCGGTTTGGCTCTGGAAGAAAACGCACCTGCGCAGCAAAAGTTTGTTTGCCTCACGCTGGCGGCACACCACCTCGAACGTGCCGTTTTTGCCGGTAGACCGTCCCGCAGACAGCTACGTCGAAGCGGTGAGGGGCCTGCGTACCAGCCTGTACTTTACAATGATGGATGCTGCAAACCGCATTGTGATGTTCTCTGGCCCGACTCAGGACTGCGGGAAAACCCTGGTCAGTACCTCACTGTCGGCCATTGCCGCCCAGTCGGGACAAAAGGTGCTTTTTATCGATGCGGATATGCGTGAGGGCTACGTTCATAAAATCTTTGGCCTGAATAACGACTGCGGGCTGTCGAGCGTGCTTGAAGGAAAATGCGACGGCGTGCAGGCGATTCAGCGTTTCGAGAAAGCGGGAATCGACGTGATGACCAGCGGACCTACGCCGATCCATCCGGCGGAGCTGCTGATGAATGAACGCTTCAGAGCGCTGATGGCATGGGCCAACGAGCGCTACGATCTGGTTGTGATTGATACGCCGCCGGTGCTGGCCGTTACCGACGCTTCCCTGGCTGCGCAAACGGCGGGAATTACACTTCTGGTATCCCGTTATGCCAAAACCAGCGTGAAAGAGATCGAGAACAGCTTAAAACGCCTGCAGCAATCTGGCGTGGGCGTCAGCGGTATTATCCTGAACGATATTATTAAATCCGCTGCGCTGTATTACAGCGAGGGGTATAGCCAGTATGACTACGGCTACACCCCGAAGCGTAAGCAGCGCAAAGGTTAGTGCTTCACTAGCGTCGCAAAGTAGTACATTAGGGGAATGGCGAGGATCCACAGACCAACGGGGATTTCACGCCATTTCCCGGCAATCGCTTTAATCACGATGTAAAACAGCAATCCTCCCGCAATGCCCGTGCCGAAGCTGTTGGCAATCAGCGTGATCATCACCATCATCAGCACCGGCAGGCCGTCGGTGAAATTCGCCAAATCCACTTTTCTCAGCCCGCTAAACATGTTCAGGCCAATCAGGATCAGCGCTGGCGCGGTGGCTTCTTTCGGGATCATCAGCGCTACCGGAGTAAAGAGCAGCATCAACAGGAACATCACGGCGGCAGCCAGTGCCGTCATGCCGGTTTTGCCCCCGGCTTCGGCAGCCGCTGAAGATTCAATCAGCGCGGTCGCCGCAGGAATGCCAACCCACGGGCCAATCGCAGCGGCAATCGAATCCACCATAAACGGACGGTTGATGTGGGGCATGTTGCCTTCCTCGTCCAGCAGACCCGCTTCACCGCCTACCGCCAGCGTGGTCCCCATGGTGGAGAAAAATTCCGATGCGAAGAAGACGAACAGGAAAGGCAGAAAGGCAATGTTGAGTGCACCCAGCATATCGATATGCCCCAACACCGGGGTCAGCGAGTGGGGGAGATCGAGAAAACGCGCGGGCAACTTTGTTACGCCAGCCGGGATGCCAATCAGCGTGGCAAAGAGGATTGCCCACAGGATCGCCCCCGGTATACGACGCGCCTGAAGGGCGATAGCCAGAAACAGGCCCGCCAGGGCGACCAGCGCGGCGGGAGAGAGAAAATCCCCCAGCATCAGCGCGTTGGTTTTGGCGTTCGCCAGCACCAGCCCGGCGTTGCGGAACCCCAGCACGGCGACGAACAGCCCAATGGAGGCCGTCAGCCCGAGCTTGATTGACTGGGGAACGGAGCGGGTCACCACTTCACGCAGGCCAAAACGCGTCAGCAGGAAAAACAGGATCCCCGACCAGCAGGCGATACCCAGGCCAATTTGCCAGCCAATGCCTTCGCTTCCCGCCAGGGTCACGCCGACCAGCACGGAACCACCAATACCTGGCCCGACGATAAACGGCAGATTGGCATAGAAAGCCATCAGCAACGTGCCCGCGACGAAGACCAGAATGGTGCCGGTTGTGGCGGCTCCCTTGTCCATACCGCCCACGGCCAGCAGCCCCGGTATCACCACCAGCAGATAGGCAGCGGCCAGAAAACCGGTGATCCCCGCCAGACACTCGGTGCGCACGGTGCTGCCCCGCGCCCGCAGTGCAAAACGTTGTTCAAGCCAGCTCCCTGGTGCTGGCGAATTAACGGTGTTGTCGGCCATTATCCGGCTCTCCTTCGCAATTATGATGTAATGTCCGGGGTTTCCCGGTAAGAAATCAGCGGATCGACAATTTCGCGTGTCGATCCATCCGTCAGTCCAAGATCGGTCAGATGCGGCCCGGCGTTACAGGCGAGACAAGTTCCCTCTATCGCCTTAAAGACGCGGTAGGGCGGCTCCCAGTCGGCAATCAGGCTGCTGCGATCGCGTAGCGCCTTGAACTGGCGGGCCAGCTCATCCGCAGGCAGTTCAGAGAGCATCCCCGCAATCGGCATGGCGACATGGGCAATCACCTGGCCATGCTGGGCCAGCGCCATTCCGCCGCCGCTTTGGATTAGTGTGCGGGCGGCCAGGGCCATCTCTTCGGGATCGCGCCCCAGGACCACCAGGTTATGCGAGTCGTGAGAATAGCTGGTGGCAATGGCGCCGCGCAGTTCTCCCCAGCCTTCCAGCAGGGCCATCTGCGGTTTTGCCGCGTGCCGCGCGTGGCGATGCTGAACCCAAATCAGACTGAAACCACTCGGGATCTGCACCCGCCCGTTGCGCACCTGAACCTCGGTTTCTCCCCAGCGGGTGAATCGCGCGCCGCTGATATGGCGCAACCGGGCAACGCCGTGGTGGGCGTTTGCGATGCGCATCTGGAAATCATCGACGCCTGGCGCGGGCAGTTGCACCGTATCGCGCGGGAGCGTCAGGGGGGTATCGGGCAGAGAAGTCAACATCTTCCCGTTGCGGGCGATCTCTTTTCCGGCAACATAGACCTGGCGAGCCGTGAGCTTTTGCAGCGAATCAAAGACGACCAGATCCGCACGGCGCCCGGCGGCAATCAGCCCCAGATCGTTGCGCTGCAGGCGAATGGCCGCGTTCAGCGTGGCGAAGCGCAGCGCGTCCGTTGCCGCTAAACCGTGCCCGATGAGCAGGTTCAGCAGCGCGATAATGCCGCCTTTCTCCAGCAGGATGTCCGGCGGCACATCGTCGGTACAGACCGTGATCTGCGAGGAGAGATACGGCAACGTTTTCAGGGCATTAACAATATCGGGCAGCAGATAAGGGTGGGAGCCACGAATTTCCAGCGTCAGCCCGGCGCGCAATTTCTCCAACGCGTCGTCTGCGGAGGTCAGCTCATGGTCTGAGGTCACACCCGCGGCCAGATAAGCCTGTAGATCGGCACCGCTAAGCCCGCGCGCATGGCCTTCAATGAGCTTGCCGCTCTCCAGCCCCGCCTGCATGATCTCCAGCATGCGCGGGCTGCCGTTGAGTACACCATGCATATCCATCACTTCCGCCACGCCGCGCACGTCCGGCCAGCTCAGCAGCGTTTGCATTTCCTGTCCGGCAAAATCGGCCCCGGACATCTCGAGGCCCGGCGTGGAGGGCACGCTCGACGGCGCGGCGACCATCACCTGCAGGGGTAAATTCCGGCTGGCCTCAATGGCAAAACGGACGCCCTCAATGCCCAGCACGTTCGCCAGTTCATGTGGATCCCAAAATACCGCCGTGGTCCCCTGCGCCAGCACGATTTCAGCGTAGCGGGCGGGCAGCAGATGCGAGCTTTCCAGGTGGACGTGCGTGTCCATCAGCCCAGGCGACACGTACTGGTTGTTCAGATCCTGTATCTCATGCGCGTCGGTACGGCAGCCCCGGGGATGTACGCTGGCGATCAGTTCGCCAACAATGCCAATATCCGCCTCGCGGATCTCGCCCGTGGCCATATCAATAATGCGCGCGTGGGTGAGCAGCAGATCAAAGGGCGTTTCGCCTCGCGCGGCCTGAACGGCGCGGCGTCGGGTTTCGGAAGTCATGCAATTAACGGTTCCAGCTTTAAAACAATGACGCTACTCTATGCACGCGGCAAACGTTTGCCCAGCTGATAAAATTTATCGCCCGATAACGGCGGGTTATTCTGTGACGTGTAGACAAAGATAATGATGATGGAACCCTGGCAGCGCTTGCCCGCGCTTTCGCTTCGACAGCTACAGTATTTTGTGACGCTGGCGCAGCTGCGTCATTTTACCGACACCGCTAACAAGCTGGCAATCAGCCAGCCGGCGCTGAGCAGCGCGCTGCGGCAAATCGAGACGGTGCTGGGCGGCAAACTGGTGAACCGCACGGCCTCGGCGGTTACGCTGACGGAGCTTGGCGCTGCCATTCTGCCGCACGCCCAGCGGGTGCTCAGCGTGGCGCAACTCGCCTTCGATGATATGCAGCACATCGTGCAGGCCGGGGGCGACGGCACCGTGCGCATTGGGCTGATCCCCTCCGTGAGTTCGCTGCTGTTTCCCCGCCTTCCGCAGATCCTCGCCCAGGCTTTTCCCCGTCTGAGGGTGGAGTTTCTCGATCAAACTAACGATGAGCTGGTCGCCCAACTGCTAAAAGGGCAGATCGATTTTGGCGTGGGTGCTATCGATAATACGGTGCCCGACCGGCTGGACCTCTTTCCGCTTCAGGACGATCCTTTTGTGGCGGTGTTCCACCGCGACGACCCGCTGGCCGCGTCGGCACACATACCCTGGAAGCAGCTGGCCGGGCGCGATATCGCCGTCTTTTCGAAAGGCAATATTCAGCGGCTGGTGGCGGCGCTGGCAGAAAGCCATCGTCTGTCCCTGCAGACGCGCTACCAGGTCGACTACATCGAAACCCTGTATGGTCTGGTGCGTTCCCGGCTGGCCCTGGCGATTTTACCGCAGCTGTATACCACCCATCTGCAGGACCCGCAGCTTTGCGTGGTGCACCTGCAACAGCCCGCGCTGGCCCGCACGGTGGCGCTGATGCGGGCACCTCAGACGCTCCCGCCGTTTATCGAATCCTGCTTTACCCTGATGGTCGACACCCTGCGGACATCCTGACCTCTATGCGACACTTCTTTACAGCGAGGCGGGGCGATGCTCGCTAAGATAACCCTCGTCAATAGATGAGGGTACAATGGATAACCGTAAAGTGAGTAAACTGCGCCGCTGGGTGCGGGAAGGGTGTGTTTTAATCCTGCTGGTTATGGTCGTGATGTGGGGCGTGGATCAGTTCCGCAAACCGACGTTGCCTGCCAGCTTCAGCGCGACACCCATGCAAAGCATCGACGGCAAAACGTACGATATTGCCGCGCTCAGCCAGGACCGGCCGCTGCTGATTTACGTCTGGGCGACCTGGTGCAGCATCTGCAGGTTCACTACCCCGTCCGTCAGCGCTCTGGCAGAAGAGGGCGGCAACGTCGTGAGCATTGCGCTCCGCTCCGGTGATGATGCCAAACTGCACCGCTGGGTAGAGAAGAAACAACTCGCCATGCCGGTCATCAACGATGCCAACGGCGCGCTGTCGCAGGAATGGCAGGTGAGCGTCACGCCGACGCTGGTGATTGTGTCGAAAGGCAAAGTGGTGAGTACCACAACGGGCTGGACAAGCTACTGGGGAATGAAGGTCAGACTCTGGTGGGCGGGAATATAAAAATAACCCCTCTCCCTGACGAGAGAGGGGCTGAGATTACTTCGCCAGAACTTCCTGAGCGGTACGCTCAACCAGCGACAGCAGGACTTTCACATCTTCCAGCGTCACGGTTGGGTTCAGCAGGGTCAGCTTCAGGCAGGTGATGCCGTTATGCTCGGTCACGCCGACGTTCGCGCGGCCTGACTCCAGCAGCGCGTCGCCAATTTTCTGGTTCAGCAGGGCGATGCCCGCGTCGTCCATCTGCGTCTCTGGGCGGAAGCGGAACAGCACGCTTGCCAGCTGTGGCTGCATCACCAGTTCCAGAGCAGACTGCGCTTTCACGTAGTCCGCAACCTGCTGCGCCAGCGTCACACCGTGATCGATAATCGCCGCATACTGCTCCTGACCCAGCGCTTCCAGGCTCATCCACAGCTTCAGCGCGTCGAAACGACGGGTTGTCTGCAGAGACTTGGACACCAGGTTTGGCACGCCTGCTTCTTCATCGAACTCAGAGTTCAGGTAGGCCGCCTGATAGCGCATCAGCTCATAGTGACGCGCTTCTTTCAGTAGGAACGCGCCGCAGCTGATGGTCTGGAAGAACTGCTTGTGGAAGTCCAGGGTAACGGAATCCACCAGCTCAATACCGTCCAGGTAGTGACGATACTGCTCGGACATCAGCAGCGCGCCGCCCCAGGCCGCATCAACGTGCACCCAGATGTTCTGCTTCGCCGCCAGTTCAGCAATCGCACGCAGCGGATCGATAGCACCGGCATCGGTGGTACCTGCCGTCGCAACAATCGCCAGGATCTGTTCGCCGTTGGCATTGCACTGCTCGATTTTCGCCGCCAGATCGTTGAGATCCATACGCGAGAATTCGTCCGTTTTCACCTGGAGCACGGACTGATAGCCGAGGCCCATCAGCGCCATGTTTTTCTGCACGGAGAAGTGCGCGTTTTCGGAGCACAGCACGCGAATTTTATGCAGATCGCCGACCAGACCGTTCTGCTGAACGGAGTGGCCCTGACGCGCGAAGAAAGCGTCGCGCGCCAGCATCAGGCCCATCAGGTTGCTCTGGGTACCGCCGCTGGTGAAGACACCCGCGTCGCCAGCCTGATAACCCACGCGGGTACGCAGCCATTCGATCAGCTTGATCTCAATAATGGTTGCGGACGGGCTTTGATCCCAGGAGTCCATGCTCTGGTTGGTGGCGTTGATCAGCACTTCCGCCGCCTGGCTTACCACCAGGCTTGGGCAGTGCAGGTGCGCCACGCACTGCGGGTGATGAACGGACAAACTGTCTTTCAGGAAGAACTCCACGGCGCGTTCAATCGCCGCGTCGTTGCCCAGCCCTTTCGGGTTGAAATCCAGCTGAATACGGTCGCGCAGCTCCGCGACCGTTTTGCCCTGATACATCTCAGGCTGTTTAAGCCACTGCATCACAGCCTGAGTGCTTTGTTCAATCGCCTGCTTGTAAGCATCAATGCTCTGCGCAGAGGAGAACAAAATTGGGTTTGAATCAGACATCGTAATCAACAACTCCGGTTACGCCGGGCGAACGCCCGCAGCAAGCAGCGCCTGCTCGAATTTATCCAGGAACACTTTCAGCTCTTCATCGCTGATCAGCAGTGACGGCAGCAGACGCAGCACGACGCCGTTACGGCCACCGCGCTCCAGAATCAGGCCCGCTTCGAAGCACTTCTTCTGGATCAGCGCTGACAGCTCGCCGTCGCCAGGGAAGCAGCCCATGTGGTCAGCGGCTTCGTCTGGCTTGACGATCTCAATACCGATCATCATGCCCAGACCGCGAACGTGGCCGATCACCGGATAGCGTTTCGCCATCTCTTTCAGCTGGCCTTTCAGCCATTCGCCCTGTGCAGCCACTTTGTCTGCAATGTTCTGGTCTTTCAGGATTTTCAGCGTCGTCAGACCGGTTGCCATCGCCAGCTGGTTGCCGCGGAACGTGCCGGTGTGGTGGCCTGGCGCCCATGCATCGAACTGCTTTTTGATACCCAGCACAGCCAGTGGCAGACCGCCGCCAACCGCTTTGGACATCACGATGATGTCTGGCTCAATGCCCGCGTGCTCGAAGGCGAAGAATTTACCGGTACGGGCAAAACCTGCCTGCACTTCGTCGAGGATCAGCAGAATGCCGTGTTCCTGAGTCACTTTACGGATGCGCTGCAGCCACTCAGCCGGAGCCGGGTTCACGCCGCCTTCACCCTGAACGGCTTCAAGGATCACCGCCGCAGGTTTACGCACGCCGCTTTCAACGTCGTTAATCAGGTTGTCGAAGTAGTAGGTCAGCGCTTTCACGCCCGCTTCACCACCGATACCCAGCGGGCAGCGGTACTGATGCGGATAAGGCATGAACTGCACTTCCGGCATCATGCCGTCTACGGCTTCTTTCGGAGACAGGTTGCCGGTCACGGACAGCGCGCCGTGGGTCATGCCGTGGTAACCACCCGAGAAGCTGATGATCCCGCTACGGCCGGTGACTTTTTTCGCCAGCTTCAGCGCCGCTTCAACGGCGTCAGCACCGGACGGGCCGGTAAACTGCAGGCAGTATTCTTTGCCCTGACCTGGCAGCAGGGAGAGCAGGTATTCTGAAAACGCGTCTTTCAACGGCGTAGTCAGATCCAGGGTATGTAACGGCAAGCCGCTGGTAATGACATTTTGGATGCTTTTCAGCACATCAGGATGATTGTGACCAAGCGCAAGGGTGCCCGCGCCAGCTAAACAATCAAGGTATTCTTTATTATCTGCATCGGTGATCCACACGCCTTCTGCTTTAGTGATCGCTAAAGGCAGCTTGCGCGGATAACTGCGGACGTTAGATTCGAACTCGGCCTGACGGGCCAGATAGGTTTCGTTGCTTTTAGGGGCATCTGCGGTGTCAATACGGACTTTATCCGTCATCATATCTCTCCTACAACCGCGGCTTCGTTATGCGCCACGATTGAATAAATAGTTTTAAAAAATAGATGGGGCCTGAAAAAACGCCGCCAATATAGAGCCTTTTGACACGTGGCTCAATCGATAATTTGCTTACCGTTTTGTTACATGGCGAACAGGGCGGGTTTTATCCCAAATTTAACCCACCAGACGGTGGTTTTTATTCAGGCAGAACAAGGGGTTTCACGTGTTTGTTGAGGACTGCAAATGTACGTCAAAGAGTGTTACAAATCGTGCCTTTTTTTAAGGGATAAGGAGGCTTTACGCCTCCTTTAACCGGTTATTGTTGCGTCACCTGTAAAACGCCGTGCTCGCGACCGGTCGTTTTATTCCAGGACGCATCCGTAATACCATTGTCATCAAGCACAATCGATATAACGTACCCCGCGCCGTGGATTTCATAGAAATGGGCGTTCAGACGCTTAACGGTCGCCTTTTTGCCATTGACCGTCGCACTAAAAAAGCCGTTTGAAATGGTGGCGTTAAGCCCGTTTGCCGAGAAAGAAGCTTCCCGCATCGGGTCGTGAATTTGTGCTGCCTTATCGGGCGGCGCCGCGTTTTCCGCTTTGCTTTTGTTAATATCGCACGAGCCATCGCTGGCGCTTATTTCAGTACATCCCGAGCGTTCTAACTGAGCGCGATACTGCGCGTTGATGGCGTAAGCCGGCGCGGTGGCGACGGAGAACAGCAATGCGATAAGGGCTAATTTCGTTTTCATATTCCTGCCTCAAGGATGTTTTGTATGTTCAGGATGCGTCTCTGTCGCCCGGGCCGCGTTTGCATAAGCCGCGGAAAGGGACGCATTGGTAATGCTTTGTTGCCTTTGTTGCTCAGAGAGATAACATGTATCGTAGCTCACCCCTTTCGCGGTGCAATTCGCGATCCGCTGTTCAGGCGAGGCACATCCCGCAAGCATGGCCGTGCTTATGACTATCATCATCAACTTCTTCATGTTATTGCCTTATAACCTACACAGATAATAAGAAACGTACATCACGCCAATCCAGATCCCGAGAGTAATAAGCATCAGGTAGAGGGCGGCAGAGAGAAATATATATTTAGACATGTTAGTGACTGTTTTCGTTATTATTGCTAACGAACTAAAGGTTAATATAGTCGTGTGTATACGAACCCGCGCATGGGGTTTCATAAAAGTGAAAAAGATAACTGGGGTGAACTATCCAGTAAGGTGACGTTTAAAACTTTGATTAAGATCACGTTAAGCACGAATTGCAACAGTGAGGGTTACTGAAAAAAATTAATGTAAACATTGACTTATATGTTTTTATGACGTTCTGAAGATAAGTCGTTGATTGCACATGCGTTAACTGGAGTAATGTTTTCAAGGTTATTATGTAGCGGTGTAATCGCACAGTCTCAGGTTATTATTTCGAATGAAACTCGCTGTGTATTAAGTGAAAATGCCTCTCTTAAAATCAAAAAAAACAGATTAAACAAAGGGCGCTAATTCGTTATACTGGTGTCTCTTTGACTCGGGGTGCCCTTCTTAAATGAAGGCTGAGAAATACCCGTATTACCTGATCTGGATAATGCCAGCGTAGGGAAGTCAGATGCCTTCCCGGTCATCGCTTCTTCACGCAAGGCAGGAGCGAAACCATGCAGCCTGACCTGCTCGATTTACACGTTTTACATCAATTCCGCACCCGTTCCCCGCTCACGCACTGTATGACCAACGACGTCGTGCAGACCTTTACCGCCAACGCGCTACTGGCGCTGGGCGCATCGCCCGCCATGGTGATTGAAGCGGAAGAGGCTGAACAGTTTGCTGCGCTTGCTGATGCACTGCTGATTAACGTCGGCACGCTCACTTCACCGCGCGCGCAGTCGATGCGCCGCGCCATTGAGCGCGCCGTGGCGGCAGGAAAGCCCTGGACGCTTGACCCGGTTGCCGTAGGCGCGCTGGCGTTCCGCAGCCGTTTTTGCCATCAAATCCTCATCCTTAGCCCCGCCGCCATTCGTGGCAATGCCTCGGAAATCCTCGCGCTGACCGGGATGAGCGCGGGCGGACGCGGGGTGGACACCACCGATACCGCCGCCAGCGCGGTACCTGCTGCACAGGCACTGGCACGGCAAACCAATGCGATAGTGGTGGTGACGGGTGAGGTGGATTACATCACCGACGGGCAGCGTACCCGCACGGTGGCCGGGGGCGATCCGCTGATGACCCGGGTAGTGGGCACCGGCTGCGCGCTCTCGGCGGTGGTTGCGGCCAGCTGTTCGCTTCCCGGCGACAGGCTGGATAACGTCACGGCCGCCTGCGGATTTATGAAGCGTGCCGGCACGCTTGCCGCGTCGCAAAGCCGTGGTCCGGGCAGTTTTGCCAGCGCCTTCCTCGACGCGCTGTACACGCTGGAGGTGCAGGCATGAAACGCATCAACGCACTGACTATCGCAGGCACAGATCCGAGCGGCGGCGCGGGGATCCAGGCCGATTTGAAAACCTTCTCGGCGCTTGGGGCGTACGGCTGCTCCGTCATTACCGCGCTGGTGGCGCAAAACACGCGCGGCGTGCAGTCGGTCTATCGCATTGAGCCGGATTTTGTCGCGGCGCAGCTCGATTCCGTTTTCAGCGACGTGCGCATTGATACCACCAAAATCGGCATGCTGGCCGAGACTGATATCGTTGAAGCGGTGGCGGAACGGCTTAACCGCTACCAGGTGCAAAACGTGGTGCTTGATACCGTGATGCTGGCCAAAAGCGGCGATCCGCTGCTTTCCGCGTCGGCCGTTGAGACGCTGCGTAAAAAGCTCCTGCCGCAGGTGGCGCTGATCACACCGAATCTGCCGGAAGCCGCCGCGCTGCTGAACGCGTGTCACGCGCAAAACGAGCGAGAGATGAAAGAGCAGGGGGCCGCGCTGCTGGCGATGGGCTGCGGTGCGGTGCTGATGAAAGGCGGACATCTGGACGATGCACAAAGCCCGGACTGGCTGTTCACGCGGGACGGCGCGCAACGTTTTACCGCCCCGCGCGTGCAGACCAAAAACACCCACGGGACGGGCTGCACGCTCTCTGCCGCGCTGGCGGCGCTGCGTCCGCGCCATGCGAACTGGGCCGATACGGTGCAGGAGGCCAAAGTCTGGCTCTCACACGCGCTGGCAAAAGCCGATTCTCTGGAAGTGGGTCACGGTATTGGCCCTGTTCACCATTTTCATGCATGGTGGTAAGCCGTATACTGACAGAATACACCTCGCCTGAGAAAAACAGAGATGGAACAAGCGCATACCCGGTTGATCGCCCAACTCAATGAACGGATCGCCGCGCCCGATAATACGCCGCTGTACCTGAAATTTGCCGAAACGGTCAAAAACGCTGTACGCAGCGGCGTGCTGGCACACGGGAATATCCTGCCGGGCGAACGTGACCTGAGCCAGCTGACCGGGGTGTCACGCATCACCGTGCGTAAAGCGATGCAGGCGCTGGAGGAGGAGGGCGTGGTCACGCGCGCCCGCGGCTACGGCACACAAATCAACAATATCTTCGAATATTCGCTCAAGGAAGCGCGCGGGTTTTCTCAGCAGGTGGTGCTACGCGGCCAAAAGCCTAACACCCTGTGGGTCAACAAGCGGGTGGTGACCTGCCCGGAAGAGGTGGCTAACCATCTTTCCCTTCCGCCGGACAGCCAGGTTTTTTTGCTCAAACGCATCCGCTATGTGGATGACGATGCGGTATCGATTGAGGAATCCTGGGTGCCGGTCGGGCTGATCCCCGATCCCGATGCCATCGGTGTTTCGCTGTACGACTATTTCCGCAGCCAGAATATCTACCCCCAGCGCACCCGCTCCCGCGTCAGCGCGCGGATGCCGGACGCTGAATTCCAGACCCACATTAAGATGGACGAAAAAATACCGGTGCTGGTGATCAAGCAAGTTGCGCTTGACCAACAGCACCGGCCGATTGAGTACAGTATTAGCTACTGTCGCAGCGATTTATACGTCTTTGTGTGCGAGGAGTAGCGCCTCGCGCGTGGGGGCACAGTCACCGCCGCGGTGGCTGACCACCCACGCGGCGACCGCATTGCCCAGCCGTACCGCATCCGCCAGACTCCAGCCCGCCGCCAGGCCGGCAAGCGTGCCGCCCGCGTGGCTGTCGCCCGCGCCAATGGTGTCCACCACCGTTGCTGAAAACGCTGGCACGTAGCCCGAGGCGTCGCCGTCGTACCATGCAGCACCGTCTTTATCATGCCGTACGATCAATGGCGCGGCGAAACGCTGCTGCCACTGCGCGCCGAGGGTGTCGACATGCATACCCGCTCGTTCAGCGGCAATATCCGCCTCCTGGCGATTAAGCGACACAATCGGTTTGCAGGCCATGATCCGCGCCATCAGCGCGTCGGGGATATCGGCAATGCGCGGGCCGAAGTCGATAAACGCGGTGACGTCCCGCAGCCCTTCCAGCCAGCGCGTCAGCCGTTCACCGCTCGGCGACGCCAGCTGATACCCGGACAACGAGACCAGGCTCCCTGGCGGCACGTTCAGCGCATCCAGCCAGCTCTGCTGCCACTGGTTTTCCACGCCGCTAAATGACATAAACGTGCGTTCGCCGTCGGGCTCGACCAGCGCCAGGCACCAGCCGTTATCGCCGGATTCGGCCTCGATGGCGCTGTGCAGATCCTGCTTCGCCATGGCGTTACGAATGATATCCGCCCACACGCCGTGCCCGACGGGCAGGGCATTTTGCGTCTCGATCCCAAGGCGTTTCAGGGCTATGGCGATGTTCAGCGCGCAGCCGCCAATGTTCACCCCCTGCTGCTTTAGCTCGATATCACATCCGCGCCACGGCAGGGCGTAGGCATCGGCGATCACGTCAATGACCGCCGCGCCCAGCACCGTTACCGGACGCGTGGCCGTAAGCGTGGCAAGGCTGTGGGCAAATGAACTCATACGCCCTCCCTTTGCTCCCGGTAGTGCAGTAGTTTTTCGCAGTAGTGGCCGAAATCAAGCTGGTTAATGGCGTCTAGCTCGGACTTAAGCGCCGGGTCAATCGCCTGCACGCCGTGAAGCGCGCCGCAGATTGCCGTTGCCATCGCACCGATGGTGTCCGTGTCACCGCCCAGATTGGCGCACAGGATCGCGCAGCGGTTCGGGTCGGTTCCGGCCAGTTCAACCATCGCGATAGCCGCAGGTACGGACTCAATGGTGCTGGTTCCCGCCCCGATAAGCTGATAAATCTGCTCGCTGGCGGACTCTGTCCCGTTTGCGTTGCGCACGGTTTTAAGCGCCAGCTCAATGCGGGCCGCAAGCGAAGCGCTAAAGGTGGTGGATTTCGCCTCCTGCGCCGCGCGGGCGATCCCCGGCAGGGCATCGACGATGTTCTGCCAGGACTCACCGTCGATGGCGCGCGTAATCGCCCAGGCAATCACGACCGCGCCGGCAACGGCCAGATCGGATTTATGCGTTGGGCTGGAGGCCAGCGCTACCTGCTCAACAAAATGCGCCAGACGCGTGGCGGGAAGCAGGCAGCCCAGCGGGGAAGCGCGCATCGCCGCACCGTTGGTGACGCCGTTGTTCTCCAGCTCGCTGACCGGCTTGCCGTCGCGGATGGCGTTAAGGGCAATTTTGGAGGTTGGCCCTAACACGTTCTTATTAAACGCGTCGAAGTCCAGCGCCCAACGCAGAATATGCTTGCCGATAACGTCGGCGTTGATCTCCCCCTCGCACTCGATAATGGCGTCTGCCAGGCACAGCGCCATTGACGTATCGTCGGTGAATTCGGCGCGGTTGAAATAGCAGGCCGCATTATTTTCTGCCGGGCCGGGTAAGAAGTGGTCAATCCAGCCGAAGTGTGCTTTGACGCGCGTTCTTGGCCACAGCTCAGACGGCATGCCCATCGCATCCCCTAACGCCTGCCCGTAAAGAGCACCGAGAATACGTTCTCGTTTCATTTAACTTCCCCTCGTGTCAGCGCGGTATCGCCATCAACCACCTCAATTGCGGTGATCTCTTTATCCGATTCGCGGAAAAACAGCATAAACAGCACGGCGATCACGGCAATCATGATCCCGCCAAACGTCCACATTCCGGCCCAGTTGAAGGTCAAGCCATTCACCGGCTCTTTATATGCGAACATTTTTTCCATCATCACGCCGCCCAGGCGGTAACCCAGCAGGCTACCAAAGCCCTGACAGCACAGCGTAATCAGGCCCTGCGCCGCGGTGCGCATGTGCGCGGGCGCTTTTTTGTCCACGTAGATGTACGCGGTCACGTAATAGAAGTCGTAGCTCACCCCGTGCAGCAGAATGCCGAGGAACAGCAGGGCATAGGTAAAGTACTGTTCCGCGCCGCCGTAAACAAAGAAGCCATAGCGGATGGCGGCGGTGATCAGGCCCAGTAACAAGACCTTCTTAATACCAAAGCGTTTGGTGAAGAACGGCAGGGCCAGCATAAAGAAGATTTCGGAGAACTGGCCGAGCGTCATCCAGCCGGTGGCGTTTTTCATGCCTACTTCGGTGAGATAGCCGTTGGCGAAGATGTAGTAGAAGGCCAGCGGCATGGCGAACAGGAACGAACAGATAAAGAACACCAGGAAGTTTTTATCGCGCAGCAGGATCAGCGCGTCCAGCCCCAGCATCACTTTGACATCCAGCTTGCCGGTACTTTTCGGCGGTGTGTTTGGCAGGAACAGCGCGAACACGCCGAGCAGCGCGGAGCTGGCTGCGGTCATCAGCAGCGGAATATTGGTATCCGAAATATCGTTATAGCCCAGCATCTGCGGCAGGAAGCCGCACGCCAGCCCGGAGGCGATCCAGCCGATGGTGCCCATCACGCGGATGCGCGGGAAATCGGCTTCGACATCATCCACGTTGGCAAATGCGATGCTGTTGGTCAGCGCAATGGTCGGCATGTAGGTTAATGAGTAGGCCAGCAGCAGCGGGAAGAAAGTGCTGAACTGGGTTTGCTGAGCAGCGAAGTACATCAGCACCGCCCCGGCGAACATCAGCACTGCCAGCACTTTCTGGGCGGCAAAGAAACGGTCGGTCAGCGAGCCGACGAGGATTGGCGAGACGATCGCGGCGATGGCGGTACAGGCGTAAGACCAGCCAATTTCCCCTGCGGTAAAACCGCTTTTGCTGAGCCATAGCCACAGTGGCACAAACCATGCGCCCCAGATAAACCATTCAACAAACATCATGAATGACAGTTGGACTTTCGTTTTCATTGTTTAATCCTGCATGTCAGAGAGGGTACGCCTTTAACATACCATCTAATAATACCTTTTAAATACCTTTAAGGCGATTGTTTGATCGGTGTAACAAAATTGTTGTAACCGAAACGAGCCAGCAGATTGTGCTTAAAAAAGTTGCAGATGGTGGAAAATCTGTTAAGTCGGTACCAGGCTTAGTCTGCCCACAACACGGTGGGACTGGATAACACACGCCGACATCACGTCGGACTTACGGGAGCATCACTATGACTGATATTGCGCAGTTGCTTGGCAAAGACGCCGACAGCCTTTTACAGCATCGTTGTATGACCATTCCAGCCGACCAGCTTTACCTGCCTGGTCACGACTACGTAGATCGCGTAATGGTGGACAACAACCGTCCACCGGCGGTACTGCGAAATATGCAGACGCTCTACAACACCGGACGACTGGCCGGCACGGGTTACCTCTCTATTTTACCTGTAGATCAGGGCGTTGAGCACTCCGCAGGGGCATCCTTTGCGGCTAACCCGCTTTACTTCGACCCAAAAAACATTGTTGAGCTGGCGATTGAAGCCGGCTGTAACTGCGTGGCCTCCACCTATGGCGTGCTGGCCTCGGTTTCGCGCCGCTATGCGCACCGCATTCCGTTCCTCGTTAAACTCAACCACAACGAAACCCTGAGCTACCCGACGGAATACGACCAGACGCTCTACGCGAGCGTTGAGCAGGCGTTCAACATGGGCGCGGTCGCGGTCGGCGCGACCATCTACTTCGGCTCCGAACAGTCGCGTCGCCAGATTGAAGAGATTTCTGCGGCGTTTGAACGCGCGCATGAGCTGGGTATGGTCACGGTGCTGTGGGCCTATCTGCGTAACAACGCGTTCAAAAAAGACGGGGTGGATTACCATGTTTCCGCCGACCTCACCGGCCAGGCGAACCACCTGGCGGCCACCATCGGCGCGGATATCGTCAAGCAGAAGATGGCTGAGAATAACGGCGGCTACAAGGCGGTGAACTATGGTTACACCGACGACCGCGTGTACAGCAAGCTGACCAGCGAAAACCCGATCGATCTGGTGCGCTACCAGCTGGCGAACTGCTACATGGGTCGCGCCGGGCTGATTAACTCCGGCGGTGCGGCGGGCGGTGATACCGACCTCACTGACGCGGTGCGTACGGCGGTGATCAACAAACGCGCGGGCGGCATGGGGCTGATCCTTGGTCGTAAGGCCTTCAAGAAAACCATGGCCGACGGCGTGAAGCTGATCAATGCGGTGCAGGATGTCTATCTGGATAGCAAAGTGACGATCGCGTAACGTTTTGCCCCTCATCCTGACCCTCTCCCGGTGGGAGAGGGAATAGTATCTCCTTCCCCTTTGGGGTGAAGGGAAACCAAAACCCTATTTCATTTCACCCAAACACCCATCCCGATCCACCTCACATTTCCCCTTTCTTTTGTGAAAAGTGTCACTCCTTGCCGTGCATATGCACAAAAAATGGCCGAAGCTTAGCGGAATTTGTCTAAGGCAGCGGACGAATTTTGCGCTTAAAGTTAGTTTTCGAAACAGCTTTTCAAAATAAGAAGCCACTCCGATCCTCTGTAGCGTTAAGGACTGTTCATGAAAATAGAATCTGTAAACGTCACCGTATTCCGGTATCCGACGCGGCGCGTTTCCGACAGCGCCGGGCATTCCCACCCTGGCCCGGAAAGCGCGGCCAAGATGGCGATGCTGACCATTACGGCAGACGATGGCACTCAGGGCTATTCGTTCGCGCCGCCGGAAGTGGTGCGCCCCTTTGTGGTCAACACATTCTTTCGCAAGGTGCTGGTAGGGCAGGACGCATTTAACCGCGAGCGCATCTGGCAGGACCTGGTGCACTGGCAGCGCGGCAGCGCCCATCAACTGACCGAGCGCGCGCTCTCGTTCGTCGAGCAGGCGCTGTGGGATCTGGCAGGCCGCAAGCTCAACATGCCGGTCTGGAAACTGCTCGGCGGCTACCGCGACACGGTCCCGGCTTACGGCAGCACCATGTGCGGAGACGATCTGCCGGGCGGGCTGTCCACGCCGGACGAGTACGCCCGCTTTGCTGAGAAGCTGGTGGCGCGAGGCTATAAGGCCATCAAGCTGCACACCTGGATGCCGCCGGTCTCCTTCGCGCCCAACCCTAAAATGGACATCAAAGCCTGCGCCGCCGTGCGTGAAGCGGTCGGGCCGGATATCGACCTGATGATCGACGGCTATCACTGGTACAGCCGTACCGACGCGCTGTGGATTGGCAAAGAGCTGGAAAAACTCGGCTTTGCCTGGTTTGAGGAGCCAATGGAAGAGGAGAGCATGTCGTCCTACGCCTGGCTGGCGGAAAACCTGTCGATTCCGATTATCGGCCCGGAAAGCCTCGGCGGAAAACACCACAGCCGCGCGGACTGGGTCAAGGCCGGGGCGTGCGACATCCTGCGCGCAGGGGCTAACGGTGTGGGGGGCATCTCCCCGACGCTGAAGGTGGCGAACCTGGCGGAATCCTTCGGCATGGACTGCGAAGTGCACGGCAACGGGGCGGCGAGCCTGGCGGTGATCGGCGCGATCAAAAACTGCCGCTGGTACGAGCGCGGCCTGCTACATCCGTTCCTCGATTACGACGAACCGGCGACGTACCTCAACAGCCTGATCGATCCGATGGACGAACACGGCATGGTCAGCCTGCCGACGCGCCCGGGACTGGGCGAAGACATTAATTTTGCATATATCGAAGCCAATACCGTCAGCCACGACTGACAGATAAAAACGTACCCTACAGGCGATATATACATGAAACGATCTCCCTTAGCCGGGGCGTGCCTTGTCGCGCTCGCGCTGATGACGGGGAGCGGGGCGGTGCAGGCGACAACGCCGCCCGACCAGCTCATCATCGGCATGAATATGAACAACCTGCTCACCCTCGATCCGGCGGCCATGACCGGTAACGAAGTGGTAGGTATCGTGGTCAATCTTTACGACTCGCTGGTGGAGCTTGATCCGAATGAACTCACCCATGTCAGACCCGCGCTGGCGACGTCCTGGGATATTGCCCCGGACGGTAAAACCCTGACCTTTCACCTGCGCGACGACGTAACATTTCACTCCGGCAATCCGCTGACGGCGAAGGATGTGGTCTGGTCGATGCGCCGACTGCTGCACCTGAACCTCGCGCAGGCCTCGGTGTGGAAATCTTACGGATTTTCTAAGAAAAACATCGACAGCCACATCAGCGCCCCCGATGCGTATACCGTGCAGATCGTCCTGCCGAAGCCCAACGATCCGCAGCTGGTGATTTACTCGCTGGGGGCGCTGGGCAACCTCGGCGTGCTCGACAGCAAAACGGTGCAGCAGCACGCGGTGAACAACGACTGGGGGAACCGCTGGCTGACCACCAACGAGGCCGGTTCCGGCCCGTTTATGCTGGACACCTGGCAGGCGAAGGACGTGCTGCGGATGCAGCGCAACCCACACTACTGGCGCGGCGAGCCAAAGATGAGCCGCGTGGTGCTACGCCATTTCCAGGAGTCGCAAACCCTGCGCCTGATGATTGAGAAGGGCGATCTGGATATCGCCAACAACATGGCGGTGTCGGACATCAACGCCCTGCGTAGCGATCCGCAGCTGACCGTGGAAGCCGTACAGAAGGGCACCGTTTACTACGTGGCGATGAGCATGAAAGAGCCACACTTCGCCAACCCTAAAGTGCGCGAAGCAGTGCGCTATCTGATTGATTATCAAGGCATCAATAACGCGCTGATGCCGGGTTACGGCGTGCTGCACCAGCGCCCGATCAAAGCCGGCATGCCCTCTACGTTGCCGGATCCGGGCTACAGGCTCGATATCCCACGCGCCAAAAAGCTGCTGGCGGAGGCGGGCTACCCGGAGGGGTTTGATACCACCCTGCGCGTGCTGGCCGACCAGCCGTTCCTCAACATCGCCATTGCCGTCCAGTCCACGCTGATGCAGGCGGGGATCAACGCCAAAATTATCACCGGCACCGGGAACCAGATCTACGGCGCGATGCGCGAACGCAGGTTCGACATGCTCGTCGGGCGCGGTGGTAGCGGGGTTGAGCCGCATCCGCACTCCAGCCTGCGCGCGCTGGTCTATAACCCGGATAACAGCGACGAGGCGCGGCTGACCAACTTCCAGGGCTGGCGCACCAGCTTCTACGACAAACCGCTCAACGCGATGATCGATAAGGCCCTGCTGGAGCGCGACCCGAAAAAACAGGTAGCCGACTATCAGCAGATACAGGTGCGCTACGACGAACTGATCCCGGCGATGGTCCCCCTGTCGCAAATGGTGGATTCGGTGGTGGTACGCAACGAGGTAAAAAACTTTCAGTCGCACCCGTCGGCCACCACCTTCCTGCGCGACGTCTACAAAACCGGAGGTGAAAAATGAGCGTGGCGATCCTCTCTCCCGGCTCCCGGACCCGGCGATTTTCAAAGCGCTTAACGCAGGTGCTGGTGACGCTGTTTGGCCTGCTGCTGCTGACCTTTTTCATCGGCCGCGTGATGCCCGTCGACCCGGTGCTGGCTATTGTTGGTCCGGATGCCGATCACAGTACCTATCAGCAGGTGTATCACCAGTTGGGGTTCGATCAATCCCTGCTGACGCAGTTTGGTATCTACCTCAATAACCTGCTGCACGGCGATCTGGGTAATGCGCTGCTGACGGGGAAGCCGGTCACCGACGACATTTTGCGCGTCTTCCCGGCAACGCTGGAGCTGGCGACCATGGCGATTATTGTCGGCGCGGGCCTGGGCATTCCGCTGGGCGTGCTGGCGGCGGCGCGGCGCAACAGTCTCTCCGATTACGTGGTGCGCATTATCAGCCTCGCAGGTTATTCCACGCCGATCTTCTGGGTCGGAATGATGGGGCTGCTGCTGTTCTACGCCTGGCTTGGCTGGGTGGGCGGGGCAGGGCGTCTGGATCTTGGGCTGGAAGGTTTAGTGCCGCGCCGCACAGGGCTGATGACCGTCGATGCGCTGCTGGCGGGCAACGGCGCGGTGTTCTGGAACGCCGTTAACCATCTGGTGCTGCCGGCTTCGCTGCTCGGCTTCCACTCTCTGGCCTACATCAGCCGCATGACCCGCAGCTTTATGCTGGCGCAGTTGTCCCAGGAGTTCATCATCACCGCGCGGGTGAAGGGCTTAACCGAGCGTCAGGTGATCTGGAATCACGCGTTTCGCAATATCCTCGTGCAGTTGCTGACGGTGGTCGCGCTGGCCTACGGCGCGCTGCTGGAAGGGGCGGTGCTGATTGAGACCGTCTTCTCCTGGCCGGGGTTTGGTTCGTATCTCACCGGCAGCCTGCTGCTCGGGGATATGAACGCGGTGATGGGCTGCGTGCTGCTGGTGGGGGTCATCTTCGTGATGCTGAACCTGCTCTCAGACATGCTGTATCAACTCTTTGACCCGAGGACGAAATCATGACCGTTTCTCTGGATTCGCCGCTGGGGACCGGGCCATCCGAACGCCGCCAGCGTATTAAGCGCACGCTGGATCGCGCCGTGGGCTTCGTCGGCAAGATGGCACGTAACCCGCTAACCGCTGTCGGCGGCGGCATCATCCTGCTGCTGTTGATTGTCGCTGCCTTCGCGCCGCTGATTGCACCCTATAACCCGCTGGTGCAGGACCTGAACAACGCGCTGGCGGCACCGAATGCGCAGCACTGGTTCGGCACCGACGAGTTTGGCCGGGACATCTTCAGCCGCCTGGTGTACGGCTCGCGCATCACGCTCTATATCGTGCTGCTGGTTTCCGTCACCGTCGGCCCGCTGGGGCTGCTGCTGGGCGTGACCGCAGGCTACTTCGGCGGCAGGGTGGACGCGGTGCTGATGCGCGTCACCGATATCTTTATCTCCTTCCCGAGCCTGGTGCTGGCGCTGGCATTTGTCGCGGCGCTCGGGCCGGGGCTGGAGCACGTTGTCATCGCCATTACGCTCACCGCCTGGCCGCCGATTGCCCGACTGGCGCGCGCCGAAACGCTCTCCCTGCGCCAGGCCGATTTCATCTCCGCCGTGCGGCTTCAGGGTGCTTCCCCGGTGCGTGTGCTGTGGCGTCACATCGTGCCGCTGTGCCTGCCGTCGGTGATTATCCGCATCACCATGAACATGGCGGGGATCATCCTGACCGCAGCCGGACTGGGCTTTCTCGGGCTCGGCGCACAGCCGCCGGAGCCGGAGTGGGGGGCGATGATCTCCAGTGGCCGTACCTACATGATGGAGTGCTGGTGGGTGGTCACAATTCCGGGGCTGGCAATCCTGATTAACAGCCTGGCGTTTAACTTCTTAGGAGATGGCCTACGTGACATCCTCGATCCTCGCAGCGAATAGTCCGCTGCTCGACGTGCGCGATCTCCACGTCGATTTTATCACCGGCGGCGCGGTCACCCACGCGGTGCGCGGCGTCTCATTCCAGCTCGGACGCGAAAAACTGGCGATTGTCGGTGAATCCGGTTCCGGCAAATCGACGCTTGGCCGCGCGCTGTTGCGCCTGCATCCGGCCAAAGCACGCATCCGCGCCGAGCGGATGCAGTTTGGTGATGTTGATTTACGCACCGTCAGCGAGGCGCAGATGCGCGCCATTCGCGGCAAGCGTATCTCGATGATCATGCAGGACCCGAAATACTCGCTTAATCCGGTGGTATGCGTGGGGGATCAGATTGCCGAAGCCTGGCTCACCCACCATCCGGGGCGCAAGGCCGAAGCCAGAGCCAACGTGCTGAAGATGCTTGACGTGGTGCGTATTCGCCAGCCGGAGCGGGTCTATCGCCTGTATCCGCACGAGATTTCCGGCGGGCAGGGGCAGCGCATTATGATTGCAATGATGCTAATTGCTGAGCCGGAGCTGGTGATTGCCGACGAACCCACCTCGGCGCTGGACGTATCGGTGCGTTTGCAGGTGCTCGGCCTGCTGGACGATCTGGTGCAGTCCCGCGGTCTCGGGCTGATTTTCATCAGCCACGACATCAACCTGGTGCGCAGCTTCTGTGACCGGGTGCTGGTGATGTACGCCGGGCGGGTGGTCGAGTCTATTGCCGCAAAGGATCTGCATAACGCGCAACACCCCTACACGCAGGGCCTCATTAGCGCGCTGCCGGACATTCACCATCGCCGTCCGACGCTGCCGGTGCTGCAGCGTCAGGCCAGCTGGCTTACCGACTAAGGAGCAGAGATGATCGAGATTAATCACCTCAACCTGGCCTTCGGCGAGGGCGAGAAGCGCAATCAGGTGCTGGATGACGTCACTATCAGCGTGAAAGAGGGCGAGATTTACGGTCTGGTAGGGGAGTCCGGCTCCGGCAAAACGACGGTCCTGAAATGCCTGGCCGGGCTGTTCACCCACTGGGAGGGCGAGCTGGCAATTAACGGTACACCGCTGGAAAAACGTCTCACTCAGGAACGCTGCCGACGGGTGCAGATGGTGTTTCAGGATCCGTACGGCTCGCTCCATCCTCGCCACACCATTGGCGATATTCTGGAGGAGCCTTTGCAGATCCACGGCATCAAAGACTGGGATCGGCGCATCCATACCCTGCTGGATAAAGTCGGGCTGAACCGGGCGTTTCGCGACCGCTACCCGCACCAGCTCTCCGGCGGGCAGCGCCAGCGCGTGGCGATTGCCCGGGCGTTGATTCTGGAGCCGCAGGTGCTGCTGCTTGATGAACCCACCTCGGCGCTGGACGTGTCGGTGCAGGCGGAAATTCTCAACCTGCTGGCGGAATTGCAGCGGGAATCAAACCTGACCTACCTGATGGTGAGCCACGATCTGGGCGTGATTGCACATCTGTGTCAGAAGGTCGCGGTGATGCAGTACGGTAAAATCCTCGAAAGCCTGACGGTGGACGAACTCGTCGCCGGGAACGTGAAAACCGACTATACACGAATGCTGATTCACGCCAGCCAGCAGTATTCCCGCGAAATGGCGCGGGAGGTGGCGGTGTATTAGGTGTGTGCGGTCTGGTGCCCTCACCCCGGCCTTCTCCCACAGTGAGAGCGAGAATTGTAGGCCGGGTAAGGCGTAGCCGCCACCCGGCAAAAACATCAGCGCAACAGCACGCAGTCCGGCGGCAACCGGCACTGCAGCGCGCCCGGGACAACTTCGATGCGGAACCGGTCGCCGCTCAACGGCTCGCCATCAAGGTTGAAGGTCATACCGTTTGGGGCGACCACCTCAAACCACGCGGATTTTCCGGCGATAATATTCGGGCTTTCTGCTGGCTGGGTCAGGGTGGTAAACAGCGCGGGTAGCAGCCCGTCGCCGGTGAAGATCCGCAGCTGTAGCTGCCCATCGTTAATCAACGCCTCCGGGCAGAGCTGCTGTCCGCCGCCCGCCTGGCGACCGTTGCCGATGCCGATCACCAGCGCATCGCCCTGCCAGTGGAAATTCTCACCGCTGATTTCACAGCTGTCCGGCTTAAGGGTGTCCATACGCATCAGGCCGTGAATCAAATAGGAGACGCCGCCGAGTGCGGCCTTCAGCTTTTCCGGCGTTTCGCTGGTGATGCGCGTGCCGAATCCGCCGGTAGCCATATTGATAAAGCAGGTCTGATCGTTCACCTGTGCAATGTCGACGGCGGTGGCTTTACCGAGGATCGCCAGCTGCAGCGCCTTCATAAAATCCTCGGGGATGCCGGCGCTGGTGGCAAAATCGTTGGCGGTGCCAAGGGGCAGAATGCCCATCACCGGGCGGTCCGCCGGGTTGAGGTCGATCAGCGCCCCGGCGATTTCGTTGATGGTACCGTCGCCACCGCCGGAAATAATCGTATCAACGCCGAGACGTCTCCCTTCGTCGATATAGCGCGCCGCGTCGCCTTTTTCCCACGTCACCCGGACGTGAATAGATGCGCCGTCTTCACGCAGTTCGTCGATCGCCTGACGCAGCAAATCATTGCCTGCACTTTTACCATTAAGAATCAATAAACTGTCTGGATAGGTTGCCATCCACGTTGCTCCCTTTTCTTAGTCTACCAAGAGTGTATCTCAGGGAGGGGAAAAGCGGGTAAGAACAGGACGAAAGGCAAAAAATAAGGCTAACACTAAAGCTTCCCAGGTTACGCAGAGGCGTTAAACCACGTTGGCCCATGCGTGTACTTTGGGCGAAAGGGTTATGGCGGCAGGGGGCGATATCAGTCATCCGCAATTTAAGGTATCAAGCCCGGCCAAAATTCCGAAATTCCCGGATAATATCTCACAGGCACAGACCCAATAAACGTAATGCTACCGGGGCTAAAACGTGTTTGAAGGGCAGGCGGCGTTAAACAACGAGCAATACGCGCGAGGCGTAAGCTGATGAATCATTATTGACCTTACATCTGATGGATAATAACCTCGGGTTTAACTGCTTAATGATAAAAGGGAGTTTATATGCAAACCCAGGATGGGCTTACCGTTACGATATCTCCGGTACAGATGGCCGCTATATTACGTGGTAAAACTGTCAGCGAAGGAGAAACAATGAGTAACCGTTTATGGGGCGGTCTGGGCGTTGTAAGCGGCGTTGTAGAAATGTTCGGTGCAGGCGTTTTGTGCGTGGTTCCTGAACCCACAATGTTATCTAAAGCAGGATGTGTTGTTGTTGGCTCTCATAGTCTCGATACCCTAACGGCGTCATTTAAGCAGGTGATTACGGGCAAACAGGCTGCTACAGCAACCGCTCAACTGGCAGAGTTTGCAGCTACCGGATTGGGTGCAAGTCCTGATGTTGCCTATAAAGTCGGTGTTACAGTTGATCTCGCTGTTCCGTTTGCGTTCGCAAGTGCAGCCGGTGCCGCTAGAGTTGGCTCAGTGTATTCTGGCCGTATTCGTTTGCTGGCGCATGAAGGCGGTACGTTCGGGCATACAATTGCGCGGCATATTGGTCAAACTCCAGAGCAATTGATTACACGTCTCACAACAACGAGACTTTCTCGTGTAAGTAGCTTTAATAGTATAAAACAAGCAGAGTTATTGATATCAGAAGTTCTTTCAGTAAAACGTGGTCAATTAACCGGCGCATTAAAATATATGCAGCCCGAAGCTAAATTACCTCTGGAACATAGCTTCCCTTACCCGGTTGGAAAGTATATTGATAGAGGATCTACGGAAGTAAAAAAAGCGTATACTGTTCGGGTGATAATTAAAGCCAGACGCTATGGTGATAAAACCTACTTCATTTTGACAGCATATCCGGCACCATAAGGTACTTATGAATACTGATTCCAGCAAACCATGTGAACTTGATACATTAGTTGTTGTTTACTTCGGGCAAGATTGCGATCTTATTGTTGATGATTGTGATTTTAATAAGCTTCTTGACGAGTACTTGACTACTTCCACAGAATTTAATTTACGGATGCTTCTTGCTAATATTATCGAAATAGAAAATCAATCTGATGGGTATGAAGTGCTTATTGCTCGTTACAAGGGTGAGTTTGCTCCAGACCTTTGGAATATGACAGCGCAGGAATGGCTCGGTATTGTTAAAGCCCGACTGATAAGCTACATGACAGCCAAAGGTTACTCAACAGAGTTGTCGCATTTCTAGTATACAGCTGACCAGCACAACGCACTCTGATCCAGACCGAGCGGTCGTGAAACCGGCGTCAAACAATGTCCGGTGGTTTGACGCAAAAAAATAAGCCCGCGTAAGGGAGATTACGCAGGCTAAGGAGGTGGTTCCTGGTACAGCTAGCATTTATGGGTTATGTTTTTCAGCGGGGGGATAATACCCGTAACGAGCGAAGCGGTATGTGATCCGTTTCTAAGAATTATCCCAGCGTGAAAAAATTTCCCTAATCAACTATTTTGCGTGCGGATTGCGGGTGTTTTCACCGTCAAAGTTGCGCATCAGCAGCGCAAACTCCAGCTCCACCTCTTCCGGAACCGGCAGCCATACGGTATGACCGTCGCCCGGTGCGACCTCAATCGCCTCGCCTTTGCCGTTTTCCAGATGCTCCAGCGTGAAGTTCATATTGCCCTGCGGGGTCATCAGCTCCAGGCTGTCGCCTTTGGTGAATTTATTTTTCACCGCGACGGCTGCCAGCGGGCCTTTACGCTCGCCGGTGAAATCGCCGACAAACTGCTGGCGTTCAGAAATAGAGTAGCCGTGCTCGTAGTTCTGATAGTCGTCATGGGTGTGACGGCGCAGGAAACCTTCGGTGTACCCACGATGCGCCAGGCCTTCCAGCGTTTCCAGCAGGGTGGTGTCGAATGGTTTACCGGCTGCTGCATCGTCGATCGCCTTGCGATAAACCTGTGCGGTGCGTGCGCAGTAGTAATAAGACTTGGTGCGACCCTCGATTTTCAGCGAATGCACGCCCATCTGGGTTAAACGCTCGACGTGCGCGATGGCGCGCAGATCTTTGGAATTCATGATGTAGGTGCCGTGCTCGTCTTCAAAGGCAGTCATGTACTCGCCCGGACGTTTAGCCTCTTCAATCATAAACACGCTGTCAGTCGGCGCGCCGATGCCGAGCGTCGGCTCCACGTTAGTCACCGGGATCGGTTCGTGCTTGTGCACGATGTTACCGATGTCGTCCTCTTTGCCTTCCTGAACGTTGTACTCCCAGCGGCAGGCGTTGGTGCAGGTGCCCTGGTTAGGATCGCGTTTGTTGATATACCCCGAGAGCAGGCAGCGGCCGGAGTAGGCCATGCACAGCGCGCCGTGGACGAATATCTCAATCTCCATGTCCGGCACCTGAGTGCGGATCTCTTCAATCTCTTCGAGGGACAGTTCACGAGACAGAATGACGCGGGTCAGCCCCATCTGTTTCCAGAATTTCACCGTCGCCCAGTTAACGGCGTTAGCCTGAACGGAGAGGTGAATGTCCATTTCCGGGAAGTTCTCCCGAACCAGCATGATTAAACCCGGGTCCGACATGATCAGCGCGTCCGGTCCCATTTCCACCACCGGCTTCAGGTCACGGATGAACGTTTTCAGCTTGGCGTTGTGCGGCGCGATATTGACCACCACGTAGAATTTTTTGCCCAGGGCATGCGCTTCGTTGATGCCGAGCTGCAGGTTCTCGTGGTTGAATTCGTTGTTGCGCACGCGCAGCGAGTAGCGCGGCTGGCCCGCGTAAACGGCATCGGCACCATAGGCAAAGGCGTAACGCATATTTTGCAGCGTTCCCGCCGGGGAAAGGAGTTCCGGTTTAAACATGTTTGTTCTCATTCTGATGACAGGTCAGATCCGCGAGCACCAGGTGACGCGGTAGGGGGAGTTCCCATACTTTAAGGGCGGGCATTGTAGCGCTGCGGGGCGGGGAGGTAAAGCTTTGCACCTCACCCTAACCCTCTCCCCAAAGGGGCGAGGGGACTCAAACACCCTCTCCCCTTTGGGGAGAGGGCAGGGTGAGGGGGGGTTATTTAGGCAATCCTGCACGCATCCGCTTCCCAGCGATACCCGACACCGTACACCGCGCGGATAAACGACTGGTCAGCGTCGAGCGCTTCCAGCTTGCGGCGCAGGTTTTTGATATGGCTGTCGATGGTGCGGTCGGTCACCACGCGGTAATCATCGTACAGGTGGTTCAACAGCTGTTCGCGGGAGAAAACCTTCCCCGGCTCGTGAGAGAGGGTTTTCAGCAGGCGAAACTCGGCAGGGGTAAGGTCCAGAAGCTTGCTGCGCCAGCTGGCCTGGAAACGGCTTTCGTCGACAATCAGCGGGCTTTCGGCGTCCAGCACCTGCAGCTCGCGCTGCGGCCTGCAGCGGCGCAGGATAGTTTTCACGCGGGCAACCACTTCGCGTGGACTGTAGGGTTTGCAGATGTAATCGTCAGCGCCAATTTCGAGACCCAGCAGGCGGTCGATCTCTTCGATTTTAGCGGTCACCATAACGATGGGCACGTCTGAAAAGCGGCGGATTTCCCGGCACAGGGTCAGGCCGTCGGTGCCCGGCAACATCAGGTCCAGCAGGATCAGGTCCGGCGGAGTCTGGCGCACATAGGGGAGCACCTGGTCGCCATGATTAATCAGCGTGGGGGCATAGCCTGCGGCGCGTAAATAATCGATAAGCAGTTGCCCGAGCTTAGGCTCGTCTTCCACGATAAGAATGCGCGGTGTGTTTTCGTCAATCGGTAATTCGGTCATGCTTCTCTCGATAAATCCCGTTCCAGAGGTAACTCTACTGTAATGCTAACCCCGCCAAATGGCGAATGGGCGGCGCGGATCGTGCCGTTGTGGGCTTCGACGATGTTAACGCAGATCGCCAGCCCCAGCCCGGAGCCGCCGCTGGCGCGGTTGCGCGAGCCTTCGGTGCGGTAAAAGCGCTCGAATAATTTTTCCAGCTGCGCGTCCTGCACGCCGGGGGCGGAATCGGCAAAGGTCAGGGCGAAGCGCCCGTTCTCTTGTTTGCCGGAGATAAGTAGCCCGCCACCGCTGTCGGTATAGCGCAGGCTGTTTTCCAGCAGGTTATTGAACAACTGCATCAGGCGGTCGGGGTCGCCAAATACCACGGCGCTGTCCGGCAGCGAGAGGTCAATTTTCAGGTTGCGGCTGGCAAAGCGTTCCCGGAACGCGCCGCTGACCACTTCAAGAATGTTAATCACGTCCACTGGCGCTTTCTGGTAGGCCAGCGCGCCCTCGTCGGACATTGAGAGCTGGTGCAGGTCGTCCACCAGCTTGGTGAGCGTCCCGACCTCGGCCTGTAATGACGCCACCGATTCAGGCGTAAACTGGCGCACGCCGTCCTGAATCGCCTCCAGCTCGCCGCGCAGCACCGCCAGCGGGGTGCGCAGTTCGTGGGAAATGTCGGCCATAAAATCGCGGCGCATCTGCTGGTTTTTCTCCAGCGTGCTGGCGAGCTGGTTGAAGTCCTGCGCCAGCTTGCCCAGCTCATCCTGGCTGCGGGTATCCACGCGGGTGGAGAAATCCCCGGCGGCCAGCTTGTGGGTGCCTTCTACCAGACGTTTTACCGGCGCAAGCAGGCCGCGCGCCAGCGGGAAGGTGGCAAGTGCGGCCAGCAGGGTGGAGAGGGCGACAATCAGCCAGCTGGTCTGGCGCTGCTGGCGGTCAAAGTTGATATCCGTGTTGCGCGTCAGACGCTCGACCGGGGAGGCGATGACCCAGCCGACGGTCTCATTGTTAACCCTGATGGCGCGCTTTGAGCCGTCGGGTGGAACCGGCGCGCGCGGGCCAACCAGCACGCGCATCTCCTGGTCAATCACCCAGAACTGGGTGCGCCAGCCGTGCGGCGGCATGCCGGGGCCGGGGCGGTCGTCATCGTTATCGTGCTCCAGCGAACGCAGGATCTGAAACACGAAGCGGTCGTTATTGCGCAGAAAACGCCAGTTCCCGTGCAGGGCGTACTGCTCGCCAAGCGCATCGCCTAAGCCCTGCAGGCGTTGCTCGTTGCCGTGCTTGATGTAGTCGATAAAGCCGCGCTCGAAGCTGACCCGCACCGCCCAGTGCATGGTGATCAGCAGAACGATACAGGTGGCAAAAATTGCCACAAACAGCTTGCCGGTGATGCCCGGACGCCAGAATTTCATGGTGCACTCCTTTTGCCGCGTCGGATCACGACATTCTTACGGGTATCGTTCGGGACTCTGGCGAAGATAAAAGCGGGCAGGGCGATAATCACCGCCATGCTGAGATAGGTATATAAAAACACCTGATGCGCGCCCGGGGTGTCGACGCTGAGATGCTGCTGGCCGTACATGCCGAGCAGGATGCCCGCCATGGTCACGCCCACGCTCATTGAGAGCTGCATAATCATCGACAGCAGGCTGTTACCGCTGCTTGCCAGCTCGTCCGGCAGGTCTTTCAGCGTCAGGGTATTCATCGACGAGAAGCGCATGGAGTTAATGATGCCCTGGCAGAACAGCACCAGCGGCAGCACGTAATACCAGCCCATCAGCGCCACGGCCATAAACAGCAGGCTTACCAGCGCCAGCCCAAGCGTGGCGGCGACCAACACCCGGCGGTAGCCGAAGCGGTTGACTACCTGCACCACGATGCGCTTCATGCCCATGCTGCCGAGCACCATCGGGATCATCATCAGGCCCGCGTGGAACGGCGAAAAGCCCAGGCCAATCTGTAAAAAGACCGGCGTCATAAAGGGCAGCATGCCGCTGCCGATGCGCCCGGCGAAGCTGCCGAACAGGCCAAGGCGGTAGGTGGGGTTTTTAAACAGATGAAGGCTAAACAGCGCTTTGTCGTTCCCTCTGGCATGCCACAGATACCACAGAATGGCGGTGATGCCGAGGGCGACCAGTATTCCGAGGGGCAGGGAGGAAATCCCCAGCCCTTTCTGCCCGTCGAGCGCCAGCGTCAGCGTGGCCATCCCGGCGGCCAGCAGGATAAAGCCAAAGACGTCGAAGCGCCGGGTTTGCATGGTGTAGTTCGGCATCAGCATCAGGGTGGCTATCGCCCCCACGATGCCGACCGGCAGGTTGATCAAGAAGATCCAGTGCCACGAGGCGTACTCCACCAGAATCCCGCCCAGCGCCGGGCCGAGCAGCGGCCCCACCTGGCCGGGGAGCGTCACGAAGGTCATCGCCGCCATATACTGCTCGCGCGGGACTATTTTCATTACCGTTAGCCGCCCCACGGGCACCATCATCGCGCCGCCAACGCCCTGTAAGACGCGGGCCATAATTAGCTGATCGAGCGTGTTCGCCTGAGCGCAAAACAGCGATCCCACGGTAAACAGCACGATGGCGGTGAAAAAGATATTTCTCACCCCGACTTTATCCGCCAGCCAGCCGCTGGCGGGGAGCATTACCGCCACCGTCAGCACATAGGAGACGATCACCATATGCATGTGCAGCGGGCTTTCCCCCAGGCTTTTCGCCATGGAGGGGAGGGCGGTATTCACGATGGTGGTGTCCAGCGACTGCATGAAGAAGCCGAACGCCACTATCCATAGCTGCCAGCGAACCTGACGGGGAAGATCGGTCATTTACTCGGTCACCGTTGTTCTGTTTTTACGTGAAAAACGCAGTCGCAGACGGTCGAAGAACAGATAGACCACTGGCGTGGTGTAGAGCGTCAACAACTGGCTCATCACCAGCCCGCCAACAATGGTGATCCCCAGCGGCTGGCGCAGCTCGGACCCGTCGCCACCGGAAATAACCAGCGGCAGCGCGCCAAACAGCGCCGCCAGCGTGGTCATCATGATCGGGCGAAAACGCAGCAGGCAGGCCTGGAATATGGCCTCTTCCGGCGTCAGGTTGCCGTTGCGCTGGGCGTCCAGCGCGAAGTCGACCATCATGATCGCGTTTTTCTTCACAATGCCTATTAATAGCATGATACCAATCAGCGCGATGAGGCTGAATGGCGCGCCGAACAATTCCAGCGCCAGCAGTGCCCCCACGCCCGCCGACGGTAACGTCGAGAGGATGGTCAGCGGATGGACGTAGCTCTCATACAACACGCCGAGCACGATATAGACCGTCGCAATCGCCGCGAGGATCAGGATCACCTGCGAGTTCATCGTGTCCTGGAATACCTGCGCGGTACCGGCAAAGCTGCCGCGCACCGTAGAGGGCACGCCAAGCTGGATCATGGTGCGGTTAATGGCGTCGCTCGCTTCAGACAGCGACGAGCCGGTCGGCAGGTTGAAGGAGACCGTCGATGCCGCCGACAGCCCCTGATGGTTCACCGACAGCGGCGCGTTCGCGGGCTGCCAGCTGGCAAAGTAGGAGAGCGGGATCGCCTTGCCTTCACTGTTAATCACAAACATTTTGTCCAGTGCGCTGATGTCCTGGGTGTAGCGCGGATCGACCTCCATCACCACCTTGTACTGGTTCATCGGCTGGTAGATGGTGGAGATTTCACGCTGACCAAAGGCGTTGTTCAGCAGGCTGTTGGCCGCCGCCACGTCAATCCCCAGCCGCGACATGGTTTCGCGATCGTAGGTCAGGTTCATCTCCGCGCCGTTGTTTTGGCTGTCGGAGTTCACGTCGGCCAGCTGCGGCAGAGCGGCCAGGGCCTTGCGGATCTTCGGCTCCCATTCGCGCAGCGCGGCTAAATCATCCGAGAGCAGGGTGTACTGATAGCTGGCGTTGGCCTGACGTCCGCCGACGCGGATATCCTGAACGGCCATCAAAAACAGGTTTGCGCCCGGCTCTTTGGCGAGCTTGACCCGCAGACGGTCGATCACCTGCTGCGCGGTTTCGTTACGCTCATCCCGCGATTTCAGGGTGATAAACATCATCCCGCTGTTCACGCGCGACCCGCCGGTAAAACCGGTGACGTTATCCACGGCTTTGTCTTCACGAATAATCTTCATAAAGTCCTGCAGCTTGCCGCGCATCGCCTGGAAGGAGATGCTCTGGTCGGCCTGAATACCGCCCATCAGCACCCCGGTATCCTGTTCCGGGAAGAAGGTTTTCGGGATGGAGATATACATCCAGACGTTCAGCGCGATGGTGCCCACCAGCACCAGCCCGACGATGCGGGTGTGGTTCAGCACCCATTTCAGCGATTTGCCGTAGCCTTCCTGCATCGCCATCAGCACGCGGCCAAAGCCCTTGCGGCGCGGCTGGGTGTGCGGTTTGCTGCGTTTGAGCATCCAGCCGCACATCATCGGCGTGAGGGTGAGTGAGATCACCAGCGAGATACCAATCGCGACGGAAAGCGTGACGGCAAATTCGCGCAGCAGGCGGCCAGGAAGCCCGCCCATCAGCAGCAGCGGCAGGAATACCGCCACCAGCGACAGGCTCATGGAGAGCACCGTAAAGCCGACCTCGCGCGTGCCCTGCAGCGCCGCCTGCAGCGGCTTCATGCCCGCTTCGAGGTGGCGTGAAATGTTTTCCAGCACCACTATCGCATCATCCACCACGAAGCCGGTGGCGATGGTCAACGCCATCAGCGACAGGTTGTTGAGGCTGAAGCCACACAGGTACATGGCAGCAAAGGTGCCGATCAGCGACACCGGTACGGCAACGGCCGGGATCAGCGTCGCGCGGCCCGAGCGCAGGAACAGGAAGACCACCAGGATCACCAGCGCGACGGAGATGATCAGCGTCTGCTCAACCTCTTCAAGCGAGGCGCGGATCGTCGGGGAGCGATCCTGGGCAATCTGCAGGTCTATCGCCGCCGGAATGGTCTCCTGCAACTCCGGCAGTCGCGCGCGAATGCTGTTCACCGTTTGGATAATGTTGGCTTCCGGCAGCTTGCGGATCATCAGCAGAATCGCCGGTTTGGCATTGGTCATCCCGGCGTTGCGCACGTCCTGCACCGAATCGGTCACGCTGGCGACATCGCTCAGACGCATCGCCGCGCCGTTGTTGTAGTGAATAATCAGCGGCTGGTATTCTGCGGCGGTTTTAAGTTCATCGTTTGTCTGGATCTGCCAGCGGTGGCTGCTGTCTTCAATCGCCCCCTGCGGTTTGCGCACGTTTGCGTTGCTGATGGCGGAACGCACGTCGTCCAGCGACACGCCCTGGTTGAACAGCGCCTGCGGGTTGAGCCCTACGCGCACGGCGGGCAGGGAGCTACCGCCCACGTCGACGTCGCCCACGCCGTCGATCTGGGCGATGGTCTGCGCCAGTTGGGTAGAGGCAAAGTCATACAGCTCGCCCTGGGAATAGGTGTCCGAGGTGAGCGTTAAGATCATGATTGGCGCGTCGGACGGGTTGGCTTTGCGATAGGTCGGCCTGCTCGGCATACCGCTCGGCAGCAGGCTCTGGGCGGCGTTGATCGCTGCCTGCACGTCGCGCGCTGCGCCGTTGATATCCCGGTCGAAGTTGAACTCAAGGATAATGCGCGTGCTGCCCAGCGAACTGCTGGAGGTCATTTCGTTGACCCCCGCAATGCGCCCGAGTGACCGCTCCAGCGGCGTGGCGACCGACGAGGCCATGGTTTCCGGAGACGCACCGGGCAGCGAGGCGCTGACCATGATCACCGGGAAGTCCACCTGCGGCAGCGGGGCTACCGGCAACAGCCGGAAGCCGAGTACGCCGCACAGGGTGATGGCGAGCGAAATCAATATCGTCGCCACCGGGCGGTAAATGAAGAGCGCGAAAAACTTCACTTACGCCTCCTCTTCACGTTTCGGGAAGCGGCTTTTGGTCCACAGGGCCAGACGGTCAAACAGCAGGTAAATCACCGGCGTGGTAAACAGCGTCAGCACCTGGCTGACCAGCAGACCGCCGACCATACCGATCCCTAAAGGACGCCGCAGTTCGGCCCCAACGCCGGTACTCAGCATCAGCGGCAGCGCGCCTAACAGGGCGGCGAGGGTGGTCATCAGGATCGGACGAAAACGCAGCAGACAGGCCTGGAAGATCGCATCGCGCGGCGACATTCCCTGTTCGCGCTCGGCGGCAAGGGCGAAGTCGATCATCATGATGGCGTTTTTCTTGACGATACCGATGAGCAGAATGATGCCGATAATCGCAATCACGTCCAGCTCGCTGCCCGCCAGCATCAGCGCTAACAGCGCCCCGACGCCCGCCGTCGGCAGGGTGGAGAGGATGGTGATCGGGTGAATAAAGCTTTCATACAGTACGCCCAGCACGATATACATCGCCACCACGGCGGCCACGATCAGCCAGATGGTGCTGCCCAGCGCCGCCTGGAACGCCAGCATACTCCCCTGGAACTGGGTCTGTATATCCGTTGGGAAGCCGAGGTTTTTTTCGGCGTTTTGGATCGCTTCCACCGCCTCGCCCAGCGAGTATCCGTCCGGGACGTTAAACGAAATGGTGGTCGACGGGAACTGATCCAGATGGTTGATGGTCAGCGGGGTGTGGCGCTCCTCCACGCTGGCAATGGCGCTGAGCGGCACGATGCCGCCGTCCTTACTGGTCAGGCGTACGGTGTCAAGCGCGGCAAGCCCGGGCGTGTTCCCGGTGTTGTGCTCCAGCACCACGCGGTACTGGTTCGCCTGCGTATAAATAGTGGAGATCAGGCGCTGGCCAAAGGCGTTGTACAGCGCGTTATCCACGTCCGCCATGGAAATACCCAGACGGCTGGCGGTGTCACGGTTAACGTTAACGTAGGCCGCCAGCCCTTTATCCTGCCAGTCGCTGCTGACATCGGAGAGCTGCGGGAGGCCGCGCAGGGTATCAACCAGCTGCGGCACCCAGGTGCTGAGCGCCTCCAGGCTGGTGGTCTGCAGGGTAAACTGATACTGAGTGCGGCTCACCTGGGTATCAATGGTTAAATCCTGAATCGGCTGCAGGTAGAGTTCGATGCCCGGCACCTTCGCCACCGCGTTTTGCAGGCGCTGGATCACCGTGTTGACGCGATCGTCGCGGTCATCAAGCGGTTTGAGGTTGATCTGCAGACGCGCGCTGTTCAGCGACGGGTTAGTGCCGTCGACGCCCACGTAGGCGGTGAGGCTTTCCACCGCCGGATCTTTCATGATGATCTCCGATACCTGCTGCTGGCGCTGTGCCATGTTGGCGAACGAAACGGTCTGCGGGGCCTGTAACGTGCCCTGGATAATGCCGTTGTCCTGAATCGGGAAGAAGCCTTTCGGGATGAAAATCCACAGCATCACGCTGAGCGCCAGCGTACCCAGGGCAACCCCAAGCGTCGCCCACGGGTGGTTCAGCACCTTCGCCAGCACGTGGCCGTAGGCGGCGATGATGCGCTCGAACATCCGCTCAGAGGCGCGCGAGAAACGGTTTTGCTTGCGCAGGGACTCCACGCTCAGCATGCGGGCACACATCATCGGGGTCAGCGTCAGCGACACCACGGCGGAGATCAGGATCGCCACCGCCAGGGTGACGGCAAACTCCCGGAACAGCCGTCCGACGATATCGCCCATAAACAGCAGCGGGATCAGCACCGCAATCAGCGAGAAGGTGAGGGAAATAATGGTAAAGCCGATCTCGCCCGCCCCCTTCAGCGCGGCGGCGAGCGGCTTCTCGCCTTTCTCGATGTAACGCGAAATGTTCTCGATCACCACGATGGCGTCATCCACCACGAAACCGGTGGCGATGGTCAGGGCCATCAGCGTCAGGTTGTTGATCGAGAAATCAAGGAACACCATCACCGCAAAGGTTCCGACCAGCGAGAGTGGTACGGCGACGGCGGGAATAATGGTGGCCGGCACGTTGCGCAGGAACAGGTAGATAATCATTACCACCAGCGCAATCGCCAGCATCAGCTCGAACTGGGTGTCGGTAACGGAGGCGCGAATGTTGGTGGTGCGGTCGGAAAGCACCTTCACGCTGACCGATTTCGGCAGGCTTTCAATCAGCTGCGGCAGCATGGCACGAATGCTGTCGGCGGTTTCGATGATGTTCGCACCCGGCTGGCGCTGAACGTTCATGACAATCGCCTGCTGCTTGTTGGCCCATGCCCCAAGCCAGCTGTTTTCCGCGCCTTGTTCTACGGTCGCCACGTCGCCGAGGCGAATTGGCGCGCCGTTCTGGTAGGCGACAATCAGCTGGCGATACTCATCGGCTGACTGCATCTGATCGTTGGCCGAAAGCGTGACCGCGCGGGTTGGCCCGTCCAGCGAGCCTTTGGCCGAGTTGACGTTGGCGCTGGTGATGGCGGTACGAATGGTTTCGCTGGTTAACCCCAGCGCGGCAATCGCCTGCGCGTTAAGCTTCACGCGCACGGCAGGACGTTGTCCGCCCGCCAGGGTCACCAGACCGACGCCCGTTACCTGTGAAATCTTCTGTGCCACGCGGGTTTCAACCATATCTTCCACCTGCGTCATCGGCATGGCGGAGGAGGTGACGGCCAGCGTCATGATTGGCGGATCGGCCGGGTTGACCTTACTGTAGACTGGCGGATTAGGCAGGTCAGACGGCAGCAGATTGGTGGCGGCGTTGATCGCGGCCTGCACCTCCTGCTCGGCGACGTCCAGCGAGAGCGTCAGCTGGAACTGCAGCGTCACTACCGATGCCCCACCAGAGCTTTGCGAGGACATCTGCTTCAGGCCAGACATCTGCCCAAACTGGCGCTCCAGCGGCGCGGTAATGGCCGACGTCACCACGTCCGGGCTGGCGCCAGGGTAGAGCGTGACCACCTGAATCGTAGGGTAATCCACTTCCGGCAGCGCCGACACGGGCAGAAAGCGATAGCCAATTATCCCGGCTAGCAAAATGGCCACCATCAACAGCGTGGTGGCGACGGGGCGCATAATAAACAGGCGTGATGGCCCACCTGTCGCGCTCGGTGGCATGACCTGCATCAGGCGCTGGCTCCCTGTTTAGCGTGCTCGCGTTTCGCCGGCTGTTCGCTGTTGCTCGCGCCATGCGCCTCGACCACTTCGACGCGCGCCCCTTCGGTGAGACGGTCGATGCCGTCGGTTACCACCCGATCGCCTGCGGATAGCCCGGCGCTAATCACCACCGTCTGGCTATCCTGAATCCCGGTTTTCACCAGATGCTTGCTGACCTGGTTGTCATCGTTAAGCACCCAGACGAAGTTGCCTTCGTTACCCATCTGCAGCGCTGCCGTTGGGATCACCACCGCGTTTTCTTCGGTAGAGACCAGCATGCGCGCATTAACGAACTGATTCGGGAAAAGCGCATCATCCTGATTGCTAAAGCGTGCTTTCAGCTTGATGGTACCGGTGGTGGTATCAATCTGGTTATCGAGGCTCAGCAGAGCTCCTTCGCTGAGTTTCTGTTTGTTGGTGCGGTCCCAGGCTTCAACCACCAGCCCTTTACCGGCTTTTTGCGCCTGCACCACGGTGGCGATGTCGCTCTCCGGCAGGGTAAAGACTAAATCGATGGGGTGAGTCTGGGTAATGACCACGATGCCCGTGGTATCACCGCTGGAGATCTGGTTGCCGATATCAACCTGCTTCAGGCCGACGCGTCCGTCAATCGGCGCGGTAATGCGGCTCCAGTCGAGCTGCAGTTGGGCGCTGGCGACCGCTGCTTCGTCTGCTTTGATCGTGCCTCGGGTTTCGCTGACCAGCGACTGCTGAGTGTCCAGCTCCTGACGCGACACCAGGTTGGTTTTCACCAGCTGCTGATAGCGGGCGAGATCGCGCTGGGCATTGGCTAAGGTGGCTTTGTCTTTGGCAAGCTGCCCCTGCGCCTGAGCGAGCGAGACTTTGAACTGGCTTGGGTCGATCTCTGCCAGTAAATCACCGGCCTTAACCTGCTGGCCTTCCTGGAAGTGAAGCGCCATCAGCTGCCCCTCGACCCGGCTGCGCACGGTGACGGTATTGGCTGCAGTAATGGTGCCAAGCCCGGTGAGATAGCGCGGAACGGCTTTGTTGATGGCGGTCGCTGCCTGCACGGGGGCCAGCGCCGCGCCGCGCATACCGTGGCGGCCACCGCCCGCCGCGCGCGGAGATGAGCTGCTCACCCCCGAGGATGCAGGGGACTTCGCGGATTGACTGTGCCAGTACCAGGCGGCGGCAAGAACCACCACAATGATGCCAGCGGCGATAGCCCAGCGGGATTTGTTACTGCCTTTCATCGTTTTACGTTCTCATCCTGAAACACTTCGGGGAATGATACTAGTTTAGTCAGGCTACCCGGCAGAAAAATGGAGGAAATGTGGAACACTGTCTGGAATTGTCTGAATGGCGGGAGAGGGAGTCGATCCTTTTCTCCCTCTCCCTTTGGGAGAGGACCGGGGTGAGGGCACCAGGCCACACCCGTGTTAGCTAAACATCACCTGCGCCCAGCGCGCCAGCCCTGCGGTTACGGAGCCAAAGTCATCGCCACCGGCAATCGGTATGCCCGGCAGTTGTTCCGCCAGCGCTTTCTTAATCAGCGGCGAACGGGCGCTACCCCCGGTTAAATAGATCACGTCCGGCTGCTCTTTGCCGTTATCCAGCGCCAGCTGTACCTGTTCGAGAATGCGCTGCAGCGGCTGCGACAGGGCCGTTTCAAGCCCTTCCTGCGAGATACTCGTTGCCAGTTCGTCGCTGATAAACGGCAGGGTGACCGCATGTTCCGGGCGATCTGAGAGCGCAATTTTGCTCTCTTCGGCGGTGCGCACCACGCGGTAGCTCAGGCGCTGACGCCAGACCTTGTGGAGCAGCGCGACTTTGTCGGCATCCTGCGCATCGCGTATCAGATCGTTGAGAAAACGACCGTTTGCGGTGCTGTAAAAATCACTCTGCGCAGGCACATCGTTGATCGCAATGGCATTCCACCACGGCAGAACCGGCAGGGCGATCCCTTTTTCGGTTTGTCCGCCCATGCCCAGCAGCGGCATCAGGCTCTTAAAGGCGAGGGCAATATCCAGATCGTTACCGCCCACACGGCAGCCGCTGTGCCCCAGCAGGCTTTTTTCACGATCGCGACGCTGATGCCACTGCGGCCCCATCAGCAGCAGCGAGCAGTCCGTCGTTCCGCCGCCGATATCCACCACCAGCACACGTTTTTCTGCCGTTAACGTGGCTTCAAAATCCAGTCCCGCCGCTACCGGCTCGTACTGGAACACCACGTCGCGAAAACCTGCACGGTGCGCCGCGCGCGCCAGAATACCCTGCGCCTGCTGGTTGGCTTCATCGCCCCCCAGACCCTGGAAGTTTATCGGACGGCCAATCACCGCCTGGTCGATGGTTTCCGTGACCTGCGTTTGTGCCTGATTGCGGATGTGCAGCATCATGGCGCAGACCAGATCCTCAAACAACGCGACCTGCTGCGGCTTCAGGCCGCTGGCCCCGAGGAATGACTTCGGTGATTTAACGAAGTAAACCTCCTCCGGATCCTCAATGTACTGCCCGAGCGACGACAGGCCGAACTGCACGCTGGCAGGCGTAACGTCGATGTCCTCGTCGCGGTTATAGCTCACGGCGCGGCGCAGCAGAGCCTGCGTTTCCGCCGCGGTGGCCGGAACCTGGTGATGGCGGAAAAGCCATTCGCTCACAGCTTCACGGGTTGGCGCGCAGAGCATTGACGGCAGCAGCGTGCTCTCTTTTTCCATTTTCAGGAGCTGTGGTTGCCCGTTGTGCATCACCGCAACCGAGCAGTTTGCCGTACCGTAATCGAATCCAATAAACACGTAGAAATCCCCATGCCGGTGAGAAGGGGCGAGACTTTAACGAAATGTCTCTTCCGCGACAACTGGAATATGAAAGCAAGGCGAAACAAGGCCTTTCGGTTTATGCTGAGGAGAACATGACAGGAGCAACGATGTTTACCTTGAACTGGCAACCCCCCTACGACTGGCAGTGGATGTTTGGCTTTCTGGGCGCGCGTGCCGTGACGGGCGTGGAAACCGTGACCGAGGACGACTACGAGCGCAGTTTTGCCTGTGACGGGCACCGGGGCATTTTTCGCGTCACACCAGACCTTGCCTCCCACACCCTCAACGTCACGCTCAGCCCGGGTCTGATGCCGGTGGCGGCAGGCTGTCTGGACCGCATCGCACGGCTGTTCGATCTTGACTGCGATCCGCAGCAGATTGCCCGGACGCTCGGCGAGTTGGGTGCTGCGCGGCCCGGGCTGCGTTTACCTGGCGCAATGGATGCTTACGAGCAGGGCGTGCGGGCGATCCTCGGGCAACTGGTGAGCGTGGCGATGGCAGCGAAACTTACCGGACGGGTGGTGGCGCTGTACGGTGAGGCGGTTGAAGATGCGCCGGATTATCTCTGTTTCCCCACCCCGCAGGCGCTGGCCGCTGCCGATCCGCTGGCATTGAAAGCGCTCGGGATGCCGGTAAAAAGGGCGGAATCGTTAATTCATCTCGCCCGGTCGGTGGTGGACGGTGACTTTCCTCTCGTTCCACCGGTGGACATCGACGCGGGCATGAAAGCGTTGCAGCAGCGGCCCGGCATTGGCCGCTGGACGGCAAACTATTTAGCGCTGCGGGGATGGCAGGCCAAAGATGTGTTTTTGCCGGATGATTATCTGATTAAACAGCGCTTCGCTGGCATGACGCCCGCGCAAATCCGCCGTTACGCCGAACGCTGGCAGCCGTGGCGCTCCTATGCGCTGTTGCACATCTGGTATACCGACGGCTGGACGCCCTCAGTTGATGGCGAAATAGCTGGTGTTGAGCAGTAGTTCCAGCGGCTGCGGTTCGCCGATGGTGTCGCCATAGATAAAGTCGATGCCGATGCCCGAGAGGGTATCCATCATGATTGGCTGGTTGCAGGGGCCTGCCAGGGTTTTCATTCCCAGCCGCTGGGCGTGGCCCTGAATGATGGTCACCATCATTTCATCCATCAGGTTTCCGTGAACGTTTGACACCACGTCCGGGTCGAGCATCAAATAGTCGGCCATGTTAGCGCTGAGATGGCTAAAGAGGCTCATGTCGCGCCCCACCTGGCTTAACACCACCCGGCAACCTGCGTGTCGCAGTTTTTGCAGACCCTGCTGCAGGTTCTCATCCGTATTGCGCAGCACCTCTGCGGAGATAATCAGGTGCAGCAGGCGGCCCGGGAATGGGCCTTTCTCCAGCAGTTCAATCAGCTCGTCTACCAGGGTGACGCTGGATAACCCGGCTTGCGAAAGCGGTAGCGCAACCCCCATCCCTTTGGCCGCTACCTGGGCAGCGTACGCGCGGAAGAACTCGCTGAAGATACGCCGGTCGAGGGCGTGAAGCAGCTCAGGCTCGGCGAGACCAGAACGGAACGCCTGCTCCTCCTGTACTTCACCCTGGCTGGTCCACAGGCGCAGCGAGATGAGCCAGAAGTTGCTGCTCTCCGGTATGCGCGGGGAGGCGACGCTGCGGGCAATCATCAGCAGGTGATTGTCCTTGATCATATGCCACTGCTCATCGAGCGACATCATGCTGCGCGCGCTGTGGATCCGCTCCTGCTGCGGTTCGTAAACCGTCACCACCCCACGCCCGCTGTTTTTAGAGGCATAGCAGGCGATATCGGCCTGGGACATCACCTCTGCCGCCTGATGGTTGGTCTCATCAATCAGGGTAATGCCCGCGCTGGCGCCGATACGGTGCAGGCGGCCTTCCCACATAAAGTGATAGTTATTGATGGCGTGGATCAGCCGCCCGGTAATGTAGCGAGCGCTTTCGATATTGCAGTCCGGCAGCAGCAGACCAAACTCATCGCCCCCCAGACGGGCAAGAACGTCGCTGGAGCGAAGCATGGTCAGCATCAATGATGACAGCTCACGAAGCAGGGCGTCGCCCGCGGCATGGCCTGCGGTATCGTTGACGGCTTTGAAACGGTCAAGATCGATGAAAATCAGGGCATGGCGCTGGCGCGTCTCCTGCACGGTCTGGATCAGGCGCTTAAGATGGGTTTCGAAACTGACGCGGTTAGCCAGATGCGTGAGCGCGTCATGGGAGGCGCTGTAGCTTAGCTGGCGCAGCATTTTGCGTGATTCGGTCACATCCTGGATAACCAGCACCGAGCCGATGGCCTGCCCGTCCAGCGTGCTGAGCGGCGTGATGCTGTAGTGGATATCGAAGCTGCCGCCGTTGCGGCAGTTGAGTACCACGTCCTGCTCGATATCGGAACGGGACATATCGCCGCTGTGGATATTTTCCATCAGCGGTCCTTTCTCACCGAAGGTGATGTGCAACACGTTCAGAATTGGCTGCCCGATGGCCTCGGACTGCGGCCAGCCGCTCATCTTCTCGGCCACCGGGTTCATAAAGGTCACGTTCATGTCGACGTCGGTGCAGAGCACCGCCTCGCCGATGGAGTCGAGCGTAATGTGCAGACGCTCTTTTTCCTGGAACAGCGCCTCGTTAAGCTGTTTGACCTCGGTCATGTCCATGTTAATGCCGAGCAGACGTTCCACTTCACCCTGCTTGTTCAGCACCCGGTTGGCCAGGGAACGAATATGTCGCACCCCCTCTTTTACTCGGATGCGGAATTCGAGCTTAAACGGCATGCGCGCGGTCAGGGAGTCGCGGATCACCTGTTCCGCATGCTCGCGGTCTTCAGGCACAATCGACGCATTCCACAGCTGCCAGGTGGGCTTGATGTGCGAGGGGATCTCATACAGCTCAAACATCCGCTTATCCCAGCTGATGACGTCCGGCTGCAAATCCCATTCCCAGATCCCAATCCCCCCCGCTTCGTTCGCCAGGGTAATGCGCTCCATCAGGCGCTTATTGACCCATTCGGTATGCTTGAGATCGTTAATGTCTTCAATCTGGGCGATAAAGTAGAGCGGGGTGCCGTCGGCGTGGCGTACGACGGAGACGGCAAGCAGCGCCCAGACCACTTCCCCGTCGCGAGTGTAGTAACGCTTCTCGAGGCTGTAGGTGTTGATATCCCCGTTGACCAGCTGATCGAGCTGTTCGATATCAGAGTGTAAATCTTCCGGCCAGGTAAGCTGCTGGAAGGTCAGCGACTGAAGCTCCGTCTGGCTGTAGCCGAGAAAGTTGCACAGCGCCTTGTTGGCCTGTAGCCACTGGCCGTCGATGCCCACCAGCGCCATACCGATGGCGGAGTACTCCATTGCATTGCGAAAACGTTCTTCGCTCTCGGTAATGTGCTTGCGCTCGGCGCGGAAGGCATACATCACCATTGTCATCACGTTGGCGGGCAATAGCATCATCAAAAACGGCAGCCACGGCGCGTTGAGCATGGCGCTGGCGTTCTGCGTCGCAATTGGAGTCGGGTTTTGCGCCATCATCAGGGAGACCATCATGACGGTGACCAGGAACACCAGAAACGCTTCCACGCGCGGCAGGCGGACCGCGCTCCACATCAGCAGGACAATTACGCAGGTAAAAGGCCACGGCAGCCAGTTCATGGCGGCCCAGCTCAGAACCAGCGTCACCGCCATGGTGACCAGGGTTTCCAGCAGCAGCTGCGGGTTGCGGTGGCGCAGGAGATAGTGCGGTTTGAACAGCAGCCCTAACGGCACCAGCGCCAGCGCGCCGATTGATTCGGAAACCACCCAGACCAGAAAATTACGCAGCGGCTCTGGCCCCGGTGCCAGAAAATGAATTAACACGCCCCCTGTCAGCGGCGGGATCAGGGCGCTGCCAATCGCCAGACGCACCCAGTCATTCAAGTTTTGTAGCGGGTTATACCACGGCAGCAGCTTACGCAGCAGCAGTGCGCCGATGCAGGCCTCAATAATATTGACGGAGGTATAAATGAAGCTAACGGATCCCCACGAAAAGAGCATCCATGAGGCCAGGACATTCCCGAATGAACAGGCGAGGGCAATACCCGGCCACATCTTCCCGGCATGACGATAAAACGCCACCGTCATAATAGAGGTAGGGAACCATAACGGCGCGAGCAGGGTGCCGAAACGGGTGAGTTCCAGGGAAAATAGGGTAAAAATAAACGTGACCAGACCCAGACAGACAAGTCGCAGTAAAGGATGTTGGGTGGTAATCAAAACCCGCTGGTATTGTTTATTCATTACCGCTTTATCCCGAGACGCCAGGTCGCCAGGAGCGATGTCCGGACGCGAGAAATTAAGAATTTGGTTTATGCTAGTACAAACAATTTACAATTCATATGCTGACTGCTCAGATTTTGACATCATAGACTTATTAAATAGTTACTCGCCAAAAAATTCCCGTTAAACGACCAAAAAGTGGTCATTTAAATTTCACTCAGGGAGAAAAAGCGACTTTGGAGGCTCTCTCGCATTACCTGCGGTTTCGACTGGTATCACGCCTGCGAAATCCCTATAATTGCCGCGTTTGACGCTCCGGCGTCGTCCTTCCTTAACATCCAGGTTAATCAGGTCGCTAAATTTATGACTGATAAGTCTCATCAGTGCGTCATTATAGGCATCGCCGGCGCATCGGCTTCAGGTAAAAGTCTTATTGCCAGTACGCTGTATCGCGAACTGCGTGAACAGGTTGGTGATGAGCATATCGGCGTCATTCCCGAAGATTGCTATTACAAAGATCAATCCCATCTGTCGATGGAAGAGCGCGTAAAGACTAACTACGACCACCCTAATGCCATGGATCACAGCCTGCTGTTCCAGCACTTAGAAGCGCTGAAAAGCGGCAAGGCTATTGAATTGCCTGTTTACAGCTACGTAGAACATACCCGCTTAAAAGAGACCGTTCGCATTGAGCCGAAGAAGGTCATCATCCTTGAAGGGATCCTGCTGTTAACGGACGCGCGGCTGCGCGAGTCGATGAACTTCTCTATTTTTGTCGATACCCCGCTGGACATCTGCCTGATGCGCCGCATTAAGCGTGACGTCAACGAGCGCGGGCGTTCTATGGACTCCGTGATGGCACAGTATCAGAAAACCGTGCGTCCGATGTTCCTGCAGTTTATCGACCCATCCAAGCAATACGCCGATATTATCGTGCCTCGTGGCGGTAAAAACCGTATTGCCATTGATATCTTAAAAGCGAAAATCAGTCAGTTTTTTGAATAAGCCGCGCGAATTGTGTACCGTTCAGAGATAACCTGGTTTGCCCTGAGCCGATAACGCCTCAGGGTACGATGCACGAAAGGAGAAAGTGCCATGCGTCTTTGTGACCGCGATATAGAAGCCTGGCTGGATGAAGGCCGCCTGTCTATCACCCCGCGTCCGCCGGTTGAGCGCATTAACGGCGTGACGGTCGATGTGCGTCTGGGGAATAAGTTTCGCACCTTCAGCGGCCATACGGCGCCGTTTATCGACCTGAGCGGGCCGAAAGACGAGGTGAGCGCGGCGCTGGACCGCGTGATGAGCGACGAAATCGTCCTCGACGAGGGTGAGGCGTTTTATCTGCATCCGGGTGAACTGGCGTTGGCCGTGACGTTTGAATCAGTCACGCTGCCTGCCGATCTGGTGGGCTGGCTCGATGGCCGCTCCTCGCTGGCGCGTCTGGGTTTGATGGTGCACGTAACGGCGCACCGCATCGATCCGGGCTGGTCAGGCCGTATTGTGCTGGAGTTCTTCAATGCGGGTAAACTCCCGCTCGCGCTGCGTCCGGGCATGATGATCGGTGCGCTGAGCTTTGAACCGCTGACAGGCCCGGCGGATCGTCCTTATAATCGCCGTCAGGATGCAAAATATCGCGACCAGCAGGGTGCGGTTGCCAGTCGTATCGATAAAGACTGATTGTTAGACCATTGAGGATGCCATGAGAAGAGTTCTGACAACGCTGATGATTTTGCTGGTGGTTCTGGTTGCTGGCCTTTCGGCGTTGGTACTGCTGGTTAACCCGAATGACTTCCGTGCCTATATGGTGCGTCAGGTCGAAGCGCGCAGTGGTTACGAACTTAAGCTGGACGGGCCGCTGCGCTGGCACGTCTGGCCGCAGCTGAGCATTCTCTCCGGGCGCATGTCGCTGACTGCGCCAGGGGCATCACAGCCGCTGGTGGCGGCCGACAACATGCGTCTTGATGTCGCGCTGATCCCGCTTTTCTCCCATCAGCTTCAGGTTGATCGGGTGATGCTGAAAGGGGCGGTGATCCAGCTTACGCCGCAAAGCGAAGCGGTCCGTCAGCCGGATGCGCCAGTTGCCCCGCACGAAAATACCTTGCCCGACGTGCCGTCCGATGCCGGCTGGTCGTTTGACATCGCCAACCTGAAAATTGCCGACAGCGTGCTGGTTTTCCAGCATGAAGATGATGAGCAGGTTACCGTGCGCAATATCAGCCTGACGATGGAGCAGGACGCGAACCACATTGCGACCATGGCGTTTTCCGGGCGTATCAACCGCGACCAGCGCGATCTGACGTTGTCGATGGATGCCAACGTAAACGCGTCGGACTATCCGCACCAGTTGACTGCCGATATCCGCCAGTTGAACTGGCAGCTCACCGGCGCCGACCTGCCGACCAAAGGCATTGCCGGCCAGGGGACCTTGCAGGCCATCTGGCAGGAAGAACACAAACAGCTGCAGCTCAATAACCTTAACCTGCAGGCCAATGACAGCAGCATGAAAGGGCAGGCGAGCGTGACCCTGGCTGAGGAGCCGAAGTGGGTTCTGGATTTGCAGTTCGACACGCTGAATCTTGAAAACCTGCTTCCAACACAGCCCGCCAGCACGGCTGATGCCGGTGCGGCGCAAAACGGTCAGAGCCAGGCGATGAAGCCGCGGCCAGTGATTTCATCTAATCTCGATCAGCCTGACTATAACGGCCTGCGCGGTTTTACCGCCGATATTCTGCTAAAAGCTAACCGGCTGCGCTGGCGCGGCATTGAGTTTACCGACGTCAGTAGCCAGATGTTCAATCACAATGGATTGCTCGTCATCTCCGAGCTGGGCGGCAAGATGGGGGCAGGGCATCTGTCGCTGCCGGGTACGCTGGATGTGCGTAAAGACACGGCCAGCGCTGCCTTCCAGCCGCGCCTGGATAATGTCGAAATCGGCACCATTCTGAACGCCTTTAACTACCCGATTTCACTGACCGGACAGATGTCGCTGGCGGGGGATTTCGCCGGCACGAAAATTGACGCCGACGCGTTCCGCCATAACTGGCAGGGCCAGGCGCACGTTGAGTTGAAAGACACCCGCATGGAAGGCCTCAACTTCCAGCAGCTGGTCCAGCAGGCGGTTGAGCGCAGCAGTAACGTTAAGGCGAATGAAAACTACGACAGCGCGACACGTCTTGATAACTTCACCAGCGATCTGACCCTGGATAACGGGCAGCTTTCGCTGAATCAGATGCAGGGCACCTCGTCGATGCTGGCGCTCACCGGTGAGGGCAAGATGGATCTGGTGAAAGAGACGGCTGACACCCGATTTAACGTCCGCGTGCTTTCCGGCTGGGAAGGCGAGGGTGAACTGATTGATTTCCTCAAAGCGACGCCAGTCCCGCTGCACGTCTACGGAAAATGGCAGGCGCTGAATTACAGCCTGCAGGTTGATCAAATTCTGCGTAAGCACCTTCAGGATGAAGCCAAACGTCGGCTGAACGACTGGGCGGATCGCAACAAGGATTCACAAAACGGTAAGGACGTGAAAAAGCTGTTAGATAAGCTTTGAGAGTGTTAGTGCCGGGTGGCGGCTACGCCTTACCCGGCCTGTAAAATCCGTAAATCGCAGGCCGGGTAAGCGAAACGCTATCCGGCTTTTTATACCTCAAAATCCAGCTCATCCTCGCTACGCAGCGGTATCAGCTGCACCTTCTGCACGCGATGGCTTTCAACCTGAAGCGTTTTGATCAAGTAATCTCCTACCTGCACCTCTTCGCCTGGCGTCGGAATGCGCTGGAGATACTCCATCAACAATCCTGCAATGGTGTGGTATTCACGCTTCTCATCCAGCGGCAGCGGAACAAACTGCACCAGGTCCTCAAGCGGCATATGGCCGTTTGCCGTCCAGGTGCCGTCGGCATTCTTCTGGATATCGTGGCGCGCATCGATTTCATCCACTTCGTTAGGCAGATTGCCGGCGATCGTTTCCATCACGTCGCTCAGCGTCACTAAACCTTCAACGGACCCAAACTCATCCACCACAAAGGCAAAGTGAGTGCGCGCGTTGCGGAACTGCTCAAGGGCGGACAGTAACGGCAGCGCCTCCGGGAACACCAGCGGCTGGCGGACCAGCACACGCAGGTTGAGCGGCTCGCCGTGCAGTTGCTGTTGCAGCAGGTCGATGATGTGTACCACGCCGAGCAGTTCTTCTTCCTCGTCGCCCCCGGTCACCACCACGCGGGTGTGCTGGTTTTTATCCAGCAGGGCGCGGATCTGCTCTTCCGGGGCCGTCAGGTCGACATGTTCGATGTCGTGACGGGAGGTCATGATGCTGCTGACCGATCGCTGGTTAAGGTTCAGCACGCGCTCAATCATGCGCCGTTCCTGCGGGTTAAAGATCTGCCCGTCGCTGTGGTCGGCAAGCAGCGCGGCGGACTCGGCGTCCAGTTCAGCATCCTCTTTTCGTCCGCTGAGCAGGCGCATCACCGTATCGGCGGTGCGCTGACGCAGGGTCTGATTAGCGGAGAGAAAGCGGCGACGGTTGAAAATCGCCAGCTGGTTAAGGGATTCGATCATCACCGAGAACCCGATCGCGGCGTACAGATACCCCTTCGGAATATGGAAGCCAAAGCCGTCGGCCACCAGGCTAAAGCCGATCATCAGCAGGAAGCTCAGGCAGAGAATAACGATGGTCGGGTGGCTGTTCACAAAGCGGGTCAGCGCCTTGCTGGCCATGATCATCAGCGTAATAGCAATGATTACCGCGGCCATCATCACCGCGAGGTGGTCTACCATGCCGACGGCGGTAATGACCGAGTCCAGCGAGAAGACGGCATCCAGCACCACGATTTGCGCCACCACCGGCCAGAATTTTGCCCCGCGACGCTGGGTCGGGTTGTCATGGTCTTTCCCTTCAAGCCGCTCGTTAAGCTCGACGGTGGCTTTGAACAGCAAAAACAGCCCGCCGAACAGCATGATCAGATCGCGGGCGCTGAAGCTCAGGCCGTAAACCGTAAACAGCGGCGTGGTGAGAGTGACCAGCCAGGAGATGGAGGCCAGCAGCAGCAAACGCATCACCATCGCCAGCACCAGCCCCGTGACGCGCGCACGGTCGCGCTGCGAAGGCGGTAATTTTTCGGCAAGGATGGCGATAAAGACCAGATTATCAATACCGAGCACTAATTCGATGACGACCAGCGTAACCAGCCCGGCCCAGATTGACGGATCGGCAATCCATTCCATAGTAATAGCAATACCTTCTGTTATATGACTAATGTCACATTGCGATCATGGATAAAGCTGACCAAAAATGCAATGGCAGGCTGAGATTTCTCTTAATCGATAACCAAAAAAATGAACAACATGCGGGAGGGTGTAAATAAGTGTAGTGCGGGATTTTGATTATCGGAGATGTTATTTAGGATATATCGCACTCAGTGGTTTTATTCGATATTTTGTCAATATAAAGAAATTCCTAAAACCTTAAAAATTTGCTCTTAATATTAATCTTAAAAACTGTTATTCGGACGGTTGTCTCCTTGCCTGCTATTAGGTTAGCTGCAACAATTCTCCCAGCATCAAATGTTAAAACTTCTTGCTGCTATTTTTGTTTCGGTATTCAGGGAATGGAAATGTTTATCTGTCATGGGTTTTTCATGGCCGATATATTTTCCCTGAAGCCATGTCCAAGAGGGTGTCTATCCATAACATATTGTTTAGTCAGTGGATTGGTAACTGAAAGCCAAGGGCGGTAGCGTGCCTGAAGGCGTGTAAAACAGCCTCAATTATTCTGTCAATAGCCAATGGATGAATACGGTTTTTTTAGGACAGATGCCAGTTATATTTCAAATTGATTAACTGCATGCTGAATGCCAAAACGACCCGCGCTTATTTAATTTGCACAGGATAATTACTCTGCCAAAGTGATAAATAATCAATGATGAAATCCAAAATGAAATTGATGCCATTATTGGTGTCTGTGACCTTGATGAGTGGTTGCACGGTCTTTCCCGGCAGCAATATGTCCACATCGGGCAAGGATGTGATTAAACAACAGGATGCCGATTTCGATCTCGACAAAATGGTCAATGTTTATCCCCTGACCCCGCGTCTGGTCGAACAATTACGTCCGCGTCCGAATGTTGCCCAGCCGAATATGTCTCTGGACCAGGAAATCGCCAATTATGAGTATCGCGTGGGGCCGGGTGACGTGATTAGCGTTACCGTCTGGGATCACCCTGAACTCACCACCCCGGCGGGCCAGTACCGCAGCTCAAGCGATACCGGGAACTGGGTCCAGTCCGATGGCACCATGTTCTATCCGTACATTGGCAAAGTGCATGTTGTCGGCAAAACGCTTGCCGAGATCCGTAGTGATATTACCAGCCGCTTAGCGCAGTACATTGCTGACCCGCAGGTGGACGTTAATATCGCCGCATTCCGCTCGCAGAAAGCTTACATCTCCGGCCAGGTGAACAAATCCGGCCAGCAGGCCATCACCAACGTGCCGCTTACCGTTCTGGATGCCATCAATGCCGCGGGCGGCTTAACCGATGGCGCCGACTGGCGCAACGTCGTGCTGACCCACGAAGGCAAAGAGCAGCGCATTTCGCTGCAGGCGCTGATGCAAAACGGCGACCTGACCCAGAACCGCCTGCTTTATCCAGGCGATATTCTGTACGTGCCGCGTAACGACGATCTGAAAGTCTTCGTCATGGGTGAAGTGAAGAAACAGAGCACCCTCAAAATGGACTTCAGCGGCATGACCCTGACCGAAGCGCTGGGCAATGCGGAAGGCATCGATCTGACCTCCTCCAACGCCAGCGGCATCTTCGTGATCCGTCCGCTGAAAGGCGAGGGCAGCGCGAAAGGCAAGATTGCCAATATCTACCAGCTGGATATGTCCGATGCGACATCGCTGGTCATGGCCACCGAGTTCCGCCTCCAGCCATACGATGTGGTCTATGTCACCACCGCGCCGGTTGCCCGCTGGAACCGTCTGATCAACCAGTTGCTGCCAACCATCAGTGGCGTTCGCTACATGACGGATACGGCGCGCGACATTCACACCTGGTAATCCGCGATGTTTAACAAAATTTTAGTGGTGTGTGTGGGGAACATTTGCCGTTCCCCCACGGCTGAACGCCTGCTGAAACAGTATCAGCCTGATCTCACGGTGGAGTCCGCAGGGCTGGGTGCGCTGGTCGGTAAAGGGGCCGACGAACGTGCCACCCACGTTGCCCTGGATCATAACCTCTCCCTCGACGGGCATATCGCCCGTCAGGTCACGGGCCGGATGTGCCGCGAGTATGACCTGATCCTCGCGATGGAAAAACGCCATATTCATGCGCTGTGCGACATCGCCCCGGAGATGCGCGGCAAGGTGATGCTGTTTGGTCACTGGGACAATGAACGCGAGATCCCCGATCCGTATCGCAAGAGCCGTGAGGCATTTGAGGCGGTGTACACCTTACTTGACCAGTCTGCCCGTCAGTGGGCGCAGGCACTGAAAGCTCAGCAGGGATAACAATGACAGAAAAAACAAAAACATCTGCCGCCCCGATCTCGGGCAGTGATGAAATTGATATTGGTCGTCTTGTCGGCACCGTGGTTGAAGCGAAGTGGTGGGTGCTCGGCATCACCGCCGTGTTCGCCGTTGGGGCGTTTATCTATACGCTGTTTGCGACGCCAATCTACAGCGCCGACGCGCTGGTCCAGATTGAACAGAATACCGGCAACTCGCTGGTACAGGACATCGGCTCCGCGCTGGCAAATAAGCCACCGGCGTCGGATGCGGAAATTCAGCTGATCCAGTCGCGTCTTGTACTCGGCAAAACGGTGCACGATTTAGGGCTGGATATTTCGGTCACTAAAAACACCTTCCCGGTGTTTGGCGCAGGCTGGGATCGCCTGATGGGCCGCAGCAATGATACGGTGAAAGTCACCGACTTTGTGCTGCCGAAAGGCGCCGGAGATCAAACCTTCACCCTGGAGGTTCTCGGGCCAAACCAGTATCAGCTTACCAGTGACGCCGGTTTTAGCGCGCGCGGTGAAGTCGGGAAGATGCTCTCCAAAGACGGCGTTAGCATGATGGTCAGCGCCATTCACGCGCAGGAAGGCGGTGAGTTCACGGTCACCAAATTCTCCACGCTTGGGATGATCAATAACCTGCAAAACAACCTGACCGTGACCGAAAACGGCAAGGACACTGGCGTCCTGAGCATGACCTTTACCGGTGAAGATAAAGATCAGATCCGCGACATCCTCAACAGCATCACCCGCAACTACCTTGAGCAAAACGTTGAGCGCAAGTCGGCGGAAGCAGCGAAAAGTCTGGCCTTCCTTGCCAAACAGCTGCCGGAAGTGCGTTCGCGCCTGGATGACGCCGAGAACAAACTGAACGCTTATCGCCAGGATAAAGACTCCGTCGACCTGCCGCTGGAAGCGAAATCGGTGCTGGATTCGATGGTTAACATCGACGCGCAGCTCAACGAGCTGACCTTCAAAGAGGCGGAAATCTCCAAGCTGTATACCAAACGCCACCCGGCCTACCGCACGCTGCTGGAAAAACGCCGCACCCTGGAAGACGAGAAGGCGAAGCTGAATAACCGCGTCACCGCAATGCCAAAAACCCAGCAGGAGATTGTGCGTCTGACCCGCGACGTGGAATCTGGCCAGCAGGTGTACATGCAGCTGCTGAATAAACAGCAGGAGCTGAAGATCACCGAAGCCAGTACCGTTGGCGACGTGCGCATCGTTGACCCGGCCATCACGCAGCCTGGCGTGCTGAAGCCGAAGAAGGCGCTGATTATTCTCGGCAGCATTATTCTCGGCCTGATGCTCTCTATCGTGGGCGTGCTGCTGCGCTCCCTGTTCAACCGCGGTATCGAAAGCCCGCAGGTGCTGGAAGAAAATGGCATCAGCGTTTACGCCAGCATCCCGCTCTCTGAGTGGCAGAAATCGCGCGACAGCGTGAAAACCGTCAAGGGCGTGAAGCGTTACAAGCAGAGCCAGCTGCTGGCCGTGGGTAACCCGACTGACCTCGCGATTGAAGCCGTGCGCAGCCTGCGTACCAGCCTTCACTTCGCCATGATGGAGGCCAAAAACAACGTCCTGATGATGACCGGGGTCAGCCCGTCGATTGGTAAAACGTTCGTCTGTGCCAACCTCGCGGCAGTGGTGAGCCAGACCAATAAACGCGTGCTGCTGATCGACTGCGATATGCGTAAGGGCTACACCCACGAGCTGCTGGGGACCAACAACGTCAACGGTCTGTCTGAAATCCTGCTCGGCAAAGGGGAGATCGCCGATAGCGCGAAACCGACCTCGATTCCGAAGTTTGACCTGATCCCACGCGGCCAGGTACCGCCTAACCCGTCTGAACTGCTGATGAGCGAGCGCTTTACCCAGCTTATCGAGTGGGCGAGCAAGCACTACGATCTGGTACTGATCGATACCCCGCCAATCCTCGCCGTGACCGATGCCGCAGTGGTGGGTCGCCATGCGGGGACCACGCTGATGGTGGCGCGCTACGCGGTGAACACGCTCAAGGAAGTGGAAACCAGCCTGAGCCGCTTCGAGCAGAACGGCATTGAGGTGAAAGGGGTGATCCTCAACTCCATCTTCCGCCGTGCGACCGGGTATCAGGATTACGGCTATTACGAGTACGAATATAAGTCTGACAGTAAATAACTACACAGTCTTACCCCTCACCCTAACCCTCTCCCCAGAGGGGAGAGGGGACTGCACGGTGCAGCTTTTCTCCCTCTCCCCTCTGGGGAGAGGGTCGGGGTGAGGGGAATGGGGAAAATATGAACACACAACGCCCTTTGATTTCTATCTATATGCCGACATGGAATCGTCAGCAGCTGGCGATCCGCGCGATTAAATCGGTCCTGCGTCAGGATTACGATAACTGGGAACTGATCATCGTCGATGACTGTTCCTCCTCGTTTGAGCAACTGCAAAAATTTGTTGAAGACCTGAACGACCCGCGCGTGATGTACACGCATAACCCCATCAATTCCGGGGCGTGTGCGGTGCGTAATCAGGCGATTATGCAGGCGAAAGGGCAGTATCTGACCGGGATCGACGATGATGACGAATGGACGCCAAACCGTCTGTCGATCTTCCTGTCGCATAAAGCGCAGCTGGTGACGCACGCGTTCCTGTATGCCAACGACTATGTTTGCCAGGGCGAAGTTTATTCGCAGCCGGCGAGCCTGCCGCTGTACCCGAAATCACCGTACTCCCGTCGCCTGTTTTACAAGCGCAACATTATCGGTAATCAGGTGTTTACCTGGGCACAACGCTTTAAAGCCTGTCTGTTTGATACCGAACTGAAGGCCGCACAGGACTACGACATTTTCCTGCGGATGGTGGTGGAGTACGGCGAGCCGTGGAAGGTGGAAGAGGCCACGCAGATCCTGCACATCAATCATGGCGAGATGCAAATCACCTCGTCGCCAAAGAAATTCTCGGGCTATTTCCACTTTTACCGCAAGCACAAAGAAAAATTCGACCGTGCCAGCCGTAAGTATCAGCTTTTTACCCTCTACCAGATCCGCAACAAGCGCATGAACTGGCGCACGCTGCTCACGCTGCTTTCCGTACGTAACGGCAAGCGTCTGGCCGATGGACTTCGGGGGAAATAATGTTTCTGGAAGATTGCCGCGCAAACGGCTGGAGTCTGCGCCCGTGCTGCATGGTGCTGGCCTACCGCATCGCGCATTTTTGCTCGGTGTGGCGCAAAAAAAATGTGCTCAACAACCTGTGGGCGGCACCGGTGCTGGTGCTGTACCGCATCATCACTGAATGTTTCTTCGGCTATGAAATTCAGGCTGCGGCCACCATTGGCCGTCGCTTTACCATTCATCATGGCTATGCGGTGGTGATCAATAAGTTCGTGGTGGCAGGGGATGATTTCACCATCCGTCACGCGGTCACTATTGGCAATCGCGGGCCGGAAAGCCTGGCCTGCCCGGTCATCGGCAATAACGTCGAGCTGGGCGCTAACGTGGTGATGATTGGTGATATTACCGTGGGCAATAACGTCACCATTGGTGCCGGTAGCGTGGTGCTGGACAGCATCCCGGACAACGCGCTGGTGGTCGGTGAGAAAGCCCGCGTGAAGGTGATCAAATGAATATTTTGCAATTTAACGTGCGCCTGGCGGAAGGCGGCGCGGCAGGCGTGGCGCTGGATCTGCACCAGCGCGCGCTGGAAAAAGGGCTACAGTCCCGTTTCGTCTACGGTTACGGCAAGGGCGGCAAGAAAAGCGTCAGCCACGATAACTATCCGCACGTTCTGAAGCAGACGCCGCGCCTGACGTCGGTGGCGAACATTGCGCTGTTCCGCCTGTTTAACCGCGATCTGTTTGGCAATCTGAATAATCTCTATCGCACCGTGACCCGTACCTCCGGGCCGGTTGTTCTGCATTTTCACGTCCTGCACAGCTACTGGCTGAACCTGGAAGAGGTGGTAGCGTTTTGCGAAAACGTGCAGGCCCACAAGCCGGACACGCGATTCGTCTGGACGTTGCACGATCACTGGAGCGTGACCGGGCGCTGCGCGTTTACCGACGGCTGCGAAGGCTGGAAAACCGACTGCCAGAAATGCCCGACCCTGAGTAACTATCCGCCGGTTAAAGTGGATCGCGCGCACCAGTTAGTTGAGGGCAAGCGCCAGCTGTTCCGCGCCATGCTTTCGCTCGGCTGCACCTTTATCTCGCCAAGCCAGCACGTCGCGGATGCGTTCAACAGCCTGTACGGGGCAGGGCAGTGCAAGATCGTCAACAACGGGATCGACGTGGCAACGGAAGAGATCCTGGCCGAACTGACGCCGGTTGCCGTAACGGCAGGTCAGCCGAAAATTGCCGTGGTGGCGCACGATCTGCGTTACGACGGCAAAACCAACCAGCAGCTGGTGCGCGACATTATGGCGCTGGGGAACAAGATTGAGCTGCATACCTTCGGCAAGTTCTCCCCGTTTGAGGGGCCGAATGTGATTAACCACGGGTTTGAAACCGACAAACGCAAACTGATGAGTGCGCTCAACGGTATGGACGCCCTGGTGTTTAGCTCCCGCGTGGACAACTACCCGCTGATCCTGTGCGAAGCGCTCTCTATCGGCGTGCCGGTGATTGCCACCCACAGCGACGCCGCGCGCGAAGTGCTGGATAAATCGGGCGGAAAGACTTTTGCAGAGAGTGAGGTTCTGCCTCTGGTGCAGCTGCCGAAGGCGGAGATTGCGCAGGCCGTTTTTGGCACTGACCTGGAATCGTTCCGCAACCGCAGCCGCAAGGCCTACAGTGGACAACAGATGCTGGAGGAGTATGTCTCGTTCTATCAGAATCTGTAGTTATCTGCTGCTGCCGCTGATCTACCTGCTGGTCAACGTCAAGATTGCCCAGCTGGGAGAGAGCTTCCCGATCACTATCGTCACCTTCTTGCCGGTCCTGCTTTTGCTCTACGTTGAGAAAATCAGCCTCAAGAAACTGATGATTGCGCTGGGGCTGGGGTTTGGCTTAACGGCCTTTAACTACCTGTTTGGTCAGTCGCTGGATGCCAGCAAATACGTCACCTCAACCATGCTGTTTGTGTATATCGTCATTATTATTGGCATGGTGTGGAGTATTCGCTTTAAAACTATTTCTCCGCACAATTATAGGAAAATCCTCAGGTTCTTTTATATTGTCGTCGGGCTGGTTGTTATGCTTGCGGCCATGGAGATGGCGCAAATTATTTTGACCGGCGGCAGTAGCCTGATGGAAATAATTTCGAAATATCTCATTTACAGTAACAGCTATGTACTGAACTTTATTAAGTTTGGTGGTAAACGTACCACTGCCCTCTATTTTGAACCCGCGTTTTTTGCTCTGGCATTAATCTCAATTTGGCTCAGCATCAAACAGTTCGGTATCAAAACCCCTAAGACCGATGCTATGATTCTTGCAGGAATCGTTCTGTCCGGATCGTTCTCAGGGGTAATGACATTTATCCTGTTTTACCTGCTGGAGTGGGCGTTTCAGTATCTGAACAAAGAAGCGATTAAGAAAAAGCTGCCGCTGGCGATAATCTCCCTGACGGTATTTCTGGTGGGCGTAATATTTGCGTTTCCGTACATCTCCGAACGTCTTGGTGATTTGGGAACCGAAGGCTCGTCGTCCTATTATCGCATCATTGGTCCGCTGGTGATGGTGGGGTATTCATTAACCCACATTGATGGCGTAGTAAGATTCGGCTCACTTTACGAATATGTTGCATCATTCGGAATCTTTAACGGTGCGGACGTCGGAAAAACAATAGACAATGGCCTGTATCTGTTAATTATTTATTTTTCCTGGTTCGCCGTACTGTTGACGCTGTGGTATCTGTTTAAAGTTTTCAAAATGATGATCAACGCGTTTGGTGATAACCAGAACTTTCGCGTACAGCTTTATCTTTTTACGCCAGTGTCGCTGTTTTTTACGGGGTCAATATTTAGCCCAGAATATGCTTTCTTGATTGTCTGTCCGTTTATTTTGCGCAAGGCGCTTAATATTACGCGCGTATGACGAAATGAGGTGATTTATGTTTCTTAGTGTGGTTACCGTCGCCTTTCGCAACTACGAAGGCGTGGTAAAAACCTGGCGCTCGCTGCGCAACCTGGCGCGCGATCCGAGTATCACCTTTGAGTGGATCGTGGTCGACGGCGGCTCGAACGACGGCACGGCGGAGTTTCTGGAAAAACTCAACGGTGAGTTCAACTTACGTTACATCAGCGAGAAAGATAAAGGCATCTACGACGCCATGAATAAGGGGATCGCCATGGCGCAAGGGCGCTATGCCATCTTCCTCAATTCCGGCGATACCTTCCACGATGATGTGGCGCTGTTTGCCCGTCAGCTGGCGCGTCAGAAAGAGGACGCGATGTTTATCGGCGATGCGCTGCTCGATTTCGGTGACGGTAACACGGTACTGCGTAGCGCAAAACCGGGCTGGTATATCTATCACAGCCTGCCCGCCAGTCATCAGGCCATTTTCTACCCGGTCAGCGGGCTGAAAAAACAGCCTTATGATTTGCAGTATAAAGTGTCATCAGATTATGCCCTGACGGCCAGTTTGTATAAAGCCGGTTATCCGTTTCGTCGAATTAAAGGGCTGGTGTCCGAATTTTCGATGGGGGGCGTGTCAACGTCTAATAATCTGGAACTATGCCAGGACGCGAAAAACGTTCAGCGTAAAATATTACGCGTGCCGGGCTTCTGGGCAGAATTGTCTTATTTCTTCCGTCTTAAAACGACGGGTAAAGCGAAAGCCTTATATAACAAAGCCTGAAATATAAGGAAACGTGATGCAGGAACTTAACGGATTCTCCGTGCCGAAAGGTTTTCGGGGCGGGAACGGTATTAAGGTGCAGTTGTGGTGGGCGGTTCAGGCAACGTTATTTGCCTGGTCTCCGCAAATACTGTACCGCTGGCGAGCATTTTTATTGCGCCTGTTTGGTGCAAAAATCGGAAAAAACGTAGTCATTCGTCCATCGGTAAAAATTACGTACCCTTGGAAATTAACGCTTGGGGATTATGCCTGGGTCGGGGATGACGCGGTGCTATATACCCTTGGCGATATTACGATTGGTGCCAACTCGGTGATTTCACAGAAATGTTATTTGTGCACCGGCAGCCATGATTTTATGAGCCCGCATTTTGATATTACCGCCACGCCTGTTGTGATTGGCGAAAAATGCTGGCTGGCAACGGACGTTTTTGTTGCACCCGGTGTTTCTGTTGGCGACGGCACGGTTATTGGTGCCCGCAGCAGCGTTTTTAAATCGCTACCGGCAAATAAAATTTGCCGTGGCAATCCCGCAGTGGTGATACGCGAACGCGTTGAAACTGAAAAACTTTGATAAGTACAGAGGAATATAAACATGTCTAAAGTCGCTCTCATCACCGGCGTTACCGGACAGGATGGTTCTTACCTGGCAGAATTGCTGCTGGAAAAAGGTTATGAAGTTCACGGTATTAAACGTCGTGCATCGTCTTTCAACACCGAGCGTGTGGACCATATCTATCAGGATCCCCATGCCGCGAACCCGAAATTCCACCTGCACTACGGCGACCTGACCGATACCTCCAACCTGACCCGCATCCTTCAGGAAGTGCAACCGGATGAAGTGTATAACCTGGGCGCGATGAGCCACGTCGCCGTTTCTTTCGAATCCCCGGAATACACCGCTGACGTTGATGCCATGGGGACCCTGCGTCTGCTGGAAGCGATTCGCTTCCTCGGCCTTGAGAAGAAAACCCGCTTCTATCAGGCGTCCACCTCTGAGCTGTACGGCCTGGTGCAGGAGATCCCGCAGAAAGAGACCACGCCATTCTACCCTCGCTCACCGTATGCGGTGGCAAAACTGTACGCCTACTGGATCACCGTGAACTACCGTGAATCCTACGGCATGTACGCCTGTAACGGCATTCTGTTCAACCACGAATCCCCGCGCCGCGGCGAGACCTTCGTAACCCGCAAAATCACCCGCGCGATCGCCAACATCGCTCAGGGCCTGGAGTCTTGCCTGCACCTCGGCAACATGGATTCCCTGCGTGACTGGGGCCATGCGAAGGACTACGTGAAAATGCAGTGGATGATGCTGCAGCAGGACAAGCCAGAAGACTTCGTGATTGCGACCGGCGTGCAGTACTCCGTACGTCAGTTCGTGGAAATGGCCGCGGCACAGCTGGGCATCAAACTGCGCTTTGAAGGCACCGGCGTGGAAGAGAAGGGCATTGTGGTCTCCGTGACCGGCCATGACGCACCGGGCGTGAAGCCGGGCGACGTGATTGTCCAGGTTGACCCGCGTTACTTCCGTCCTGCGGAAGTGGAAACCCTGCTCGGCGACCCAACTAAAGCGCACGAAACCCTGGGCTGGAAACCAGAAACCACGCTGCAGGAGATGGTCTCTGAGATGGTGGCTAAAGATCTTGAAGCGGCGAAAAAACACTCTCTGCTGAAGTCCCATGGCTACGAGGTTGCCATCGCGCTGGAGTCCTGAGAATGACCAAACAACGTATTTTTGTCGCTGGTCATCGCGGAATGGTGGGTTCCGCGATTGTCCGACAGCTTGAACAGCGCGGCGACGTCGAGGTGATTGTCCGCACGCGCGACGAGCTGAACCTGCTCGACAGCCGCGCAGTGCAGGCGTTCTTTGAGAACGAACGCATTGACCAGGTGTATCTGGCGGCGGCAAAGGTGGGCGGTATCGTCGCCAACAACACCTACCCGGCGGATTTCATCTACGAAAACATGATGATTGAGAGCAACATCATTCACGCGGCGCACCTGCACAACGTGAACAAGCTGTTGTTCCTTGGTTCATCCTGTATTTACCCGAAAATGGCGAAGCAGCCGATCGCCGAGAGCGAACTGCTGCAGGGGACGCTGGAAGCGACCAACGAGCCGTACGCGATTGCCAAAATTGCCGGGATTAAGCTGTGTGAGTCCTACAACCGTCAGTACAACCGCGACTATCGCTCGGTGATGCCGACCAACCTGTACGGGCCGCACGATAACTTCCACCCGAGCAACTCGCACGTGATCCCGGCGCTGCTGCGCCGCTTCCACGAGGCGACCGCCGAGAATGCACCGGATGTGGTGGTGTGGGGGAGCGGCACGCCGATGCGTGAGTTCCTGCACGTGGACGACATGGCTGCGGCCAGCATTCACGTTATGGAGTTGGATCGCGAGGTCTGGCAGGAAAACACCGAGCCAATGCTGTCGCACATCAACGTTGGCACCGGCGTGGACTGCACGATCCGCGAGCTGGCGCAGACCATCGCGCAGGTGGTGGGCTACAGAGGCCGCGTGGTGTTTGACGCCACGAAACCGGACGGTACGCCGCGCAAGCTGCTCGACGTGACCCGCCTGCATCAGCTGGGCTGGTATCACGAGGTGTCACTGGAGCAGGGGCTGGCAAGTACCTACCAGTGGTTCCTTGAAAATCAGCACCGCTTCCGGGGGTAACCATGTTTTTGAGTCAGGAAGATTTTGCCACGATCGTTCGTTCCACACCGCTCATCTCAATGGATTTGATTGTGGAGAACGAACGCGGCGAGTTCTTGCTGGGGAAACGAACCAATCGTCCTGCACAGGGCTTCTGGTTCGTGCCCGGCGGGCGCGTGCAGAAGGATGAGCGGCTTACCGATGCGTTTGAACGTCTCACTCTGGCGGAACTGGGCCTGCAACTGCCGATGGCATCAGGCCAGTTTTACGGGGTCTGGCAGCACTTCTATGACGATAACTTTTCAGGTAGCGACTTCACCACGCACTACATCGTGCTGGGGTTCCGCCTGAAAGTGAGTGAGGCAGACCTGCGTCTGCCTGATTCTCAACATGACGACTACCGCTGGCAAACGCCAGAGGCGCTGCTTGCCAGTGACAATGTGCACGACAACAGTCGTGCCTATTTTCTGGCAGATCGTCAGGCCGGAGTGCCGGGCTTATGAGAATCCTTGTTTACGGAATCAACTACTCCCCGGAGCTGACCGGCATCGGGAAATATACCGGTGAAATGGTGGAGTGGATGGCGAGCCAGGGCCACGAGGTGCGGGTCATTACCGCACCGCCGTATTACCCGGAATGGAAGGTAGGCGAGCGTTACTCGGGCTGGCGTTATCGCCGCGAACAGGGGGCCGCCACGGTCTGGCGCTGCCCGCTGTACGTGCCGAAGCAGCCGTCAACCCTGAAACGCCTGCTCCATCTCGGCAGCTTTGCCCTGAGCAGTTTCTTCCCGCTGATGGCGCAGCGTCGCTGGAAGCCGGATCGCATTATCGGCGTGGTGCCGACGCTGTTTTGCACGCCGGGCATACGCCTGCTGGGGAAACTCTCCGGCGCACGCACCCTGCTGCACATTCAGGATTATGAAGTCGATGCGATGCTCGGTCTGGGCATGGCCGGTAAAGGCAAGGGTGGCCGTGTTGCCAGACTCGCCAGCGCCTTTGAGCGCAGCGGCCTGCACAACGTGGATTACGTGTCGACGATCTCGCGCTCAATGATGAACAAAGCGCAGGAGAAGGGCGTCGCGCAGGAGAAAGTGATCTTTTTCCCGAACTGGTCCGAAGTGGCGCGCTTTCGTGACGTAACGGAAAGTGATGCCCGGGCGTTACGCACTCAGCTCGGTTTGCCTGATGACCAAAAAATCATTCTTTATTCAGGCAACATCGGTGAAAAGCAGGGGCTGGAAAGCGTTATCGAGGCGGCGCATCAGTTAAGCAAACATTCATGGATGTTTGTGATTGTTGGGCAGGGTGGCGGTAAAGCGCGTCTGGAAAAGATGGCGAGCGAACGCGGCCTGACCAATGTGAAATTTTTCCCGCTTCAGTCTTACGAGGCCTTGCCTGCGTTGCTGAAGATGGGCGACTGCCATCTGGTGGTGCAAAAGCGCGGCGCGGCGGATGCGGTATTGCCGTCGAAGCTCACCAACATTCTGGCGGTCGGCGGCAACGCGGTCATCACCGCCGAGCCGGAGACCGAGTTAGGCCAGCTGTGCGAACGCTATCCGGGGATCGCCGTTTGCGTCGAGCCGGAGTCGGTGTCCGCACTGGTCGCTGGCATTGAGCACGCGCTTGCCATGCCAAAAGTCAACACGGTGGCACGTGAATATGCCGAACGCACGCTCGAAAAAGAGAACGTGCTGAGCCAATTTATTGCAGATATACGGGGATAAATCATGAGTCAAAGCAAACTGTTTCCGGTCGTGATGGCTGGTGGCTCTGGTAGCCGGTTGTGGCCGCTGTCCCGCGTGCTCTATCCAAAACAGTTCCTCTGCCTGAAAGGGGAGCTCACCATGCTGCAAACGACGGTCAACCGTCTGCAGGGCGTGGAGTGTGAAAGCCCGGTGGTGATCTGCAACGAGCAGCACCGCTTTATCGTTGCCGAGCAGCTGCGCCAGCTGAACAAACTCACAGAAAATATCATTCTGGAGCCTGCCGGACGTAATACCGCACCCGCTATCGCCCTGGCGGCGCTGGCGGCGAAACGCAGCAGCCCGGAATGTGACCCGCTGATGCTGGTCCTGGCCGCTGATCACGTCATTCAGCAGGAAGAGACGTTCCGCGACGCGGTACGGGCCGCCATTCCTTACGCCGAGAGCGGCAAGCTGGTGACCTTTGGCATCGTTCCGGATCTGCCGGAAACCGGTTATGGCTATATCCGCCGCGGCACGGTCACGGCTGGCGAAGGTGACAGCGTGGCGTTCGATGTGGCGCAGTTCGTTGAAAAACCCAATCTTGAAACCGCGCAGGCCTACGTAGCCAGCGGGGAATATTACTGGAACAGCGGCATGTTCCTGTTCCGCGCCGGGCGTTATCTGGAAGAGCTGGAAAAGTATCGCCCGGATATCTTGCGCGCCTGCGAAAAAGCCATGGCCGTGGTTGACCCGGATCTTGATTTCATCCGTGTCGATGAAGCCTCTTTCCTCGCCTGTCCTGAAGAGTCCATCGACTACGCGGTGATGGAACGCACGGCGGATGCCGTGGTCGTGCCAATGGATGCCGGCTGGAGCGACGTCGGCTCCTGGTCCTCTCTGTGGGAGATCAGCGCCCATACGCCGGAGGGAAACGTTCATCACGGTGACGTGATCAGTCACAAAACCGAAAACAGCTACGTTTACGCCGAGTCCGGCCTGGTCACCACGGTGGGGGTAAAGGATCTGGTGGTCGTTCAGACCAAAGACGCGGTGCTGATTGCTGACCGTAACGCGGTGCAGGACGTGAAGAAAGTCGTCGAGCAGATTAAGGCCGACGGTCGTCACGAGCATCATATCCACCGTGAAGTGTACCGCCCGTGGGGTAAATATGACTCCATCGACGCGGGCGATCGCTATCAGGTGAAGCGTATTACCGTAAAGCCGGGCGAAGGGCTGTCGGTACAGATGCACCACCACCGCGCCGAGCACTGGGTGGTGGTGGCGGGGACCGCCAAAGTCACCATCGACGGTGAAATCAAGCTGCTGGGTGAGAACGAGTCTATTTACATCCCCCTGGGGGCGACCCACTGCCTGGAAAACCCGGGGAAAATTCCGCTCGACTTAATTGAAGTGCGCTCCGGTTCCTATCTGGAAGAGGACGACATCGTGCGCTTCCAGGACCGTTACGGACGGGTATAGCGCCTTAGCACCTCGCCCGGTGGCACTACGCTAACCGGGCCTACGAATGAAAAAAATAAATTTGGCCATTACGTGGTCAGGGCCAACTGTTGCCTGAAAAAGGGGTCATCATGGAAAAATTAACCTGTTTTAAAGCCTACGATATTCGCGGCAAGCTGGGCGAAGAGCTGAATGAAGACATTGCGTGGCGCATTGGCCGTGCATATGGCGAATATTTAAAGCCCCAAACAATCGTGCTGGGCGGCGACGTGCGCCTGACCAGCGAATCCCTCAAGCTGGCGCTGGCGAAAGGGCTGCAGGACGCGGGCGTAGACGTGCTGGATATCGGCCTTTCCGGCACAGAAGAGATCTATTTTGCCACTTTCCACCTGGGCGTGGACGGCGGTATCGAAGTGACCGCCAGCCATAACCCGATGGACTACAACGGCATGAAGCTGGTGCGCAAGGGCGCGCGTCCGATCAGCGGTGATACCGGCCTGCGCGACGTGCAGCGCCTGGCGGAAGCGAACGACTTCCCGCCGGTGGATGAAGCGAAACGCGGCAGCTATCAGCAGATCACCCTGCAAAAAGAGTATATCGACCACCTGCTGGGCTACATCAACGTGGCGAACCTCAAGCCGCTGAAGCTGGTGATTAACTCCGGTAACGGCGCGGCGGGTCCGGTTATTGATGCGCTGGAAGCGCGCTTTAAGGCGCTGAACGTGCCGGTGACCTTCATCAAAGTGCATAACACCCCGGACGGTACCTTCCCGAACGGTATTCCGAACCCGCTGCTGCCCGAGTGCCGGGACGACACCCGCAACGCGGTGATTGAGCATGGCGCGGATATGGGCATTGCCTTTGACGGCGATTTTGACCGCTGCTTCCTGTTCGATGAAAAGGGCCAGTTTATCGAAGGCTATTACATTGTCGGCCTGCTGGCGGAGGCATTCCTCGAGAAGAACCCGGGCGCAAAAATCATTCACGATCCGCGTCTCTCCTGGAACACCGTCGACGTGGTAAGCGCGGCGGGCGGCGAGCCGGTGATGTCCAAAACTGGCCATGCGTTCATTAAGGAGCGCATGCGCGAAGAGGACGCCATCTACGGCGGCGAAATGAGCGCGCATCACTATTTCCGCGATTTTGCCTACTGCGACAGCGGGATGATCCCGTGGCTGCTGGTAACCGAGCTGCTGTGCCTGAAAGGGCAAACGCTGGGCGAACTGGTGCGTGACCGCATGGCCGCCTTCCCGGCAAGCGGGGAAATCAACAGCACGCTGGCGCAGCCTGCCGAGGCCATTGCCCGCGTGGAGCATCACTTTGCGATCCATGCCCTTGAAATCGACCGCACCGACGGGATCAGCATGTCGTTCCCGCAGTGGCGTTTCAACTTGCGCTCCTCCAACACCGAACCGGTGGTGCGCCTGAATGTGGAATCACGGGCCGATACGGCGCTGATGGAAGCGCGAACGAAGGACATTCTGGCGCTGTTGAATCAGTAAATCCTGGCCCCTCACCCCGGCCCTCTCCCCACAGGGGAGAGGGTGTTCAAGTTCCCTCTCCCCTGTGGGGAGAGGGTTAGGGTGAGGGGGAAGGTTGTGAACTAAAGGAACAACGATGACGAATCTAAAAAAGCGCGACCGAGCGAGAACGAATGCATCGTTAATCTCTATGGTGCAGCGATTTTCTGATATCACCATCATGGTCGGCGGATTGTGGGTGGTGTGTCAGATCAGCGGGCAGTCGTTCTTATATATGCATCTGCTGATGGCCCTGATCGCGCTGGTGGTGTTCCAGATGATCGGCGGAATGACCGATTTTTATCGCTCGTGGCGCGGTGTGAAAATAACCACCGAGCTGATGCTTCTCCTGCAAAACTGGACTCTGAGCCTGATCTTCAGCGCCGGGCTGGTGGCTTTCAGCCAGGATTTCGATAACCGTCTGGTGACCTATCTGGCCTGGTATCTGCTGACCAGCGTAGGCATGGTGGTGTGCCGATCCTTGATCCGCTTTGGCGCAGGCTGGCTGCGTAACCGGGGCTATAACACCCGCTATGTGGCCGTTGCCGGTGATTTGCCGGTAGGGCAGGTGCTGCTTAACTCCTTCCGCAAAGAGCCGTGGTTAGGCTTCGACGTGGTGGGGATTTATCACGATGCTAAGCCGGGCGGTGTGTCGTCGGACTGGGCGGGAAACTACGAACAGCTGGTCGAGGACGCAAAAGCCGGCAAGATCCACAACGTCTACATCGCCATGCAGATGAAAGATGAATCCTGCATCAAAACGCTGGTGCGTGACCTGGCGGACACCACCTGCTCGGTGATCCTCATCCCGGACGTCTTTACCTTTAACATTCTCCACTCCCGTATTGAAGAAGTGAACGGCGTTCCGGTGGTTCCGCTGTACGACACGCCGCTGTCCGGTATTAACCGCGTGCTGAAACGCCTCGAAGATATCGTGCTCTCGTCGCTGATTTTGCTGCTGATTTCCCCGGTGCTGTGCTGCATTGCGCTGGCCGTAAAGATCAGCTCGCCCGGCCCGGTTATCTTCCGCCAGACCCGCTACGGCATGGACGGTAAGCCGATTATGGTGTGGAAATTCCGCTCCATGAAGGTGATGGAAAACGACAGCGTGGTAACGCAGGCGACGCAAAACGATCCGCGCGTGACCCGCGTGGGCAACTTCCTGCGCCGGACCTCGCTGGACGAACTGCCGCAGTTTATCAACGTCTTTACTGGCGGCATGTCGATCGTGGGGCCTCGTCCGCACGCCGTCGCCCATAACGAGCAGTACCGCACCCTGATCGAAGGCTATATGCTGCGCCACAAAGTGAAGCCAGGCATTACCGGCTGGGCGCAAATCAACGGCTGGCGCGGCGAGACCGACACGCTGGAAAAAATGGAAAAACGCATTGAGTTCGATCTGGAGTACATCCGCGAGTGGAGCGTCTGGTTCGATATCAAGATTGTCTTTCTGACTATCTTCAAAGGTTTCGTGAACAAAGCGGCGTACTAAGATGAGCTTACGAGAAAAAACCATCAGTGGTGCCAAGTGGTCGGCAATGGCGACCATCGTCATCATTGGCCTTGGGCTGGTGCAGATGACGGTGCTGGCGCGCATTATCGATAATCACCAGTTCGGTCTTCTGACCGTGTCGCTGGTGATTATCGCCCTCGCCGATACGCTGTCTGACTTTGGTATTGCCAACTCGATTATCCAGCGCAAGGAGATTAGCCATCTGGAGCTGACCACGCTCTACTGGCTGAACGTTGGGCTTGGGATCGGCGTGTTTGTGCTGGTATTCCTGCTGAGCGACACCATCGCCCGCGTGCTGCATAACCCGGACCTGGCACCGCTGATGCGCACGCTCTCCTTTGCGTTTGTGCTGATCCCCCACGGGCAGCAGTTTCGCGCGCTGATGCAAAAGGAGCTGGAGTTCAACAAAATCGGCATGATCGAAACCAGCGCCGTGCTGGCGGGCTTCACCTTTACCGTGGTCAGCGCCCATTTCTGGCCGCTGGCGATGACCGCTATTCTGGGCTATCTGGTCAATTCCGCCGTGCGTACGCTGCTGTTTGGCTACTTTGGCCGCAAAATTTATCGCCCGGGGCTGCACTTCTCGCTGGCATCGGTATCCTCCAACCTGCGCTTTGGCGCATGGCTGACCGCCGACAGTATCATTAACTACGTCAATACCAATCTCTCCACGCTGGTGCTGGCGCGTATTCTCGGCGCGAGCGTCGCAGGGGGATACAACCTGGCGTACAACGTCGCGGTTGTTCCGCCGATGAAGCTGAACCCGATTATCACCCGCGTGCTGTTCCCGGCGTTCGCCAAAATCCAGGACGACACGGAGAAGTTGCGCGTCAACTTCTACAAGCTGCTCTCCGTGGTCGGCATTATCAACTTCCCGGTGCTGCTGGGTCTGATGGTGGTCTCCAGCAACTTCGTCCCGCTGGTGTTTGGCGAGAAGTGGGTCAGCATTGTGCCGATCCTGCAGCTGCTTTGCGTAGTCGGGCTGTTGCGCTCGGTGGGGAACCCGATTGGTTCGCTGCTGATGGCGAAAGCCCGCGTTGATATCAGCTTCAAATTCAACGTCTTCAAAACCTTTCTGTTTATTCCGGCGATCGTTGTCGGCGGCCACATGGCCGGCGCCCTCGGCGTGACGCTCGGCTTCCTGCTGGTGCAAATCATCAATACCGTGCTGAGCTACTTCGTGATGATTAAGCCGGTGCTCGGCTCAAGCTACCGCCAGTACATCCTGAGCCTGTGGCTGCCGTTTTACCTCTCATTGCCGACCCTTGTCGTGAGCTACGGGCTGGGCGTGGTGCTCAACGGGCAGCTGCCGCTCGCCGCGCTGCTGGCCGTGCAGGTGGCGGCGGGCGCGCTGGCGTTCGGGGTGATGATTGTGCTGTCGCGTAATGCGCTGGTGGTTGAGATGAAACGTCAGTTTTGCCGTAACGAAAAAATGAAAACGCTGCTTCGCGCAGGCTAATTTTAAGAGGCCATTATGAAATTACTTATTCTTGGCAACCATACCTGCGGCAACCGTGGCGACAGCGCCATTCTGCGCGGTTTACTGGATGCGATTAACACCCTTGAGCCAGAGACGGAAGTCGACGTGATGAGCCGTTACCCGGTCAGCTCCTCCTGGCTTTTAAACCGCCCGGTGATGGGCGATCCGCTGTACAGCCAGATGAAACAATATAATAACGCCGCGGGCGTTATGGGCCGCGTGAAGAAAGTGCTGCGCCGTCGCTATCAGCATCAGGTGTTGCTCTCCCGCGTGACCGATACCGGCAAGCTGCGCAATATTGCCATCGCGCAGGGCTTTACCGATTTTGTCCGTCTGCTGTCGGGCTATGACGCCATTATTCAGGTGGGCGGATCGTTCTTTGTCGACCTGTACGGTGTGCCGCAGTTCGAACACGCGCTTTGCACCTTTATGGCGAAAAAACCGCTGTTCATGATTGGCCACAGCGTGGGGCCATTCCAGGATCCGCAGTTCAACCAGCTGGCGAACTACGTGTTTGGCCACTGCGACGCGCTGATCCTGCGTGAATCGGTGAGCCTCGATATGATGAAGCGCAGCGAAATTGATACCACAAAAGTCGAACACGGCGTGGATACCGCCTGGCTGGTGGACCATCAGGACGCCACTTTCCAGGCAAGCTATGCCGTGCAGCACTGGCTGGATGTGACCGCGAAACAGAAAACCGTTGCCATTACCCTGCGCGAGCTGGCGCCGTTTGATAAACGTCTTGGCACCACCCAGGCGGCGTATGAGAAAGCCTTCGCCGAGGTTGTTAACCGGGTGCTCGACAGCGGGTATCAGGTGCTGGCGCTCTCAACCTGTACCGGTATCGACAGCTATAACAAAGACGACCGCATGGTGGCCCTGAACCTGCGTGGGCTGGTCAATGACCCTTCGCGTTACCATGTGGTGATGGATGAACTGAACGACCTGGAGATGGGCAAGATCCTCTCTGCCTGTGACCTGACCGTGGGCACCCGTCTGCACTCGGCGATTATCTCCATGAACTTCGGTACGCCCGCTATCGCGATTAACTACGAGCACAAATCTGCCGGCATTATGCAGCAGCTCGGCATGCCCGAAATGGCGGTCGATATACGTCATCTGCTGGACGGCTCCCTCGGGGCCATGGTCGGCGACACGCTGGGGCAGTTGCCTGCTATCAATGAACGGCTGGCTGCGGCGGTGAAAGCCGAGCGCGAGAAAGGGATTGGGATGGTGAAATCGGTGCTCGATCGCGTCGGGGAGGGGAAATGAAGGTTGGTTTCTTCTTACTGAAATTTCCTTTGTCGTCTGAAACCTTTGTGCTGAACCAGATCACCGCGTTTATCGATATGGGATATGACGTGGAGATTGTCGCCCTGCAAAAGGGCGACACGCAGAACACCCATGCGGCATATACCCAGTATGGGCTGGAGGCGAAAACCCGCTGGCTGCAGGATGAACCGAGCGGGCGAATGAATAAGCTGCGCTACCGTGCAGGCCAGACGCTGCGGGGACTCCACCGCGCGTCAACGTGGCGGGCGCTGAACGTGTCACGCTACGGGGCCGAATCCCGCAATTTGATCCTCTCGGCTATTTGCGGGCAAACGGCGCAGCCGTATCGTGCCGATGTGTTTATCGCCCACTTCGGCCCGGCGGGCGTGACCGCCGCGAAACTGCGTGAGCTTGGCGTGATTGAGGGCAAGATCGCCACCATCTTCCACGGAATCGACATCTCGAGTCGCGAGGTGCTCAACCACTACACGCCTGAATATCAGCAGCTTTTCCGCCGGGGCGACATGATGCTGCCCATCAGCGAGCTGTGGGCAGGACGGCTCAAAACCATGGGCTGCCCGAGCGAAAAAATCACCGTATCACGGATGGGCGTGGACATGGCGCGATTCACCCAGCGTCCGGTAAAAGCGCCGGGTACACCCTTGCAGATTATCTCCGTGGCCCGTCTGACCGAGAAGAAGGGGCTACATGTGGCTATCGAAGCCTGTCGTCAGCTCAAAGCGCGCGGCGTGGACTTCCATTACCGCATCCTGGGGATTGGGCCGTGGGAGCGCCGTTTACGCACCCTAATCGAACAGTATCAGCTGGAAGGTTATGTGGAGATGCCGGGCTTTAAGCCGAGCCACGAGGTGAAGGCCATGCTCGATGAGGCGGACGTGTTCCTGCTGCCTTCAGTGACAGGAGCGGACGGCGACATGGAAGGGATCCCGGTGGCGCTGATGGAGGCGATGGCGGTGGGCATTCCCGTCGTGTCTACGTTGCACAGCGGTATTCCCGAGTTGATTACGTCGGAGCATTCCGGCTGGCTGGTGCCTGAAAACAATGCCTTAGCGCTGGCCGATCGTCTCGCCGCCTTTTGCGATATTGACCCGCAGGATCTGGTGTCGATATTGCGCAATGCGCGCGGAAAAGTGGAAGCCGAATTTAACCAGCAGGCGATCAATCGCCAGTTAGCAAGCCTGCTGCAAACGTTGTAACGCCGAGGTTGTATGCTGAAAAAGATTACCCGACGCCGCTTTGTTTCATCTTTATCGCTTCTGGCCGCTGCGCCGCTGCTCTCGTCCCGACCGGCGCGGGCAGCAGGCGGGTCGACGGTCAGTATCGATCGCTACAATCATAACGACTGGATTGCGGCCTTTAAGCAGGCATTTAGCGAAGCCGACACCGTTGTGGTGCCCGCCGGGCTCACCTGCGAAAACATCAATACCGGCATTTTTATTCCGGACGGTAAAACGCTGCTCGTTCGCGGCGCGCTGAAAGGTAACGGACGCGGGCGGTTTGTCCTCCAGGAAGGCTGTAAAGTTATCGGTGAGGGAAAAGGGCGCACCCACAACATCACCCTGGACGTTCGCGGGTCCGACTGCGTGATTAAGGGCCTGGCGATGAGCGGCTTCGGGCCGGTCACGCAGATTTATATTGGCGGAAAGAAACCGCGCGTGATGCGCAATCTGCTGATTGATGGCCTCAGCGTGAGCCAGGCCAATTACGCCATTTTGCGCCAGGGGTTTCATAACCAGGTTGACGGCGCGCGGATTATCAATTGTCAATTCAGCCATTTGCAGGGTGATGCAATCGAGTGGAACGTGGCGATTAACGACCGCAATATCCTGATTTCCGACCACGTGATTGACACGATCAACTGCACCAACGGCAAGACGAACTGGGGTATCGGCATTGGCCTTGCCGGGAGCACCTATGACAATGACTACCCTGAAAAGCAAACGGTGAAGAACTTCGTTGTCGCCAATATTACGGGCAGCAACTGTCGGCAATTAGTCCACGTCGAAAACGGCAAACACTTCATTATCCGTAATGTAAAAGCCACCAATATCACACCGGATTTCAGTAAGAAGGCGGGGATTGATAATGCCACGGTAGCTATTTATGGCTGTGATAATTTCATCATTGATAATATCGATATGGTCAATAGTGCCGGAATGTTAATCGGGTACGGGGTGATCAAGGGGGATTATTTGTCGATCCCGCAGAACTTCAAGCTTAACGATATTCGCCTGGATAATCGCCAGCTTACGTATAAACTGCGCGGAATACAGATTTCATCGGGTAATGCAACCTCCTTTGTTGCCATCACTAACCTCAACCTCAAGCGTGCTACACTTGAACTGCACAACAAGCCTCAGCATCTCTTCCTGCGCAATATCAACGTCATGCAGGAGGCAGCCACTGGCCCGGCGCTGAAGATGAATTTTGACCTGCGCAAAGATGTGCGCGGGAAGTTCATGGCCAAAGATGAGACCTTGCTCTCGCTGGCGAACATCAAGGCCGTGAATGAAAAAGGGCAGAGCTCGGTGGATATTGATCGGGTCGACCAACAAACGGTGAATACAGAACGGCTGAATTTTGCGCTGCCTCACAGATAAGCACATTTGGCAATTTTACGACTATTCCTGGTAGATAAGCGTTTACTATTCAGATTACAACTACTGTAATTTGTGGTGCGGTGGCGTAACATTCTATGAGATTTACGGCAAATCATACTGGCGAAAACAGGTTTAAAAGCTATAATTCGTCAACCATTTTAAGGTGGAAGGTATAATGATTAATTTGAAAGCAGTCATTCCGGTAGCGGGTCTGGGCATGCATATGCTGCCAGCCACAAAGGCAATTCCAAAAGAGATGCTGCCGATTGTCGACAAGCCGATGATTCAGTACATCGTCGACGAGATTGTGGCTGCAGGGATCAAAGAAATCGTCCTGGTCACGCATTCCTCCAAGAATGCCGTTGAAAACCACTTCGACACCTCCTACGAACTCGAAGCGTTGCTTGAGCAGCGCGTCAAACGCCAACTGCTGGCCGAAGTGCAGTCTATCTGTCCTCCTGGCGTAACCATCATGAACGTGCGTCAGGCACAGCCGCTGGGTCTGGGCCACTCGATTCTGTGCGCACGCCCGGTGGTGGGTGATAATCCATTTATTGTTGTGCTGCCCGATATCATCATTGACAATGCCTCTGCCGATCCGCTGCGTTACAATCTGGCGGCGATGGTTGCACGCTTCAATGAAACGGGTCGCAGCCAGGTTCTGGCGAAACGCATGAAAGGCGATCTGTCCGAGTACTCTGTTATCCAGACAAAAGAAGCGCTGGAGACGGAAGGGCAGGTGAGCCGCATCGTCGAGTTCATTGAGAAGCCGGATCAGCCGCAGACGCTGGATTCCGACCTGATGGCAGTAGGCCGCTATGTGCTGAATGCAGATATCTGGGCCGAGCTGGAAAAAACCGAGCCGGGTGCTTGGGACCGTATCCAGCTGACCGATGCGATTGCTGAGCTGGCGAAGAAGCAGTCAGTTGATGCCATGCTGATGACGGGCGACAGCTATGACTGCGGTAAGAAAATGGGGTATATGCAGGCGTTTGTGAAGTATGGCCTGCGTAACCTGAAGGAAGGTCAGAAGTTCAGAACCCGGATTGAGAAGTTGCTGGCTAACGACTAAGTTCTCACCACGCTTTGAATAAGCGGCAGTCCGCATTTTGGTTGTTGTTACATAACCAGAATGAGGGTTGCCGTTTTTTGTTATTAACTCCTGTAATAACATGGAGTTATCTGATTGTGTTTTGCTCTGATTTGTAACGATTTGTGCTTGTTTCTGATGCCATTTAGGACGACAATTAACGCCAGTTTCGGTCTGTAAACAGACCATCACATTTCATTTCATGAAGCATTGCTCAGTGCACTGGTAGCTGTTAAGCCAGGGGCGGTAGCGTGCTTATTTGTTGACTCAGTGATATTTACTGAGCGCCTACACATCAATATCTCGCCATATCCAACAGACGGAATAGTTAACGTGAAAATTCTTGTTACGGGCGGGGCCGGTTTTATCGGCTCAGCCGTTGTACGACATATTATTAATAATACCCAGGATGAAGTCGTCAACGTGGATAAATTGACGTATGCCGGTAACCTGGAATCGCTTTCTGACGTTAGCGGTCATGCTCGTTACGCATTTGAACACGCTGATATTTGCGACAAAACGGCGATGGATCGCATTTTTGCCGAACATAAACCGGATGCGGTGATGCATCTGGCAGCAGAAAGCCATGTTGATCGCTCAATCACTGGCCCTGCAGCGTTTGTTGAAACGAATATCGTCGGCACTTATGTGCTGCTGGAGGCGGCTCGCGCTTACTGGTCAAAACTAGATGAAGAAGCCAAAAACGCGTTTCGTTTCCACCATATTTCAACCGATGAAGTCTACGGTGATTTACCGCACCCGGACGAACATCCGTCATCAGCCGAGCTGCCGTTGTTCACCGAAACCACAGCCTATGCGCCAAGCAGCCCATATTCTGCGTCTAAAGCCTCAAGCGATCATCTCGTGCGCGCATGGCTACGTACCTACGGTTTCCCGACAATAGTCACTAACTGCTCAAATAACTATGGTCCTTACCACTTCCCGGAGAAGCTGATCCCGCTGGTGATCCTGAACGCGTTAGACGGTAAAGCGTTACCAATCTATGGCAAAGGCGATCAGATCCGTGACTGGCTCTATGTGGAAGACCACGCGCGTGCGTTATATACCGTTGTCACTCGGGGTAAACCGGGCGAAACGTACAATATTGGTGGCCATAACGAAAAGCAAAACCTGGATGTCGTACATACCATTTGCGATCTGCTGGATGAAATCGTGCCGAAAGAAGGGTCCTATCGCGACCAGATCACCTATGTTGCAGACCGCCCAGGCCATGACCGCCGCTATGCAATTGATGCGCATAAAATCAGCGTTGAGCTAGGCTGGAAACCTGAAGAGACATTTGAAAGCGGTATTCGTAAGACCGTGAAATGGTATCTGGATAATCAGGAATGGGTCAACAACGTAAAAAGCGGTGCCTATAAAACCTGGATCGAACAGAATTATGGAGAGCGTCAATAATGAATATTCTTCTGTTCGGGAAAACAGGGCAGGTGGGCTGGGAACTCCAGCGCGCACTGGCACCGCTGGGCGATTTGATAGCGCTCGATGTGCATTCAATCGATTACTGTGGCGATTTCAGCAATCCAGAGGGGATTGCTGAAACAGTGCGCGCGATTAAGCCTGACGTCATCGTCAACGCAGCGGCGCATACAGCAGTGGATAAAGCCGAATCTGAACAGGAATTCGCGCAGCTGCTCAACGCAACCAGCGTCGAGGCTATTGCCAAAGAAGCGGCAAAAATTGGTGCATGGGTGATCCATTATTCGACGGATTATGTCTTTCCTGGAGATGGCGAAACGCCATGGCGTGAAACGGATGCGACAGCACCTCTTAATGTGTACGGCCAGACCAAGCTTGATGGCGAAAAAGCGCTACAGGAACATTGCATTAAGCACCTGATTTTCCGTACAAGTTGGGTATATGCGGGCAAAGGTAATAACTTTGCAAAAACCATGCTTCGCCTGGCAAAAGAGCGGAAAGAGCTCTCGGTGATCAATGATCAAGTGGGTGCACCAACGGGTGCCGAATTACTGGCAGACTGCACCGCGCATGCTATTCGCGTGGCGTTGGTCAAGCCGGAAGTGGCGGGACTCTATCATCTGGTTGCCTCTGATACCACTACATGGTACGACTATGCGGCACTGGTGTTCGATGAAGCGAGAAAGGCCGGAATTGAACTGGCAATTGAAAAACTTAATGCCGTTCCAACAACTGCGTATCCTACGCCTGCGCGTCGTCCGCAGAATTCGCGCTTGAACACTGAAAAATTCCAGAAAAACTTTGGTCTGGTGTTGCCTGGCTGGGATGTTGGCGTGAAGCGTATGCTCGCTGAACTGTTTACCGCTCAATCAATTTAATCAATATAAAATGCCCGAGCGCGGGCATTGCGTATTTAAAGAGAATGTATAATGACTACGCGTAAAGGTATTATTCTTGCTGGGGGATCCGGCACCCGTCTGTATCCTGTGACCATGGCGGTGAGTAAACAGCTGCTGCCTATCTACGATAAACCGATGATTTACTATCCGCTGTCGACACTCATGCTGGCAGGGATTAAAGATATCCTGATCATTAGTACTCCGCAGGATACGCCGCGCTTTGAACAACTGCTGGGCGACGGTAGTCAGTGGGGCTTAAATCTGCAATACAAAGTGCAGCCAAGCCCGGACGGACTGGCTCAGGCATTTATCATCGGTGAAGAGTTTATTGGTGAAGACAGCTGCGCATTGGTGCTGGGCGATAACATTTTTTACGGTCATGACCTGCCTAAGCAACTTGAAGATGCGCTGAATAAAGGTGATGGTGCAACGGTATTCGCTTATCACGTTAACGACCCTGAACGTTATGGTGTCGTGGAATTTGATAAGAATGGTACGGCTATCAGTCTGGAGGAGAAGCCGCTGGAGCCTAAGAGTAATTATGCCGTTACGGGTCTCTATTTCTACGGTAACGATGTTGTCCAGATGGCTAAGAATCTTAAGCCGTCTGCACGCGGTGAGCTAGAAATCACTGACATTAACCGTATTTATCTTGAGCAGGGTCGTCTGTCTGTTGCCATGATGGGGCGTGGTTATGCATGGCTAGATACTGGAACGCATCAGAGTTTAATTGAAGCGAGTAATTTTATCGCGACAATCGAAGAGCGCCAAGGCCTGAAAGTTGCTTGCCCAGAAGAGATTGCTTATCGCAAAGGTTTTATCACAGCTGAACAGGTAAAAAAATTGGCAGAGCCGCTAACAAAGAATGCCTATGGCCAGTATTTGCTTAGAATTGTTAAAGGTTACTAACAGTGAACATAATTAAAACGAGTATTCCTGATGTGTTGATTTTCGAGCCAAAGGTTTTTGGCGATGAGCGTGGCTTTTTTATGGAAAGCTTCAATCAACAGGTCTTTGAATCCGCCGTTGGGCGTGAGGTTAAGTTTGTACAAGACAACCATTCTAAATCATCCAAAGGTGTTTTACGCGGTTTGCACTATCAACTCAGTCCCCATGCTCAGGGAAAACTAGTTCGATGTGTCACTGGCGAAGTTTATGATGTCGCAGTTGATATTCGTAAGAGTTCTGCAACATTTGGGAAATGGGTTGGAGTCCACTTATCTGAACAAAACAAGCGCCAATTATGGATACCTGAAGGCTTTGCGCATGGTTTTCTTGTTCTAAGCGAAACCGCCGAATTTTTATATAAGACAACGAACTACTATGCTCCTGAATTTGATCGTGGTATTAGATGGAATGATTCCACACTAGGTATTGATTGGCCAGGCGAGGGTGATTTCAATCTTTCTTCTAAAGATCAAGTTCAACCTCTGTGGAATGATGTAGAATTTTTTGCGTAATTTTATTGTTGGCAAGTCGCCTAACAAATTTGAATAGAGTAAATATCATGTTTAATGACAAAGTAATTCTTGTTACTGGTGGTACAGGTTCTTTTGGCAATAAATTTGTTCGTATGACGCTTGAAAAATATAATCCGAAAAAGATTATTATTTATTCTCGTGATGAAATGAAGCAATGGGAAATGGCTAAACATTTCAAAGATGAAAGCCGTATTCGCTTCTTCATTGGGGATGTGCGCGATAAAGATCGCCTGTACCGTGCGCTGGATGGCGTTGATTTTGTGGTACACGCGGCCGCAACTAAAATCGTGCCAACAGCAGAATACAACCCTTTCGAATGTGTAAAAACCAATATCAATGGTGCAATGAACGTTATCGATGCCTGTATCGACAAAGGTATTGAGCGCGTTGTTGCACTATCTACTGACAAAGCTAGCAGCCCTGCGAACCTTTATGGTGCGACAAAACTGGCCTCCGACAAGCTTTTTGTCGCCGGTAACTCTTATTCTGGTGCCACCAAAACCCGCTTTGCCGTGGTACGCTATGGCAATGTGATGGGTTCTCGTGGTTCTGTTATCCCATTCTTCCTGTCCATCAAAGACAAGGGCGAACTGCCAATCACCGATGACCGCATGACCCGCTTTATGATCACCCTTGAGCAGGGCGTTGAGCTGGTATGGCATGCCTTTAACGACATGGAAGGCGGCGAGATCTACGTTAAGAAAATCCCTTCAATGAAGGTAACGGATGTCGCAACAGCCGTTGCGCCAGATGCTGCTCAGAAAGTGATTGGTATTCGTCCTGGTGAGAAATTGCATGAACAGATGATCAGTGCAGAAGATGCGCATTATACCTATGAGTATCCAGAACACTTTAAAATCCTTCCTGCCATCCATAACTGGTGCGACTCTCCAGAACGTATTAAAGATGGCAAGCGCGTTCCAGAAGGCTTCGTTTACGAGAGTGATAGCAATGCAGAATGGATGAGCATTGAAGAGCTTCGTCAATGGATTGATGATAATCGCGATAAAGTAGGCAATATCTAATGAAATTTATCCCCTACGGAAGGCAGGATATCTCTGATGAAGATATCAATGCAGTAGTGAGCGTACTGAAGTCTGATTTCTTGACTCAGGGGCCATGTGTTCCACAGTTTGAGCAGGCAATCGCTGATTATGTCGGCGTTAAACATGCAGTGGCGGTTAACAGCGCGACTTCTGCACTTCATATTGCATGCCTGGCGCTGGGGCTGAAAAAAGGCGACTGGCTTTGGACTTCGCCTAACACCTTCGTGGCTTCGGCAAACTGTGCGCTCTATTGCGATGCAAATGTAAGCTTTGTTGATATCGACCCACAGACTTACAACATGAGCGTTACCGCGCTGAAAACCAAACTCATTGCTGCGAAAGCTGAAGGCACATTGCCTAAAATTGTTGTACCGGTAGCGTTTGCTGGACAGTCATGCGATATGGAAGCGATCCATCAGCTTTCGAAAGAGTATGGTTTTGCTATTATAGAAGATGCGTCCCATGCCATCGGCGGCAACTACCAGAGTGCCAAAATTGGCAACTCTCGTTTTGCTGATATCACCATTCTGAGTTTCCACCCAGTTAAGATCATCACCACGGCGGAAGGCGGAATGGCGCTGACGAATAATGATTCGCTGGCTGAAAGTATGCAGCTTTTCCGCAGTCATGGCATTACGCGTGACGAAGATAAAATGACCAAAGCGTCAGAAGGTGGTTGGTACTACCAGCAGGTTGATCTTGGTTTGAACTACCGCATGACTGAACTGCAGGCAGCACTGGGTGTGACCCAACTTAAGCGTATCGACGGTTTTGTGGCGCGTCGCCATGAACTCGCAAAACGTTATCATACTGCGTTTGATGGCATTCCCGTGTCGACACCTCTGCAATCAGAGAGTTGTTACAGTGCATTGCATCTTTACCCGTTAACGGTAAACGATCCTGCCATGCGCAAGCCATTGTTTGATTACATGCGTGACAAAGGTATCGGTGTTAACGTTCATTATATCCCCGTTCACACTCAACCGTATTATGAGCAATTAGGGCATAAAGCAGGAGATTACCCGGTCGCGGAGGACTATTACGCGCGTGCGATTAGCATCCCTATGTACTCCACGTTAACTGATGAAGAGCAGGAGTACGTCATCCAGTGCATTCGGGAGTTCTTTTAAATGAATGTGGCAATCATTCCTGCGCGTGGTGGCAGTAAGCGTATTCCACGCAAAAACATTAAAGAATTTTGTGGGAAACCAATGATTGCCTGGTCCATTGAAGCCGCTCAAAAGAGCGGCGTCTTTGACCGAGTCATTGTATCAACTGATGATAAAGAGATAGCGGAAGTTGCGCATGAATATGGTGCAGAAGTGCCATTTATTCGTCCAGAAGAGCTTTCGAATGATTTTGCTGGTACCATTCCTGTTATTCGCCATGCCACTGAATGGCTCATAAGCAGCGGTTATGAGGTAGATTTTGTATGCTGTATCTACGCTACTGCGCCCTTTATTCGTGCTGAGGATATTGTTCGCGGGCTAGTAACCCTCGGTGAACAACAAGGCGATTACGCATTTACCGTTACCAGATTCCCTTATCCTATCCAACGGGCACTGAAAGTCAGCAACGAACAGCGTATAAGTATGTTCTCACCAGAAATGTTCAATGTTCGTTCTCAAGATCTTGAAGAGTCCTGGCACGATGCAGGTCAATTTTACTGGGGAACATCATTTGCATGGTTGAATGAAAAGCCGATTTTTAGCGCAGACTCTTATTCGATCGAACTTCCGCGTGAACGAGTCCAGGATATTGATACACCTGAAGACTGGCGTGTAGCAGAGTGGTTGTTTAAAACCATGGAGTTTAAAAATGAACGTGTATCTGCGGGCTGACTCATCTCTTTCGATAGGCTCAGGGCATATAATCCGATGCCTGAACTTGGCGAAGGCACTAAAAAAAGCAGGCGCGCAGTGCACATTCGTATCTAAAAACCATCACGGAAATATTTTAGAAAAAATCATACAGGAAAAATTTCCTTTAAAAGTAATTACCGCATTAGACAAACCTGACGTTTATGTTCGGGATGAAAAATCATGGCTCGATGGTAACCAGTGCGATGATGCTGAGCAGTTTGTTAGTTTAGTAGCAGAGAATTGCCGTTCTCCGAATATTATCGTCGTAGACCATTATTCGCTTGATCGAGAATGGGAAGCGATTGTAAAAGCACGGTTTCCTGAAGCTTATTTAGTAATTATAGATGATCTGTGCAATCGGCCACATTGCGGTGATTTAATTATTGATCAAACATATCAGCGTAACGCAAGAGATTATGTAAAATTCAATGAAAATAATGGCAAGGTTTTGGCTGGTACCAATTTTGCTTTAATTAGCCCTATATTCTCGCAGTTAAGAGATCAATCAATTTCCAGAAAAGCTGGCATTAAAAAGCCCAAAAAACTTATGCTAACAATGGGCGGTGTCGATGCACAAAACATTGCGGGGAAAATGCTGGAATGTTTAGAACATCTCGATTTTGAAAACATTGAAAAAATATCTGTCATTTTAGGTGCTGCTTGTCCGCATGGCGAAGAGATCGCTATGCTTGCCAGTAAATCAAAATACTGTGTTGAAGTCCTATTCAATGTTTCTAATATGGCTGAATTAATGTTAGAACATGACTTTGCTATAGGCGCATTAGGGGGGACTACATGGGAACGCTGCGTAATGGGGTTGCCAGCAGTGAATGTTGTTATTGCGGATAATCAAAGAACTATAGCCAATAATTTGGCAGAGGCAGGGGCAATTATAATGAATGCTGAAAAATTCAACGCCTCTGATCTCGGCACAGCCTTAACACATTTGGTCTCTCATTATCATGTACAGCGACTCCTTGCTATGAATATATGTGATGGTCAAGGTCTTTTCAGGGTTACTCAGGAAATGATACTTATTCCGGCAAAAGATGGAATCAATGTATTTCTTCGTCAAGCGACATGTGATGATATTGACTTTGTATATCAGCTTCAATGTGAACCAAAGACACGGCAGTTTGCGCGCAACCCTGAGATTCCTGAATATGAAAAGCACGTTAAATGGATGCAGCGTAAGTTAGCGGCTAGTGATTCTTTCTTTTACATCATTGAACACATTGCAGCATGTGGCGTCATTCGATTGGATCCTGTTGAACATGTCGAGGCTAGATATGAACTATCTATCTTTTTAACCTCAGCAAGTCATGGCAAAGGCATTGCGAGAGCAGCTATCAAGCGAACATTAATGCTGCATAATGATATTTCGATCCTGGCTACCGTTTTGCCAGAGAATAATGCATCACATCAGTTATTTGAGCGTCTTGGTTTTTTTAAAATGTCTCCCAGCGAATATATTAGCGAGAAAAAATAATGAACGAGTTTATTACAATTGATGGTCGTCGAATTGGAAAGGACTATCCTCCTTATATTATAGCTGAACTATCAGCGAACCATAATGGTGATATCGACCGCGCCTTCAAAATTATGGAAGAAGCGAAAACTGCGGGTGCTAATGCAATCAAATTGCAAACTTACCGTGCAGATACCATTACTATTGATTGTGATACAGAAGATTTTCAGATTCATGGCGGATTATGGAATGGACAGACGCTTTTCAATTTATATAAAGGAGCACAAATGCCATGGGAATGGCACAAGCCTTTATTTGAAAAAGCAAAAGAGCTTGGGATTACTATTTTTAGCAGCCCATTCGATTTTACAGCAGTCGATCTGCTTGAAGAGTTAGGCGCACCGGCATATAAAATTGCTTCTTTCGAGGCTATAGATTTACCATTAATCAAATATGTTGCCAAAACTGGTAAGCCAATGATTATCTCAACCGGTATGGCTGATGAGCAGGAGATTCAGGAAGCGATTAATGCCGCACGCGAAGGCGGGTGTAAGGAACTTGTCGTTTTACATTGTGTTAGCGGCTATCCGGCACCAGCTGAAGACTACAACCTTGCAACGATTCCAGATATGGCTGAACGTTTCGGTGTAATTACTGGATTGTCGGATCATACAATTGATAACACAACGGCAATAGCATCGGTTGTGCTTGGTGCAAATGTGATTGAAAAACACGTTACATTGGATCGCAATGGCGGTGGGCCAGATGATAGTTTTTCACTTGAACCTGCAGAGCTGTTTGCATTATGTCGTGATGCAAAAACGGCCTGGCAGGCTTTAGGCAGTGTAAACTATGCACGGAAAGAGAGTGAAAAAGGAAATGTAAAGTTCCGGCGTTCACTTTATGTTGTTAAAGACATTAAAGCCGGGGACGTCTTCACCCCAGATAATATAAAGAGTATCCGACCTGGCTTTGGTGTCCCGCCGAAGCACTACGAAGAATTTATTGGAAAAACTTCACTCTGCGATATTAAAATGGGTGAACCGCTTAAGTTTGCATATATTAGATAGCTGAGAAGGGAGTTTAAGATTGAACACCGATGATGTTTATGAGTATGTTGAAAAAAGAAATAATAAAGATGTAAATTTCAAAAGCAATATTGCTCAGCTATATAAAAATAATGCAAAATGGATTGTCCCCTTTTATGATGTTTTAGTAAAGTCCATTTTTTTTTGGCTCATACCTAAAGGTAACAAAAAATATTTTTTCTTAGGAACTCGCTTTGCTAATTTGATTACAGCATTGCCAAAAAATGAAATTTGCATCATCGGTGGTCCCAAACAGTTACTTTTTTGTCTTAAAAATAACATTAGCTATCTTCCAAACGGAACCTTCTGGAATGTTTTAAGTATTGGTTTTGAAAGAGATATTCATGCGCAACTAACAATGCTTTCATCAAAAATGAAGCACAATTTTATGAAAGTAATCGACCGCTCAGCGCAGCCACTAATTATTGTCGAAAACGACTCCCTACCACTTCAGAGGGTATTTTGTAACATTGCTAGCGCGGTTAACATCAAAACAGTATGTATACAACATGGATTATTTCAATCTAAAACTGACGCTGAAACAATTGATGGTTGGATATGCGATTACTTCGTTTGTTATGATAATAATCAGAAAAATGTAGTTACCGGGTTAGGTCTTGATTCAACCAAAGTCGTTATAGGTGGTTTTTATGAGCCTATAAAAAAAATAACTAACATTGAGTACTCTAACCCAATAAGAGTTTGCTTTCTTGGTCAACCGTGGTTCAAATATGGGGAAAAATACAAACAAAAATATTTGGCTATTATAGAACTGCTATCATCACAGTTAAGCAAGGATGCTATACTTTATAATTTCAAGGCCCATCCTTGGGAAACAGATGCTCCATATCTTCAAAATATGAAAAATATTTATCATGGAAATATGGAAGATGCAATTAGAGATCATGATGTATTTCTATCGCTCACCTCAACTGCGTTACTTGAAGTAACTATGTCAGGCAAGGTTAGTATTCAAATATATGATCCACAATTTAATTGTGATAATTTTGAAATGCTCGGCTATGCATATACTATTCAAAGCGAGGATCTCGAAAAATTATTACTTCCAACAATCAATAATCCGCCATTTAGTTTAGAAATGCCAGGTTTTGATAATTTAGTGTACCAGATTGAAGAGCTTTCAAAGGTGAATATGTGAAATCATCTCTTGGAATAAATTTATATCCGATTGCAACATTATTTATTTCTCTTACGGCGGTTATTGCAGTTTCCATTTTTCCAGAGTTATATCTAATTTCAGGATTCTTTAGCGTCTTATTGTTTATTTTGTTTTGCAAGCATCTGTATCAGAAGCAACAATATTTTTTCTTTTTGCTTATGCCATTTATATTTCCACATTTCACAGCAATAGTTTCGAATATATCGCTTGAAACGGGAGCGTTTATAGAGGAGTTACAAGTTACCTCATATGCAACGGGAGGGGTAACCAGATTAGTTTTTTATTTATTATCCTTTTTTGTTATTGGGATGTTTTCATTTGGTATTATAAACAAATATAGAATAAATCGTTTTAGTTTTACGCTGAAAGGTGATTATTTTCTTTTGGAAAAACAATTAATTTTACTTTTTTCAATGTCAATATTCGCAGTACTCACGGTGAGTGCTTTGCTTTGGGGAAGTCCCTTACTTAAAGGAGTGCAGCGATTTGACTATTGGGCATTACATCCATATCCAGGCATTAGAAATTTTTTATACCAAGGCTACTTACTTTCTTTCATTTTAGGTGTTTATATAACAAGGTTAAAATTAAATGGAAGAAATAATTACAAATCCTATATATTGGTCGTGGCACTTTTTTGTGTTTTCAATGTTATTTATGGTGAAAAATTCACCGGCGTTTTTTTAACTTTAATGTATTTCTTTGTCGGGTTGTTTGGGGCCTTAGTGATTTATAAAAAAGTAAAAATCATTAATACCAAAACAGTTCTGTTTTTATTATTGCTGATGTTGATTTTGTATGGCTTGATATATTATCAATACAAATATATACATCAGTTGCCTGGGAGTATATTCTCATTCATTGAAAGTCGTGTGCTCAATTTACAAGGTGAAGTATGGTGGGCGATAGATGAACTTAATCCATCCGGGAATGGTATTGCTTATTTGTACACCTATAACCAAAATTGCAAATTAACGGGAGGGCTGTACTCATTAATGTACCAAATAGCTCCTGTAAGCCTCGTTGACTCTTATTGTGAGCGAGGCATTACGTTTACAATGGGTTACCCTGCAATATTAATTTCCTCTGTGGGTTATATTAGTGGATACTTTTTGAATTTAATGTTCGCGGTTTTAATTGGTGTAACATTATTTTTAATAAAGAAATCAATTGAATATCCCAATATCATTTCGCTTTTCTTATCAGCGAAAGTATTATTAATAGAAACCCATGCATTCAACATGGGAAACATTTACAATGTCGTCGATATCAAATTCTTCATATATTTCTTGTTATTATTAATATTTTCTGAACTAAGGTTGAAAAATGCACAAGTTAGTAGCCATGTATTTACCTCAATTCCATCCAGTAAAACGGAATAATGAATGGTGGGGGGAAGGGTTTACTGAGTGGCGTAATGTTGTCAAGGCAAGACCTCGTTTCAAAGGTCATCATCAACCGCAGCTTCCGGCAGATTTGGGGTATTACGATTTACGTCTTGCTGCTACAAGAAATAAACAAGCCGAAATGGCAAGAGAATATGGTATCCATGGTTTCTGCTACTATCATTATTGGTTTAATGGGGAGCTGTTGTTAGAGCAACCAGTTGAAGATATGTTAACTACTGGTGCGCCTGATTTTCCATTCTGCTTATGTTGGGCGAATGAAAACTGGACTCGCGCCTGGGATGGGATGGAGCGAGAAGTTTTGATTAAACAAGATTACACTGATGCTGATGCATCAGCCCATATGAAATATCTTGCGCCATACTTTTTAGATCGTCGTCATATTTTGGTCGAAGGAAAACCTGTTTTCTTAATTTACCGTGTTGATAATATCCCTGAGCCAAAAAACTATATCGAACGCCTTAGAAAATATGCGAGAGAAAATGGCGTAGCAGAACTGCACCTTGTTGCTGTTAAAAATGGATTTGTTGAACTGAACGATGAAGCAATTCTCTCCCTTGGTTTCGATGCGATTATGGATTTCCAGCCAAATCGTAATGATTTTCCAAAGGAAAATAAGTCTTCATCTCAGTTTATTGTTGATACCGCCCGTAAAATTCTACCAACAACAATTTACCAAGCGCTGAAAGGTAGTGTTTCGGCCGTTAACCGTATTGATTATAAGCAACTTGTTGCAGAGAAAGTGGCGCAAGAATGGCCAGTAAATTACGTTAAATACCCTGCGGTGTTTCCATCATGGGATAATACTGCTCGAAGAAAAACCCCGACTGTCATCCAAAATAATGATCCAGAAGACTTCCGGAAGTGGCTTGATTATGCGATTAAGTCCACATCTGCCTACGATCATGATAAACAATTTATCTTTATTAACGCCTGGAACGAATGGGCTGAAGGATGTCATCTTGAACCGGATGAAGTCATGGGTAAATCTTTCCTCGAAGTCACTCGTTCTGTTATTCTTGCTAAAAATTAATTGTGAAACTTTATAATTTACTCATTCGCGGAGCAACTTTGGCAAGTCGCTTCGTTTTGGTAATTTTTATTGCTAAGTTCCTCTCAACAGAGGAACTTGGTGCGTATTCATTATTTTCTGCTTCGATTACGTACGCACTTTTTTTTGTAGGTATGGATTTTTATACCTTTTCCTCCCGAGAAATATTGTCAGTTGATAAACCATTGTGGTATGGAATTATAAAAAATCAATACATTTTCTATTTTATTTTCTACCTCATTGCTTTTCCATTGATATATAGTTTCTTTTATTTAGGTTTTCTTCCAAAACAATTTATTATTTGGTTTTATCTGATCCTTATTGCCGAGCATTTAGCGCAAGAATCAATGCGATTACTTGTAGTTTTGAATAGGGCCTTTTTGGCAAATGTGGCTCTTTTTATCCGCTCGGGAGTTTGGGTTTACGCTGCAGTATTAGTAATGTTCCTTAATACTGATAAGCGGGAGATAAATGTAATACTAATATTGTGGCTTTTGGGTTCCTGTGTATCGATTTTGCTGGTAGTACCTGAGCTTCTCCGTTTGCGCAAAATTACTGCCGAGGATACTAGCGTTGATTTTGCCTGGATGCGGAAAGGGGTAAAGATCGCTGCCCCCTTACTTATAGGCACACTTGCCCTCCGCTCCATTTATTTGGTTGATAGATATTCTCTAAGTTATTTTAGTAATTTATCAATAGTAGGCATCTATTCTTTTTATTCAAGCTTTGCTAGTGCATTACTTGCTTTTGTTGATGCTGTAGTAGTAATGCAAATATATCCTAAAATAGTAAGTTCAGTGAAAAATAAAGATTTTGAAGGATTGGCTCATTTTAGAAAAAAATTTATAAGAGCTGTTTCTTTTTTAAGTTTAACGCTAGTGGTTGTTTTACCTGTTGGAGTATATGCACTGTTATTATGGATGAAAAAAACCGAATATATTGAATACATGCCATTACTGGCTGCGCTGATGTTAAGTAGCATTATTTATAGTTATGCCTTACTACCTCACTATGAATTATATGCATATAATGAAGATAAAAAAATAATTATATCATCAGTATTTGCTGCATTGGTGGGCGTAATTACTATGCCAATAGGTGCGTATTTCTTTGGTGTATACGGTGTAGCTATTGGGCAAGTCTTAGCTGTAATGTTTCTGTATATTTATAAAATACTACTTTTAAAAAAGAGAAAGCTATATGCATAAAAATCTCTGTGTAGTGATTCCAACTTGCAATGGCGGTAAAGTATGGGAGGAGGCAGCATTCCAGCTCTCGCATCTTAAAAGCCAGTCAGTATCCGTTGTGACAATTGATTCGGAATCCACTGATGCAACAAGAATCATATCCGAGAAATATGGTTTCATTATACTGGATGTCAAGCGTTCGGAATTTAATCATGGTGGAACGAGAAATATAGCCGCTCGTTATTGTATTGAAAAACTTGATGCGGAAATTATTGTGTTTTTAACGCAAGATGCGATCTTGCAATCACCAAAGGACGCGATTGAAATAATTCTGGAAAAATTTTTTGACAATCCTAAGCTTTCTGCACTATACGGAAAGCAATTGCCACATGATGATGCTAATTATATTGCAAAGCATGCTCGCTATTATAATTATAAAGATAAACCATATATAGCATCTTCAAAAAACTATAAGGAAATGGGTTTGAAAGCTGTTTTCTTATCGAATTCTTTCTCAGCATATAATTCAAAAATTTTTGTTCTGCTTGGCGGTTTTCCTGAAAACACTATTCTATGTGAGGATATGTATTACGCCGCGAAATCTATCCAGAACAATTACTCGATTGGATATTGTCCTGAGATTGTTGCCAAACACTCTCATAATTATACACCATTAGATGAATTCAAAAGATATTTTGATATTGGGGTGTTTCATACTTGTGAAAATTGGATTGGCAACACTTTTGGAGGTGCTGGCGGTGAGGGGAAAAAATTCCTTTTGTCAGAGTTCTTATTTTTAATGAAGCATAATCCTTTTTACATAATCCCAGCTGAAATTAATAATTTCATGAAAATAATTGGTTATAAACTTGGGAAGAATTATCAGAAATTATCACTTTCGAAACGCAAAGCTTTTAGCATGCACAAAGCTTATTGGAAATCGGAGATTAAGTGAACAGGAACATAGCGTCATTACGCACTTTCTTCTACTCAAAGTGCACTGTAGCCTTGGTTGATTTGATAACTTTAATATTACCTTTCTTCTTGGCATTAGGGTTACTTGATCTTTTTACAGGAAATTTGCCTCGTTTCATACCACAAAGTGAGTTTGATGACCGTGTAATTACCCATATTTCACTGTCTGTAATTTGTGTTAGCTGGTTTTGGATAAGATTAAGGCATTACTCGTATAGAAAACCGTTTTGGTTTGAATTGAAAGAGTTATTACGCACGTTGGTTATCTTTGCTGTAATTGAACTTTCAGTCATTGCTTTTTCTAAGTGGCAATCATCACGTTATCTTTGGGTTTTAACCTGGATGTTCGCGATGATGATGGTACCTGTTGGTCGCGCTTTGTCACGGAGAATACTTGATCGTCTCGGTTGCTGGAAAAAAACCACCGTCATTATCGGTTCAGGGAAAAATGCATTTGAGGCATGCCTGGCTCTTCGTAGCGAAGAAAGCATGGGATTCGATGTAAGGTATATGTTTGATGTTTCTGCCAGATATAATGATCAACTACAAAATATAACTTATATCAATGATGAATCATGGCTGCTTAGTTCTTTCAGCGGTAAAGTTGTTCAGTTCGTTATCGCGGTTGAATCTCATGAATCTGATGTGAGAGATTATTGGCTTAAAACTTTATCGAAGCATGGTTTTCGACATGTATCTGTTATCCCTACCACGCGAGGGTTGCCGTTATATGGAACTGATATGGCATTTTTATTCAGTCATGAAGTCATGATTTTCCGTGTAAATAACAATCTGGCAAAAAGGACATCGCGCTTCGTTAAGCGAACATTCGATATAATATGTTCTTTCTTAATAATACTCGTAAGTTCGCCATTATTGATCTATCTATACTATAAGGTTACGCGAGATGGTGGTCCAGCAATATATGGGCATATGCGTGTAGGTCGTCATGGAAAATTATTTCCCTGTTACAAATTCCGTTCAATGGTGCTGAACTCTCAGGAAGTATTAGAAGAATTACTAGCATCAGATTCCTCAGCGCGTGAAGAATGGAATCGTGATTTTAAATTGAAAAATGATCCGCGAATCACTTCTGTAGGTAAGTTTATACGTAAGACTAGTCTGGACGAGTTGCCACAACTTTTCAATGTCTTGAAAGGACAAATGAGTTTGGTTGGCCCACGTCCAATTATATCTGAAGAGTTGGCTCGTTATGATGATAATGTTGATTATTATTTAATGGCAAAACCGGGCATGACAGGTTTATGGCAGGTGAGCGGTCGAAATGATGTTGATTACGATACGCGTGTCTACTTTGATTCCTGGTATGTTAAAAATTGGTCGCTATGGAATGACATTGCTATTCTATTCAAAACTGTGAAAGTTGTCCTTCATCGTGACGGCGCATATTAATGCACCAATAACCGATTTTTGAACGTATAAAGTTCATTCTACAGAAGACATCTATTGCTACCTTTAGGTCGCTGACCTGGGTTAACATGTTCTTCACTTTACCCGCCGACTCTGTTACGGCGGGGTATTCACACCTGACAGGAGTATGTAATGTCCAAGCAACAGATCGGCGTTGTCGGTATGGCAGTGATGGGGCGCAACCTGGCGCTCAACATCGAAAGCCGTGGTTATACCGTATCCGTTTTCAACCGCTCCCGTGAAAAAACCGAAGAAGTGATTGCCGAGAACCCAGGCAAGAAACTGGTTCCATTCTATACGGTTAAAGAGTTTGTTGAGTCTCTCGAAACGCCACGTCGTATCCTGTTAATGGTGAAAGCGGGCGCGGGTACCGATGCTGCTATCGATTCACTGAAACCGTATCTGGATAAAGGCGACATCATTATTGATGGCGGCAATACTTTCTACCATGACACTATCCGTCGTAACCGTGAATTGTCAGCAGAAGGTTTTAACTTCATCGGTACCGGTGTGTCCGGTGGTGAAGAAGGTGCCCTGAAAGGCCCATCTATCATGCCTGGCGGTCAGAAAGAAGCGTATGAGCTGGTCGCACCAATCCTGACTAAAATTGCTGCTGTTGCTGAAGACGGCGAGCCGTGTGTAACCTATATCGGTGCTGATGGTGCTGGTCATTATGTGAAGATGGTTCACAATGGCATCGAATACGGTGACATGCAACTGATCGCTGAAGCGTACTCTCTGCTGAAAGGCGGCCTGAATCTCTCTAATGAAGAGCTGGCTGAAACCTTTACTGAGTGGAATAAAGGCGAACTGAACAGCTACCTGATCGACATCACCAAAGATATCTTCACTAAGAAAGATGAAGAAGGTAAATACCTGGTTGATGTGATTCTGGATGAAGCTGCTAACAAAGGTACTGGTAAGTGGACCAGCCAGAGCTCGCTGGATCTGGGCGAGCCGCTGTCCCTGATCACCGAGTCCGTCTTCGCGCGTTATATCTCTTCTTTGAAAGAGCAGCGCGTTGCAGCATCTAAAGTGCTGTCTGGCCCGCAGGCGAAACCCGCCGGTGATAAAGCCGAGTTCGTTGAGAAAGTCCGTCGTGCGTTGTATCTCGGTAAAATCGTCTCTTATGCACAGGGCTTCTCGCAGCTGCGCGCCGCTTCTGACGAAAACAATTGGGATCTTAACTACGGCGAAATCGCGAAGATCTTCCGCGCTGGCTGCATCATTCGCGCCCAGTTCCTGCAGAAAATCACCGATGCCTATTCTGAAAATGCGGGGATCGCGAACCTGCTGTTGGCGCCGTACTTCAAGAAAATTGCCGACGAATACCAGCAGGCGCTGCGTGACGTGGTTGCTTATGCCGTGCAGAACGGCATTCCGGTTCCAACCTTCTCTGCCGCTGTAGCATATTACGATAGCTATCGTGCAGCCGTACTGCCTGCGAACCTGATTCAGGCGCAGCGCGACTATTTCGGCGCGCACACCTATAAGCGCACTGATAAAGAAGGTGTGTTCCACACCGAATGGCTGGATTAATTTAATCTACTCGATGCCATCAGAACCCGGAGAAAAGCTCCGGGTTTTTTTTGCTCTAAAAATGTTGATTGTTATTCGAAGTAGTCTGAATGTCGCCCCGTTAACAGGCAATACTCCTGCTTCGCCTTGACAGTTCTGTCGGCCTGGAGGTACAAAGCCCAACAGTTATGTTTATCGCGATGGTCATTTGACCATCAGTACAGTTAACTTACGGAAGTCATTAGCGAATGAAAATAACAATCTCCGGTACAGGCTATGTTGGTTTATCGAACGGTATTCTGATTGCGCAGAACCACGAAGTGGTAGCGCTTGATATCGTCCAGTCTAAAGTGGACATGCTTAATCAGAAGAAGTCCCCGATTGTTGATACAGAGATTCAGGACTACCTGGCGAATAAACCGCTGAACTTCCGCGCCACCACGGACAAAGAGGATGCCTACCGCGACGCGGATTATGTTATCATCGCGACGCCAACGGATTACGATCCTAAAACGAACTATTTCAACACCTCTACCGTTGAAGCCGTTATCAAAGATGTCATCTCAATCAACCCTAATGCCGTGATGATCATCAAGTCGACCATTCCTGTCGGCTTTACCAAATCTATCAAAGAAGAGTTGGGTATTGATAATGTCTTCTTCTCGCCAGAGTTCCTGCGTGAGGGCAGGGCGTTATACGATAACCTGCACCCCTCCCGTATCGTGATTGGTGAGCGCTCTGAGCGTGCGGAGCGTTTTGCTGCGCTGCTCCAGGAAGGCGCAATTAAAAAGGATATCCCGGTTCTGTTTACGGACTCCACCGAAGCAGAAGCGATTAAGCTGTTCGCGAATACCTATCTGGCTATGCGCGTAGCGTACTTCAACGAGTTAGACAGCTATGCAGAGAGCCTGGGCCTGAACACGCGCCAGATTATCGAAGGCGTGTGCCTTGACCCGCGCATCGGCAACCACTACAACAACCCGTCGTTTGGCTATGGTGGCTACTGCTTGCCAAAAGATACCAAGCAACTGCTGGCTAACTATCAGGCGGTGCCGAACAACCTGATCTCTGCCATCGTTGATGCTAACCGCACGCGTAAAGACTTCATCTCCGATTCGATCCTGGCGCGTCAGCCGAAGACGGTGGGTGTCTATCGTCTGATTATGAAGAGCGGCTCCGATAACTTCCGCGCGTCTTCCATTCAGGGGATCATGAAGCGTATTAAGGCTAAAGGCGTTCAGGTTATTATCTATGAACCTGCGATGCAGGAAGATGAGTTCTTCCACTCACGCGTGATTCGCGATCTGGATGCCTTTAAGAAAGAAGCGGATGTAATTATCTCAAACCGTATGGCGGAAGAGTTGGCGGATGTAGAGGATAAGGTTTATACCCGCGATCTGTTCGGAAGCGACTGAGTTTTACTCTGTTGCCCATAAAAAACCCGGCTATTACGCCGGGTTTTCTGTTTTAAACCTGATAGAAATTTCGGTACCAGTCGACAAAGTGCTTCACCCCATCTTTCACTGAAGTCTGTGGTTTAAAACCAATCACCTCATACAGCGCCTGAGTATCGGCGCTGGTTTCCAGCACGTCACCCGGCTGGATCGGCATCATATTTTTCTCGGCCTCTTTCCCTAGCGCATCTTCCAGCGCGGTAATGTAATCCATGAGTTCAACAGGAGAGCTGTTGCCGATGTTATAGACGCGATACGGTGCAGAGCTGGTTGCTGGCGAACCGCTCTCAACGGTCCATTGCGCATTGGCTTGAGGGATAACGTCCTGCAGGCGGATGATGGCTTCGGCGATATCATCGATATAGGTGAAGTCTCGTTTCATCTTGCCGTAGTTGTAAACATCGATCGGCTTACCTTCGATCATCGCTTTGGTGAACTTGAACAGCGCCATGTCCGGACGCCCCCACGGGCCGTACACAGTAAAGAAGCGCAGGCCGGTCGTTGGCAGGTTGTACAGATGAGAATAGGTATGCGACATCAGCTCATTGGCCTTTTTAGTTGCCGCGTAAAGCGAAACAGGGTGATCCACTGAATCGTCCGTTGAGAAAGGCATCTTACGGTTGAGCCCATAAACGGAGCTGGAAGAGGCATAAAGCAGGTGTTGAACCTTATTGTGTCGACAGCCTTCCAGCACGTTGAGATGACCCACCAGGTTGGCATCCGCATAAGCATGTGGGTTATCCAGCGAGTAGCGAACCCCTGCCTGAGCGGCCAGGTGGAGCACACGGTCAAACTTTTCATCGGCGAAGAGCGCAGCCATGCCTTCACGGTCGGCTAAATCCAGTTTATGGAAAGAGAAATTGTCGGATTTGAGCAGATCCAGACGCGCCAGCTTAAGGTTGGGGTCATAGTAGTCATTCAGGTTATCAATACCTACGACCTGATGGCCAGCATCCAGAAGTCGCTTGCTGACATGCGAACCGATAAAACCTGCTGCGCCCGTTACCAAAAATTTCATATCTTTCCTCGTTAACGCTTCGTTCTTGTTGGTGCACAGGGCACCAGATTGTGACTATGATAACGCGTTGCTGATAAGTTACATAACGCATCTTTACGATATAACTCATCGAATTCCTATAGAAAAATCCGCAGTAACAGATAAACTACGTAAACATAATTTTTTTGCCCTTTTATCTGTTAGGGATTGTATGACGCAAAACAACAATAGCCTGGTCACGCGCAGTACGGACCCGGAGCAAATTGATTTACTTGATTTAGTGCTGCAACTTTGGCGCGGAAAGTGGGTAATCGGGGCATTCATCGCTGTTTTTATCGTTTTAGCTGGCGTATATATCACGGTCGCAAAAGAGAAATGGACCTCATCCGCCATCATTGCCCAGCCTGATGCGGCACAAATCGCCACGTACACTAATGCGTTGAATATTCTTTACGGCGGCGCAGCGCCGTCAATGCTCGATATTCAGACTCGCGCGATCGGTCGTTTCAACTCCTCCTTCTCCGCGTTATCTCAGGCGCTTGAAAATCAGGACCAACCTGAAAAATTGACCATCGAGCCTACGGTAAAAGGACAAACGCTGCCTTTGACGGTAAGCTATGAGGCTGAATCTGCGGAAGCCGCACAAAAGCAGCTTGCCCAGTATATTCAGCAGGTTGACGAGCAGACCGCAAAAGAGCTGACCGTTGACCTTAAAGACAACATCAAGCAGCAGATCACCACCCTGAAAGACTCTCTGGAAAACCAGGAGAAGGTTTCTCAGGAGCAGAAAGATCTGCGCATCAAACAGATTACTGAGGCGCTTAAAAACGCTGAAGCGGCGAAAATTACCACCCCGCAAATTCAGCAAACTCAGGATGTTACTCAGGAAACGATGTTCCTGCTGGGCAGCGAAGCGCTGAAATCCATGATTGATAACGAAGCCTCGCGTCCGCTGGTCTTCTCTGGTGCTTACTACCAGACCAAACAGAACTTGCTGGATATCCAGAACCTCAATGTGAATCCAGACAGCATTCACGTTTATCGCTACGTTATGAAGCCTAACCTGCCCGTCCGTCGCGATAGCCCGAAAAAAGCCATCACCCTGATCCTCGCCGTACTGCTTGGCGGGATTATCGGTTCAGCAGTAGTACTGGGCCGCAACGCGCTGCGAAACTACAAACCAAAAGCCTGATTCACAGGCAAAAAAAAGACCGGGTCTCCCCGGTCTTTCTTATTTATGTCTCTTGCGAAGATTCTCTATCACCGCCGTTAAATCCAGCTCTTGATCCTGTAGTAGGACCAGCAGGTGATACATCAAATCAGACGCCTCGTTGGTCAGCTCTTCCCGGTCATGCACCGTTGCGGCCAGCGCGGTCTCAACGCCTTCTTCGCCCACCTTCTGCGCAATACGCTTGGTTCCGCTGGCGTAAAGCTTCGCCGTGTAGGAACTTTCAGGATCGGCCGTTTTACGCTCGGCGAGCAATTGCTCCAGCTGGTATAAGAACAGCCACTGGTGGCTCGCTTCGCCGAAGCAGCTGCTGGTGCCTTTATGGCAGGTCGGGCCAATCGGGTTTACCAGCACCAGCAGCGTGTCGTTATCGCAGTCCGGCGTGATGCTGACAACATTGAGGAAATGACCGGAGGTTTCCCCTTTGGTCCACAGGCGCTGTTTTGTCCGTGAGAAAAAGGTCACTTTGCCGCTGTCGATGGTTTTCGCCAGCGCGTCCTTGTTCATATAGCCCAGCATCAACACTTCGCCTGATACGGCATGCTGCACAACTACGGGCAGTAAGCCATCCGTTTTTTCCCAGTCCAGCTGTTTCTGTTGTTGTTCTGTTAACATACCCTGATCTCCACGCCCTGAGCTGCCAGGTACGCTTTTAACTCACCAATATTGATAATCTGTTTGTGGAACACGGAGGCAGCCAGCGCGCCGTCGACGTTCGCCACGCGGAAGGCGTCCAGGAAGTGCTCCTGAGTTCCCGCGCCGCCGGAGGCAATCAGCGGGACGTTGCATACCGCACGCACCTTTTTGAGCTGTTCCAGATCGTAGCCGTTACGCACGCCGTCCTGGTTCATCATGTTGAGCACGATCTCGCCCGCGCCACGTCTCTGCACTTCTTCCACCCAGTCCAGCGTTTCCCATTGGGTGATGCGGGTCCGGCTTTCGTCACCTGTGTACTGGTTGACGTGATATTTGCCCGTTGCATCGTCGTACCAGGTGTCGATCCCTACCACAATACACTGCACGCCAAAGCGGTCAGCCAGGCGGGTAATGAGGTCCGGGTCAGCCAGAGCGGGGGAGTTGATTGAAATCTTGTCAGCGCCGAAAGAGAGAATTTTGGCCGCATCGTCCGCGGATTTAATCCCGCCCGCCACGCAGAAGGGAATATCAATCACTTCCGCCACGCGTGCCACCCAGCTTTTGTCGACGACGCGTCCATCGCTGGAGGCGGTGATATCGTAAAAGACCAGTTCGTCTGCGCCTTCTTCGGCGTAGCGTTTTGCCAGCGGCACGATGTCGCCGATGATCTCGTGATTGCGGAACTGCACGCCTTTTACCACCTGGCCGTTACGCACGTCCAGGCAGGGGATTATCCGTTTTGCCAGCATTGAATTGCCTCCGTCACCGTAAACTTACCTTCCAGTAAAGCGCGTCCTACAATCACGCCCTGCACGCCGGTGCTGCGCAGGGCGGCAACGTCACCGATATCACCGATTCCGCCAGAAGACTGGAACGCGACCTGCAGATAACGGGCGCAGACCTCTTCATATAACCCGACGTTGGAGCCAGCCAGCGTCCCGTCGCGGGAAATATCCGTACACAGCACGTGCTTCAGGCCAACAGGGAGATATGTCTCGACCAGCGCCTCCAGCGTTACGCCGGAGTTTTCCTGCCAGCCGCTGACGGCAACCTGTTTAGCGCCTTCTGCATCGATACGCACGTCCAGCGCCAGCACCAGCGCATCCGCGCCAAAGCGGCGGAACCAGCCTTTGACGGTCTCAGGATCTTTCACTGCGGTTGAACCCACCACCACGCGCGCCACGCCCGCGTCCAGCAAGGCCGCAACGTCCTCTTCCGTACGCACGCCGCCGCCAACCTGCACCGGAACAGCCACACCGGCGACCAGTTTCTTGAGCAAGGGTATCTGACGCTTGTCCGGATCTTTTGCGCCGGTCAGATCGACGAGGTGTAAAACTTCAGCCCCCTGGGCCGCATAATCCTGCAGGCGCGGCAGCGGGTCGTTACCGTAGTCGCGCTGCTGGCCGTAATCGCCCTGGTGGAGACGCACAACCGTGCCGTCAATCAAATCTAAAGCGGGAATAATCATCACATCTCCAGGAAGTTTTTCAGCAGCTGCGCGCCTGCAGCGCCGGAGCGCTCCGGATGAAACTGCACGCCAAAGAAGTTATCTTTTTGCACCGCGGCGGTGAACGCCTCGCCGTAGCTGCACTGGGCGATGGTGTACGTATTGACCGGCATGGCGTAGCTGTGCACGAAGTAAAAGTACGCGCCGTCGTCGATACCGCGGAACAGCCGATCGCCCGCTTTTGGATAGACGCGGTTCCAGCCCATGTGCGGCAAGGGCAGACCGTGGTCGGTCATCTTAGGCACATCCTCTTCAATAATGCCCAGCAGGTCGACACCGTTCGACTCATCGCTGCGACGCCCGAGAAGCTGCATACCCAGGCAAATCCCCAGTACTGGCTGAGTACAGGCTTTGATGAGGTCCGCGAGTTCACGCTCGTGGATCTGATCCATCGCCGCCTGCGCGGTCCCCACGCCCGGCAGGAAAAGTTTGTCTGCACGTAACACCACTTCAGGATCGCGGCTGACCTGCGGCTCGTAGTCGTGGCGCGTAATTGCCGATTTCACCGAGTTCAGGTTGGCGCATCCGGTATCCAGAATCACCACGTTCATTACAACACTCCTTTCGACGAGGGCAGTGCATCGCCGTCAACACGAATGGCCTGGCGCAGCGTGCGGCCAAAGGCTTTGAACAGGCTTTCCACGCGGTGATGGTCGTTCTTGCCTTTGGTTTTAAGGTGCAGCGTCAGACCCATGGTGTAGGTGAGCGAGCGGAAGAAGTGCTCAACCATCTCAGTGCTCAGATCGCCGACGCGCTGATAGGTAAAGTCTGCTTTATATTCCAGATGCGGGCGACCGGAGATATCCATCGCACAACGCGCCAGACATTCGTCCATCGGCAGGACAAAACCAAAGCGATTAATGCCGCGCTTGTCACCCAGCGCCAGCTTCAGCGCTTCGCCCAGCGCCAGGCCGGTATCTTCCACGGTGTGGTGATCGTCGATGTACAGGTCACCTTTGACGGTGATTTCCATGCGAAAGCCGCCATGGGTCGCAATCTGATCCAGCATATGGTCGAAGAAACCCACGCCGGTGTGGATCTTGCTGCCGCCTTCGCGATCGAGCCAGACCTTTACGTCAATCTGGGTTTCTTTGGTGTTGCGTTCCACGTGCGAGTAGCGGTCACGTTGGGTTAACTGCTCGCCAATCGTTGCCCAGTTGAGGCTGGCGCGGTCGTAGCGCAGCCCCGTAATACCCATGTTTTCGGCCAGTGTGATGTCGGTGATGCGGTCGCCGATCACATAGCTGTTGGCCTTATCCAGCGCCTCTTCGGCAAGATAACGTTCAACCAGCTTCACTTTAGGCTTACGGCAGTCGCATTCGTCGGCAGGCAGGTGCGGGCAGATGAGTACTTCATCAAACGCCACGCCCTGCGAGGTCAGGATCTGCATCATCAGGTTATGTGGGCCATCAAAGTCTGCCTGCGGGAAGCTGTCGGTACCCAGACCGTCCTGGTTCGTGATCATCACCAGCTTAAAGCCCGCTTTCTGCAGCCTGAGCAGAACCGGGATGACGTCGGGTTCAAAAGCCAGCTTGTCGAAACGATCGACCTGAAAATCGGCAGGGGGTTCCGAGATAAGGGTCCCGTCTCGATCGATAAAGAGATACTTCTGGCTCATACTGTCTCCGTTTTCAGAGCGTCAATAACGCGCTGGCTCTCTTCACGGGTCCCCACGGTAATACGCAGGCAGCCGCTTAAAGAGGGTTGTTTGTTTTGGTCACGTAAGATAATGCCCTGATCCCATAAAGATTTAAATACGGCACTTGAGGCGGTAAAGCGGGCCAGGATGTAATTGGTTTCGGAGTCGAACACCTGCTCTACGCATGGAATAGCCTTCAGAGCCGTCATCAGGTACTGACGTTCTTCAAGGATCTGCGCCACGCGCTCACGCATGGCGTTGATGCCCTGCGGGGTCAGCGCCTGAGCGGCGATATCCGCCACCGGCGTAGAAAGCGGATAGGGGGCGATGACTTTCAGCAGCAGGTCGATCACCTCTTTGTTGGCTAGCGTAAAGCCGCAGCGCAGGCCCGCCAGGGCGAAGGCTTTCGACAGCGTACGCAGCACCACCAGGTGTGGATACTCTGCAAGCCAGCCGGCCAGCGTCGCCTGTGGGCAAAACTCAATGTAAGCTTCATCGGCCACCACCAGCGCTTTGCCGCGGGTCAACTCAAGCAGGGTGCGGATATCCTGAGGGTTGATAATTTGCCCGGTTGGGTTATTGGGGCTACAAACAAAGACCACCTTCACGCCGTCAAGATTATCGGCGATGCCCTGCAGATCCAACTGCCAGTCGTCCAGCGCCTGCACGTTGCGGCACGCCACGCCAAAGGTTTCCGCGCTTACGCTGTACATACCGTAGGTAGGCTGACAAAACATCACCGCATCGTTGCCCGGCTCGCAGAAGGCGCGGATCAGCAGTTCAATCCCTTCATCGGCCCCACGGCTGACCAGCACCTGCTCGGTCTTGACGCCCGCATACTGGGCGTAGTTCTCAATCACCGCTTTGGGCTGACACTCCGGGTAGCGGTTCAGCGTCTGCTGAGACAGCTCGAAGGCGACCGCCGTCGGAAATTCGTTGGCGTTTAGCCAGACGTCACCTTTGCCGCCCAGACGACGCGCGGACTGATAGGGCGTCAGTCGACGGACATTTTCACGGGCTAAATCTTCAATGTTCATGCTTGCTCCTTCAGGGCGGCCACGCGTAGCGTAACGGCGTTTTTGTGGGCGGTCAGGCGCTCGGCGGCAGCCAGCGTCTCAATGGTCGAGGCCAGCGAGGCAAAGCCCTCGCGGGAAAGCTCCTGCACGGTCATACGTTTCTGAAAATCTGCCAGGCCGAGGCTGGAGCAGGTTGCGGTATAGCCGTACGTCGGCAGCACGTGGTTGGTTCCTGACGCATAATCACCCGCGGATTCCGGGGACCAGTCGCCGAGGAAGACCGAGCCGGCGCTGGTAATGCTGTCGACCAGTTCGCGCGCGTTGCGGGTCTGAACGATCAGGTGCTCAGGGCCGTACTGGTTAGAAATGGCAATACACTGTTCAACATCGCGGGCCACAATCAGGCGGCTGGCGGATAACGCCTGGCGGGCCGTTTCGGCGCGGGGCAGATCGGCAAGCTGGCGCTCAGCGGCTTCACCCACGCGTTTTGCCATATCGGCATCCGGCGTCAGCAAAATCACCTGCGAATCCGGGCCGTGTTCCGCCTGAGACAACAAGTCAGAGGCAACAAAATCCGGCGTGGCCCCGCTGTCGGCAATCACCAGCACTTCTGATGGACCCGCAGGCATATCAATGGCCGCGCCGTCGAAACGCTGGCTCACCTGACGCTTGGCTTCGGTGACGTACGCATTTCCTGGCCCGAAAATTTTATCGACCCGGGGAACGGATTGCGTACCAAACGCCAGGGCCGAGATGGCCTGCGCACCGCCCACTTTAAACACTTCCTGCACGCCGCAGAGCTTAGCGGCATACAGAATTTCATCGGCAATCGGAGGTGGGGAGCAGAGCACCACTTTCTGACAACCGGCGATACGCGCCGGGGTAGCCAGCATTAATACGGTGGAAAACAGCGGGGCGGAGCCGCCAGGAATATAGAGGCCAACCGAGGCAACCGGACGCGTAACCTGCTGGCAACGAACGCCTGGTAGCGTTTCTACGTCCACCGTCTGCAGTTTTTGCGCGGTGTGGAAGGTGTCGATGTTTTTTACCGCCACCGCCATCGCCTGTTTAATCTCGTCGCCGAGGCGCTTTTCCGCCTCGGCGATTTCCTGTTCGGTCACCTTTAACGCGCCAACCTCGGTTTTGTCGAACTTTGCGCTGTATTCGCGCAGCGCGTCGTCACCACGGGTTTTGACGTTGTTGAGGATCTCCGCGACGGTGCGGGTGATACCCTCAGAGGCAGAAATAGCCGGGCGCATCAGTAATTCATTTTGCTGCTCTTCAGTGCAGCTATTCCAGTCGATAATGGTATTAAAGCTCATGGCCGTTACTCCATCATCTTCTCAATAGGCAGCACCAGAATGGAGCTTGCCCCCAGCGCCTTGAGTTTTTCCATGGTTTCCCAGAACAGGGTTTCGCTGCTGACCATGTGCATGGCGACGCGTTGCTGATCCCCCGCCAGCGGCAGAATGGTTGGGCGTTCAGCGCCCGGCAGCAGAGCAATGACTTCATCCAGGCGTTCGGTTGGTGCATGCATCATGATGTATTTTGATTCTCGGGCCTGAATCACTCCCTGAATACGGGTTAACAGGCGGTCGATGAGCTGCTGCTTGGCATCGTCCATCTCGCCGTCACGCTGGATCAAGCAGGCTTTGGAGCGGTAAATCACTTCCACTTCACGCAGGCCGTTTGCTTCAAGGGTTGCGCCGGTAGAGACGAGGTCACAGATGGCGTCTGCCAGGCCCGCACGCGGGGCGACTTCAACGGAGCCATTCAGCAGGCAGGATTTAAACTGCACGCCTTTCTGGTCGAGGTAACGCTTGAGCAGGTGCGGGTAAGAGGTGGCGATACGTTTGCCATTGAGCGCGGCCGGGCCGTCCCAGGCTTCGTCCGCCGGTGTAGCCAGCGACAGGCGGCAACCACCGAAATCGAGGCGGCGGAGCGTGAAATAGCGTGGATCTTCGCCCTGCGCGCGGCGGGTCAGCAGTTCTTCCTCCAGCACGTTTTCACCAATGATACCGAGGTCAACCACGCCATCCATTACCAGCCCGGGAATATCGTCATCACGTACGCGCAGAATATCGATAGGCATATTTTCAGCCAGAGCAATCAGACGCTGGGTGTGTAAATTGATTTTAATTCCGCAGCGGGCCAGCAGTTCGCGTGAATCGTCGCTCAAACGGCCTGATTTTTGAATAGCTATGCGTAAACGTGAGTTATCTAACATTCTTTATTCCTCGTTAACCTGTCCGAATTTGGTCCAAAAAAAAGCCCCCGGAAGAGGATCTTCCGGGGGCTTTTTCTTGCGTTCATGCACCACTGGAAGATCCAAACGTCTTCCAGCACACATCGCCTGAAAGACTAGTCAGGATGATGGTGATGATGGTGTTTAAATTGAACGCGTGTCATGTAATTTCTCTATGAATGCTTATTCATGTGATGTCTTTTAACCTAAACCACTTATACGCTGCTTTGCAAGGGCTTTTTTTAATCATTAATTCATTTCATATTGATGCTATGAATTGTGTGATCAGCGGTGCTGGCGTAGCCTTAATAGAAACGTGAGTAAGCCTGGAGAATGGACATGAAAAAGGTCGCAATTGTCGGTTTAGGGTGGTTGGGAATGCCGCTGGCGATGTCATTAGCCGCGAAAGGCTGGCAGGTGACCGGCAGTAAAACCACTCTGGACGGGGTGGAGGCTGCCAGAATGTGCGGGATAGAGGGCGTCGAGCTGCGCCTTGAACCGGAGTTGATCTGTGATACCGATGACCTGGACGCCCTGATGAACGTCGACGCGCTGGTGATCACCTTACCGGCGCGCCGCAGTGGGCCTGGAGAGACCTTTTACCGCCAGGCGGTACAGGAGATTGTCGATAGCGCGCTCGCGCATCATATTCCGCGCATTCTGTTTACCAGCTCGACCTCCGTTTACGGGAACATCGACGGGACGGCGAAGGAGACCACAGAACGTCATCCTGTCACTGCCAGTGGTCAGGTGCTGAAGGAGCTGGAAGACTGGCTGCATAACCTGCCGGGCACCCAGGTCGATATTTTGCGCCTTGCCGGGCTGGTGGGGCCGGGACGTCACCCGGGCCGTTTCTTTGCCGGAAAATCAGCTCCGGACGGGCTGCAGGGCGTCAATCTGGTGCATCTTGATGACGTTATTGGCGCAATCGAACTGTTGTTACAGGCTCCAAAAGGCGGTCACATCTATAATATATGTGCGCCTTCTCATCCGGCGCGTCAGACATTTTATCCGCTCATGGCTCGCCAGCTTGGCCTGGCGCCCCCGGTCTTCAGCAGTGAAGGAGGGGAAGGAAAAGGCAAAATCATTGATGGCAACCGTATCTGCCATGAACTGGGGTTTGAGTATCAGTACCCCGACCCGATGGTTATGCCCATGGAGTAATGCCATCAGCGGGGTTACTCGCACACCGCAAGGGGGCGAACATGAAACCGCTGCTGGATGTTCTCATTATTCTGGACGCGCTGGAAAAAGAGGGGAGCTTCGCTGCGGCGTCAGCGAAGCTCTTTAAAACGCCTTCTGCGCTGAGCTACACCGTTCACAAGCTGGAGAGCGATCTTAATATTCAGATTCTCGACCGCTCCGGTCACCGTGCGCGTTTTACCCGTACGGGGCAAATGCTGCTGGAGAAGGGGCGCGACGTGCTCCATACCGTTCGCGAGCTTGAAAAGCAGGCGATTAAACTGCATCAGGGCTGGGAAAATGAGCTGGTCATTGGCGTTGATGATACCTTTCCGTTTTCTCTTTTGACCCCGCTTATCGAAGCGTTCTATGAACGCCATAGCGTGACGCGGCTGGTATTTATAAACGGCGTGCTGGGCGGCTCCTGGGATGCGTTAACCCAGGGCAGGGCGGATATCATCGTCGGAGCGCTGCATGAACCTCCCCAGCTCAGCGATTTCGGTTTTGCCCGTCTGGGCGTGCTCGACCAGGTGTTTGTCGTCGCACCGCATCACCCGCTGGCGAACGAACCTGACCCCATCAACCGGCGGGTGATTAAAGGATTCCGCGCTATCGTGGTTGGGGACAGCTCCCGTGCAGAGTGCGCTATATCGTCGCAGCTACTGGACGAGCAGGAGGCGATCACCGTATTTGATTTTAAAACCAAGCTCGAGCTGCAAATTAGCGGCCTGGGTTGCGGATATCTCCCGCGTTATCTCGCGCAGCGGTTTATCGAAAGCGGGGCGCTGGTCGAGAAACAGGTTATCGCCCAAAACAGTAATGAGTCGGTGTGGGTTGGCTGGAATGAACAAACCGCCGGGCTGGCGAGCGCCTGGTGGCGGGATGAAATTTTAGCAAATAGTGCTATTGCTGCTGTTTACTCTCAGCCCCAGTAAGGTAATTCAAGCAGTTAGTGAAATTATTTTATTGATGGGTTTCTCAATCTATTGCCTTTTGCCTCATGATTAGGGCAAAATGCCGCCGCTGCAAACAAATGAATAATCGACGATATAAAAGGCGTCGGTTATTTTTTTTTGCATGTACGAAACGAAACTAAAAACCAAGAGGCCGGGCTTCGTACCGGATAGATATTTACTAAAATCCGACAGTTGTTGTCGCTGAGGAATACAGAAAATGGGGCAATCATTCGCTTACGCGGCGGGTATCACCGTTAAGGAGACATCCAATGTCGCATAATGCAACTCCAAACACCTCTCGCGTGGAATTACGTAAGACGCTTACGCTATTTCCGGTTGTTATGATGGGCCTTGCCTATATGCAACCAATGACGCTGTTCGATACTTTTGGTATCGTTTCAGGCCTCACAGACGGTCACGTTCCGACGGCTTACGCCTTCGCGCTGATCGCGATCCTGTTTACCGCGCTGAGCTACGGTAAGCTGGTGCGTCGCTATCCGTCTGCCGGTTCCGCCTACACATATGCCCAGAAATCCATTAGCCCGACCGTTGGCTTTATGGTGGGTTGGTCTTCGCTGCTCGACTATCTGTTCGCACCGATGATCAACATCTTACTGGCAAAAATTTATTTTGAAGCCCTGGTGCCATCGATACCTTCGTGGGTATTCGTGATTGCGCTGGTGGCCTTTATGACCGCTTTCAACCTGCGTAGCATCAAATCTGTTGCCAACTTTAACTCTGTTATCGTGGTGCTGCAGATTGTGCTGATTGCCGTTATTCTCGGTATGGTGATCTATGGCGTCTTCCACGGTGAAGGTGCGGGAACCCTGGCGAGCAGCAAACCGTTCTGGTCTGGTGATGCGCATGTCATACCGATGATTACCGGGGCGACGATCCTGTGCTTCTCCTTTACCGGATTTGACGGCATCAGCAACCTGTCGGAAGAGACGAAAGACGCAGAGCGTGTTATTCCGCGCGCTATCTTCCTGACCGCGCTGATCGGTGGACTGATCTTTATCTTCGCCACCTATTTCCTGCAGCTGTACTTCCCGGATATCTCGCGCTTTAAGGATCCGGATGCGTCTCAGCCGGAAATCATGCTCTACGTGGCGGGTAAAGTATTCCAGGTCGGGGCGCTGATCTTCTCTACCATCACCGTTCTGGCGTCGGGCATGGCTGCACATGCGGGCGTTGCGCGTCTGATGTACGTAATGGGCCGTGACGGCGTGTTCCCGAAAAGCTTCTTTGGCTATGTCCACCCGACATGGCGCACGCCAGCAATGAACATCATTCTGGTTGGGGCTATCGCGCTGTTAGCGATTAACTTCGACCTCGTGATGGCGACGGCGCTGATCAACTTCGGGGCACTGGTGGCGTTTACCTTTGTAAACCTCTCCGTGATTTCGCAGTTCTGGATCCGCGAGAAGCGTAACAAGACGCTGAAAGACCACTTCCAGTACCTGTTTCTGCCAATGTGCGGCGCGCTGACCGTGGGTGCGCTGTGGGTGAACCTGGAAGAGAGCTCAATGGTTCTGGGTCTGATTTGGGCGGCTATTGGTTTAATCTACCTGGCCTGCGTAACCAAAAGCTTCCGTAATCCCGTACCTCAGTACGAAGACGTTGCCTGATACGTAACCCATAAAAAAACCGGAGACCATTGCCTCCGGTTTTTTTATGCCTGCATTTCCTCAGACAATTTCCTGGACATACTGATACAGCGCTTTCAACTGCGCCTGTTTTTCAGCATCCCCGTTATAGTGGCTGTACAGCATCTCCAGCTCTTCTGCGTAGCGTTGCAGAAATTCCGGCGTGAAGATATTACGACGATGCTGCAACCAGCCTTCCTGCTCTGCCTCATCCAGCGTGCCAGGGTAATTACGCGCCCGATAGTTAAACATCAGTTTCTCGATGCGCTTGTCAGCGAAGGTAATATCCAGCGCCGGCAGATTACGCGGCTCGGTTTGCAAAACAATGTTCATTGCTGCACGGTCAGCATCGCTGAAGAAGCCGTTATAGAGCTGCGCATCCACGTTTTCAGACGGCACGAACGGCTCTGCCTCGGCAAAGATGGCGACGACTTTCTCGCGCACCTGCGGGTTATCGCGCAGCACTTTCAAATTATCCAGGCAGTGCTGGCGATTAATGCCCAGCCTGTCGGCGTCTTCCGGGCGCAGCGTATTGGCCTGTGCCAGCACCGGGCATTTATTAATATGCACCAGTTTCACCGGAACGGCGGGCACGTCACCCAAGGCGTCTTTCGGGGTATACAGCCGTTCGCGCAATGCATCGCTGTCGAGTTCCAGCAGCGGAGAAATGTCGCCCGCCAGATCGACCATAATGACCGCATTTCGGTTATCGGGATGCCATGCCAGCGGAGCGACCCAGCTGGTATTCCCCCGCCATGCGCCAAACATGCCGGAAATGTGGACCAGCGGTTTCATCTGCGGCACATCAATCAGGGTGATAAGTTTCTGCTTGCTACGATGGCTCAGCAGATAGTCAAACAGACGCGGCTGCGCCGTTTTTACCAGCTTCGCCATGGCAATCGTGGCATAGACATCGGCCATGGCGTCGTGGGCATTGCTGTGTTCAATGCCGTTTGCACGCGTCAGGTGTTCCAGCCTAAAGCTGGTTAACCCTTCTTCATTTTCTGGCCAGGTGATCCCCTCGGGGCGTAGCGCATGGCAGGCACGCATGATATCCAGTAAATCCCAGCGCGAGTTGCGATTCTGCCAGCTCCAGGCGTAGGGATCGTAGAAGTTGCGATAGAAGATATTGCGCGTCACTTCGTCATCGAAACGGATGTTGTTATAGCCCACCACGCAGGTATTCGGAACGGTGAAAAGGGCGTGGATACGGCGAGCAAATTCGGCCTCGTTAACCCCTTTGTCCCGCGCTTCCTGGGGTGTAATGCCGGTCACCATCACCGCGCCAGGCTGTGGCAGGTAGTCATCGGCGGGCTTGCAGTAAAAGACCTCCGGCTCGCCGATGATGTTGAAATCCTCATCGGTGCGGATGGCGGCGAACTGCGCCGGGCGGTCAAGCGCCGGGTGCGTGCCGAAGGTTTCGTAATCGTGGAATAAAAAAGTAGGGCGCGCGTCAGAGTCAGACACCAGTGATACCATCCTGTTAAAAATTGACGTCTCTATGGTAAACGATCGCAGGGGAGAGGCCGAATAAAAAGCGCCGTCAGGGATGAAATTTGCGAGCGGGCCTGAGGAAAAATATGCTCTCTGTCACATTTTTTTGCAATTAAGGCAAGTAACGACATCAGAACTCCCGTAAAAAGGTCAACGATTTTTAATGACCTGAGGATATACCGTTGAAACGCCGTCTGTTTATTGCTGTTTCTTTGCTCGCTTCGAGCATTTCATCTGCGCTGGCTGCCGATCCGCTGGATTTTTCGCCGCAGCCTCCCGCCATTCAGGCCGGGTCCTGGGTATTGATGGATTACACCACGGGTCAGATTTTAACGGCAGGCAATGAACACCAGCAGCGCAACCCGGCGAGCCTGACCAAGCTGATGACGGGGTATGTCGTCGATCGCGCCATTGATAGCCATCGTATTACGCCTGATGACATCGTTACCGTGGGCCGTGATGCATGGGCGAAGGGTAACCCGGTGTTTGACGGCTCCTCGCTGATGTTCCTGAAAGCGGGTGATCGCGTCTCGGTGCGTGACTTAAGCCGCGGGCTGATCGTGGATTCCGGTAACGACGCCTGCGTCGCGCTGGCAGATCACGTCGCGGGCGGTCAGCCGCAGTTCGTGAACATGATGAACGACTACGTGCAAAAGCTAAACCTGCGCGATACTCACTTCGAAACGGTGCATGGGCTGGATGCCCCCGGCCAGCACAGCTCAGCGTACGACCTTGCCGTGCTTTCCCGGGCCATCATTCACGGCGAGCCTGAGTTCTACCATATGTACAGCGAAAAGAGCCTGACCTGGAATGGCATTACCCAGCAGAATCGTAACGGCCTGCTGTGGGATAAAACCATGAACGTCGACGGCCTGAAAACAGGGCATACGTCCGGAGCAGGCTTTAACCTGATCGCCTCGGCGGTGGACGGTCAACGCCGTCTTATTGCGGTCGTCATGGGGGCCGACAGCCCAAAAGGGCGTGAAGATCAGGCGCGCAAATTGCTGCACTGGGGCCAGCAAAATTTCGACACGGTGCAGATCCTGCATAACGGAAAAAAAGTCGGGACCGAGCGCATCTGGTACGGAGATAAAGAGCAGGTGGAGCTGGGAACGGATCAGGATTTCTGGCTGGCCCTGCCGAAGACGGAAGTGCCTAACATCAAGGCCAAATACGTCCTGGACAAAAAAGAGCTGGAGGCTCCGCTCGCGGCCCATCAGCGGGTAGGGGAGATCCAGCTGTACGATCGTGACAAAGTGGTGGCCCACTGGCCATTAGTGACGCTGGAGCCGGTGAATAAAGGCGGATTCTTCTCCCGTTTAGGGGATTACCTGCACCACACGCTTTAACCCCACACCGCACGTCCCCCGAGCAGACTGGCAGGGTTGCGAGTCTGCTCGCATAATAAACACTCCGCATTTGTCGAGAACAGGCCATTTGCTTTACAGTGTATGAATATACAGTGAAACCGGAGGCGGCATGGACTACAGCATCACGCAGCAGCAGAAACGTAAAATCGCGGGCTTTCACTTGGTGGGGCCATGGGAGAAAACCGTTAAGCAGGGCTTTGAGCAGTTAGGCATGTGGGTCGAGGGGCGTCAAATCCAGCCGCTCGAGTGGGTGGCCGTGTACTATGACAATCCGGACGAAGTCCCGGCGGAAAAACTGCGATGCGACACGGCCGTTACGGTGCCGGAGGCGTTCGTCATTCCTGACAACAGTGAAGGGGTGATGCTGACCGAAATCGCCGCCGGGGACTACGCGGTGGCAAGCGCCCGCGTTGAGGAGCATGATTTCGCGACGCCCTGGTACCAGTTCTTCAATTCTCTTTTGCAGGATCGTCACTACCAAATTGCACCCAAACCCTGTTTTGAACGTTACCTGAACGATGGCAACGCGGATGGCTACTGGGATATCGAAATGTATGTCCCGGTAGAGCACAAGGCGGGTTGACCCAGTAAACGCAGGGTTTTTTCAGCCAGGGCGTTTCGCCCGGCTGAAAACACAGTACAATCGCGGTTTGCCGTTTAGCTGGAGAGCGGGTGTGCGTCCCGACAAATCATTAACGCCTTTTGAAATTCGCTTGTACAAACATTACCGCGTGGTGCATGGCCTTCGTATCGCGCTGGCGTTTATTCTGACCTTTGTGCTGGTGCGTTTGTTGCATGTTCCGGAAGGGACATGGCCGCTGATTACGCTGGTGGTGATCATGGGGCCTATCTCCTTCTGGGGGAACGTGGTACCACGCGCGTTTGAACGTATTGGCGGCACGGTTCTTGGCTCTGCGCTGGGGCTTATCGCGCTCAAACTGGAGCTGATCTCCTTCCCCGTTATGCTGCTGTGGTGTGCCGCGGCGATGTTTCTTTGCGGCTGGCTGGCGTTGGGGAAAAAACCGTATCAGGCACTGCTGATTGGCATAACCCTTTCGGTGGTTGTTGGTGCGCCGGCAGGTGACATGACGACCGCACTGTGGCGAAGCGGAGATGTCATCCTCGGGTCACTTCTGGCTATGCTGTTTACCGGTATCTGGCCGCAGCGCGCCTTTCTCCACTGGCGTATCCAGATGGCCAATTACGTTACCGCGTTCAACCGGGTTTATCAGGCGGGGTTTTCCCCCAACCTGGTCGAGCGTCCGCGTCTGGAAAAACATCTGCAAAAAATCCTGAATGACGTGGTTAAGATGCGCGGCCTGATTACGCCTGCCAGCAAAGAAACCCATATTCAGAAAGCCATTTTCGAAGCCATCCAGACGGTGAGCCGCAACCTGGTGTGCATGCTCGAACTGCAAATCAATGCCCACTGGGCGTCGCGTCCCAGCCATCTGCTGATGCTCAACGCACACACGCTGAGAGAGACGCAGCAGATGACCCAGCAAACGCTGCTCACCATCGCTCATGCGCTTTACGAAGGGAATCCGCAGCCGATTCTGGCGAACAGCGAGCGCCTGAATGAGATCGTGGCCGAGCTGAAGGTGCTGATGAACGAGCGGCAGGAGGACAACGTGGCAGAAACGCCGATTCATGGCTATGTCTGGCTCAGCATGGAACTGGCGCGGCAGCTGGAGTTGCTCTCGCATCTTATCTGCCGGGCACTGCGCAAATAAAAAGCAGCTATCGCCATATGTGACGCCTGCTGCTTCGATTCAGCATCAATTGGGGTTATGATAGTCTTAAACGATATACTCATTGTCATTCGCCGTCGCTGTCTGTTACAACGGTGGCATTAACGAATCCGACTCTCACATTATCAGGGGTGTAAAAATGGAAACTACCAAGCCTTCGTTCCAGGATGTTCTGGAATTCGTCCGCCTGTTCCGCCGCAAAAACAAACTGCAGCGTGAAATCCAGGACGTTGAGAAGAAGATCCGTGACAACCAAAAACGCGTACTGCTGCTGGACAACCTGAGCGACTACATCAAGCCAGGCATGAGCGTGGAAGCCATTCAGGGCATCATCGCCAGCATGAAAAGCGATTACGAAGATCGTGTTGATGACTACATCATCAAAAACGCTGAGATCTCAAAAGAACGTCGTGAGATCTCTAAAAAGCTGAAAGCGATGGGCGAAATGAAAAACGCTGAAGCGAAAAGCGAGTAATCCCCGTTAGGTGGTAAAAAGGCTCTCTGGTGACAGAGGGCCTTTTTTATTTCCCCTGTGCATGGGGTGATGCCTGGTGGCACGGCGCTTACCCGACAATGTAACCGAGCGCAGAAAAGCAAAAAGCCTGCTTTGAAAGCAGGCTTTTCAGAATGTGGCTCCTCTGACTGGACTCGAACCAGTGACATACGGATTAACAGTCCGCCGTTCTACCGACTGAACTACAGAGGAATCGTTGTGGAGGCACATATTAACGGCGAAAAAACTTTTGTCAAACCTGTTCTTTGCAAACCGCGGTTGATTGCTGATTCTGTCGTCAGTTAGTTGTAAATTCAAACAAATTTTTTATGGAAAATACTTTGCAGGATAGCCTTTTCTGCCTCATCATTTGAAATGGAGTTTCAACTTTCTCGCTAAGGTCCATTTTGAACGTCACCGCCCCCCTACGCCAGGCGATCATGCGTACGCCATGGTATGCAAAACGTAAAAGTTATCGTGTTCTGTTCTGGCGAGAAATCACCCCCCTTGCCGTACCCATTTTCCTGGAGAATACCTGCGTTCTGCTGATGGGTGTGCTGAGCACCTTCCTGGTGAGCTGGTTAGGCAAAGAGGCGATGGCAGGGGTCGGCCTGGCAGACAGCTTCAATATGGTGGTGATGTCCTTTTTTGCCGCTATCGACCTGGGTACCACGGTTGTCGTGGCCTTCAGCCTCGGCAAGCTCGATCCGAAGCGCGCCCGCGAGGCGGCCAGGCAGTCGCTGATGATCATGACCCTGTTTTCGATAATTCTGGCGGCGGTGATCCACTATTACGGCAAGGAAATTATCGATATCGTCGCAGGTGAGGCGACAAACGAGGTTAAAGAGCTCGCGCTCACCTACCTGGAAATGACGGTCTTAAGCTATCCGGCTGCCGCAATCGCCTTAATCGGCAGCGGTGCTCTGCGCGGGGCGGGCAACACCAAAATTCCGCTGCTGATCAACGGCGGGATGAACATCCTGAATATCATCATCAGTAGCGTACTTATCTACGGGATTTTCTCCTGGGACGGGCTGGGCTTCGTCGGTGCCGGACTGGGGCTGACGATTTCACGCTATATCGGCGCGGCGGCGATCGTCGGTGTGTTGATGACCGGCATTACGCCGTCGCTGCGCCTGACACTCAAAAGCTATTTTCGTCCGCTCAATTTCGCCATTATCTGGGAAGTGATGGGGATTGGGATCCCGGCCAGCATCGAGTCGGTGCTGTTCAACGGCGGTAAGTTGCTGACCCAGATGTTTGTTGCGGGCATGGGCACCGATGTGATTGCCGGTAACTTTATCGCGTTCTCCATCGCCTCGCTCATTAACCTGCCGGGTAACGCCCTGGGCTCCGCGTCGACCATCATTACCGGGAAACGGCTCGGAAAAGGGCAGATTGCACAGGCGGAACGGCAGCTGCGACACGTTTTTTGGCTCTCTACTATCGGCCTGACGGCGATAGCCTGGGGGACCGCGCCTTTCGCCGGACTCATGGCCTCGTTTTACACCCATGAAAATGATGTCAAAGAGGTCGTGAAGATCCTGATTTGGCTCAACGCCGCGTTTATGCCGATCTGGGCGGCATCCTGGGTGCTGCCAGCCGGGCTGAAAGGCGCACGCGATGCCCGCTTTGCGATGTGGGTCTCGATGCTCGGGATGTGGGGCTGTCGCGTGGTGGCGGGTTACACGCTCGGGATTGTGCTCGGCATGGGCGTGGTCGGCGTCTGGCTGGGGATGTTCCTCGACTGGGCGGTGCGCGGCGCGCTGTTTTACTGGCGGATGGTAAGCGGGCGCTGGTTGTGGAAATACCCGCGCAAAAAAGCAGAGCGTGCTCTCTCAGAGCCTGAAGAACGTCTGACAAATGCGCGAAGTGGAGAATAAACCGGCAAACGATCGGAAATCTGCATTCTGCCTTTGACATCATCGGGGAGCATCGATAATATGCGCCCCGTTCACACGATTCCTCTGTAGTTCAGTCGGTAGAACGGCGGACTGTTAATCCGTATGTCACTGGTTCGAGTCCAGTCAGAGGAGCCAAATTTAAAAAGCCTGCTTTTAAAGCAGGCTTTTTGCTTTTCTGCGCTCGGTGACATTGTCAGGTAAGCGTCGCGCCACCGGGCAACAAACCGCGCTAGCGGTTCACCCGAATCGGTGCTGTTGCTTCAAACAGCCACGGTCGTGCATCACTCTCCACGAGCGGGGAGAGCGCCTCCCGAACCTGCTGGTGATACTCATCCAGCCACTCTTTCTCCTGCTCGGTTAACAACTGCAGCTCAACCTGGCTCAGGTCAATCGGGATCAGCGTCAGCGAGGCAAATTGACAGAAACCCGGACGGCTTTCTGTGATTTCCACCTGATTCTCAATGCGTATCCCATGGCTTTCAGCCAGATAGTACCCTGGCTCAATGGTCATAATGTTGCCCGCCACCAGCGGCCACGGATTGACCTTTTTCGCGATACGGTGCGGGTTTTCGTGGATCAACAACTGGTGCCCCACGCCGTGCCCGGTCCCGTGATCGTAATCCAGCCCCATTTCCCACAGCGGACGGCGCGCAAATGCATCCAGCTGGTGCCCGTGGCTGCCGGATGGGAATTGCAGCGTCATCAGCGATAAAAAGCCTCTGAGTACGGCGGTATAGTGCAGGCGCTGTTGCGGCTCCACTTTGCCCCATGCCAGGGTGCGCGTGGCGTCTGTAGTGCCGTTGTGGTACTGACCGCCGGAATCATTCAGATAAAAATGGTTATGGCCAATCGGTTTGTTGCTGGCTTCGCTCGCGTGGTAATGGCACATCGCCGCGTTGCTGGCGGAGGCTGAGATCGTCGCAAAGCTCGGCTCAACAAACCCCGGCTGCTGCTTGCGAAAAGCGAGTTGCTTTGCCTGAACCTCCAGCTCTGTCAGCGGTTGGCCGCACGCGGCGCGCTCAGGCACTTCGCGGCTCAGCCAGGCCAGGAAGTTCACCCACGCCGCACCGTCCTGATGATGGCACTCCCGATATCCCGCCAGCTCAACCGGGTTTTTATGGGCTTTCATCAGGGTGATAGGATCGGTCAGCCAGATAATCTCTCCCTGCGGCTCGATGGCGTAACGCAGGGCGACCGGAGCGGTGTCAGGGTCGACGATCACCCGCTTGCCCTGGGCGAGCTGCTGGCAGCGATCGATAAAGGTATCCTGCGGTGAAACGCTAAACGCGTCACGTACCGGGGCCGGTAATCCGCTGAGCTTAATGTCATCGACAAACCACTCAACCGAGCCGTCACGGCTCAGCAGGGCAAACGACAGCGGAACCGGGCTGGTCGGAATGTCGGACCCGCGGACGTTCAGCAGCCAGGCGATGTTATCCGGCAAGGTCACCGCCAGATAATCGGCCTCGTTGTCGGCAAGAACAGCCGCGACGCGCTGGCGTTTGTCGGCGCTGCTTTCGCCGCTGACCGCCAGCGGCATCTCGCGGATCGGCCCTGCGGGGGCGGCAGGGCGGTCGATCCAGAGCGTATCGAACGGCGAGCCGCTCAGCGGCACCAGTTCACACGCGGTGGTCGACAGTTGATTAACGTCTGCGTGGGTCATCAGCATCGCCTCAAACCCGATGCGCGTGCACGCAGCCACGTTTTCCGCCAGCCACCCGGCCAGCGGTTCGTTGTGCAGGTGGTGGATCTCCACCTCGTCCATATTGACCTGAACCCGCGCCTGCACCTGATAACGGCCATCAACGAACAGCAGCGCTCTGTCTTTCAACACCAGCGCCAGCCCGGCGGAGCCGTCGAAGCCCGTCAGCCAGGCCAGCTTTTCATCGTAGGGCGCGCAGTATTCGCTTTGCCAGGCATCGGCGCGCGGGACGATCATCCCGTCGAGATGGTTTTCCTGTAGCCACTGCCGCAGGGCAGAGAGCGGAGAGGGTGTGTGCATGGTTTTTCCTTAACGTTCTTAGCGGAACGGCGGTTCGTTGAAAGTGCGCAGCTTACGGGAGTGCAGCTTATCGCCTTCCGCACGCAGCAAATCGATGGCACGGATGCCGATTTGCAAATGCTCCGAAATCGCCCCTTCGTAGAAACGGTTGGCCTGGCCCGGGAGCTTGATTTCACCATGCAGAGGTTTATCCGAGACGCACAGCAGCGTGCCGTAAGGTACGCGGAAGCGGTATCCCTGCGCGGCAATGGTGGCGCTCTCCATATCGATGGCAACCGCACGGCTCAGGTTAAAACGCAGCGCAGAGGCGGAGTAGCGCAGCTCCCAGTTGCGATCGTCGGTGGTGACCACCGTCCCGGTGCGCAGGCGCTGCTTCACCTCTTCGCCCGGCATGCCGCTCACCTCTTTGGTCGCGTCGTATAGCGCGCGCTGAACCTCGGCAATGCTCGGGATCGGGATATCCGGCGGCAGCACCGCGTCAAGCACGTGGTCATCACGCAGATACGCATGGGCGAGCACGTAGTCCCCAATCAGCTGGCTTTCACGCAGGCCGCCGCAGTGGCCGATCATCAGCCAGACGTCCGGGCGAAGCACCGCCAGGTGATCGCAGATCGTTTTCGCGTTGGACGGCCCCACGCCAATGTTAATCAGCGTAATGCCCTGGCCGTCAGCCGTGATCAGGTGCCAGGCGGGCATCTGATGCTTTTTCCACGCCAGGTCTGAAATGGCCTGCTCCGGCGCTTCGGTTTCGGCGGTGATCCAGATACCGCCCGCGCAGGAGAGGGCGATGTACGGGCTGTCGGGGTCGAGGATCTGGCTACAGCCCCAGCGGACAAACTCGTCAACGTAGCGGGTATAGTTGGTGAACAGCACGAAAGGCTGGAAATGCTCTGCGGGCGTGCCGGTGTAGTGACGCAGGCGCGCCAGCGAGAAATCGACGCGGCGGGCATCGAAATGCGACAGCGGGGAAAACTCGGCGGGGTGATAGATCCCGTCAGCCGTCTCGTCGCCAATCTGAGATAGCTCAGTCGTCGGGAAGTGGCGCGTCAGCCCCGCACTCATGGATCGGTCAAGCGTCAGCTCGGAGCCGTCGATCACGTACGGATAGGGGATCTCATGCCGCGACGGTTCCACCGAAATGTGTGCGCCGTAATCCTGATACAGCAGCGTAAGCTGTTCTTCCAGGTAGGGGCGAAACAGCCCCGGGCGGGTGACGGTTGTGCTGTAACAACCGGCGTGGGTAAAGCGGGCGTAAGCGCGGGTTTTCGGGTTGGAGCTGGCGCTACCGTCCCAGGTCACGGAGATCGAAGGATAAACAAAAAGGCCCTCACTTCTGGCCTTTTCGTCGGGCAGTTTGCCGCTTTCAATATAGTCGCTGATGGCGCTGCGCAGCGCGTTAACGGATTGCTCGTACAGCGCGTCGAGTGTGTCCAGCGCCTGAGCCGGGGTCAGGCTGGAGCCCTTATTATGCATGTCTGTCTCCTTGTTCCACAGGTGTGCGGCATTCACCGATAGTATGTCACACGATTGTGAAACAAAAGACAGCCATGCAGTTTAGGACAAACGCTGCCGACTAATGCGGCTTCGGCTCTTTCATCACCAGCGCGGTGAGGGCCGAGAGCAAGCAGCCTGCCAGCAGATAGATCGCCACGCTGTGCCAGTTGCCGCTGGAGAAGGTCACCAGCGCGGCGGCTATAAACGGCGTGAATCCGCCGCCCACCACGCTCGCCACCTGATACCCCACGCCAGCGCCGCTGTAGCGATAGCTCGCGCCGAACAGTTCGGTAAACATCGGTTGCTGGACGCACACCACCATGTCGTGAGCAATGTTTGCCAGCATGATGGCGAAGAAGACGATCCAGAAGACGGATTGCGCCTCCAGGGCCATAAAGAACGGCCAGGCGCTAAGGGTGCCAACCAGCGCACCGGTGATGTAGACCCGTCGGCGGCCAAACCTGTCTGCCAGCCAGGCGAAGCAGGGAATAGTCAGACAGCTTATGCCGCCGACCAGCAGGCCGATATTCAGAAACAGCTCGCGCGGCAGGCCGAGGTTTTGCGTCGAATAGTTCAGGGCGAAGGCGGTCACGATATACATCGTCAGTAGCTCGCACAGCCGCAGGGCGATGATCTTCAAAAACGCCCCCGGATGCTGGATTAGCGCCTCCATCACCGGCAGCCGTTTTTTTGCCTCCGGCTTTTCGCGCCGCTGTTGTTCAAACTCGGCGGATTCCTCCATGCCGTTTCGAACCCACAGGGCGGCAATCACCAGCACAATGCTGAAGATAAACGGAATGCGCCAGCCCCAGCTCAGGAACTGTTCGTCGGTGGTGAGTTGGCTAATCAGCGACACCAGCCCGGTGGAGAGCAGCAGGCCGACGCCATACCCCACTTGTACGCCGCTGCTATAAAAGGCTTTGCGGTTTTTCGGCGCGCTTTCAACGGAGAGCAGCGCCGCGCCGCCCCATTCGCCGCCGACGGCAAAGCCCTGCACCGCGCGAAGCGTCACCAGCAGGACGGGTGCCCACCAGCCGATGGTGGCAAACGACGGCAAAATACCAATCAGCGCCGTGGCAATGCCCATCATCCACACGGTCAGCATCAGCATGCGTTTGCGCCCCAGACGGTCGCCAAAGTGGCCGAAGATCACGCCGCCGAGGGGGCGAAACAGGAAGCCGACACCAAAGGTTGCAAAGGCGGCGAGCGTGCCCATCGCCGGGCTTATCTGGGGGAAGAACTCGCGGTTAAACACCAGCGCGGCGGTGATGCCATAAAGCAGAAAGTCATACCAGTCGACGACGGCCCCGGCAAAGCTGCCCAGAGCGGCGCGGCGGGCGCGGTTAAGCGAAGGGGTCTCCTCGTCGGGACGATCGGAGATGAGGGTGGAGTCCATAGTTGTCCTGTCTGTACTGATTTTTAATTATTGGTATAAGAAAAGGTCACTCACATTGCGTCCGTCCTGTGACGGAACGTATGAGACTACCGCGACATGAAAGCGGAGAAAACGTTTTTATCTTTCCTGAAGGCTCTGAATAAGCAAATTTCATCTCACCGGGTGCAACATAAATCCGCGCGTTTGGCTGCGGTTAGGAATGGATGGATTACAGTATTACTAACCCTGCGTGAATGATGCTGAGGAATATACTATGCAACGCCTTTTTCCGGCACTCTGGATGGCCCTGTTTTTAATCGCATTTCCCCTTCGTGCTGAACCCACCGTGTACGGTGAACAACGCATCAGCCGCTGGTGGGATGCCGTGACGGACGATATTTCTCAAACGTGGGAACAGCCAGAACGCTACGATCTCTATCTGCCGTTTCTGAGCTGGCACGCCCGCTTTATGTACGACAAGGAAAAAACCGATAACTATAACGAAATGCCGTGGGGCGGCGGACTGGGTATTTCCCGCTATAACGAGGAGGGCAACTGGAGCGCGCTCTTCGCCATGATGTTTAAAGATTCCCATAACGAGTGGCAACCCGCGATGGGCTATGGCTGGGAGAAGGGTTGGTATCTCGATAACGCCAAAGATTTTCGCCTGGGTCTGGGGGCGGCAGCAGGGATCACCGCGCGAGACGATTTTGCCAACTACGTGCCGCTGCCGTTTATCTTCCCGCTATTCTCGGCGGGCTATAAGCGCGCCACCGTCCAGTTCACCTACATTCCCGGCACCTACAATAACGGTAACGTGCTGTTCGCCTGGTTGCGCCTGGGCTTCTAAAGCGTAATGACCTTTTTCGCCACCGGGTTCGCCAGAACCAGCAGGGAAAAGAGCACGGAGGTGATAAAGGTCAGCACTATCAGCATCAGTTTTGTGCTGAGCGATGTCACCGGTATCAGCGCCGTGAGCAGATGAAAAACGGAATAGTGCAGAATATACACCCCGGTCATCGTTTTGCTGATCGCGGCAAGAATAGCCTCTTTAAATTCGACGTTGCGACGAAAACGCACGCCGTTAGCCGCAATCACCAGCGCGACAATCAGGATATAGATCTGCGAGCCGGTCAGAATAAAAGCGTTTCTGTCCGCTTTGAACAGCGCAAAAAAGAAGTGCCGCTCATAAAACCAGGTGAACAGGTAAATAAACGGGATCGCCACAAGCGCTGCTCTGACCACGTTTCGGCGGGCGATCCACGCGGCGATCTGCGGATCGCAAAACAGTTGCCCCGTCAGATAAAAGAGCAGCCACGTCCACAGGCGATACTGGGGAGAGAGCGAGAAGACATGGATTTGTGGGTACAGCACTGACAGTAAATCGTACCCGTAGGAAAAGACCAGCAGGCCCGCGATAAGGGTGCAAAAAAGCGTCCGACACTGGCTTAACCACTCTATCACCGGGTGGAAGGTATAGATGACAATGAACGCAAAGACGAACCACGGCTGAATTAAATACCCACGCTGATAGGGTTCCCACAGGTAATAAAGGGTTACCCAGAACAGAAACACCGTGACCAGACTTTTGATTTTATCCAGCTGCCAGCGGGTGCCGTGCCGGGATTGCCCGTCAAGATAGCCCGCAACCACAAAGAAAAGCGGCGTGGCGATGGTCGAAATAAAGGTCAAAAACCCGAGGATCCAGTGATAGTCATAGTCGTAGCGATCCCAGGTATTGTAGATAGTGAAGAACGTCACCGCCGTCATACACCCCAGCGTTTTAATGATATTCAGTCCTGTGGCATTCATTGTTGTTCAGCTTTGTCCTTACGATGGAAACACGCATAAATTACCGGGAGAACCAGCAGCGTCAGGATTGTAGCAAATCCCAGTCCAAACATAATGACAACAGCCATGCTCTGGAAGAAAACATCCAGCAGCAGCGGAGCCAGCCCGAGCACGGTGGTGAAGGCGGTTAACAGAATCGGGCGCAGACGCGAGGTGGCCGCATACATAATGGCCTCATGCTGATTTTTCAGCCCCTTTTGCTGCTCAATCTCTTCGACCAGCACAATGCCGTTGCGGATCAACATCCCGCTCAGGCTCAGCAGGCCAATCAGCGCCATAAAGCCAAACGGGATCCCGGTGATTAAAAAACCGGGGGTGACGCCAATCAGGGCCAGCGGCACGGTCAGCCAGATTGCCACGGCATTTTTCACCGAGCTGAACATCAGCACGGTTATCACAAACATCACCAGGTATCCCAGCGGCAGGGTGGTAAACACCCCTTGCTGTGCTTCGCTGGCGTTCTCCGCGTCTCCGCCCCACTCAATGCTGTAGCCTGCGGGAAGGGGGAGGGCGTCGATTTTCGGCTGCACGCGGGCAAGGATGTCGCCGGACGTTTGTTGGCTCTGCGGGGCCGGGTCGGTCTGCACGGTGAGCACGCGCATGCGGTCGCGGCGCAGGATCAGCGGATCTTCCCACTCCAGCGCAAACCCGCTTACCACGTTGCTCAGCGGGATGTACTGCTGCCGGGTCTGGCTCCACACCAGCACATTATTAAGATGATTCGCGTCCTGACGTTCACTCTCCGGCGGCCGGACGATCACTGGCAGCAGGTCGCTGCCTTCCCGGTACAGCCCCGCGCGGCTGCCGGAGAAGTTCATCTCCAGCGCGTTATCCACGTCCTGTTTATCAACGCCCAGTTCACGGCCAAGGGCTGGCACATACTGGGGACGGATCACTTTGCTGCGGTTCTGCCAGTCGTTTCTGACGCTGTCGGTGGCCGGGTCGCGGCTGAGAATATCGTCAACCTGGCTGGCAATCAGACGGAGCCTGTCCGGGTCAGGCCCCTTGATGCGCACCTCAATTGCACTGTCGCCGGAGGGACCAAACGCCACGCGTTTCGTGCTGGCATTGACCTGGGGATAGTTTCGCGCGATGTACTCCTCAACGTGACGCGTCAGCGGCGCGATGCTTCGCCGATCGTCCATCCTGACCATGATTTGCGCGTAATTGCTGTACTGGCGCTGCCCGCTGTAGGTCAGGATGAAGCGCATACTCCCCTGCCCAATGGTGGAGACGGTGGTTTCCACGCCCGGCTGGTCGTTAAGGGTTTTTTCGATATCGCTGGTCATTTTTTCGGTCCAGTTGATATCGGTACCGTAGGGCAACCAGAGGTCGACAAAGAAAATCGGGGTATTGGACGACGGAAAGAAGTTCTGGCGCACCGAGCCAAACCCCCAGATAGCCGCCGCCAGCAGCGCCGCCATCACGATAAGCGTTGGCGCTTTACGCCGTAACAGGGCGTTGAGCAGGCGCTGGTAAAGCCGGTAAAACGCTTTGTCATAGGGATCGGCCGCCGGCGTTTTTTCCGGCGCGCTGTCGTGTTTGAACAACCACCACGTGATCAGCACCGGCGTGATAGTGAGTGCGGAAAACCAGCTCAGCATCAGCGAAATGAGCAGCACCTGGAACAGCGATTTGCAGTATTCACCGGTGGAGTCCTGCGACAGGCCAATAGGCGCAAAGGCCAGAATGGCGATCACCGTCGCTCCCAGCAGGGGGAGGGCCGAGCGGCGGATAATGTAGTTAATCGCCGTTAACAGCGGGGAGCCCTGCTGCCGGGCGATCAGGACCCCTTCAACAATCACGATGGCGTTATCCACCAGCATGCTGAGGGCAATAATCAGCGCCCCGAGCGAGATACGCTGCAGCTCAATGCCCCACAGGTACATGATAAGCAGGGTGCCCAGCACGTTGAGCGCCAGGGAGAAGGCGATGATAATCCCGCTGCGCACGCCCATAAAAATCAGCAGCACCCCGATGACAATCGCCAGCGCCATCAGGAAGTTCACAATAAACCCGTTAACCGAATGGCCGACTTCCGCCGCCTGATCGTAAAAGAGATCGAGATGGATACCCGCGGGTTTTTCTGCCGACATCCGCTCCAGCTTCGCTTCCAGCGCGTGACCGACGTCAATGACGTTTACGCCAGGGATAAAGGAGACGCCCATGGTGACGGCTTTTCGGCCATTAGCATGGTAAATGCTGGCCGGGGATTCATTCAGCCCGCGCGACAGCGTGGCGATGTCGCGCAGACGCGTCGCGGCTCCCGTGCCGGACGGGGTGACGATCAGGTCGGCCAGCTCGTCGATATTCTGAAACTCACCTGTAGGATGCAGGCGGATGGACTCGGTGCCTGCGGTGATTTCACCGGCGCTGGAAACCACGTTAAGCCGGCTGAGCAGGGCAGAAAGCTGGTTCAGCGTAATGCCGCGCGCCGCCATTTTGGTCAACGAGATATCAATGTTGATCTGTGGGCTAATCACCCCGCCGATGGCGACCTTGCCGACACCGGGCACCAGCACCAGCTCGCGGCGAAGCTGCTCGGCATACTGCACCAGTTCCGGGTTGCTGAACGCATCTCCGGAAATGGCAAAGAAGAAGCCGAAGACATCGCCGAAATCATCGTTGACGAACGGAGTCACCACGCCCGGCGGAAACTGCCTCGCGGCGTCACCCACGCGGCGGCGCAGCTCGTCCCAGATTTGCGGAAGCTCGCTCGAGTGGTAGCGCGACGCAATATTGACGGTAATTTGGGACAGTCCGTTCGATGAGATTGAGCTGACGTTATCGAGATAGGGGAGTTGCTGAAGCGCATTTTCCAGCGGTAGCGTCACCTCTTCTTCGACCTGCTGGGCCGAAGCGCCGGGGTAATGGGTGATCACCACCGCGGTTTTAATGGTGAATGCGGGGTCTTCCAGCCGACCAATGTTCAGCAGGGCGAAAATCCCCCCCACACCCATCAGGAGTATCGTCAGCCAGACGCGAATAGGGTTATTGATAAACTGGCGTGAGATATCCATTACAGCCCCCGCTCACGCGTCCAGATGCGTACCGGCTGCCCGGCGTGAAGTTCATTTACGCCTGCCGTGACCACACGCTCACCCGCAGAGAGACCGCTTACGATCGCAACGCCTTCGGTACCGACCTGCCCGACGCTGACCTTTCGGTCCTCCAGATGCAGGTCATCGCCTTTGCCCGCCACCACCCAGACGTGCGGCTCGTTGCGCGGGCTGTTGTCCGGGTTAAAGACTGCTTCAACCGGCACCACCAGCACGCTGTCACCCGCCCCGGCGGGCAAATTCGCCAGGTTGACGGTTACCGTTCCGCTCACGCCGCCGACGGCAGGAAAGTCGGCTGGGCGCGGCATGGTGAGTATCACCTGCCATGTGAGCGTATTGCTGTCGCTGCTGCCCGAATGTTCTTTATAAACGGCGGTAAATTCCCGGTCAGGGAAGGCGTTAATTTTAACGATGGGCTGATACCGGGCGTTGCGCATATCCAGCGCCTTAAACAGGTTTTCCGGGATACTAAAGACGACATCCAGCAGATCGCTGCGGGTTAACGTCGCAATGGGCTGGCCTGCTGAAACGACCTGATGGTTACGCACGTGGACGCTCGCTACCGTGCCGCTGAACGGGGCGACAAGCGTCATCTGGTTCAGCTCTTCCCGGGCAATCTGGAGCGCGGCATTTGCCGAATCGCGGTTTGCGCGCTGAACGTCCATCTCGGCTTTTGAAATTGCCTGACGGCCTGCCAGCGTCTGAAAGCGGTCAAACTGGCGTTGCGCCAGCGTGGCGGCCACCTGCCTGTCGTTCAGGCGCTGCCGGGCGTCGCGGGCATTAAGCCTGGCAAGCTGCTGGCCCTGCTTGATGGTCGCGCCCTGGCGAATGTCCAGGGCTTCTATTTGTCCTGGGCGTTTGAAGGCGAGGTCGGTTGCGTCACCGGATTCAATCCGTGCCGGGAAAACACGCTGGCGGGCAGTGCCTGCTGCTTTCACCTCGGTAATTTTCACCATGCGGGGCAGCGGCGTATTTTCCTCAGCCTTGCGATCGCAGGCCGCGAGCGTGAAAATCACCCACGGCAATAAAAAGAGGTAGCGGTTCACGGTATTCCCCTAATAAATAATTGTTTTATTTATTCCCTCGCCATCACCGGGGCAACGCTATTCTGCGAAAGTCGACACCACAATATAGGTGAATAAACCGATCGCGGTGCTGGCAATAATGGCGAGCGCAATATAAAAACCAAGACGAATCAGGCTATAACCGAACATTCTCTTCTCCATGGGCCGGGAAAAGGCGATAGCGTCAATGAAACCAACGCAATGGGTGCACTCACTGAGCATAGACGCAGATAAAACAAATGTTAAACAACCGATTTCGGTGGGCCGGGCGCGTGTTGAGCCCCGTTGGGCTGAGGAGGTGAATGCGCAAAGCAACATCATGATAATTGATGAAATTAACAATCAAAGGTTAATTCTGATATTCCTGTGCTACGTTTTATACATTCTCTCCTGATTCATTTGCTGGCGTTTGGGGTAATAAAACAAACACGGAAGCTTGCTATGTATAACCCTGTCCCGAGTTTCCCGTGCGTCTGTTTCTTTTATTTATCTGTTATTTGCATGAGTACCAAGGTGATTTCTGAAAGAACCTGAGGAAGGAACAATGAAAACAGAGAAACCTGGCCGTCCGTTTTATCAGCAAAGCGTTGAAGAGGCGCTGGCTGCAAACCATTCCACGGTAGATGGACTGAACAGTACCGAGGCCGCCGCCCGACTACAGCAATACGGTGAGAACGCCTTACCGCAAAAACCGGGTAAGCCTGCCTGGCTGCGCTTTCTGGCCCATTTCAACGACGTCCTGATTTATGTTCTGCTGGTGGCCGCGCTACTTAAGCTGATCATGGGCCACTGGGTCGATATGTTCGTGATCCTCGGGGTCGCCATCATTAACGCCCTGATTGGTCATATCCAGGAAAGTAATGCCGAAAAATCGCTGCAAAGCATTCGCAATATGCTCTCCAGTGAAGCCGTGGTAATACGGCAGGGCAACCATGAAACCATCCCCACCACGGCGCTGGTGCCCGGCGATATCGTGGTGATCCGCGCCGGGGATCGCATTCCTGCCGATCTGCGCGTGATTGAGGCCCATAACCTGCGCGTCGAAGAGGCGATTCTCACCGGGGAATCCACCGTTGTTGAAAAGAACACCGACGCGTTGAGCGGCGAACTGCCGCTCGGCGACCGCTATAACTTGCTTTACTCCGGCACCACCGTGAGTGCCGGCGGCGGAAAAGGGCTGGTGGTCGCGACCGGGGGCGAGACCGAGCTCGGTCACATCAACCAGATGATGTCGGACATCGAAAAACACCGCACGCCGCTGATGGTGCAGATGGACAAGCTCGGTAAAACCATCTTTATCACCATCCTGGTGATGATGGTGGTGCTGTTTGTCTTTAGCCTCCTGTTCCGCGATATGCCGGTTTCTGAGCTGGTGCTGTCGTTGATAAGCCTTGCGGTGGCGGCGGTGCCCGAAGGGCTGCCGGCCATTATCTCTATTATCCTTTCGCTTGGCGTACAGGCGATGGCCCGCCGGAAGGCGATTATTCGTAAACTGCCTACCGTCGAAACGCTGGGCGCAATGACGGTGATCTGCTCGGATAAAACCGGCACCCTTACCATGAACGAAATGACGGTTAAAGCGGTGATCACCGCCGGGACGACCTACCGCGTGGAGGGAGACAGCTACGAGCCGGTTGGCAATATTCATCCGATTGACGACCCAACGCCCGTCACCGTCACCCCTGGCTCGCTGCTGGAGCGTTATCTGCGCACCATCGATCTGTGTAACGACAGCCAGCTGATGAAGGATGAGCAGGGCCTGTGGAAAATCACCGGCGGGCCGACCGAAGGCGCGCTGAAGGTGCTGGCGGCGAAAATACCGCTCCCGGCGCTGGATACGGAAATGCGCAGTAAAATCCCGTTCGATTCGCAATACAAATACATGTCCACGCTGTACCGCCTGGGCGATGAAGAGACGATCCTCATTACCGGTGCGCCAGACGTGCTGTTCCGCCTCTGCCAGTATCAGCAGACGGAGACCGGGCTGCAGCCGTTCGATCAACCCTACTGGGAAGGGAAGATTGAAGAATACGCCCGTGAGGGGCTGCGCATGGTGGCTGCCGCCTGGAAGCCCGCCGCCGACGGCCAGCGCGAGCTGGATCATGCAGATTTACAGGACGGGGTTATCCTGCTCGGGATTGCCGGCATGATGGATCCCCCGCGGCCGGAAGCGATTACCGCCATTGCCGACTGCCTGCAGGCCGGAATTCGGGTGAAGATGATCACCGGCGATCACCCGCAAACGGCGATGAGCATTGGCCAGATGCTGGGGATCGGCAATGCCGCCAGCGCTATTACAGGACGCGAGCTGGAGGCGATGGACGATCCGCTGCTGAGCGAAGCCGCGCAAAAATACGATATCTTCGCGCGAACCAGCCCGGAAGATAAGTTCCGCCTGGTGCAGGCGCTGCAAAGCCGACAGGAAGTGGTGGGGATGACCGGAGACGGCGTGAACGATGCTCCGGCGCTGAAGCGCGCTGACGTCGGTATCGCCATGGGGATCAAAGGCACCGAGGTGACCAAGGAGGCGGCCGACATGGTGTTAACGGATGATAACTTTGCCACCATCGCCAGAGCGGTGCACGAGGGGCGGCGAGTTTATGACAACCTGAAAAAGACCATTTTGTTCATCATCCCGAGCAACATTGCCCAGGCGTTACTGATCATCATTGCGCTGCTGGCGGGCAACCTGATCCCGTTAACGCCGGTGCTGATCCTGTGGATGAACATGGCGACGTCGGCCACTCTGTCGTTTGGCCTGGCATTTGAAGCGGGTGAGCGGGACATCATGAACCGGCCACCGCGCAAGTCAAACCTGCACGTTATGGACGGTTTCGCCATCTGGCGCGTGGTGTTTGTCGGTCTGATGATTGCCATCAGCGCCTTCGTGCTGGAGGCCTGGCTGCAGCCGCGCGGTTACTCGCCGGAGTTTATCCGCACCGTGCTACTGCAAATGCTGGTGACCGCGCAGTGGTTCTACATGCTGAACTGCCGCGTAACGGATGGCTTCTCGCTGAGTAAAGGGCTGCTGGCGAACAAGGGGATCTGGATTGTTAGCGCTGTGCTGCTGATCCTCCAGCTGCTGATCATCTATGCGCCGTTTATGCAAATGCTGTTCGGCACCGAAGCGCTGCCGTTCCGCTACTGGGTCATTACTTTCCTGATTGGTTTCGCAATGTTCCTGATCGTTGAATTGGAAAAACCGCTGACCCGCAGATGGCGCAAAAAGTAAGGCAACATTGAGACAAGCCTGTATAACAGCAGGCTTTTCTCACGAAATGGCTGGCAGGGGTTATAGTTATCCTGTACTCAACATCGTTAATTATAGGGACATTATGATCCGAACCCGCTTGCTGGCGTTAGCGCTGGCCGCCGTGACCCAAAGTGCATGGGCTGTAACTTATCCGCTTCCGCCTGAGGGCAGCCGCCTGGTTGGCGCGCCGATAACCATCACCGTGCCGGAAGGGAACACCCTGCCGCTGGAAGCCTTTGCCGCGCAGTATGGGCAAGGGTTGAGCAACATGCTTGAAGCCAACCCGGGTGTCGATCCCTTTTTGCCTAAAGCAGGAACGCAACTCGTGGTGCCGCAACAGCTGATCCTGCCCTCCACCGTGCGGGAGGGCATTGTGGTGAACGTGGCGGAAATGCGCCTCTACTATTACCCGCCGGGTAGCAATACCGTGGAGGTACTGCCGATCGGGATCGGTCAGGCCGGACGTGAAACCCCGCGTAACTGGGTTACTGCCGTGGAGCGCAAGCAGGATGGGCCAACCTGGACGCCTACGCCAAACACGCGCCGCGAATACGCAAAAGAGGGGAAAACCCTGCCGGCGTTTGTGCCTGCCGGGCCGGATAACCCCATGGGCCTGTACGCCATCTATATTGGCAGGCTCTACGCCATTCACGGCACTAACTCGAATTTTGGTATCGGGCTGCGCGTAAGCCAGGGCTGTATTCGTCTGCGAAACGCGGATATCAAATATCTTTTCGATAACGTCCCGGTCGGCACGCGCGTCGAACTTATCGATCGCCCGGTTAAAATGACCACGGAGCCGGACGGCAGCCGCTGGGTGGAAGTCCACGAGCCGCTGTCGCGTAACCGTGCCGAGTTTGAATCGACAAAGAAAGTGCCACTGCCCATTTCCGCCACGCAGCGGACGCAGCTGATAAACGAGGGGGCGGGCGCTGAACTGGAACGTCGGTCAGGGATGCCGGTTAAGGTCGGCAACGGAGACATTGTCGCCGGGTGACGGCTGCGGTCCAATGAAATTTGTCGGTCGGGTAAGGCGAAGCCGCCACCCGACAATGTAACCGAGTGCAGAAAAGCAAAAAGCCTGCTTTAAAAGCAGGCTTTTCAAATTTGGCTCCTCTGACTGGACTCGAACCAGTGACATACGGATTAACAGTCCGCCGTTCTACCGACTGAACTACAGAGGAATCGTGTGAACGGGGCGCATATTATCGACGTCGGCTGTGGTTGTCAAAGGGTGTATCAGACGATTTTGTTCGTTTGCTGACAAATTCAGCAAAGTGGTGCTTTTGGCAACGCTTTGCACCGCCATTGTGCAGATATACCCCTTATGGGGCAGATCATAAACCGCTGTTTCACTCATAAAGTCGCCAGCGATGATTAGATTTCCTTATTTTCAGGGCATTAGGCATGGATCTTCTCCCGGCTTAAAAAGTGGCATTCATATTGCAATACCTGTTCAACACACGAAGCCGTTAAAGGCACAGTTATTTGTTACAGGGGGCAATATGAATTTCAGACGACTCAAATACTTCGTAAAAATCGTCGATATCGGCAGCCTGACTCAGGCAGCGGAAGTGTTGCATATTGCGCAGCCCGCGCTGAGCCAGCAGGTTGCCACGCTTGAAGGGGAGCTGGATCAACAGCTGCTGATCCGCACCAAGCGCGGCGTGACACCAACCGAAGCGGGGAAAATTCTTTATACCCATGCCCGCACCATTTTGCGCCAGTGCGAACAGGCGCAGCTGGCGGTCAATAACGTCGGCCAGACGCTGAGCGGCACGGTCTCTATCGGCCTTGCACCGGGCACCGCTGCATCTTCCATTACCATGCCACTGCTGCAGGCGGTGCGTGCCGAGCTGCCCGACGTGCTGGTTTATCTGCATGAGAACAGCGGCTCCGTGCTGAATGACAAACTGCTCAACGGGCAGCTGGACATGGCGGTGCTGTATGACCGCTCGCCCATCGCCGGGATCACCAGCCAGCCGCTGCTGAAAGAAGATCTTTATCTGGTTGGTACGCGCGACTGTCCGGGTCAAAGCGTTGACCTGACGGCGGTCGCCGAGATGAACCTGTTCCTGCCGCGTGATTACAGCGCCGTGCGCGTGCGGGTGGACGAAGCGTTTTCCCTGCGTCGCCTGACGGCCAAAATCATCGGCGAGATCGACTCTATCTCCACGCTGACCGCCGCGATTGCCAGCGGGATGGGGGTCACCGTGCTGCCGGAGTCTGCGGCACGCTCACTGTGCAGCGCGGCAAACGGCTGGATGGCGCGGATCACTACACCGTCCATGAGCTTACCGCTGTCGCTCAATATGTCCGCACGCGGCTCGCTCACCCCGCAGGCGCAGGCGGTGAAAGAGATCCTGATGTCGCTGGTAAGCAAACCATCGCTGGAGAACCGCGAGCTGCAGCTGGTCAGCTGATATTCCATAAAAGCATAAGATGCTGGTTTTTATTATTTGTTCTGCAGCCCTGCTGACTCTAACAATAGCGTTATGTCAGACAGGCCGGAGCGAAACGTGAATTTCCAGCAACTTAAAATTATCCGTGAGGCGGCCAGGCGGGACTACAACCTGACCGAGGTCGCCAACATGCTGTATACCTCCCAGTCGGGCGTCAGCCGCCATATTCGCGAGCTGGAAGAAGAGCTGGGTATTGAGATTTTCATACGTCGCGGCAAGCGTCTGCTCGGGATGACGGAGCCGGGAAAAGCGCTGCTGGCCATTGCGGAGCGTATCCTCAACGAAGCCAGCAACGTTCGCCGTCTCGCGGACCTCTTTACCAACGATGCTTCCGGCGTGCTCACCATCGCGACGACCCACACCCAGGCGCGTTACAGCCTGCCGCCGGTCATTAAAGCCTTCCGTGAACTCTTCCCGGATGTGCGGCTGGAGCTGATCCAGGGAACGCCGCAGGAGATAGACGTGCTGTTGCAAAACGGCGGGGCGGATATCGGTATCGCCAGTGAACGCCTCAGTACCGACCCGCTGCTGGTGGCTTTCCCGTGGTTCCGCTGGCACCACAGCCTGCTGCTGCCGGACGATCACCCCCTCAACCAGGTGTCACCGCTTACGCTTGACGATATCGTTAAGTGGCCGCTGATCACCTACCGCCAGGGCATTACCGGGCGTTCACGTATCGATGAAGCCTTTAGCCGCAAGGGGCTGACGCCGGATGTGGTCCTCAGCGCGCAGGATTCCGACGTGATTAAAACCTACGTTGAGCTTGGGCTGGGCATTGGTCTGGTGGCGGAACAGTCGGGCGGTGAGCGCGAGGAGGGCAATCTTGTGCGGCTTGATACCCGCCACCTGTTCGATGCCAATACTGTATGGCTGGGCCTCAAGCGCGGGCAGCTGCAGCGCAATTACGTATGGCGGTTTATCGAGCTGTGTAATGCCGGGCTGTCGGTGGATGAGATTAAGCGCCACGTGATGGAGCCAGAGGCCGTGGCGATTGATTATCAGATTTGAACCGCGAATGCAGAAAAGCAAAAAGCCTGCTTTAAAAGCAGGCTTTTTAAATTTGGCTCCTCTGACTGGACTCGAACCAGTGACATACGGATTAACAGTCCGCCGTTCTACCGACTGAACTACAGAGGAATCGTGTGAACGAGGCGCATGTTAATGGCCTCGCTAAAATGTGTCAACACTAAATTTAAGGTGCTGATTCAAATGATTAATTAAGCTGCAAACTGCTCTTTTAGTGAACGTGCGCGGTGGCATACTCGCCGCTGCCGCCATTCTTACGTAAACGCTGAAGCGGGTCCTGCTGGTAGAACTGGCAAAAACGCTGCCACAACGCCGGGAAGCGGGGTGCGAACAGCTCCGGCGCGCTAAAGAAATATTCCGACAGAACCGCAAAACATTCGGCTGGATCGGTGGCAGCATAGGCGTCGATGCTCGCGGCGCTTTCACCGACAAGATCAATTTCATCCTGAATGTTGTCCATGGCCGCATGCAGATCGTGCTCCCATCCGGCCACTTCGCGTAGCGGGATGAGCGGCACGCCGCTGGCGCGATCGCCGTTGCGGGTATCAAGCTTGTGCGCCACTTCATGGATAATCAGGTTGAAGCCGGAGGCATCAAACGAATCCTGAATATCCAGCCAGTTGAGCACAATAGGCCCCTGTTGCCAGCTTTGCCCGGACTGCACAACGCGCTGGCTGTGCACCAGACCGATGTCATCTTCCCATTCGTCATCCACCACGAAAGGGGCAGGGTAGATAAGCACTTCGTGAAAGCCGTCCAGCCATTCAATGCCGAGCGCCAAAACGGGCAGGCAGAACAGTAGGGCAATACGCGTGTTTTTGAGGGGGTCGAGTTCGAAACCCTGTAACGGAACCAGACGTTTTTGCTGCAGAAAACGGTCCGCCAGTTGAATCAGCACTCGCTGTTCATCCGGCTCGAGGTTAGCCAGAACCGGGATTGCCAGCGCCTCTTCCCATGGCTGTGCCATATTTCGACCAGCGTCATTCGATTTCCAGGGCCACTTAATCATCGCTTCGCTCGCAAACTCGTCACATGAACAAAATTGAAAGGTCAGGCTAACATGCCAAAGAACCCGGCATGAAAGCAACTACAAAACGTTGAGATGTCGGAATGGCAGAAAAGGCCAGCCTCTCTGCCATTATTCAACCACTTATCCCGTTTCCTTTCAGTGACAAAACTCCCAATGATAAAACCCCGCTGAAGACCGGGCCTGAGATAACACGGTGCCCGGAGCGTCAGGTTGAAACGTTAAGGGACTGTTAAAATGTGCGTCTACCCGTCATGATGACCGTCATCAAAACGGAGAAATGTCGATACTATGCCCGTAAATTTTGACCTTAACGATCTTTATGCTTTCAGAGCGTTAGTGGAATACGGCAACTTTCGGGTTGCTGCTGAATCTATCTGTTTGTCCCCGTCAGCACTGAGCCGCAGGATTGAAAAACTGGAGGCGGCGCTGGGAACAAAGCTGTTTGACCGGACCACCCGCCACGTGGCTCTGACGTTGTACGGGCAGAACTTTGCTGAACGTTCAGCGCAGTTGCTTGATAACGTTGAGTCCATACTGGCTGATATCGATAAAGTGAGCGAAGAGCGCACCGGGCTGGTTACCGTCGCTACGGTACCGTCTGCAGCCTGTTACTTTATGCCGGATGTTATACGTCGCTTTCAGTCCCGCTACCCGCGTGTCCGGATTAAGCTCATCGACAGCAGCGCAGGGAATGTCCTTGACGCTGTTGCCCGTAGCCAGGCGGATTTCGGGATCTGTTTCGCCGGGAGTTTGCCCTCTGAAATAGAGTTTTTCCCGCTGGTGGAAGATAGCTATGTCGCCGCATGCAGGCGCGATCACCCTCTGGCAAAAAAAACTCACCTGACATGGCAGGCGTTTTATGAGCAGGACTATATCATCCTCGACAAAACGTCAGGTAACCGTAACCTGCTCGACCGGTTGTTGGGGGACAGGGTTCCTGCGCGTCCCAGCGTCTGCGAAACGCGCCATGTGACCACCATGCTCGGCATGGTAGAGGCGGGGATCGGCATTGCTGCCGTTCCCGCCATGTCGATGCCAACGTCAGAGCACTCGCTGTTGACGTCTGTCCCGCTGGTGGCGCCGGAAGTGAAACGCACTGTGGGGCTTATCCGACGCCGGGGGCGCATCCAGTCTTACATTGCGGCTGAACTGGAAAAACACATTACTGAGCAGTACCGTGGGACGTGACGGGGCTTAATCCCGTGTCGCGGATCACGGCACTGGACTGTGTCGATGAAAGGTAATTCAGCAGCGCTTTCCCTTCGCCAGGATGGTCGGCGTGGCGGGTCACGGCGCCAGCAAAGCGGGTGATGTATTGCAGGTTGTCCGGGAGTTTGCCGATAAACGTCACCCCCGGAATCGGCAACAGTTCGCTGACCTGCTGGAAACCCACCGCGTATTTCCCTTTCGCCACTTCTTCGGCGACGGGGATGCGCTCAACCTTCGTTGCTTTACCCATCACCTCTTTTTCAATCCCCAGCGTTTTGAACAGCTTCTGGCTGACGTATCTGCCGCTGGCGCTGTCGGAGTAGGCGATGGATCCGGCCTGAAGCAGCGTGTGGCGAAGTTTCGCCTCATTACCGATATCCGGGACGTCAGCGCCTTTTTTTACCACCATACCGACAGGGGAGTCAGCAAGTTCCGTGCGTGAGCCAGGCTGAGTCAGATTGTCCTTTTCGAGCGTTGCCAGCGCATCGCCCACCATGATTACCACGTCGGCTTGTTCCCCGCGCGCAAGTCGGTTAGGAATTGCCTGCGGAGTCGTCCCCATAGACGGGCCGGGAACGAGCACAATGTTATCGCCGGTCTGGCGTTCATATTCCGGTGCCAGCTTTTCAAGGGCGGCTTTAAAACCGCCTGAGATCATGACCGTCACCTCTTTTGCGGAGGCGCAGAAGCTCAGGGCGGTCATTATCAACGCGCTGGTGGTCAGCCGAGGGATCATTCTCATGCCGCCCCCTCTGATTTCACGGTATTTTGCAGCGTCACTGCACGACGACGATACAGATAGAGTGTGGCCAGCAGGGCACACACCGCGGCGAAACTCATCCAGTAGCCGGGAGAGGCTTTATCCCCGGTATATTCAATCAGCGCGGTAGACATCACCGGGGTGAATCCCCCAAATACCGCCGTTGCCAGACTGTAGGCCAGAGAGAACCCCGCCACCCGAACTTCAGAAGGCATGATCTCCGTGAGTGCCGGGATCATCGCACCGTTATAAAGGCCATAGAGGAAAGAGAGCCACAGCAGGACGCTTAGCATCATTGAGAAGCTCGGTGCCTGCGCCAGCAGCGTCAGCGCCGGGTAGCTTGTCGCCAGTGCCAGCAGCGTCATGGCGATAAGCACCGGTTTACGCCCAAAGCGGTCCGACAGCGCTCCGCCCACCGGCAGCCAGATAAAGTTAGAAATTGCCACCAGAAGCGTGACCAGCAGGCTGTCCGAGGCGCTGAGCATCAGTACTTTTTTCCCGAAAGTCGGCGCGTAAACGGTGATCAGATAAAAGGCCGTAGTGGTCATCGCCACCATCAGCATGCCGGCAATGACCACCTGCCAGTTACCGAGCAGGGTTCTAAAGACCTGATGCATCTCCAGATGATGGCGGCGCGCGCTGAACTCCTCTGTCTCCTCCAGCTTGCGGCGCAGGAAAAAGATAAAGGGTACGATTAAACAGCCGACCAGGAACGGAATACGCCAGCCCCAATCACGAATGGCGCTCTCTGCCATTAGCGCATTCAGGGCAAACCCCATGGCTGCCGCAACCATAATCGCGACCTGCTGGCTGCCGGACTGCCAGCTGGTGTAGAAACCTTTGCGGCCGGGCGTGGCAATTTCAGCCAGATAGACCGACACGCCACCCAGCTCCGCTCCGGCAGAAAACCCCTGCAATAGTCGGCCTGTCAGCACCAGTAACGGTGCCCACAGACCTATGCTGTGATAAGACGGAATAAGCACGATCAGGAAGGTTCCCGCCGCCATAATCGACAGGGTCACGATCAATCCTTTTCTGCGTCCAACCTTGTCGATATAGGCACCCAGTACGATTGCCCCGATGGGACGCATTAAAAAACCCGCGCCGAAGACGGCGAACGTCATCATCAGGGAAGCAAATTCACTGCTCGCCGGGAAAAAGGTATGCGCGATGTAGGTCGCATAAAAGCCGAAGAGAAAGAAGTCGAATTGCTCGAGAAAGTTGCCGGACGTAACGCGAAATATCGCGCCTGCTTTCGTGCGAAGGGTTGCAGGTGAGGTTGAGGAAAACATGGTTATCTCCAGTTTATTGTTGACGTTTTGCTCGTCTGTTTCTGAAAACTGGATCAACTACCCCAAATTTATAAGCGCAATTAATACAAGGACTGATGCATTTAACGCATCAATGGTGAAGAGCCGATCGGGAGGGATTGATGTAACAACAACTTAACAATTAATTGATTTTTTATTCACCAATTTGGGCGCGCTCCTGATAATGCTGTTTTGTGACATCGCGCAGAGGCGACATGGGCAGCAAAGAAGACAAAAGCCAGGCGATGCCTGGCTTTTTACCAAAACTTATCGCAATGCGTTGGCAATCGCACTGAACATCAGGGATGCCTCAAGCGGCTGCGCGCTGAACGACGGTTCCGCCTGCGGCCAGGTTGACCATTGAACGATCACCAGGTTCTCCGTTGGGTTCACCATGATCATCTGACCGAAGATCCCCAGCGCCCACAGAGAGCCTTTCAGTGAATCCTGAACCGCAGGGCTGACGTGTTGGGCATTGGCGGGAACCTCATTGTTCCACCACTGGTAGCCGTAAAGGCCGTCTGGATGGGCGTCAGATACCGAGCCTTTCGCGTGCGTCCAGTCGGACGAGTGCTGAACCCAGTTGTCCGGCAGGATCTGTTTGCCGTCTGGCAGGGTGCCGTTGTGCAGGATAAACTCCCCGAAGCGACCCCAGTCTTCCAGCGTGGCGTTAAAGCCATGCGCGCCGACGTCGTGCTGGCCCTTACTGTAGGCGTGCCACACGCCGTCGCTCGCCATGCCGTATGGCTGCCAGATGCTTTTCTCGAGGTACGCCGCCAGCGTCATGCCGGTGGCGCGCTCAAGGACATCCCCCAGCAGCCATGCGCCGCCGGATGAGTAGGACCAGTTCTCCCCGGCAGGGTGTTCACGATGTAAACCGGAGACCAGCTTACGCACGCAGTCATAGGTGCCAGGTTTGGCTTCGCACTCGGTGAGCTGGGCGAAATCCGATTTCGGGTTGGTGTAATCCTCGTTCCACGCCACGCCGGAGGTATGGGTGATCAGCTGTTTTAACGTCACGCCGTCCCAGGCGGTGCCTTTTAAATCCGGTTCGTACTGCGTAACAAGATCGTCGAGCGAATGGATCTTGCCTTCTTTAATCGCCACGCCTACCAGCGCCGAAACGACCGATTTCCCTACAGAACGAGACGTCCAGAGCGTGGAGTCGGTATTGCCTTCACCCAGATACTTCCACGCGACTTTGCCGTCTTTCAGCACCAGCATACCGCTGACGTTCTGGCGCTTAAGGTAATCCTGAAGATTGTAGGTTTTGCCATTAACCTGATAGCTGGCGTCTTTCAGCGGTTTTTCTGCGGCCAGCAGCGGGGTGGCATTACCGTGACGGAACACGTCGCCCGAGTAGTTGCGGTAGTCATTGCGAAAGCCGACAACGCGATCGCTTTGGCTCCAGGTGAGCATGCTGTGCGTGTCAGGCAGTTTTGCGTCAAACGGGGCCGGACAGGTCGCCAGGTCGGTGCCTTCACAGGCCGCCATGGCGACAGGAGAGAGCAGGCTGGTGAAGACAAGGCCCGCGAGCAGTGTGAAATTTAACGATTTATTTTTCATGGTTTTCTCGTATGGGTTAAGAATGCCTTCAGTTTAAGAACCTGCGGCCTATAATAAAAAGCGCGTAATGGGGGAAAATCCCCCGTATTTTTGATAAGGATGCAACGTGGCGACGTTACTCTATTCCTTTGCTCAACTGGAGGCGTTCACCGCCGTGGCGGAGCACGGGAGCCTGATGAAGGCGGCGGGCAAACTGGGTAAAGACCGGACGACCCTGCGCGATCTGATTGATTTTCTCGAAGACGGGCTGGGCTACGCGCTCTTCGAGCGGGAAGGGCGCACTCTGCGGTTAACCCCGGAAGGTGAGCAGCTCCGACGGCAGGCGCACCTGCTGATGCGCCAGGTAAAAGCCTTTGAGGCCTTTGCGAAAGAGGTGCCTGAAAGCGCCACGCAGGAAATCTCCCTCGTCTACGATCCCTTTACGCCCAGGGCGTTTTTGCAGGCACTGATAGGCGTGATGGCCGGGCAAAACGTCCGGTTGAGCCTGAAGAGTGCCTCGCGGGACGAGGCCGAGGCGATGCTGGCCAGCGGCCAGGCCGATCTGGGGATTTGCCAGGCGCGCAACCGCAGCGTGGGCAGTGACATGGAGTGGCGCGCTCTGGGCGCAATCGATATGGATTTCTATGCCTCGAAGGGGCGTTTTGCGTCGGCCACGCCGCCGCTTTCGCTGCTTGACCTCTCTCTGGTGCCGCAGATCGTGATGCACGACGCCTCTGACGAACCGGTTGCGCGTCGCCTGCAAATCTCCGGGCATACGATTTTTACCAACGAGCTGGAGATGCTTCGCGGCCTGCTGGAGCAGGGATGCGGCTGGGGATTTTTGCCGACGCACCTGCAGGCGACGCAGTGGAAAAACGTCAAAAGGCTGCACACCGAAGTGGGCAGCCAGGGAATCAGCCAGACGATGGTCACCATCTGGAAACCGGGCAGCGACAAGCGCGGGACTATCGCTCGTACACTGTCGCTGCTGCCGACGCTGTGGCAAAAAAGCATGCGCCAGGCCGGGTAAGCGCGGCGCTACCCGGCATTATGCTCAGCGCTGTGAACAACCTTTGCACTGTTTGTTCTGGATCTGCTGGAAGAAGTCGTTGCCTTTGTCATCCACAAGGATAAACGCCGGGAAGTTCTCGACCTCAATTTTCCAGATAGCCTCCATTCCCAGCTCAGGATACGCCACGCACTCCAGGCTCTTGATGCTGTTTTGCGCCAGCACCGCCGCCGGGCCGCCGATGCTGCCCAGGTAGAACCCGCCGTGCTGGTGGCAGGCATCCGTCACCTGCTGGCTGCGGTTGCCTTTCGCCAGCATGATCATGCTCGCACCGTGGGATTGCAGTAAATCCACATACGAGTCCATACGGCCTGCGGTCGTTGGTCCAAGCGAGCCTGACGCGTAGCCTTCCGGCGTTTTGGCCGGGCCCGCGTAGTAGATCGGGTGATCTTTCACGTACTGCGGCAGTTCTTCACCGTTGTCGAGCAGCTCTTTCAGCTTCGCGTGGGCGATGTCGCGCGCCACAATAATGGTGCCGCTCAGCGACAGGCGGGTTGAAACCGGGTGAGCCGAGAGCTGCGCGAGGATCTCAGCCATCGGCTTGTTCAGATCGATGCTGACCACGTCGCCTTCACCCTGCTGGCGCAGCGATTCAGGAATATACTGGCCCGGATTATGTTCCAGCTTCTCGATCCAAATCCCGTCGCGGTTGATTTTCGCCTTGATGTTGCGATCCGCCGAGCAGGAAACGCCCATGCCGATCGGGCAGGATGCGCCGTGGCGCGGCAGGCGGATCACGCGGATATCGTGGGCGAAGTATTTCCCGCCGAACTGCGCGCCGAGGCCGAGGTTCTGGGCTTCCTGAAGCAGTTCCTGTTCAAGCTGAACGTCGCGGAACGCCTGACCGTGCGCGTTCCCTTCGACAGGCAGACCGTCGTAGTAGCGGGTTGAGGCCAGTTTGACGGTTTTCAGCGTGCTTTCCGCCGACGTGCCGCCAATCACGAACGCGATGTGGTAAGGCGGGCAGGCCGCCGTGCCCAGGGTCCGCATTTTCTCTACCAGGAAGTTTTTCAGCTTCGCCGGGGTAATCAGCGCCTTGGTTTCCTGATAAAGATAGGTTTTGTTGGCTGAACCGCCGCCTTTCGCCATGCACAGGAATTTATACTCGTCGCCATCGACGCTATACAGATCGATCTGCGCTGGCAGGTTGGTGCCGGTGTTGACCTCCTGATACATATCCAGCGCCGCGTTCTGGGAATAGCGCAGGTTGTCCTCGATGTAGGTGTTGTAGACGCCCTGGCTCAGCGCGGCTTCATCGCCGCCTCCGGTCCACACGCGCTGGCCTTTTTTCCCCATGATGATGGCGGTGCCGGTGTCCTGACAGGTTGGCAACACGCCTTTGGCCGCGATTTCAGAATTGCGCAGGAACTGCAGGGCGACGTATTTGTCGTTTTCGCTGGCCTCAGGGTCGTTAAGAATGGCCGCGACCTGCCGCTGGTGCGACGGACGCAGCATGAACGCGGCATCGTGGAAGGCGTGTTGCGCCAGCAGCGTAAGCGCCTGCGGCTCAACTTTCAGGATCTCCTGACCCTCAAAGTCGGCCACGGAGACATACTCTTTGGTCAGCAGATAGTATTCGGTGTCGTCGTGAGACAGCGGGAAGGGGTTTTGGTACACAAAGGGCTTATTCGACATACTCAACTCCAAAATCTGTTTTTGACTGATGGCGCTTCGCTTATCAGGCCTACAACATCAAAGCATGATGAGAATGGGTAGGCCCGGTAAGCTTGCGCCACCGGGCATTGTTCTTAGAACATCATGGACATCCACGGATAGCCAATCAGCAGCAGGGCCGCCAGGAAGATGGCACCGAAGATGGTGCCCAGACGCCAGTAGTCTTTGGTTGGCAGGTAGCCGCTACCGTAGTAAATCGGGCTTGGACCCGTACCGTAAGGGGTAATGATCCCCATCACGCCCAGGGAAGTGACCATCAGCAGGACAAACACTTCCATATTCATGCCCGGGATGGTGGAGGCGATAGTCAGCATTGCAGGTAGCAGCGCCGTGGTGTGCGCGGTGGTGCTGGCAAACAGATAGTGCAGCAGGTAGAACGCCAGCAGCAGAACAATGGTCGCCACGCCAGGTGAAATACCGCTCATCAGCATGCCGCCTTCTTTGCCCAGCCAGCTGATAAAGCCGGTAGAGGAGAGGCCATCTGCCAGTGCCACCAGGGTAGCGAACCAGACGAAGGTGTTCCATGCCGCTTTGTTGCCGGTGATGTCGTTCCACTCCAGCACGCCCGTCCATAGCATCAGGCCGACGATTAACAGAGCCGCCATGGCCGGTTCAATCCACGCCGCCGCGAAGATCCACATCATCAGCGCACAGCAGACGAACACCAGCAGCAGGATTTCGTTGCGCGACAGTTTGCCCAGTTTTTCCAGTTCACGGGTCGCCCACAGCGGCACTTCGTTGTTCACTTTCACTTCTGGCGGGTAGAACCAGTAGGCCAGCAGCGGCATGGTCAGGATCAGAAGGATACCCAGCGGCAGGAAGGCGAGGAACCAAGTCCCCCAGGAGATATCAATCCCTACCGTACTTTTCACCAGAGCCAGTGCCAGCAGGTTGGGTGCCAGCGCGGAAAGGAACATGGAACTGGTGATACAGGCCGCAGTAATGGCAACCCACATCAGATACGAGCCGATCTTTCGCGCGCTCGGGTCGTTTGGTTTTGAACCGTACAGCGGTGGCAGGTTGGCGATAATCGGGTAGATGGTCCCGCCGCTGCGCGCGGTGTTGGACGGCGTGAACGGGGCCAGCAGCAGGTCTGCGAAGGTAATGGCGTAACCGAGCGTCAGGCTGCGGCGGCCAAGATACTTCACCAGAATCAGTGCCAGACGGCGGCCAAAGCGGGTTTTGTCGTAGCCCGCGGCGAACATAAAGGCGCCGAAAATCAGCCACACGGTAGAGTTACCAAACCCGCTCACCGCCCACTTAAAGGAGGCACCCGCCAGTTTGAATTTCGGGTCCGCCAGCTGTTCCGGACTGAACAGTACCCACTGGCTGCAGAGCGCAATCGCCACTACGCCAGTCAGGCCAATAACCGCGCCCGGCAGGGGCTCGAAGATTAACCCGACAATCACGCCGACGAAGATGGCGAAGTAGTGCCAGGCATAAGGAGGCAACCCGTCAGGGACGGGAACAAACAGCAGAAGTATGGCGACCACGATCGGCAGCGCCATCATCAGCAGACGTTTTGCCTTCCCGTTAGATGCTTTACTCGCCGCAGGAGGCGTTACAGCAGTTTTTGTATTCATAGTGTCACGTCTTAAGTTGTAAAAAATTCGGCTCAGGGTGAATACACACTTCCGCGTTCTTTTAGGTGTTCGCTTTTTTTAGTTATTTAAGGTGCGGTTTGTCTATTCAGTAATAGCGATTTAACGCATTTCTGGATGCGCTAAATTAAAAAATGATGATATTTATATATTGCGCCTTTAGAGTCCAATTCTATTGATCGCGATCAAATAAATAGAATAGAGGGAGTATTTTTAAACTTTTTAAAATAACTACTCCGGCTTATGTGGGTATTATGGGTTTTTGAGAATCAATTTATCATATTGATAACAATATTATATCTGGTGTTAGTATATGTAATTGATTAAAAAGAGTTTTTATTGGTAATGGGGTAATGGTAAGGCCATTCCTTACTTAACATGTTTTAAATAATTGTGAATTATTTAAACATTGTCACTAACACCAATGTATTACGAATGTTATTTCAGGGATTAAATAGTTTTATAACTAACGTAATAGCTTTAGTAACTAAAAAAATCTTTATATTAGTATTATGACATCGGCATAAAAAAAGAAATAAAACTACGCCCGATAACGAATTCTTAATTTCTCAAGTTTGGAGTTTTTATTATGAACACTAACGAACGCATGTTGAGTCCTTTCACTTTACCGAATGGTACCGAACTGAAAAACCGTTTGTTAATGGCGCCAATGACCACCTGCACCGGCTATTACGATGGTTCCGTGACCAGCGAGCTGGTGGAGTACTACCGGGCGCGGTCAGGAAGCATCGGCACAATCATCGTTGAGTGCTGTTTTGTCGACGATCTGGGCCTCGCTTTCCCCGGCGCGATTGGTATCGATAACGACGAAAAAATTGCCGGGCTGGCAAAAATCGCGGAGGCCATCAAATCCAAAGGCTCCAGAGCGCTACTGCAAATCTACCACGGTGGCCGCATGGTCGACCCGAAGTTGATTGGTGGCCGCACGCCGGTTGGGCCGAGCGCAGTTGCCGCACCGCGTGAGGGGGCCGCAACGCCGGTTGCCCTGACCACCGAAGAAGTGGAAGGGATGATCGTTAAGTTTGGCGACGCGGTGCGTCGCGCGATTCAGGCCGGCTTTGACGGCGTCGAGATCCACGGTGCCAACACCTACCTGATTCAACAGTTTTATTCCCCGAACTCTAACCAGCGCGACGACGAGTGGGGCGGCAGCCGCGATAAGCGCGCCAGATTCCCGCTGGCGGTGCTGGACATCACCCATAAAATGGTGCGCCAGTACGCGGACGATGCTTTCATCATTGGCTACCGTTTCTCACCCGAAGAGATGGAAGTGCCCGGGATCCGCTTCGACGACACCCTGTACCTGCTGGAAAAACTGGCGGCGCGCGGCGTGGATTACCTGCACTTCTCCGTCGGCGCAACCCTGCGTCCGTCCATCGTGGATACCCAGGACCCAACGCCGCTTATCGAAAAATATCTCGCGATGCGCTCTGACACCCTGGCTCAGGTGCCGGTGATGGGCGTGGGTGGCGTGGTGAATGCGTCTGACGTCAATGAAGCGCTGGACCACGGCTACGATCTGATTGCCGTAGGCCGTGCGACCATCGCCTACCCGGACTGGACCGACCGCATTGCCGCGGGCGAAAACCTTGAGCTGTTTATGGACAGCACACAGCGTGAAGCGTTGAACATCCCGGAACCGCTGTGGCGTTTCTCGCTGGTGGAAGCCATGATCCGCGACATGAGCATGGGCGAATCCAAATTCAAACCGGGCACGTTTGTTGAGAAAGTCCAGGACGACACTAACGAGCTGGTGATCAACGTTAGCCTTGAGACCGACCGCATTGCCGATATCGAACTGGCCTCCGGCCCGGAGGACAACGTAGAGTTTGTCACCAGCTTTGAAGAGATCCGCACCCGCATCCTTGATGCTAACACCCCGCACGTCGATGCCATTACTGGCGCGACAAGCCAGAGCGAAGCGGTGAAAAAAGCCGTTTCCAAAGCGATGTTGAAATCCAGTAAAGCGCTGGCGGCAGAGGAGGGGGCGGACCCGAACGAAACCAAATCCTTTGATGTTGTCGTGATCGGCAGCGGCGGTGCGGGGCTGGCAGCGGCCATTCAGGCCCACGATGAAGGCGCGAGCGTGCTGATCGTCGAGAAAATGCCGACCATTGGCGGTAATACCATCAAAGCCTCCGCCGGGATGAACGCGGCAGAAACCCGCTTCCAGCGTGTAAAAGGGATCCAGGACAGCAAAGCGCTGTTCTACAAGGAGACCCTGAAAGGCGGCGGCAACAAGAACAACCCGGAACTGCTGCATCGCTTCGTTGAGAACGCGCCTGAGGCCATCGAATGGCTGGCAACGCGCGGTATCATGCTGAACGACATCACCACCACTGGCGGGATGAGCATCGACCGCACCCACCGTCCAAAAGACGGCTCTGCGGTGGGGGGCTATCTGATCAGCGGCCTGGTGCGCAATATCAACAAACGCAATATCGACGTGATGCTCGACACCTCCGTCAGCGACATCCTGTTTGAAAACGGTGAAGTGACCGGCGTACGGCTGACCACCGAAGAGAACGAAACCTTCACCGTCGATGCGAAAAGCGTCATTGTGGCGACCGGTGGCTTTAGCGCCAACAGCCAGATGGTGGTCAAATACCGTCCTGACCTCGACGGGTTTGTGACCACCAACCATAAAGGGGCCACCGGCGGCGGCATCGCCCTGCTGGAACGTATTGGCGCGGGCACCGTGGATATGGGTGAAATTCAGATCCACCCAACCGTTGAGCAGAACACCTCGTACCTCATTTCTGAATCCATTCGCGGTGGCGGGGCGATTCTGGTAAGCCAGCAGGGTAACCGCTTCTTCAACGAAATGGAGACCCGCGATAAAGTCTCCGCGCAGATTATTGCCCTGCCGGAGAAATACGCTTACATCGTCTTTGACGAGCATGTTCGCACCAAAAACAAAGCGGCGGATGAGTATATTGCCAAAGGCTTTGTCACCAGCGCCAGCTCGCCTGAGGCGCTGGCCGAGAAGCTGGGAATGGACAGCGAGGCCTTCCTGACGACGCTGGCGCGTTACAACGGCTTTGTCGAAAAACAGCATGACGATGATTTTGGCCGGACCACCGCGCTGCGTGCGCCAATCAACGAAGGGCCGTTCTACGCCATTCAGATTGCACCGGGTGTGCACCACACCATGGGCGGCGTGACCATTAACACCGAAACCTGCGTACTGGATACTCACCACAACGTGCTGCCGGGCGCGTTTGCCGCGGGTGAAGTGGTCGGCGGGATCCACGGGGGTAACCGTATCGGCGGTAACGCCGTGGCAGATATCATTATTTTTGGTACCCTTGCCGGACATCAGGCGGCGATGCGCGCGAAAAATGCCTAAGGTATCTGTGTTGCAGGCCGGATAAGCGCAGCGCCATCCGGCATTTTCCCCGGCGGCGCGGTGCTTGCCGGGGCGACATCGAGGAGACATGCTATGCCCGACGGCCATCGCGTCTACAGCTATTCCGCCGTTCTGATGGGGTCCCCCATCCTCCTTAAACTCTTCTCCCATGACGAAGCGCTCGCCTCCCGCGTTTTTCGCCTGATCCGCCACTATGAAGATCTGTTTACCGTCAACCGCGCTCAGTCAGAGGTGATGGCGATCAATCATGCTGCCGGTCTGCACCCGGTTACCGTTAGCCGCCCGGTGTTTGAGCTGATCCGCTGTGCGCGGGCGGCAAGCCTGCTGAAAAACAGCGCGTTCAACCTCGCGATTGGTCCCCTGGTCAAGCGCTGGAAGATCGGCTTTAAGGGCGACAGCGTACCGCCTGCCGATGATATTGCCGCGCTGCTGGCTATCACCCGCCCGCAAGAGGTGGTGCTCGATGAAACTGACTCCAGCGTATTTCTGACCAAAGCCGGAATGGAGATCGACCTGGGAGCCATTGCCAAGGGCTACATTGCCGATCGCGTGCGTGATTATCTGCAAAAAGAGGGCGTTGAACGGGGGTTGATTAACCTCGGCGGCAATATCCAGACGCTCGGGTCGCCGGAGGGTGGCTGGAGCGTGGGGCTGAAAAAACCGTTCAGTACCGATGCACTGATTGGTGCCATCACGGTGGAGAACCGGTCAGTGGTGACTTCAGGAACTTACGAGCGTTATTTTGAGCAAAACGGCAAACGCTATCACCACATACTCGACCCGCGTACCGGCTACCCGCTGGACAACGCGCTGGACAGCGTCACCGTGGTGTCGAAAGATTCCCTGGATGGCGATCTCTGGACCACGCTGTTATACGGGATGGGCGCAGAAAAAGGCTGCGAGGCGCTGCGCGCGCGCCCGGACATTGAGGCCATCTTTGTGACCAAAAGCAAAGAAGTGGTGATCTCGTCGATGCACCACTTCCGCTTCACCTTACTGGATAACGCCTACCGCGTTACTGACAATACTGTTTAAGCAGCCCGATCTGCTCGGGTTGCAGACGGTAGCGATAAACCGGACGCCCGGTCGCACCGTAATGAATACTGGTGAACAGGATGTTGATCTGCGCCAGCCAAATCAGATACTTGCGGCAGGAGACGCGGGAAATATTGACCGCGTTGGCCAGATCGTCGGTGGAGAACTCCGTCTCGGGATGTTCGTCAATCCACTGGCAAATGGTGCGCAGCGTTTGCGGCGTCAGCCCCTTCGGCAATTTTTTACTGTCCGCCAGCTCAGGCGCGCCGCCGTGCAGCAGCCTGTCCACATCCGCCTGCTCATAGTACTGATGTGAGCCCATCAGGTTGTGCTTCGCCTTCCAGCCGTTCAACGCCTCTTCAAAGCGCGGGAACTGGAACGGTTTGATCAGGTAATCGACCACGCCGTAATGCATGGAGGTCTGAATGGTGGCGGCATCGGACGCGGAAGAGATCATAATCACGTCAATCGGGCGGCCGGACGCGCGGATCACGGGCAGCAGATCCAGGCCGTTATCCTGCTGCATATAGACGTCGAGCAGCACCAGATCGACAGGCTGGTCGGGATTGTTGATGATGGCCTCGGCCTGGTTGAGCGTGGAGGCGACGCCGCAGCAGCTAAACCCGTCAACACGATTGACATACAGACGGTTGAGGTCGGCTACCATGGCGTCATCATCGACAATTAATACATTTATCACGCGATATTCCTCTCGCTATCCCAGGGGATGTGAACAAAAAATTGAGTAAATACGCCCGGCTCAGACTCGACGGTAATGTCACCGCCCAGATTCTGGATCTGCTGGCGTGCAAGGAATAGCCCAACGCCGCGGTTTTCACCTTTCGTTGAGTACCCTTTGGTAAAAACGTCCTCCAGATGGAGGGGATCGATACCGGGACCGTCGTCGCTGACTTCACAGCTTAGCCAGCCGCTCTGATAGTGCAATAAAAGGCCAATCTCGCCCTCTGGCTGATCGTGCATGGCATCCAGCGCGTTTTCAATCAGGTTGCCGAGCACGGTGACCAGCACCGCGGCCTGTTCTTCGTTAGCCGTATCGGGCAGGTGACAGTCTTCGGCCAGCGTCAGGGTAACCCCGGCCTCCTTGGCGCGATTGATTTTGCCAAACAGGAAGCCCGCAATGACCGGTGATTTAATTTTGCGCTGGATCGCGCCGATATCGGTCTGGTAATTATTCGCGGTCTGGAGGATATACTCCTCCAGCTTGTCATAGCGTTTCATGTGCAGCAGGCCCAGGATCACGTGCAGCTTGTTCATAAACTCGTGAGTATGGGCGCGCAGGGCGTCCACATAGTTCACCATGCCGTCGATACGCTGCATGAGCTGGCTGACCTCTGTTTTATCACGGAACGTGCTGATCGCACCGATAACCCGGTTCTGGCTTTTCACCGGCACCATGTTACACAGCAGAAGCCTGCCGTTGCAGCCGATCTCCCGATCCTGACGCGCCACGCCGGTTTTCGCCACCTCGCGCAGGCTTGCCAGCAGCGGTTCGCTGGCGTTCTCCGACTGTTGACCCGACGGCAACAGCAAAATTTCTCGCGCGGCGTGGTTCACCATCGTCACGCGACCATGGGTATCCACCGCGATAACCCCTTCGCGCAGCGACTGAAGCATCGCCTGCCGTTGTTCAAACAGGGCCGAAATTTCATACGGCTCCAGCCCAAACAGGATCCGTTTCAGCACCCGGACCAGGCCCCAGATCGCCAGCGAACTCATTAATATGCTGAACAGGATCGTCCAGACCGCGTTCAGCCTTCCGCGCGTGATCTGATCTTCCACCTTTTTCAGGGAGATCCCCACGATCACCACGCCAATCTGATCGTGCTGGTTATCGTAAACGGGGGTAAACACGCGCAGCGCTTCGGCGAGCGCGCCCCGGTTGACGGAGACGTTCTCTTTCCCCTCCAGCGCGGGTGTCAGATCGTCACCAATAAAATGCAGCCCCAGCAGCGCTTCGTTTGGGTGCGAGTAGCGGATACCGCGCATATCGGTCACAACGGTGAACAGCAGATCGTTGCGCCGGGTAACGGCCTGCGCGATGGGCTGAATAATATTATCCTGAGGCGATGCCATTAAACCGCGCCGGACGTCCGGGCTGTCGGCAAAGGTGCGCGCAATGCCGAGGGCGGTATCTTTGACATCGTCTCGCGTGGCGCGGGTGATTTGCATGGAGTAGAGCGCAAATACCAGCAGCAGAACGGAGCCGATGATGGCACATACCATGAGCGTGACCAGAGTGTAGAGTTTCATCGGACGCCTGCGCGCCGGAGAAAGTTGCTGCAAATCGCTCATTACCGCTCCGCGATGATCGTGAAAGGGGGTAATTATCACCGATGACGGGCATTTCTTAAAGCCGTGTAAATCTGGCCGTTGCGCCGCTTTCGTGACCCTCCTCGCAGGTCATCCATATAAAACACTTTATAGTGTGTGGGAACTCATAATAAGGAGGCTGTTTATGAGCATTATGCTTACCGGTTCGGTCAAGGAAAGACGGCACGCCAGCACGATGAATATCGACCGATTGTCCACGCTGGACATGCTGAACGTCATTCACCAGGATGATGCCCACATCTTACAAGCCATTACTCCCTTTTTACCTCTTATTGCCCGCGTGGTCGATAACGCCGCCGCCACGCTAAGCCATGGCGGTCGCCTGGTGATCGTGGGCGCTGGCCCTTCCGGGCGAATAGCGGAACAGGCGGCGGCGGAGTATGCGCCGGGTAAACACCCTGTCCTTGCCATTACGGCGGGAGAGGAGGCTAACAGCTACGAGCAGGGCGTGGCCGATCTTCAGGCGATCACCTTCGGCGAGCATGACATGATGCTGGCCCTCACCGTCAGCGGTAAAACGCCCTGGGTCTGGGGGGCAATGCGCCACGCCTGGTCGCTGGGGGCTGTTGTCGCGGTTATTACGGGCGACGCCCAAAGCGAAGCGGCGCAGCTGGCAAGCATGGTGATCGCCCCTGAACTGGGTCCGGACGTGGTGGCCGGGTATGGCAATACCAAAGCCGAAATTGCCCAAAAGATGATCCTCAATCAGGTGACGACCGGGTTAGCCGTTCGTACCGGGCGGGTCTACAGCAATCTGCGCGTTGATATCGAGGCGAAAAATACCCGATGGGCGGAGCGGCAAATCGCCATTGTGATGGCGGCGGCGGGCTGTACCCGGGCGGTAGCGAAAGCGGCACTGGAGGGCTGTAACCAGAATTGCAAAACGGCGGTCTTAATGGTGCTGACAGGGCTGGATGCCTGGCAGGCGCACGAGCTGCTGGCGCAAAATAACGGGTTTATCCGGGTGGCGTTGCAGGAAGCGCCATAACAAAAAAAGCCCGCATACGCGGGCTTTATCATTTATCAGGATTAGAACTGATAGGTCATGCCAACGCCAACGATGTCGTCGGTAGAAATACCGTATGCATTGTACAGGCCTTCGTCTTCATCCAGCATGTTGATTTTGTAGTCAACATAAGTAGAGAAGTTTTTATTGAAGCTGTAGGTCATGCCCAGGTCAACGTAGTTAACCAGGTCTTTGCTGAAGCCCTGACCATCCAGGTCTTTGCCTTTTGAGTAAACCCACGCCAGAGAAGGACGCAGGCCGAAGTCGAACTGGTATTGAGCTACCGCTTCGAAGTTCTGAGTCTTGTTCGCGATACCGAAATCACCGAATGGCGTCATGTCGCGGGTTTCTGCATACATCATGGCCAGATAGATGCTGTTCGCGTCGTATTTCGCGCCAACGGTCCAGGCTTCAGCACGCTCGCCAGCAGCTACACCAACGCTTTCGTGGCTTTTCCCTTTACCTACCTGTTTGTTGGTACGATCGGAAGAAGAGTAGGCCGCACCCAGGCTCAGACCTTCGAGATCGCTCGCGAAGTCATAAGAGGTAGACATACCGTAGCCGTCGCCGTTCTGGAAGCGAACGTCGTTGTGGCCATTTTTCGTGCCTTCCTGGTCTTCTTCGGCGTTAGCGCCTTCGTTCGCACCCTGATACTGCAGCGCAAAGTTCAGGCCATCAACCAGACCGAAGAAATCATTGTTGCGGTAGGTTGCAAGGCCGTTGGCACGGCCAACCATGAAGTTGTCGGTCCAGGTGTAGGAATCACCACCGAATACCGGCAGCATATCGGTCCAGGCTTCAACGTCATACACCACGCCATAATTACGGCCATAGTCGAATGAACCGTATTCGCCATATTTCAGACCGGCATACGCCAGACGGTTATAGGATTTATTAGCGCCTTCGGTGTCGTTGGCGAAGATCTTATATTCCCACTGGCCGTAACCGGTCAGGTCGTTAGTGATCTGCGTTTCGCCTTTGAAACCCACCTGGATGTAGGTTTCGTCACCATCATCGCCTGGGTTATCAGAGAAGGTATGACGCGCGTCGACTTTGCCGTACAGGTCAACTTTGTTGCCGTTCTTGTTGTACATTTCAGCCGCGTTTGCTGCGCCTGCCATTAATAATGCGGGTACCAGAATTGCCAGAACTTTTCTTTTCATTATATATTCCCTTTAAAGATAATTTATATGAATATATGTAATCACTCTCCGCAATTACAGGGTCGATACTATTCTAAGGATTGTTTTTTTGGTTCAAAAATAAATGTAATTAATCTGGTATAAATATTACAAAATATTTCTATTTATCTCTTTATTTTTCATGTGAATGAATTTCCTTGCTGCATAAGGCCTAATTATTATTAAGTATTTCTATTTTGTATTTTTCTGGATGTTTAATTTGCAATGCTTATATATTTCATACGCCCTCAGGTAATAAATGGATAAGGGGTAATGTGTACCTCGTAAGGGAAGGGTGCTGGTTACAGGGAAAATTGCTATGGTTAGCGTTTAAAAAAGGATAAGACCATGGAACTTGCACCCTGGCAGCGCCGCTTTGAAGCGTGGCTGACCAAAAACCACACGTCGGATGACGCCGCCCATGATATATCGCACTTTCGTCGCGTCTGGATGACGGCACAAAAACTGATGGCGGGCCAGCCGGTCGATCCGCTGGTAGTCCTCACCGCATGCTATTTTCATGACATTGTCAGCCTGCCGAAAAATCATCCTGAACGCGGCCAGTCGTCGCAGCTGGCGGCACGTAAAACGCGGGACATTCTGCAGCGCGATTTCCCGGACTTCCCGGCGCAGCATTACGCCGCCGTGGAACATGCTATCGAAGCGCACAGCTTTAGCGCCGGGATTGCGCCGCAAAGTCTGGAGGCAAAAATCGTTCAGGATGCTGACCGGCTGGAAGCATTAGGTGCCATTGGCCTGGCGCGCGTCTTTGCGGTCTCCGGCGCGCTGGGCGCGGCACTCTTTAATGCAGAAGACCCTTTCGCCGAAGCCCGAACCTTAGATGACAAAGCCTGGGCGCTCGATCACTTCCAGACCAAGCTGCTCCGTTTGCCTGACACAATGCAAACCGCAGCCGGGCGCGAATTCGCGCGGCATAACGCCGATTTCCTGATAGATTTTATGGCGAAACTCAGCGCTGAACTGCAGGGTGATTGCCTGGGGCGTGATAGCCAGGTGCAGAACCGCTTCCGTCGCAGTTTGTGATCCTGAACTGTGGTAATCTGTTCCCCGTCTTTATTGTCCGGTTAAAATAATGCAGGAAAATCAATTCGTCACTGAGCCCGCGCCCGAGCGGGTTGAGAAATCAACGGCAGCGGTGCAGGCGTTACTGCGCCAGCTGCTGGATATCTATGATGCAAAAACCCTGGCAAACCAGCTGGAGAACCACGGCGGGAGCCACTGGAGCCCGGCAATCGTTAAAAGACTGCTCATCAGCGACCGGGCAGGCCAGCGCCTGAGCGACGATGAGTTCCGCTACCTGCAAAATTTGCTCCCGCGTCCCTCTGTCGCGCACCCGAACTATGCGTTCCGCTTTATCGATCTCTTTGCGGGCATCGGCGGCATTCGCCACGGTTTTGAAGCGATTGGCGGCCAGTGCGTGTTTACCAGCGAGTGGAATAAACATGCGGTGCGCACCTACAAAGCCAACTGGTATTGCGATCCAGACGAACATCATTTCAATGCGGATATCCGCGACGTGACCCTGAGCCATAAAAGCGGCGTGACCGATGAAGAGGCCGCCCACCATATTCGCCAGGCTATCCCGGCGCACGATGTGCTGCTGGCGGGCTTTCCGTGTCAGCCTTTCTCTCTGGCAGGGGTCTCGAAAAAGAACGCACTGGGGCGCGCCCACGGTTTCGCCTGTGATACTCAGGGCACGCTGTTTTTCGACGTGGTACGCATTATTGACGCCCGCCGTCCGGCCATTTTTGTGCTGGAAAACGTCAAGAACTTGAAGAGCCACGACGGCGGGAAAACTTTCCGCATCATCATGCAAACCCTGGACGAACTGGGCTATGACGTGGCGGATTCGAAGGACATGGGGGCCGACGATCCGAAAATTATCGACGGCAAGCATTTCCTGCCGCAGCACCGCGAGCGTATTGTGCTGGTGGGCTTCCGCCGCGATCTCAACCTGATGGGGGATTTCACGCTGCGCAATCTTCCCGCACTCTATCCGGCTCGCCGTCCCACCATTGCGGACCTGCTGGAACCTGCCGTGGACACAAAATTCATTTTGACCCCGGTGCTGTGGAAATATTTGTACCGCTATGCCAAAAAACATCAGGCCAAGGGTAATGGCTTTGGTTTTGGTATGGTGAATCCGAACGATCCGCACAGCGTTACCCGGACGTTATCGGCGCGCTATTACAAAGACGGTGCCGAGATCCTTATCGACAGAGGCTGGGATAAAGCGCTGGGTGAAAAAGATTTCGACGATCCGATCAACCAGCAGCACCGCCCGCGTCGCCTGACCCCGCGTGAATGTGCGCGTCTGATGGGGTTTGAAACGCCACAGGGCTACAGTTTCCGCATTCCTGTGTCGGACACCCAGGCCTATCGTCAGTTCGGCAATTCAGTGGTCGTCCCGGCGTTTGCCGCGGTCGCGAAGCTGCTGCTTCCTCGTATTCAGCAGGCCGTTGCGCGACGTCAGAGCGAGGCCGTCAATGACGGATGTTCACAATAAGGCCACCCGCAGTAAAAACATGCGGGCCATCGGCACGCGTGATACCGCCATTGAAAAACGGCTGGCCGGCCTGCTGACCGAGGCTGGCTTCGATTTTCGCGTGCAGGACGCGGCGCTTCCCGGGCGTCCTGATTTCGTTATCGCTGATTACACGTGCATCATTTTTACCCACGGCTGTTTCTGGCATCACCACGACTGCTATCTGTTTAAAGTCCCGGCCACGCGGACTGACTTCTGGCTGGATAAAATCGGCAAGAACGTGTTGCGCGATCGTCGCGATATCGCCGCGCTTATCGCGCAGGGCTGGCGGGTATTGGTGGTCTGGGAGTGTGCGCTGCGCGGCAGGTTAAAGCTGAAGGATGCGGAGCTGAGCGAACGGCTGGAAGAGTGGATCTGCGGCGGCGGTCAGGCCGCGCAGATCGATACCCAGGGGATCAGCCCGCTTACGGTTTCTCCCCCTCACACGCCACGACCACCGGCTTAGCGGGCAGCAGGTATTTGCCCAGCGTCACCAGCACCACGGCAAATACAATCACCCCAAGCGCCAGCCACTCGATGGTGGACAGCGTTTCGCCGCCAAAACCGGTTCCCAGCAGCACCGCAACCACCGGGTTCACATAGGCATAGCTGGTGGCGACGGCGGGGGAGACGTTGCGGATCAGGAACATATATGCGTTGATCGCAATAATGGAGCCGAAAAGCGCCAGATAACCCACGGCAAGGAAGCCCGAAAGCGGCGGCATCGCCGTCAGCTTCTCGCCGGTTAACAGCGAGGCGATAAGCAGCACAATGCCTGCCGCCAGCATCTCAATTGCCCCTGCCATCATCCCGGTCGGCAGCGCAATGCGCGAGCCGTACACGGACCCAAACGCCCAGCTCATCGAGCCGATCAGAATAATCACCGCGCCCCATGGGTTGCCGCTCAGATTGCCGCCGCTGTTCAGCATCACGATCCCGGCAAGCCCAATAGCAATGCCCAGCCACTCCAGCTTGCGGGTACGAATGCCAAACAGGCGGCTGAAGCAGAGCGTAAACAGCGGCACGGTCGCCACAACTACCGCCGCAATGCCGGAGGGCACGTTACGGTGTTCCGCAATGGTGACGAACCCATTGCCCACCGCCAGAAGCAGCAGGCCAATCAGGGCGGCGTTGAGCATTGGGCGCAGCGGTGGAAGTTTGTGGCCGCGCAGCAGCAGAAAGGCCAACAGCAGAACGCCAGCCGACAGGAAACGGACGCCAGCCATCAGCAGCGGTGGCCAGCTTTCGACGCCAATTCGAATCACAAAATAGGTGGAACCCCAGATGATATACAGCGAAAAAAGCGCCCCAATGAGCGGTAATAAGTGCCGGAAACGCATAATCCCTCACGACGAAATAAAAAGTTCGCTCATAGTAAACGCCAAAACTATCCCACAGGCGAGCGCTTTAATTGTGTTATAGATGTGAAATAATTGTTGACTTGAAGTGCCTGTTTCAGGGTTTTCGCTTTTGCTCCATACTATTTACTTAATTACCAAAAAAAGAAGGATAGAAATTTTGGCAGGAAGTAGCTTATTAACATTGCTGGACGATATCGCCACCTTGCTGGATGACATTTCGGTCATGGGAAAACTGGCAGCGAAAAAGACGGCCGGCGTGCTGGGAGATGATTTATCGCTAAATGCCCAGCAGGTCAGTGGGGTCAGGGCGAACCGGGAGCTGCCCGTCGTATGGGGCGTGGCGAAGGGGTCTTTTCTCAACAAGGTTATTCTTGTGCCGCTGGCGCTGTTGATCAGCGCATTTATCCCCTGGGCGATCACGCCGCTGCTGATGATTGGCGGGGCTTTTCTCTGTTTCGAAGGGGCAGAAAAAATTCTGCACTCTTTTGCATCGCGTAAAGAGAACGACACGCCGGAGGTGCGCCAGCAGCGTCTGGAGGCTCTGGCCGCGCAGGATCCGAAAACCTTCGAGCGCGATAAGGTTAAAGGCGCTATCCGTACCGACTTTATTCTGTCGGCGGAAATTGTGGCGATCACCCTCGGGATTGTCTCCGACGCGCCGCTGCTCAATCAGGTGCTTATCCTGTCCGGCATCGCCATCCTGGTGACGGTGGGCGTGTATGGCCTGGTGGGGCTTATCGTTAAGCTGGATGACATTGGCTACTGGCTTGAAGAGAAGTCGAGCGCGGTCGCGAGAGGCATTGGTAAAGGCCTGCTGGTGCTTGCGCCCTGGCTGATGAAAAGCCTGTCCATCGTGGGTACCCTGGCGATGTTCCTCGTCGGCGGCGGGATCGTGGTCCACGGCATTGCGCCGTTGCATCATGCGATCGAGCATTTTGCGTCAGCACAGGGGTCACTCGTGGCAACCATACTGCCTACGCTGCTTAACCTGGTTATCGGGTTTATCATTGGCGTCGCTGTGGTTCTTGTGGTTAAGATGGTGGGCAAAGTGCGCGGCACCTCGCATTAATTGTTGCGCGCGCCAGGATGCAAAAAGGCCGGTCCTCGTCTAAATTGAAACAGTTTCACCCTGATAAGGAGGCGGGTATGGTCTTTTTGGTCAGTGATGAAGTTAAGCCTAAAAATGGCGGCCCGCGCATGATTGTCACCGGGTATTCCAGCGGAATGGTGGAGTGTCGATGGCATGATGGTTACGGCATTAAGCGGGAGGCGTTTCGTGAAGACGAGCTTCTCCCCGGTGACCGACGCCAGCAGCGCGATAAGGCTTGATCACGTAACGCCCGGCCTGGCCGGGCGTTTTTACTGGGCTTAATGTAGTAGATAAAGAGTGGCAATCAGGGAGTGTGTGTGCAACGCGATACCTTTGTTGTAAGACGGTCTTTTCTGCACGGGTTACGCACGCGTAGCAATCCAGGCCTGATTGTAAATGTCTGTTTTCTGGTGGTGCTGATCTTTTCTACGCTGCTGACGTGGCGTGAGGTGGTGGTGCTGGAGGAGGCGTATGTCTCAAGCCAGCGAAACCATCTGGACATCGTGGCGAATGCGCTGGACCGGCAGCTGCAGTTTAGCGTGGATAAGCTGCTTTTTTTTCGCAAAAGCATGAACGAGGCGCTGAGTACCCCGCTGGCGTTTGGCGTTCTGCAGGATGCCGTTTCGCGCTTTAACGCACTGCGGACAAAACCCTTCTGGCAGCTGGCCGTCGATAAATCCCGAACCTTGCCCGTGAACGGCGTCTCCGACGTTTTCGTCGAAAAAACCACGCTGCTGAACCGGGATAACGCGTTGCTTAACCATGAAATCTCGGCCGCGCTTGAGGTCGGGTATTTACTGCGCCTGGCCTCCTCTTCGTCCCGCCGGGAAACGCGGGCGATGTACGTTTCCCGCGCCGGATTCTGGCTCGCCACCGACGCACCGGCGAAAACCACCGACGCCATTTCACGTTATTACGCGTTTGTGACCCAGCCGTGGTTCACCGGGCAGTCCGAACGTGAAAACCGCGCGGGCGCAGTGCGCTGGTTTTATGCGTCGACCCCGTCAGCCGTCGATCCACAGTCAACCGTCACCGCCAGCGTACCGGTCTATCACGATCGCTACTGGTATGGCATCATTGCCATGGAATTTACCCAGGCAACCCTGCGGCGTTTGCTAATGGAGGCGGTAGATGACCGCACGGAAGGGGAGTATCAGCTGTACGACACCCGCCTTACGCTGATTGCCTCCTCTGAGCTTTCATCAGCCAACGTTAATCAATTCGACGCCGCCGAGCTTGCGCAGATTGCGAAGGCGATTGAGGGCGATACGGAAGGGGGGCTGCGCCTGGGCAGCCGCTATGTGAGCTGGGTCAGGCTGGGACATTTCGACGGCGTAATGCTGCGGGTCCACACGCTTGATGAAGGCGTGCGCGGCGAATTCGGCAGCATCAGTATCGTGCTGGCGCTCCTGTGGGCGTTGTTCAGCGCCATGCTGCTGATCTCCTGGCTGCTTATCCGGCGGATGGTCAGCAACATGTATACCCTCCAGCACTCATTGCAGTGGCAGGCCTGGCATGACCCGCTGACCCGGCTCCACAACCGCGGAGCGCTGTTTGAGCGTGCCAACAGGCTCGCCAGAGAGTGTCAGGCGCAGTCCCGGCCGTTTTCGGTTATCCAGATCGATCTGGACCACTTCAAGAACATCAATGACCGCTTCGGGCATCAGGCCGGGGATAAAGTGCTCTCTCATGCCGCAGGGCTGATTGCGGGCGGATTGCGGCCCTGCGACGTCGCCGGGCGCGTGGGTGGAGAAGAGTTCTGCGTGGTACTGCCAGGTCTTGCCCTTCCGCAAGCGGCCGCCATTGCCGAGCGCATTCGCTCGCGCATCGACAGTAAAGAGATCCTGTTGAAAAAGAGCACGACGCTGCGCATCAGCGCCTCGTTTGGCGTGAGCTGCGCCCACGAGAAGGGGAACTACAATTTTGATCAGCTGCAGTCAATCGCCGACCTGCGCCTTTACCAGGCGAAACAGCGCGGACGCAATCAGGTGGTGTGGCAGGATCACGACAAGAAGTGATCCAGCCCCTCGCGCCAGCCTTCCGGGCCTGCGTGTTGCGTACGATAAACCCGCTCCGGCGAGTCGTTCACAAGCGTAATGCCCTGGCGGTTGATGCCTTTAATGACCACCGCATAATCAACGTTTTCCAGCAGCGGGGCGTCATTGGGGCCATCCCCGAGGCCTAACGTTGTGGGTTCGATGTTCTCATGCAGGCGGTACTGCTCAACCAGCCAGCGGGCCGCCACGTCTTTACCGCAGCGAACGTCCAGGACGTGCCAGAAGCGTGCCCCCTGCACCAGCTTAAGGCCGTGCTGGGCCAGTTCTTCTTCAAACTGCGCCATCTGTGCGTCGCTGTCGCGCCAGATTAAGGTTACGGACGCCTCATGCTTGCAGGCAAGGGTGGCGCGAAGGCGGGTAAGCCCCGTCCATTCGCCGATGGTCTGAACATCCACATCGTCAAACGTCGTGAATTTGTATTGCCTGCTGGCACGTATCCGGGCAAGACACTGCGCAATGTCCTGGTGCGCTATCCCGCTGAGGCTTCGCGAGGTGTCTTCCCAGCGAACGTCAGGCTGAATAACCGCGCCGTTTTCGGCAATGAACGGCAGGCCATCCAGACCCAACTCTTGCTGGATGTCCGCCATCTCTGCGGCGGTCTTGCTGCTGCACAGAACCACGGGGATTTGACGGTCGCGCAGCGTCTCCAGCCATGGCTTTGCAGGCTGCCAGTCATAGGTGTGAATATCGAGGAGTGTTCCATCCAGATCGGTGATGATGACCAGCGTCTCCTGCAGTGAAATCATAACTACTCCTGATTAAAAGTGGATGGCGCTCTAAGAATTTTCCTAAAAAAATTCTGAAAATGCGTGCATTGTTTTGGAACCGATCCCGTGTAAGCCACGGAACATGCTAGTTGTACACTCATAACGTAAATGTACAGCCCTGTGATGGCATATTCCGTATGAGAATATATCCTTGTCATGCTAATACGTTAAGGATAGTGTTTCTCCCACATCAGATTTCCTGGTGTAACGAATTTTCAAGTGCTTCTTGCAAAAGCAAGTTTGATCCCGGTCATCCCCATGACCGGGATTTTTTTCGCCCTAGCGGTTCGCTTCCGACACGCTAAAGTCATGAATATCCAGCTCGAAGGCTTCGGCCAGTTCACGGTAGGTATGGTAATCCCTCCCGTTCACCATCACCCTGTCGGAATCATCATCAGCACGACGTACTTCGGATTCACTGATCTCATTGATGGCGGCCAGCAGGGCATCGACATCCACTTCGACTTCGCGTTTGATGGTGTCGCTATACTCTTTGTTGGTCTTCATTACGGGGTACCTCATATAAACGTGTCCACGGTTAAGTATAGACCGCACACAAAAACGGCATTCGCATCCGCCAGCGATGTCAGCTTATGCGTTTTGTTCTACACTGGCTCAAAACCACAGGAGGAATGTATGAAGGTCAACGATCGGGTAACCGTCAAAACGGACGGTGGGCCGCGCCGCCCGGGCGTGGTGCTGGCGATAGAGGAGTTCAACGAAGGCACCATGTACCTGGTGTCACTGGAAGACTACCCGCTCGGCATCTGGTTCTTTAATGAACTGGGTCATCCGGATGGCATTTTTGTGGAAACGGCAGAATAACGCGGCGTCGGGCAACGCGCCCGACTCTGCTGCTTTAAATGCAAAAATCTCTGGCCAGGCCAGAGATCGAAGGTAGGGTACAGTAGATGTTGAAAGGGGTTAGCGCATATTGACGAAAATTCCATTTGTCACATTATCCGTCAGGCGTACGACGTGATAGATCACTTGCTTATTATGCGTTTTAATCTTCCTTTTAATATTTCCCTTATGTGACGAAACGGTTTTGGCTTTGATATTCATCTGGTCTGAGATCTGAATAGTTCCTTGCCCAGCCATCCACATTCTTAACATACTCGATTCAGTTCTGCTTAATGAAAGCGTGGGTAAGTTAACCGCGCCTACATCTTTTACTTCTTTATTCAAATAGTCACCCAAAATGTCATCCAGCGACTCGGGTTTAATTGACTTAGAACTGATCAATAAATTTTTGCGAACCAACAAATATTCGTCGAAATGGATATTTGCGATCGCCATAAAAACAATAAACAGAGTCTTAGGATGCTGATTAATGATTAGCTTAATTTTCTGACTGTTGGCTGGATCGTGTATGAAACAGTCCTCATTAATAAACACCACGCCGGGCCTGTGTTGGTCACAAGCGGCTGCAAGGTCGTCAACGGTGTGTGCATCGTTGATGTCTCTCTTTCTTACCCCTCTGCTCGCCAGATACCCGGTTAACCCTAGCCGGGTGTAACTGCATAAATCCATAATGATCGTTGACATGGCATACCCTCACTCAATGCGTAACGATAATTCACCATCTGCCTGAGAGCTCATAAACAGCCATACGGGATGGAAAAAACGTAATAAAACCTGTGAGCATCACAAAGACTTTCAGGCGGACTCACTATCCCGTAAAGTTACGTATAATTTGCCAGGAATCTTCTTAAAGTAAAGTAAATATTAAGTATTGTGAGGTGGTTAGAAACAATTAAGCCGCGTCAGATATATCCTGGTAGATGTTTTTCGAGTTTTATTTTAGGAATATCCTCAGAAAGACATTGCGGTTAGGCGGGTTATTATTTTCGCGGCAATTCGCTGACAATATCCGCTAACAGGTTGAATAGTTCGCTGAATAAATGTTCGCAAAACGGAGCGATAAGTGGCATTAGCAATGACATTAATAAAATACCAACGGTCAGGGTCACCGGAAAACCAATCACAAATACGGAGAGCTGCGGGGCCATTCTGTTGAGTAACCCCAGCGAAAGGTTGACGGTCAGCAGCAGGGTGATGATCGGCAGCGCCAGCATCAGCCCGTTAAGGAAGATCAGGCCCGCAGCCCGCGTGAGCGCCAGAAACGCGTTGCTGTTGACGGGATTATCGCCTATCGGCAGCGTGTGAAAGGTGTCGACCAGCATGGAGATCAACCACAGATGGCCGTTGAAGGTGAGGAACAGCAGCATCGCCAGCATATCGATAATGCGCGCCAGCACCGGCATATTCAGATGGGAGCCGGGGTCGATGAAGGTCGCGAAAGAGAGCCCCATCTGCAGGCCAATCAGCTCACCGGCGGTACGCACGGCGGCAAACGCCAGCTGCATGGTAAACCCGACGGCCACGCCAATCATGATCTGCTGCAGCGCCACCCAGACCGCTTTTGCGGAAAAAATCGGGATATCAACCGGCGGCAGCGAAGGGGCAATGATAATGGTGATAATAATGCCCAGCCCGACCTTTACGCGCTTGGGAATGGTGCGTTCGCTGAGGATAGGCGCGGTGGAAATCAGCGCCAGAACGCGCAGCATCGGCCAAAAATAGAGGCCAAGCCACTGCATCCACTGGTCGCTGGTAAAGTGCAGCATCCTGTTATCAGCCGATGATGTAAGGAAGGTTAGTAAACAGGGTGCGCATGTAGTCCAGCAGCAGATTCAGCATCCAAGGCCCGGCCACGATGATCGCCACAAATACCGCGATGATTTTCGGGATAAAGGACAGCGTCATTTCGTTAATCTGCGTCGCGGCCTGCAGGATACTGATGACCAGGCCGGTGACCAGCGCCACCAGCAGCAGCGGCGCGGCTACGGCAATCGCCACGCGCATTGCCTCCGTGCCCATCATCATGACCGATTCTGGCGTCATTGCGCGATCCTCAACTGTAGAAACTTTGCGCGAGGGAACTGACCAGCAGCTGCCAGCCGTCGACCAAGACAAAAAGCATGATTTTGAAGGGCAGGGCGATGGTGGCGGGGGGAACCATCATCATACCCAGCGCCATCAGCACGCTGGCGATCACCAGGTCGATGATCAGGAACGGAATGAAGATCGTAAAGCCAATCTGGAATGCCGTTTTCAGCTCGCTGGTTACGTACGCTGGCAGCAGAATGCGCATCGGAACGGCTTCCGGCCCCTGCAATTCGCCGGTGTTGGCCAGGCGGGCGAACAGCGCCAGATCCGCTTCACGCGTCTGGCGCAGCATAAATTCGCGCAATGGCTGAGCGCCTTTTTCCAGCGCGACCTCCATCGAGATCTTATCTTCGCTGAACGGCTGATAGGCGTCGGTGTAAATTTTATCGATCACCGGCGACATAATGAAAAAAGTCAGGAACAGCGCCAGCCCGAGCAGAACCTGGTTAGGCGGGGCGGACGGCGTGCCGAGGGCGTTTCGCAGCAGACCAAAGACGATGATGATGCGGGTGAAGCTGGTCATCATCAGCAGGATTGCAGGAAGAAACGTCAGCGAGGTGATAAACACCAGCGTCTGCACCGGCAGGGACCAGCTTTGTCCGCCACCCGCCATCGGGGTGGAGATCAGGCCCGGCAGCTGGGCGTAAACGGCAGGGGCAAACAGGCCAAGGCCGGCAAGCGTAAGGGATAACAAACGGCGCATCAGGATCTCCCGGAACGCTTAAGCAAACTCTTCATGATGGACTGAAAATCCGCCGGGGCGTCTGTCGTCACGTCAACTACGACGGGCGCAGGAGGCAGTTTATGGAGCACGTTGATCGTCGTGGCGGTCACGCCAAGAACCAGGCGCGCATCTTCAACGTCAACAATGACCACGCGCTCGCGTGGCCCAAGCGTGGTGCTGGCACTGACCTTCAGACCGCGCCCGGCGGCGGTTTTACCCGCCACGCCAAAGCGCTTTGCCAGCCATGCGGCAATAAGAATAAAGGCAATAATACCGAACAGGGCGCCGCTCACCTGGAGCAGCGGCGAACCCGGTACCGCAGAGGGTTGGGATACTGTTGCCTGGGTTTTCATCGTTAGCGGCTCAGACGACGCATACGTTCGGATGGGGTAATGATGTCGGTAATACGCACGCCGTATTTATCCGCCACGACCACCACTTCACCCTGGGCAATCAGATAGCCGTTGATCAGAATATCCAGCGGCTCGCCGGCCAGGCCGTCAAGGGCAACAACCGAACCCTGCGTCAGGCGCAGCAGCTCTTTAATGGTCATCCGGGTGCGTCCCAGCTCCACGGTCAGTTTGACCGGGATATCCATGATCAGGTCGATATCCTGCAGCGTACCGCTGACGTCACCGCCGCCTAACTGCTGGAACACAGCATCCGCCGCGCTTTTGCCCGGGGTTGTTTTTTGCTCGTTCAACGCATCAGCCCATAGATCGTCCAGTGCTCCGCTGTTTTCATCGGACGGATTGTTCATGTCACTCATTTGGGCTGTTCCTCATTCAGCGAATTCAAAATCGGGTTGATCAAGTGTTCAACGCGTAGCGCATACTGGCCGTTTATCGTGCCGTACTGGCTTGTCAGCACGGGTACGCCATCCACATGGGCAATAATGCGGTCGGGTTTGTCTATCGGCAGAACATCGCCGGGTTGTAATTTCAGGATCTGGGATAAGCGCATCGACACGTCGGCGAAGTTAGCCACCAGCTCCAGCTGCGAATGCTGAACCTGACGCACCAGATTTTCGCGCCAGTTCTGATCTTCATGGCGTGAGTTTTCCAGCGGCGGGTTGACCAGCAGCTCGCGAAGCGGCTCGATCATGCTGAACGGCAGGCAGATATTGAACTCGCCGGTCAGGTTGCCAATTTCCACATGGAACGGGGTATTCACCACGATATCGTTCGGCGAGGTGGTGATGTTGGTGAACTTCACCTGCATCTCGGAACGCACGTACTCCACTTCAAGCGGGTTAATCGCTTTCCACGCGTCGCTGTAGGATTCCAGCGCCAGCTTCAGCATGCGGTTGATTACGCGCTGCTCGGTGTGGGTAAATTCACGACCTTCCACCTTCGTCGGGAAGCGGCCATCGCCGCCAAACAGGTTATCAACCGCGATAAACACCAGGCTTGGCGAAAACACCACCAGACCGGTACCGCGCAGCGGCTTGAGGTGGATCAGGTTAAGGTTGGTCGGCACCGGCAGGTTGCGGGCAAACTCATGATAGGGCTGAATGCGGATCGCGCCAACGGTGATGTCCGGGCTACGACGCAGCAGGTTGAACAGCCCCATACGGAACTGACGCGCAAAACGTTCGTTGATGATCTCCAGCGCCTGAAGACGCTCGCGCACCACGCGACGCTGGGTATTCGGGTCGTAGGGACGAATGTTATCGTCACCGGCCAGACCCGGCTTTGGCTCATCGTTTTTATCGCTATCGCCGTTAAGCAGCGCGTCGATTTCTGCCTGAGAAAGAATGCTATCGCCCATGTCGTTACCGCAAAATGAAAGCTGTATACAGAACGTCGGTGACTTCCTGCTTGGGTTGACCATGGACCAGCGGCGTCGCCAGCGTCTGCTTAATGGCATCGACCAGCTTTTGCTTGCCGTCATCGGAGGCCAGCGCCGAGGCGTCCTGACGCGAGAACAGCAGCAGCAGGCGGCTGCGCACTTCAGGCAGATAATCGTTAAGACGGGCGCGCGTGGCTTCGTCTTTCAGGCGCAGCGTAATGCCGATGTACAGCACGCGGTCCGCATCGCCCAGGTTCACGGTAAACGTATCCAGCGGGAAGAAGACCGGGGCCGGTGGCGGCGGTGCTTCTGCTTTGGCGGCAGCGCCGGTCGGTTCCTGCTGCATACGCCAGTAACTGTAGCCTGCGGTGGCGCAGGCGGCGAGCGTGATCAACACCAGCAGCGGGATCCAGATGGAACGCTTACTTTTTTTGGTGATAGCGGAGTCAGTCATCTGATACGAGCTTCCTGTTTCGGTACAGCTTAATACGGTGATTATCCCGTGTCCGGCTTAGGTCAAAGCGTGGAAAAGACGGGGATAATCACGTTACCTCTGGCGTTTAGGCGAAGATGTCTACCGCGCCGTTACCGCGCGCGGCGGATTGCAGGGACGCGGGAGCAATAAGCAGGTCGTCACCCTCTTCATTGAAGCCCCCCTGCTGGCCGGAGCGGGAGGCGTGCTGTTGCTGTTCAGAGGAGGACTGTTGCTGCCCGGCAAAACTCTCGCTGCTGACGCTGCTCTGGGAAAGCTGAATACCGTTTTCAGCAAGCTGGGTGCGCAGCATTGGCAGCGCGGCTTCCAGCGCCGCGCGAACGTGGCTGTGCGGCGACACCAGCTGCAGCTGCGCCTGGTTATCATCGAGCTTAAGGGAAATCTGTACCTGACCGAGATCTTCCGGATGCAGACGCAGCTCCGCTGACTGTTGTCCCTGCTTCGTGAACAGCGTGATGTGCTGGCTCAGCGTTTGCTGCCATTCCGGTGTACCGAGCGGCTGGCTCAACACCGGAGCCGTCGCAACGGTTGCCGCAGGCTGTGAAGGCGCAGGGGTACTCACCATTGGCGCAAGCGTGGCGGTTGGCGCGGTGGCGGTAGACGTCGAGGCTGCCGCGATATCCTGTTTCTCCGCTACGCCGTTCGCGACCGGCGCGACGGGCACAGAGGCGTCAGCGCCTTGCACGAGGGGCTGGTATGGCGAGGCGGTTTTGCCCTCATCGCGACCCGGCAGGTCAGCGGTCAACGCGTGTCGCCCGGCAGTGGACGGCGTCAGGGCGGCGGAGGGAAGGGACGCGCGGGCGCTCAGGCCTTCGGCGCTCTTCGGCTGCGCGGCAACCGCCGTCTGCTGGTGCGGCAGCATGGCCATTAACGCGCTAAGCCCGGCCAGCTCCTCGTCAGTGAGCGAGGTTTTCGTCTCTTCTTTCGCTGCCGCCGTGGTTAACGACTTCAGCGCGTCACCGTGGGCCGCAGGCGCAAGACCGGCCACCAGGGTTTGCAGCGCGGTAGCGTGCGGCGCGTCCTCCTCGACCAGAGTCTCCTGGCGGGCAAGAAGGTCGGCAAGTTTTGCCTGTAGCGGGGTGTTATCCCCTTTCGCCGCGGCTTTCGACAGCGTGCTGCCGGCGGCTTTCAGGTCTGCCAGGGTTAGCGGCGCATCTTTGCCCTGACCGCCGGTTTCCGTCAGCGCGCCCGCCAGCAGGGAGAGAAAATCCTGTGCACCCTCGGTGCCTTTCCCCGTCTGCGTGCCGCCTGACAGGTCGCTGTCGGTCATCAGCAGTTGTTGCAGTGTGATCATTCCGGTTTCCTCATTGATGCGCGCTGGGCAAACTCATCCATTTTTTTCTGATCCAGACGGTTCTCCGCCAGGGTCGATGCGGCGATCTGCCGGTCCTGTAAGGTCTGCCAGGCCTGCAGTCGCTGTTTTTTCTCGCGCCAGAAGTTGAGCGCGATGTCGACTTTTTCCGTCCACTGAAAAAGCTGCTGACGATGCTGTTCAATCGCTTTTTCCAGGGTCTGAATAAACTGCTGGTAGTTGATCCAGCGCTGGCTGCCGATGCCCTGCGTCATGTCGGTATTAAGGTTGGTGCGATACTCGTGCTGATAGTCGATTAACATCTTCAACTGTTCTTCAGCCTGCTGACATCCGCGCCGCATTGCGCCAAGCTGCAGTGCGGCATCATCCACTTCTTTTTCAGCCAGATCTTTTAGCGTTGATAACGCGCTGTTTTGCGCCATGACCTTCGCCCTCCACCTGTGTTACACCTGCGGGAAAATCAGCTCCAGGGCCTGAAGCGAGTCTTCCCAGTCGGCGCGTTCAAAAATACCTTGTTGCAGAAACGCCTCCAGCTGTGGCCAGAGGGTAATCGCTTTATCGAGCATCGGGTCGCTGCCTTTGGCATACGCCCCGACGCTGACCAGATCGCGGTTACGCTGGAAGCTGGAGAGCAGTTGTTTGAAGTTACGCACGCGGGCGTAGTGCTTCTCGGTTATCAGGGCCGTCATTGCACGGCTGATGGATGCTTCAATATCGATAGCCGGATAGTGCCCGGCTTCGGCGAGACGGCGCGATAACACAATGTGGCCGTCGAGGATCGCGCGCGCGGAGTCGGCAATCGGATCCTGCTGGTCATCGCCTTCGGTCAGCACCGTATAAAACGCGGTAATCGAGCCACCGCCCGTAATTCCGTTCCCCGCGCGTTCAACCAGCGCGGGCAGTTTGGCAAACACCGAGGGCGGATAGCCCTTGGTCGCCGGGGGTTCACCGATGGCCAGCGCGATTTCACGCTGCGCCATGGCATAACGGGTTAAGGAGTCCATGATCAGCAGGACGTGCTGCCCGCGGTCGCGAAAATCTTCCGCAATGCGGGTGGCATATGCGGCACCCTGCATACGCAGCAGCGGGGAGACATCCGCCGGGGCGGCAATCACCACCGAGCGCGCGCGGCCCTCTGCGCCGAGGATGTTCTCGATGAAGTCTTTGACCTCGCGACCACGTTCGCCGATCAGGCCCACCACGATCACGTCGGCCTGGGTATAGCGCGCCATCATGCCGAGCAGGACCGATTTCCCCACGCCGGAACCGGCGAACAGCCCCATACGCTGCCCGCGACCGACGGTCAGCAGGGCGTTGATGGGGCGAACGCCCGTATCGAGTACATGTTCAATGGCGGTACGTTGCAGGGGGTTAAACGGCTGGGTGATCAGCGCGCCGGTTTCCGTGGTATCCGGGGAGGGCAGGCCATCAAGCGGTTTGCCGCCGCCGTCCAGCACGCGGCCCAGCAGCGCCGGGCCAAGCGGCAGCTGTTTGCCGCTCTGTAATCCGTCGCCGCTCATATTTTTGGCGTAAACCCGCGCGCCGGGCAGAATGCCTTCCACCTCTTCAAGCGGCATCAGGAACAGGCGCTGGCCGTTGAAGCCGACCACTTCGCTTTCCACCTCACGCATCTCCGGCCCGTCCTGACGCTCAATCACGCAGGTGGCGCCGAGCGGAAGCTGCAGGCCCGTTGCCTCAAGCACCAGTCCGGTGGCGCGCGTTAAGCGGCCATAGCGACGCACCGAGGGGAGTTGCGTCATCTTTGTCTCGAAGTTATCGAGCGTGTTCAGCCAGCGGGTGAGGCGTGCGGTCATCAGACGACTCCCGGTGCCGCCAGACGGCACAGTTCCTGCCAGCGCGTCGCCACGCTGGCATCCAGATCGCCTTCATCGGCAGAGACTTTGCAGCCCCCGTGATGCAGGGAAGGGTCGCCGCGCAGACGCCAGCCGTGCAGGCTGAGGGTCGCGCCGAGGCTCTCTTCAACGCGCTGTAAATCATCGGGGTGTACGCGCAGCTGCGGTTTGCCGCTGAACAATGGCTCCTGCTGGAGCAAACCCTGGATCTGTTTAATCAGCGCCGAGTTATCCACCACCGGCGTCTGGCCAATCACCTGGCGGGCGGCTTCCAGCGCCATCTGCATCAGGCGCGAGGCGATCACGCTGTCCAGTGCGTCCAGGGTGTGCTGGAACTCGCTTACCAGCTGCTGCATCCGGGCATGAAGCGGCGCCTGCTGCTGGCGCGCCTGCTCCTGACCTGCTTCCAGGCCTTTCGCCAGCCCTTCCTGGTAGCCCTGTTCGTGGCCTTTCTGTCGGCCTTCGTTCATGCCCGCGTTAAAACCCTGCTCGTGCGCCTGCATTTGCAGCTGGGCCAGCATTTGCGCCCGCTGCTCTTCTTCGCTCAGTTCCGGGACATCTGCCCCGGCATCATCCTCGTCGGGCGCGGCCATGGCGGGTCTGAACTCTGCCACAGGCGGGGCCAGATCGTCAGGCGTCCAGGGTTTCCACGACAGCTCATTAGACATAGGTGTCGTCTCCGCTGCCGATCACCATCTCGCCGGTCTCTGCCAGACGGCGAACGATAAGCAGGATGGCTTTCTGTTCGTTTTCCACCTGAGACAGACGGACCGGGCCACGGTTGGCCAGATCGTCGCGCAGGATATCGGCTGCACGCTGCGACATGTTGCGCAGGAACTTCTCGCGCAGCGGCTGTTCGGCACCCTTGAGGGCGATAAGCAGCGATTCGGAGTCCACTTCCTGAAGCAGGCGCTGGATGCTGCGATCGTCCACTTCGACCAGGTTTTCGAACAGGAACATCTCGTCGATGATCTTTTGCGCCAGCTCGCCATCGAACTCGCGAACCGCGGTAATGACTGCCTCTTCCTGCTGGGTTTTCATCAGGTTGATGATCTCGGCTGCGGTTCTCACGCCGCCCATTTTGCTGCGCTTGAGGTTCTGACCGTCGAGCAGGTTGTTCAGCACTTCCGTCAGTTCCGCCAGCGCGGCAGGCTGCACGCCGCCGAAGGTGGCGATACGCAGCATCACGTCGTGGCGCAGACGTTCGTCGAACAGCGCCAGAATATCGGCCGCCTGACCCCGTTTGAGGTGCACCAGGATGGTGGCGATAATCTGCGGGTGCTCGTCGCGAATAAGGTCGGCGGCACTCTGCGGCTCCATAAAGTTGAGCGTCTCGATGCCGCTGGCGGTATCGCGGGTTTCAAGAATATCTTCCAGCAGGCTGGCGGCACGCTCTTCGCCGAGCGCTTTAACCAGCACGGAGCGCAGGTAATCGTTGGCGTTGATGTTGAGCGCCGCAAACTGCTCGGCTTCCTGCTCAAACTCCGCCAGCACTTCGGTCAGCTGCTTGTTGGAGATCTGACGCACGTTCGCCATCGCGGCGCTGAGGATCTGCACTTCGCGCTGGGAGAGGTGTTTAAACACCTCCGCCGCGCGGTCTTCGCCAATGGTCATCAGCAGGATGACGCTTTTATCGGTGCCCGTAAGCGTATTACTCATGTTCGTTACCCATCCACTGACGGATGACCAGCGCGACGACGCGCGGATCGTTGTCTGACATTTCGCGAATGCGCTGGCTCATCACCTCGGCACCCATACGCTGATTAGCACGACGCTGCTGGATCTGTTCGTCTTTGCTGAGGCGAACTTCAACGGCTTCTTCCGTATCCTGACGCGTGACCTGCTGCTCTTGCGCGGCCTTCTCGGCTTCTGCACGGCGCTGGAGCTGCGGACGCACGCCCTTACGCCACAGCAGCCAGGCGACAATCAGCACCAGCAGCCAGCGGCCTGCGGACATCAGCTGGTCGATAAACGCCTGCTGTTGCCAGAACGGCAGTTCACCACCGGTTTCATCCACCGAGCTGAACGGCGAGTTCACCACGTTGAGGGTGTCGCCACGCTTCTCTGAATACCCCATGGCTTCGCGGGTCAGATCTTCAATCTGCTTCATTTGCTCGGCGGTGAGCGGCAGCGGCTTGCCGTCCGGCAGCGTTTTATAGTTCACCACCACGGCAACCGACAGGCGCTGCACATCGCCCACGTTCAGCTTGGTGTGGCGGATAGTACGGTCGACTTCATAGTTAGTGGTTTCGTTACGGCTGCTGGTGCGCGGGCCTGAACTGGCCGCCGTTGAGGTGGTTTGCGCGTTGTTTTGCTGGCCGTTCTGCTGGTTCGCCGCAGGCGTAGTAATCGGCGCTGCGTTAGCCGGTGCAGGCTGGTTTGAGAGTGCGCCCGGCACGCCGCCAGGGTAAGGTCCGCCGACCTGCTCATTCTCATTAACCTGGCGCGAACGCATCACTGCCTGAGACGGGTTACCGTTCGGGCTGTACTGCTCTTCGGTCTGTTCTTTATTGGCGAAGTCGATCTGCGCGGTGACCTGCGCGTGTACGTTGCTGTTACCGACAACCGGGCCAAGGATCGCTTCGATACGACGCTGGAGACGGCCTTCGACGTCCGCGGCGTATTTCAGCTGCGCGTCGTTCAGATCGCGACCGGCGCTATTGGACTGGGTCAGCAGGTGGCCGCTCTGATCGACCAGAGTAACGTTACCCGGCGGCAGACCGGCAACCGCGCTGGACACCAGGTGGGTCACGGCGCTGATTTGTCCTTCATCGAGCGCGCGGCCCGGCTCGAGATTAACGGTCACGGAAGCGGAAGGAGACTTTTGTTCACGCACGAACAGGGAGGGTTTCGGCATCGCCAGGTGCACGCGGGCACTCTTGACCGGACCTAAGGTTTCAATGGTGCGGGCCAGTTCGCCTTCCAGCGCGCGCTGGTAGTTCACCTGCTCGCTGAACTGACTGATACCGAATTTTTCCTGGTCCAGCAGTTCAAAACCGACCGCGCCGCCTTTCGGCAGCCCTTGCTGCGCCAGACGCAGACGAAGCTCATGCACCTTATCTGCGGGCACTTCCAGCGCGCCGCCGTTATCGGCAAAGCGATAAGGGATATTCATCTGGGTAAGCTGGGTGACGATGGCACCGCCATCCTGATCGGAAAGGTTACTGTAAAGGGTGCGGTAATCCGGGCTTTTCGCCCATAAGACCATTGCTACCAGGATCGCAATTGCGGCAGCGCCTGCCACGATCAACGGGATTTTAGGGTTCGCGCGAAGGCGGTTCATCCACTCAAGTGATTTATTTTGTGGCGCTGTCGATGCTGCTGCACTCATTGCGCACCTCTTAAATCCTGGTGGTTTACGTTATTCGTGTAGAGAAACAAAACTGACTCCCGGGTCGGCAAACACGACAAAAGTTCCATATTGATGGCCCTGCCATTATTTGATGATTCGGGATTTTCTATGCGTCAAATAACCTGGTTTTTTCACGTTATTTACCGCCATTATCTTATTGACAAGCTGTTAGTCTTGACCCCGTAAAAAACCATCCAGGGGAGAGTCATGGCTATTCAGGGCATTGAAGGGGTACTCAGTCAGCTGCAGGCGACGGCGGTGTCGGCACGCAGTCAGAACGTGGCGGAACAACAGCCGGGCATCAGTTTTGCGGGGCAACTGCACGCCGCGCTTGACCGCATCAGCGAGACCCAGACGGCGGCGCGTACCCAGGCCGAGAAATTTAGCCTCGGCGAGCCGGGCGTGGCGCTGAACGATGTGATGACCGATTTGCAAAAAGCATCGGTCTCCCTGCAGATGGGGATCCAGGTACGTAACAAGCTGATCTCGGCCTATCAGGACGTGATGTCCATGCAGGTTTAGGTTGTTTAACCTAATGATAATTATAATTAATAACCATCCGATACTGTGGCGTGGGGCATGGATGGGGCAAACTCACTTAATTTCTGGTTTAGGATGAGTACCTGGTCCTGGTTGTTTTCAGCCATCCAGGATCCGTACACCCGGTAAACCATTTGCGCGTCTGTGTGGCCCATTTGCTTCGCTATGAAGTTAGGGTTAGCACCCGCAGCCAATGACCAGCATGCATAGGTGTGTCGGGATTGATATGCTTTGCGATAGCGAATCCCGGCGCGTCGCATTGCAGACTCCCATGATTGGTTAATCGACCCTACTGCGTAATGATTCCCGGCAAGGCTATTACGCGAAACTATTTGTGGGTTGAATACGAACGTGCACGGATGCACAACGGAGCGTCCATACTCACGGAGCTTAACTTCAATCTGATGCTGTTTGCTAACACGCGTCATTTCAGCCTGGCTTTTCAGCACATCGATAGCTGGCTGAATGAGGTTGATGATGCGGTCCGTTCCGGCGTCCGTTTTCGGAAGAGTGAACTCCTTCGTCAAAGTGTGGTTCCGGCGGATGATCATCGTGCCTGCTTTCAGGTCAATGTCTTCCCAGGCAAGAGCTACCAATTCTCCGTGCCGTACTCCGGTATAAACTGCCAGCGACCACATATTTTTAAGCTGCTGGTGGGTACATGCGTTAATCATCCGGATGAACTCTTCTCGCGTTAGCGGGTCAGGTTCAGTGCGTGCCCGTTTGAGCAGAGAAATGCCATTAAACGGATTCGCTTTCACATACCCGCTATCAGCTGCAAAGTTAAACATACCTGACATTGTTCTCATGTAGTTGTTCACCGTTCTGACTGATCGGCCTTTCACCGGCGTTTTCTGCCCCGTCTTCAGAACGTGATAACCAGTTAGCAATTCCTTCCTGATAAACAGCAGGTCCTCCTGCGTCACTGCAGATACCAGCCTGTCCCCACCGATCCTTGGAACCATGTTGCGCGCTATAGATGAATAGCGTGACATAGCGTTGGTGCTGATCTCCATGCGTTTCAATTCCAGCCACTTATTCGCCAATTCCAGCACAGTGATTTCCTTACTCTCCATCCCAAACCTTCTCAAGTTCGGCGAGTCAGGAAACTGGGCGGCATAGTTGAAGCTGCCAGTCTTTATCGAAAAGCACACCGACGCGCGCAGCTCGCCAGCGACCTTTCTGTTTTTTGGTGTATCCGGCACGCCGAGGCTTTCACGAACCCGGCTGCCTTTATAGATGAACCATATGCGGAGTGTTCCTCCGTGGTTCTCCACGCCTGTTGGGTATGCTGACTTAGCCATTATTCCCTCCTGACGCCCAAGAGCCCGCTAAGCATAAACGGATCTTCATTGGCGCGCACCCGGCTGTTTCTTTGACATGCTCTCAACCCACTGGTCAACAGCCTTGCGGTTATACATGCATTCGCTATTTTTCTTCGGCACACCGTCCGGGGAAACATGCAAATATTCCCGCCCGGCCATCCAGCATTTCTTGCGGGCCCGCTCGATAGTGCCCGGGCGAAGGCCGGTAATCTCGACGAGCTTTTCTTCTGTTACCCAGTCGTTGGGCACGATTAAGGTCATTTCGCTCATGGGTTTCTCCAGGCAAAAATAAACCGCCCGTAGGCGGCTAATATTGAAGTTATGTAACAGTCTTTTAGGTGCTAAACAACTAGTTGAAGGCTTGGGGGAATCGTACAAAACTGCGGTAAATATAAGCAATGTATAGATAGAAAAATGGAATTTTTAAGAAATTGGGTTCGGTTTATGACGTCTTATCGAAATAAGAATTGCTTCTTCGGATGGAACAGTTCCGTTAACTGCATATAGATACTCACGTCCATCATATGCATTCCAAAAAGTCTTCAAATCAAAGATGTATGAAATTGGTTGGATTTCAGGATCTCCGGTGCTTTGTACTGGATGAGATGCCATTTCAATGGTTGTCCCCGCTGATTTTGTTGTTGATCTTTTATGTCCATCATATCCGCCACCAAATACTAAAACGTCATTCATAGTAACTTTCCTCTTGATAATTTCTGTATATATAGCAAAAAAGGAAATTATTAACTGTGTGCTCTTCTACTATTTCGAATATGCTTTTTATCCCGCTCGATCAAACTTTGGCACTCTGCGCACGTCTGGCAGCCGGGAACGGCAGCGCGCCGCGGCTCTGGAATTGGTTCGTCGCATTCTTCACAACGTTCAGCTGATACGGCGTTGCGGTCTATGCGGTGAGCGGAAAGGGCAGCGTTACGCTGAAGCTCTTCAATCTCTGCTGCTGTGTCGATGATATCGGCCATGGTCACTCCTTACCGAGGGCTTTGTGGATGGCCGCGCGGGCTTTGTTGATTACGCCGTATCGTTCCGGGTATGTAACGTTTCGACCTTTTGCCATTGCTTTTTCGGTTAGCTGTAACGCTTCCAGTAAATCTGGTGCGGCGGCCATGAGCGCGCCGTTATCGTCTTCGGAGCCATTAATCAGTAACTCAGCGAGAAGGCCACCATCACCGCGAATTGTTCCGGTCTCTTTGCTATATGACCAATTACCTTTAGTGCCTTTAAAATCTTCCATATTCACTCCGCGAACTGTCGGTTAATTCGGTTGAAGGTGAACGCCAGCAATAAAAAAGGCCGCTTTAGCGACCTGGCGATTATTGATGTCATGGCTGAATCCACCCCTTGCCTTTGACGTGCTGGATGACACCAAGCTTCCTGAGCGACTGGAGGCGGCGATCAAGGATGCGGAAGACGTCCATCGGGTGCTTTCCTTCTGCTTCAGCAATAACGAGGCACTCCTGCCTGACGGAAGGGCTAAACAGCTCCGAAAGCGAGGTTGGATGAGCACCGATAGCGCTTAACACTTCGCTATCCAGTTTCGCGTATTTGGTCATGCTGCACCGCCTTCAGGAAAATCACCGAAGTCAGCAAGGTCAGTTTCGCGATCGAACTTAAATTCGCCTATATCGACAACCTCAACTTCGTGTTCGTAAATATCCCCTCCGCCACTTTCAAGAATCTCCATGGCTTCTTCCAGGCTTTCAGCATCCACTCTGAAGGTCTGCGAACCTTCTGCTCGCTTGACCTCAGTGGTAAAAAGAAATCTTTTCACGATTCAACTCCGAAGCGGCTATTAAGCCGCCCTGTGTATACGACGAACTCCAGGAGGCTAACTCCAAGAGCTTCAATTTTCTTGTGATGCTTGCTGATGATGGGAGGCACCGTTTCGTTCCAGTTAGGCTTTGGCTTCTTGCGCATGGCCTGCTGGATTTCCTCGGTGCAGCGGCGGCAGGCGGCGCGGATGGCGTTTTCATTTGCTGGCGTCATGCGGCCTCCGTCGTCTTTTTGAAGGAGTGAGCTATTCGAGCGGAAGCAATGGTTACGTAATCCGGGTTCAGGTCGATGCCGATGAAGTTAAATCTTTCCTCGATAGCTGCCCGGCCAGTGCTCCCGCTCCCCATCCACGGGTCAAGCACGGTACCGCCAGGCGGAGTAATCAGCCTGCAGAGATAACTCATCAGAGCGATCGGCTTAACGGTTGGGTGGTTGTTCTTCGCGCCACTGGTACGCCCGGCACCAGCGCGCGGATCGTTAATGCCGACGCTTCCTTCTTTGCGGCCGCCGGTCATGTCGCTGGCTGACGTCGCAATGAACCTCTCGAGGCCTTCGTCGCGCTCTTTCGGTTTTACCTTGGCGCAGTAGAAAAAGCGGGCGGCGCTCTTGCTGTCATCAATGCGTGGAGTTGATTCGTGCCGCCGGTCCATTTGCCCATAGCAATTCGCCGCACCCATTTTCGAGCTTGGCTCATTGCCGGTAAGCGCTCCTTGCTGGCCTTTCGCATCCGGAAACGCTGACACTACAGCATCGCTTCCATCGTGAATTATGTTTGCCGGCCAGCGTCCCTCCGGTGCCTGCTCGTAATCAGTAACAGGTTCGGTACCGTCGCGCTGGTGTGAAAGCAGGCCGCCAGCACCGCCATGTAGTGCCTCGTCGGTAGGGATGCGGCAGGCATTGATATTGATCGCCCCGGTGCCGTGCTCAGCCATGTTCGCTGACACCGTTTTTTTGAATGGCTTGCGAGCCATGACGATCGGTTCGTGCGCAGGCTTCAGAGCCGTTCCCCAGCCATCAAATTCACCATCGAGGTTATGCGACTTGGGGAAGCCGCTGCCGTAAATCCAGAGGATTTGGTCGCGGATTTCGAAGCCGGCATCCTCAACGTTAACGACAAGGCGGTGATAGGTTCGTGAGCCGCCGAACGCCAGAAGATGGCCGCCAGGCTTGAGAACGCGCAGGCATTCCTGCCACTGCTTAACGGTTGGAACGTCGTAATCCCATTTGTGGTTCATGAAACTGAGACCGTACGGAGGATCCGTAACGATGGCGTCAACTGAGTTATCCGGCAGCGTTTTCAGAACGTCCTCGCAGCGCCCGACGTGTAGTTGATAGGTCATGCCGCCTCCCGTCTGCGTGCCATCAATGGCTGGTCGTGTCCTGCGTTAAAGCTTTCAACCATCGCCCGGCAACACGCCGGACAGCAGCTATAAGTCCTTTGCGGCTCTCCGTCGAATTTCCAATAAGAGGAACGCATAGACGCGGAGAACGTGGCACAGATATCGCAATGAAAGGCTCCCGTTTCCATAACCCTCATTAGCTGAGTCTCGGAGAGTTCGAACTTTCTGGCGATAACCGCATGCTCAAGACCGGCATCAAGCAGGGCTTCAATCAGCTGAAGATCGTCGATTGTTAATTTCCCACAACGATAAAGGCCCATGCTGCTGGCTTTCATCTGGATAGACGCTTTGGTGCGCTGTAACGTCGCACACAGATCATCCATATCCATGTACAGATAAGTTTTCGACAAAAAAATGGCCTGAGATTCAGGCCAGGGCATTGAGTGCATCTGCATTGTCATAATTATTTCCCGAGGCTTTGCGCCAGGATAACTTTGACGAGCCGCTCAGCAGCTGATTTCTGCGCCGGAACGGAGGCAATTATCCTTGGGCGGTCTTTTTCGGCATTCACGCAGATACCACCCCATCGCGAAATCAGGAAGAAGTCTTCCATCTCAGTGGAACCTGCATTGCTCGCCAGTTCGTCAATCATCTGGACGATATCGACAATTGAGTGGTCAGCCATCAGCCGCTGAACGGCGTAGCCGAAGGCATTGATCATCACCGCGTGGAACTGAATGTAGTCACGCTTGTAGTCTGCCTGGCTGGTGCCGTGGCGAATCGCCTCGATCTGCGTCAGGGCCAACCAGGCCTCCCAGATGGATTCGATGTCACCCATTTCCAGCGGCTTACTGCCCGCATTGGCAAACTTGGCCGTCGCGTCGCTAAGCGCCTTGAAGCTCACCCATAACTTACTTTTCGCCGGAACGACGTTGTGCTCGAAGTCTGTAACCTCTGAGAAGGTGTCGTGCTGAGACAGGAACGACACCATCCCCTGGGCCACCTCATTACGCCCGTCATAGGCCATGTTGATCGCAGCGGAAGGTTTCGAGACGTTGTTATTGATATCGGAGAAGAACTGCTGGCGTGCCTTCAGTGGGAGATTATGGGTCAGCATCAGCGGGATGCTGATTGGCTCTCCGTAAGTCCGGCAGAACTCAGCTAACCCGGCGGCGCGGTGCTGGCCGTCGAACAGCTTGATCACTGCATCCATAGGGAAGCGTGCGACGCCCACATTCGTATTGCCGAACTCTTCAAACTCAATATCCGCGTCGCAGTTGCCGACCAGTGGCGGGATGATGAAGGGCTCTTTATTTTGGTAGGCATTGACGAGGTACTGGTAAAACTTCTTCACGCGCGCCTGGTTAATTTCGCGTTGAGAGCGCTCGAGCGTGCTGCCGTGATTGTCGGACGCAAGTATGCGCGTTAGCGCTCGAGCAGGCGCCGTGATCATGTAAGTCGCCGTGCTACCCTGCATGCCGCGCGACGCCGGCAACTCAAAGAAATAATCGCCTACTTTGCTCATGCCGCCTCCTGCCTTTCCCGATATTCCTCAGCGGGCCGCTGCGCCTTTAATGGATTGCTGACCACTTCACCCCATGGCATTAGCCAGCCGTTACCAATGAAGGGAAGGCGCAGTGTGCCAACCCTGATGTCGTCGTGAGCGTGAGTCATTAGTCACTCCTTGAAGCACCGCCAAGACCTTTGCGGTTGTCATTCAGATATGGATCACATGGCCTGTAAGTCGATGGTTTTGCCGGTGATGTATCGTTCTCACGCTCCTCACGGATGATCTGGTAAAGCTCTTTGCGATCGGCGCGTTCTTTCGGGCTAAGTTTCCGGTCAGGGATTGGCCGGAGAAGATATTTTCGATATTCGGGGGTAAATTTGTTCATTGGTTTCTCCTGACCGGGAGATGATTCAAAAGGGTATATCGTCGTCGAAGTCCATTGGCGGTTCGTTAGATGGGGCGGGTTCCGACTGCTGCTGTGCGCGAGACCGTGCGCCGCCGCTGAATTGATTTTTGCCCTGCGTTTGTCTGCCACCTGCTGGTGCCGCTCCACCGCCCTGACGGCCACCAAGCATCTGCATTGTTCCGCCGACGTTTACCACCACCTCCGTGGTGTACTTCTCGACGCCAGCCTGATCTGTCCATTTGCGGGTGCGCAGCTGGCCCTCGATATAAACCTGAGAGCCTTTACGCAGATATTCACCAGCTACCTCTGCCAGCTTTCCGAACAGAACGACGCGGTGCCATTCCGTTTGCTCTTTCTGTTCACCAGTGGCTTTATCTCGCCATGAATCTGATGTCGCCAGCGTCAGACTGCACACTGAGCCGCCGGAAGGCAGGTAACGTACCTCGGGGTCTTGCCCGAGGTTACCGACGAGGATCACTTTGTTTACGCCTTTGCTAGCCATTTACGCCGCCTGTTTAAGTTCTTTGAGTCGAATGCCAGTAACGTCTTTGCATTTGTTCTGGTGCTCAGCAAAGCCGTTAAGCAATTTCCATGTGTCTTCATAGCGATGCTTAAGCCGATCGCTATCGTTTTCAGAGCCAGCGTATGCAGAGAATTCGGCGAGGATTTTGTCCGCATCCACGGACTGAGGTGCCTGGTCTCGCTGCTGGTGACCATCATGCGGTTGATGGTTCTGCTCGGTTGGTGTTCCTGATGGCAATGCCCATCCCGGTAGAGCTGGCGCCTTCCAATAGAAAACGCCAACCTCTTTTGATTTGGCGTACTGGAACCCGGGCGCGCGCGTTGCTGAAACCACAGCGAACCCTTCCTCCAAGTTGTATAGGTAACGACCGATCCCCCATTGCACGGCGGCGCGCTTCATGGCGCCAGAGCGACCACCTTTCACAGCTTCAACTTGTGTGTTTTCTGCCGCATCCCACTTAGTGATCCACTCGCCTTCAACTTTTATGGAAATACCACACTCAACGCCGCCATTGTTCGGAATATCGCGGTATTCGTTACGCCAGCCAGCCTTGCCGCATACTTCATCCAGCCGCTTCATGATTGCGCGGTTAGTTACGTAAGCCAGCACCTTTGCCCAGATGCCGTTATTGTTTTTTCCCGCCTGCTGAATGCGCCACTCAATATCCTCGCTGGCAAATGGCGCATCTAATTCATCAAGGTTCATGTGTAATTCCCCGCAAATTCATCCCAGCTAATGACCGGGTTCTGCCGTTCGGCGGCAAGGTTGACTGGCTCGTCGTCGTTTTCTTGCTTTTCCGGCAGCACGTCGCGCATAAGGCGCAGGAATGACTCTTCATCCCACCGTTCTGCTGCCGTCATGCTGCACGCTCCTGATGAGTGATGACATAACCCTGTTCAGCCAGCCACTCGATGACTTCTGCGCCGTCGAGTTGGGGGAGTACGTCACGGGTTTTAACGATACCGGCCAGCACAACGCCCTCCATCTCAACTTTGATGGTGTTGTGGGGGCCGACGGACGTGCGCATGTCCACGCACTCGCATGTGATATTCATGAATCACCTCAATATTTGATGTGCGCGTCTTGCACTTTGCCGCCAGCGATCGCCAGCAGTGCTTTCTGCGCGAATTCTTCGGGTATGCCCTGAGCTATCAGGTCGGCGATAACGCGACGATTGACGGTGCGGCGGTGCTCTTTGTCTGCGGCGCGGCGCGCGACTTCTTCGGCTTTACGCTGCTCTTCGGCCAGACGGGCCGCCCCTGCTTCTTCCTGACGGCGGCGCTCCGCGGCAACGGCTTCTTCTTTTTCGCGTCGTGCACGCTCTTCCGCTTCCTGCTTCTCGCGTGCCGCACGCTGTTCCGCTTCAATGCGCTGGCGTTCCGCCAGCTCAGCGCGAGCTTTCTCTTCTGCTTCACGGCGCGCTGCGGCATCCAGTTCCGCCTTATGTCTCTCTTCGGCTTCTCGCTTGGCTTTGTCAGCCGCTTCCTGCTTCAGCCGCTCGTCTCGTTCACGCTGAGCCTGCTCCGCTAGGCGGCGCTGCTCTTCGCGGTCACGGTCGAAAGCGTCATTCATCAGCAAAGCCATTTCGTGATCTGCTTCGATCTGCGCGGCACGCTGGTGGTCGAACTCTTCGTTCATCATCAACGCTTCGGCGTGCAGCGCGTTCATGGCCTCCTCAGCCTTAATGCGATCCTGCTCGGCTTCCCATTCGGTTAGAGGACGGCGCACTTCATCCTTAAGCGCGTCCAGCCGCTCTCGCACAATGCGGCGGCTTTCGTCGATCTGCTTTGGCAGAGCTTTAAGCTCAGCAACCAGATCCTTGCCGGCGTTGTCGATGTAGGTTTTGGAACGGGCAACCTTGTGCGCCATGGATGCGATAGCGTCGCGGCCTTTACGGGTCGACACATCCGGCACCAGGCTGCGAGCTTCTTTCTCGATCGCCTCAATAATCGGGTCGAGTTGCTCTTTGGTGGTGAATACCGCCATTGCGTTCTGTTTCTCAATGACGACTAAATCCGTTACTTCGCTCATGGTATCTCCTGAAATTTGGATGTGCAGATCCCGCCCGCGTAATGCCAGGCCGATCGGTTAAATAGGGTGGTTAGCGGTTTAACCAGTCGTTACAGTGATGCATTGCAGCCTGGCACTGCTCTACGGTGAACCAGCCGAAGTGGCATTCATGAACAGGTATACCCATCTTGCCGGCCAGCCATTGATAAGCTTCAGTGCGCGTCATGGCGCCCGACTTCCAGATACGTTCAAATGGCAACTTACAGCTTTTGCGCGCGTCGCGGGTGGGCTTGTCTGCCAGAGTGCCAAGCGGGATCGCTGTGAAAGGATGAAGCCCGACGTATGCACCGCAGCGTTCGCACAGATAGACATACGGCCATTCACTGAAGTCGCGCCCATAGACTTCTCCATGAGTGCCGATCCGTACTGAACCAGAGCACAGGTGACAATTTGTTGGCACGGGAAGAGGATTCTTTACCCTGGCCGTCGCCTTTTTGCTTGGGTTGGTTGGAGTTTTGATTTCCATATCAGCGTCCTCAGTGAACGATTGGGTTGCCGTGACCGTCCAGAAGGACGTCAATCACGCAGTCACTGAGGCGGATGATTTCTGCGTCGGTGTGCAGGTACACCCATTTGCGCTCCTGAATGACTGCTGAGACGCGATAGGTTCGGCCTTCATGCATTGCCATCATGCCGGGCGTAACGCACTGGCGAATGAGCGGGGTGGTGCCGTAGTGAGACATCATTTTTTACCCTCCACCTGAGCCAGTAAACCAGCAACGTGCATCTGCCAGCGGTTCAGTGTGACCTGTTCGCGCGGATTGGTGAGCGACGTTAGCCGCCATTCGTTATTGTTCAGGGCGCAGCGCTTTACGGAGTACTGCTTGCCGTTGTGGGTGACTGTCATGATGCACTTCCCATAGCCCAGCGGCCTTTACCCTTATAAACAAGCGGCCAGCCTTCTTTGTCTGCTCTCACGATACAATCGTTGACTGTTACTCTTGAGCGAATGCGTACTTCAAGCGGTAGGGTTTTACTGTCAGCCCTGAGCTGGGCATCGTTGATAATTTGCAGCAACATTTCTTTGCTCATAAATCCTCTTAGCCTTATCGCGGCGAACGGAACGGTTAATACAAGACTTCAACGCATTTTTCTGTGTTTCAATGGGCGGTGGATGGCCGCCGGTTGTCATAACTAAGCCGCCTCGGTGAAGCGACTGAGGTATGAAAAAAGCCGCTGGCTAAGCGGCTTCAGACGAATAACGAATTTTTGTTTGCCTCATAACTCAAAACGAAGATATGAACGGCATGTGTTAACGTGTCTCCGCAAAATTCCCCGTAAATGCTTTCGGAAGCGACAAGCCACGTTCTGTCACCCGATAGCCTGCGCGCTGCCTTGTCGATTTTGTATTTGTCGATCAATGCATCTAATTCATCCATCAATCCCGATGCAGTCATTTGTTTAACCGCTTCTTCAGGAGAAAGTCTGAGCATGCCCATCGCCTTACCCTCTGTCGTTACCCGCTGATGCGGGAGAAATGCTTTGGTGGTGTGGTCTGGAATCGAACCAGAGGTACGGCCGTCATGCCCGCGTCTGCCACTGCGCTACCACACCCCAAAACATTCCCTGTATTGGTCAGCGCCAACTCTCTGCCAGTGTTGCCCGTTCTCACGCCGTTCTCGCTCTCGCGCGGGGATACTCTCTCACCGACCGGATCGCACCCGGTGATACAGCACGTTTTCGTGTGGGGGTCTAAACAGGTCATTGACGCTGTAAATCTGCATGTTGTTAAAAAGCAGGCGACTTGCTGTCCGCCGCTGGCTAACTTCGCTCAGCTGTCGATGTCGTTTCGATGAATTAAAGATACAGATAAAACTGTATTATCGTCAACAGACAAAACTGTATTTAAAGGCGAAAATAACATATGTTTCTGTATTTGTGATGGATTTATTTTGTAAGGGCGTAAAAAAAACCGGCATTAGCCGGTTTAGTTCGATGTGTAGGAGGGGGATTTAGCGTTTGCGTCGGTAGATTCGGTGCTCAATCATCACACCGATAATGGTTAGTGGCTGATGATCGCTGTTAATGACCGGGTAATCGTCATTCAATGGAACCAGTTCAAAGTGCTGACAACCCTTTGGATCTATCCATGTTGGACGGTACTTTTTGAACGTTGCCTGGGTTCCACCGTTCTTTGCCACGACGAACTCCCCCGGTGTCGGCTCTACCTCGGGGTCAACAATGATAACGTCACCTGCTTTGAAATCAGGTTCCATTGAGTCACCTTCTATTCTCAGTGCGAAGGTGTACTGGGAAACATCAAGATCTGTGAGAATGTATTCAAGGCTTCCGTCGAATGCTTCTATAGGGTTCTTCTCAGCCAGAGCACCTGCCTGTACATAGCTTATCAACGGTACTCTCCTGCTGTTGATCTCTGCCATCGGCATAAAAGCGCCGCCGTTCATCAGCCAATCTGCATCACATTTAAGGGCCTTGGCTATACCAACTATATTACGTGGCTTAAGAGTTTTCCCGTCTTCAATGCTCTGCCAGGATTGCTGCCGAATACCGGCTTTCTCAGCAGCTTCTGTCTGAGTTAACCCCAGCTCAATTCTTTTTTGTTTAACGCGATCGGCAAGGCTCACAGCGTCCTCATTCTCATCAGTTCGTCTTGTTTTCATTAGCCTGCATCCCGGCAGAAAGAGTTACACGATCCCTTAACACATAGTCACAGTTAAAACTGTAATTGACAAACAGAAATAACTGTCACAGAATACAGATAAAACTGTGGAGGTGACATGGAAACAATTTCTCAACGCCTCAAGCAAAAACGTGAAGAGATGAATCTGTCTCAGGACCAGCTGGCAAAACTGGCTGGCATGAAGCAGCAGTCACTTCAGGCCATAGAGGCCGGTGTTACGAAGCGCCCACGTTATTTGGTTGAGCTGGCTCGCGCTCTTAAGTGCAAACCAGAATGGCTTCTTTTTGGGGATGACCCAGAAAAATCAACAGCCGCTTAACGGCGGCCCTAACCACGAAAGGGAAAGCAATGCATTCACTTGCGTACCAACAAAATAGCAAATTATCGGTGCCACCGATGATTTACCAGAATCGCCGGGAAGTTGATTCCGCGGCGTTAAATATCGATGGGATCCGCGCAGCAGTTCGCGCCTGGGCAGCTGATTGCCGCAGCCGTGAATTTGTCGCAGCGCTGATTGTGGAAGAGTGGCGGGCCACTGGCGGCACCGGTCTGGATATCCCGACTGACTCGCACCGCCAGATGCAGAAGGTATTCCGCTGGATCGACGGCGACACCGAATATGCCGCCAACAACATTCGGCAGTTGGCTCCGGCAATCATGTCCGTTCTGCCGCTGGAGTACCGCAACCGCCTGGCACCACAGAACGACACCATGTCGCTGATCGCTACTGCGATGAAAGAGTGTGCCGAAGCTAAACAGGCCGTACTGCTGGACGCACCAGAGCATCAGAAGCTGAAAGAGGTAAGCGAGGGTATAGCGTCGCTGTTTCGCCTCATGCCGGAGCAGGTAGGTCCGCTGATGACGATGGTCACGTCGATGCTGGGGGTTATGTGAGAGGCACCAGAAAAGAAAAAGCCCTTGAAGCGGTAACTTCAAAGGCCCTTATCACACTGTGTTACGCCAAGTAACGGGAGTAATTATGGCAAACACCGCCAAAGTAATCAAATTCCCTGCGCAGCAACCGGCGCAGCAGGAGAATCGCATGGCCGATCTGGAAAATGGCTATCTTCGCCTTGCTAACCAGATTCAGGATGCCCTGTGTTTCGTAGAGCTTTCGGGGCGTGAATTCCGCGTGCTGAATGCTATTGTTCGCCTGACGTATGGGTGGTCCAAGAAAGAAGACAGGATCACCAACAGTCTCATCGCAGATAAAACCAGACTGGCCGTTAAGCACGTTTCTGAAGCTGTGCTCAGCCTGGCTTATCGCAACATCATCAAGATGCGCAGAATCGGGCAGACACGTTACATCGGGATTAACACGCTCCTGGATAGCTGGGCTTACACAAAGCCAAAATGTGCAAAGTGCCCGGTCAGTTTCCCGGTCGCTAAAGTTGTAACGCAGGTTATTACCATCCCTGAAATCGGGGATAGCAAAATCACCCCACAAACCATCCCTGAAAACAGGGATAACCATCCCCAAAAACAGGGAGAGGCATCCCTGAAAACAGGGAACACCAAAGACATTCTTCCAAAGACAAATATAAAACCTAATACCCCCTCTAATCCCCCAAGGGGGAAGGACAAGTTTGATCCGCTCAGTGTTGACGTACCTGAGTGGCTAAATCAAACCGCCTGGCATGAATGGGTGGCTTACCGCAAACAGTCTGGTAAGCCGATCAAAACTGAGTTGACCGTCACGAAGGCATTCAAGCTGCTGAAAGAGTGCCTGGAAGACGGACATAACCCGGTAGACGTGATCAACACCAGTATTGCTAACGGATATCAGGGGCTGTTTAAGCCGAAGTTCTCTGTCAAACCAGCCGCCAAGCCGGATCTGGACTTCAACAACACTGACTGGGCCTATGAGGTGATTCGATGAAATCTCTTGCAGAGCAGATGCGTAACCACGACCGCGAGCAGATGAGCCGCATGGCCCATAACCTGCCGGAGCAGTACCAGGAGCGTGCACCGGTAGAGCAGGTGGCTCAGGTATTCAACAAGCTGTTCAACGAGCTGCGCGCCGCGTTCCCGGCCAGCATGGCAAACTTCCGCAGCCAGGACGACCTGAACGAATTTCGCCGTCAGTGGCTGCTGGCGTTTCAGGAGAACGGAATCCAAACCATGGCCCAGGTCGATGCCGGAATGCGCATTGCCCGCCGCCAGGAGCGCCCATTCCTGCCGTCGCCGGGTCAGTTCGTCGCCTGGTGCAAACAGAGTGGTGGAGCGCTTGGCATCACCGTTGACCAGGTGATCGCCGAATACTGGGACTGGCGTAACCGCTCGTTCGAATTCACCTCCAGCGAACAATTCCCCTGGTCACAGCCGGTCATGTACCACATCTGCGTAGAACTTCGCCACCGCAGCACTGAGCGCCAGTTAACGCATGGTGAGCTGGCACGCGAAGCGGGCGATCTGCTGGACATGTGGGAGAAGCGCGTCACCGAGGGTAAGCCAGTGCCGCCGGTACGACGGGCAATTGCAGCTCCGACTGCCCAGCACGGGCCGACGCCGATCCAGTTACTCCAGGCGAAGTACAACCGCAACAAGTCGAACGGGATGGTGTGAGATGAAAGGCAAACAGGCAATTCTGCGTTATCTCGAAACGCACCGGACCTTCACAGCGAAGGATGTGGCCACAGAGTGCGGCATGACCATCAACTGCATCACGAAGAACGCCATCGATCTGGAGCGGACCCGGAAGATTGTGCGGGTGAGCAAGGTCTGGCGAACGGTGACTTATCGCCTGGCTACGCCGGAAGAGCAGGGCGGTACCGCGCGCAGCTGCACCAACGGAATTTTCCAGGAGTGCCGCAACAGCGCGGCAATGAAGCGAGTATTGATGGTTTGGGGGAGGGTAGGGGTATGAGCGTGAAACGTTATGAGGTGAATGGGACATCGTCGGTATTTGAAGATGCGAATGGAAGTCTTGTTGATTACGAAGACTACGCCGCACTTGAAGCAAAATGCGCGGCGCTGGCTGCGGAGAATGCGGGGCTTAAATCAGCGATTGATTCAACTATCGGATGGCAGCAATCAACCGATCCGGAGAACGTCGAAAGTGTCCGAATGCTGGTCGACATTAATACCCCAGCCACCGACGCCTTCCTGGCTGAAGTGCGGGCCAGCGGTGTGGAGATGTTTGCTGATGACCTGCTGTGTCCAGACCTTGATAGCACTATTCGCGAGTTCGCCGCCCAGCTTCGCAAAGGAGTGCAGTCATGAGACTGAAAATGCACACACCGAACGGCTCAGTGATTGTTGAAAGTAACCTGGTAACGCAGTTCTACCCTGATTTCGAAAGCGGCGGAGAGCTGACAACCATCGAAACGGTATCGGTTACTGGTGAAACTTTCTCGGTGAAAGTTAAGCATTCGTTTGTGCAAGTGACGAGCGCACTGGCTACAGCCTGGAGCGTTGACGAGAAGAAAGCAGAAGGAGTCGCCCAATGAGCAACTCTATCGACGCGCACCTTACTGATGAGGTGATCAATGCAGCATTCGAAAACACGAATTTCGGCCGCACTGATTTCCGCACCATCCTGGCTGAAACCGTAATGAAACGTGCTGCCGGGTATCACTCTGGCTGGACTGCAACAACCATCTGCGTGGGGCTTGGCTTGCTGAGCTCAAAGAACCAAGGCGCAACAAAACTTGGTCTAACGTTCGCTTTCCACCACTACTACAAGCCTTGCGTGCGTGAAGCACTGATGAAAGCCCAGGAGGCCGCCCAATGAGCAACATCGACAAACAGGCGCTGCGTGATATTGCCGCAGCAGCGGAATCAACCCCTTTATGGCATGCGGTTGGTGTGTTCGGCGAAGTAGTTGACCCTGATATGCCGGAGTGGAAGCCTGTGCATGACTTTTGCAAAACATTCACGGCTGAGAGAGTTCTGGCGCTGCTGGATGAGCTGGAAGCCAAAGACAAGCGCGCTGTCGAAATCCCAACCTTCGACGACTATGTGCCACACATTGCGCGAGAACTCCAAGCGGCTTTCCGTATTGCCTGTGATAACGCTGGCATCAACGTCTCTGCTGGCACCGATGAGGAAGATCGAGCATGAAAACTTATTACATCCATCCGGCTGCATTCGGTAGCACGCAAGATCCAGGCCACGGCCATGTACCCGTTGTGAAGGCTGATGACTTAGAGAAGCTACGCGCCAAGCTGGAAGCCGCAGAGAAGCGGATTGCTGAGCTGGAGGCGAAGCTCGAAACCGCCGATAAATTGCAAGATAGCGCATTTCGGCATGGTCTTCAGCGCGGATTCAGCTTTGGGCAAACAGATAATCAGGCTGGATTTGAAGAGTGCTTATCTGCATATAGCACGAGGGGTAAAGACAATGGCTAATTCATTACTTGAAACATGCAACGAATGGCAAATTCTTCGAGCAGAAATATTGGCTCGAAATCCAAATATGGCCACGACGCTTCAAAAGCTCGACATCATGATTGAGCACTCAGTTAGGGCGGCTATTGAAATATCACATCGTGTTGAGTGGGATTTTAGTGAAGCGGAACGCAAAGCTAAGGCGGTGAAATAATGGAACTTTCACGGGACAAGATTAAAGAAATAATCAATGACGATTGGCTTTTGATGGATGATTGCGAAGGAAATAAAAATTGTGATGTTGTCAAAGAGCTGGCGCGTATCGCGCTGGCATCGCTCGAATCGGAGCCAGTCGGCTGTGATGCCTGTGGTGGTAACGGTTCGGTAGACATCGATCACGGCGAGATGGGCATTGAGCATATCGAGTGTCCGAAATGTTACACCGCCCCGCCAGCGCCGGTAGTGCCGAATGGTTGGGTGCTGGTGCCGGTTGAGCCGACAGAAGACATGATTGTCAATGGTTTCGAGTCAGAGCCAGATGAGAGCTTTAGCGATGAGAAGGAGTGGGAAGCATACGACGCCATGAGCGGATGCCAGCAGGCTGCATACCGGGCGAAATTGTGCTGGGCAGCGATGTTATCGGCAGCACCTAAGATTTGAAAAATACCATATCTTGTATAGTTGAAACTTACACAGAACAAATGTTTAATAGATTTATCCCCGCGAGTGATCCAGAAAGGAGGGCCTGATTTTGTCCGAGTTTTTGTATTCCCCCGCATGCAACTGTAGAGCATCACATCTGAGTGTCTGATCAGGGGATTAAAAGATTGGAGTAGTGACAGTAGAGTGGCGACAGAGGCAGTGCCAAAGTCTACCGGAAAGCACTGGGTGCTTTCAGCTCTCGCCCTGGCCGTGATGGGCTAGTGGTTAAGTCATGGAAAGCTGAGAGATCAGATAACCGCATCGCCAGAGGAGCATGCCTGGAGTGATTCCGGCCAGCCAACCGAAAGCTGTGCGAATACGCATAAACTCGGCCTGCCAGTCGCCTGCATCATGCCTTTTCTGGGCTGAGGTGAGTTAAATCGGGTTAAAATCATAAATGAAAAATATTATCATCGATTCAAACGCATGGAATTTTCTTTTTGACAGTGGAATTAGTTTAAGCTCACCTGAGTTATCTCCGTATATTTTTCAAATTACTCGAGAGATTTCTCGTGAAATGGAGGAACTTGACGGCAAGGCTGGTAAGGAAGCTTTATACAAATTTTTCTGCGAAGAAACTATTCCACTTGAAGGTCCACTCGTATATTTTGGTTTTGATGAACCGGATACTCCTGAAGAAGAGCATAGATTCGGAGGCTTTGGAGTAGGCGGTTTTGGTTCAGTTCATCAAAATGATTTTTTAGAAAAAACCTCAAGGCAAATAAAATCTTCCAAAAGAGGGATATACTTTGGCAATGAAGCAGATCGCCTCATAGGCTCGAGAGGGTTTCAAAATACATACATCCTTACCGAGGATGGTAGTAAGTCAGGGCCTTTGAAAGAAGCATGCAATATCATACCAATATCGCATAAACAACTTATGACTGTACAAGAATTTCGCGAACACTTAGACACCTACACGTCAACTTAATTATATTTTGATTTTCCCTAATCAACCAGCCATAATCTTGTCATCGGAGCCCGAACAACTCCGGTGACTTCTGCGCATTTAAGGGGACTTAAATGCGACCACAATCTGAACTCCTCACCTTGTCACAGATGCAGAAATGCACCTGCGATTTTCTGCATTCAGCGGTTTCCGTTAAGGAGGCCGTATGACTCTGCCAGTAGACGGCATCAAACTCCATCGCGGTAACTTCGCGGCCATCGGCCAGCAGATTCAGCCTTTGCTGGATGCCGGGCAATGCTTCCGCCTGCAGGTTAAACCGTGGCGCGAGAAGCGCAGCCTGTCTCAAAATTCACTTCTTCACATGTGGCTGGCTGAAATCAGCGAATATCTGATTAACTCCGGCCGCACCGATGCGACTCCAGAATGGGTTAAGCGCAACCTCAAAAAGACCTATCTCGGATGCGAAGAGGTGACCTACACCGACTTCATCACCGGTGAGAAAACCACGACCTGGGAACCACGCCACACCGCAGACCTTGATACCGATGAAATGCACATCTTTCTGGTGAAGATTGAAATGTGGTGCGCCCAGTTCGGTCTGGCCCTGACTATCCCGAACGGTTGCGAATACCAGCAACTGCGCGATAAGCAGGAGGCCTGATGTCTACTCCACTTTCCCGCGTCATCACAAACGAAATCTTCCGCGTTCCGGCGCGCCGTAAGCGTAAGCCAGTGGTTAAGCCTTCCGACATCCCGACACTGAAGGGCTACACCGCCCGCCTGGTGGATCAGAAATGGCTGCGTCTCGCGGCGAGGAGGACTCATGCGTGAGTTAAGAGCTGGCGGCCTGGCCGTAATTATCAACAGCATGATCTCTGAAAACATTGGCGCAGCAGTCAAGCTGACGAAGCACATGGGAACCCTTAAGAGCACCTTTACCGGAATTGAGCTTGATGCGTGGAGCGTAGAGTCAGCTTCGGACAGGGATTTGAAAGGCTGGCTATCAGATGGCGAGATTGTAAATACATCGTCGCTCAACTGCCGATCCAAATGGCTGATGCCAATTGATGGCGATGACTTCTCTGATCAACTGGTATCTGACAAGGAGAAGTCACATGCGTAAACCATCCCGCCGTAAGTGCAAGGTGTGCGGTGAATACTTCGTGCCGAAATTTCACGATATCCGGATCCGCTGGTGCAGCCCTGAGCATGGCGTAATCCTCGCGATGCGAGAGCGCGAAAAAGAGAAGGTGAAGGCCATGGCTAAGCGCATCAAGGAGCGCAAAGAGAAAGAGCGCGCGGAACGCCGGGATCTGAAAGCGAGAAAGGTGGCACTAAAAACCAAACCGCAATGGAGGGCTGAAGCGCAGGCGGCTTTCAACCGGTATGTCCGTCTGAGGGATGCTGGTAAGCCGTGCATCAGCTGCGGCAGGCTGCCGGAGCAGAAGTTTGGCGGAACCATGGACTGCGGCCACTACCGTACCCGCGGCGCAGCGGCGCACCTCGCTTTCAACCTTCACAATACCGCAGCCCAGTGTGTTTATTGCAACCGGGATCGGGACGGCGCGCAAAAGGCATTTGAACAGGGCCTTATTGAGCGCATCGGTGACGAAAAAGTTGAGGCGATAAACAACGACAATTCCGTCCGCCGGTTCGACATCCCATACCTGCAGCGCATCAAATCCATTTTCACACGCAAAGCCCGCGCACTGGAAAAACGCCGCGCCCGTCGACAGGAGGTCGCATGAACCACGCCGATTTCCTGCGGTACCAGGCCGAAAGCGTCAAGCGCGCCAGCCTGCCGCCAATAGCAAAGCACAGCCAGACCAAAACCAACCAGCCACAGAAGGAAGCCGCATGAACAGTCAGCAACTGGAATACGTACGTCAGCAGCTCATTGTGGCGACCGCAGATCTGAGCGGGGCGACGAAAGGGCAACTGGTAGCTTTCGCCGAGAATGCGCAGTTCACCGCGACGGCACGCAGCCGGGGACGGAAGAAAACCACCGATCCGGTCACAGGCCGCAAACTTAATCCGGACGGCCCGGCGATGAGCGGCAGCCAGTCCCGCGCCAAGGGATCGTCAATCGCGCTGGTGGGGCCGGTTGAGTTCGTGACCGCATCGTGGCGCCGCGCTGTTCTGTCTCTGGAAGACCACCATAAAGCGTGGCTGCTCTGGAACTACAGCGAGAACACCCGCTTCGAATACCAGGTGGCGATCACCCAGTGGGCGTGGGCAGAGTTCCGGGAGCAACTCGGCCCGAAGAAGGTGGCCGGCAAGACGATGGAACGCCTGAAGAAACTGATATGGCTGGCGGCGCAGGACGTGAAAGCAGAACTGGCAGGGCGTGAGACGTACGAATATCAGGCGCTGGCGGAACTGGCCGGCGTGGCTAAATCCACCTGGACAGAGACGTATCTGCCTCACTGGCTGGCGATGCGAAACAGCTTTAAGCGGCTCGATAGTGGTGCGCTTATCTCAGTAACGCGATCACGTTCACAACAAAAGGCGACAAATTTAGATGCAAGTCTTGCAAAACCGAACTGAAACGCATATATTTCATGTAAATCTGATATCGTCGCCATAGCTTCACAGGTCGACAAAGAATTAAGAGCCTCGCCATCGTGCGGGGCTTAGTTTTTTGTGCTACCTGAAACGGTGTAAGTTAAAAATCATTCAACAATTATATAAAATGGTGTCTCACGTTTTTATAGAGAGACTGCACCATGAATAACTTCCAGCTATATGTTGGCGGCACTAACAACATCACCTATCGTTACGAAATTCAAAAGATGGATGATGCTTTTAGTGTTCGGATTTTTAATGTCCTCGATAAAGCACACAACGAAGTGGGGGCTAAACTCCTTCGCTCGGTATCATCTCACGACGTAATTGATGAGTGCGTGTCACATTACAAAAGGCAAGCGCAAGGCGTTAAGGGTTTTCTTCGCTGGCTTGGATTGTGAAAAAGTATCAGATTTAACAGGTCGCTTAGGTGGCCTTTTTCGTTTCTGCACAACAGGAAAGAGCATTGAACCCGTAGACCTCGCGGATTGGTGAAAGGTGCCGCGCAGTGCTCTGACCGTTGTGGTGTAACTCAATTCCCGCTTGCGGGTTAGATGGGTAGAGTAATGCATCAACTGGCTAACGCCAGCGGGTTAGGCATGATGCTGATGCCGGTCCCGAGTATCGGTTCGAGTCCGATCACCACACACCAAACCCACTACCTGGGACCCTTCGGCCAGTAAGCCGACATTGCCTTACCCTCACATTGCCAGCCTGTCGCTGGCTTTTTTATTTTCAGGCCCCGGGAAACATCCTCGACATGCCTTGTTGTTAAACCGTCCCGAGGGCCTGACCTAATCAACCAGCACCAAGCAGGTGCGAACATGAAGAAAACCACTATGCAAGACAGACCAGATACCTGGGCGGTGATGCTTGCGTGGCTTGTAAACCACAAAAACGAAGCTGGCTATTCGGTACTGGCTTTTGTCATGTCGATACTCGCTACCTCGCGCGGCGCGAAATCAAAGTGGAAAGACCGGATCGCTGGCGCAACGATGTGCGGGATCCTTTGCTTCTTTGCTCAGCCGACACTCACGGCTATATGGGCAATCTTCAACTGGAATTTCCCCCCTGAACTTTGCTGGCCGATCTCGGCTGGAGTCGGGTATGTGGGGGTGGATTCTCTTTTCGCCTATGCGCGCCGTCGCCTTGGCCTGAATGAACCGGGAGACAAAGCAAATGCTGACCCTCAGTAAATTCCAGCAAGCAACGGGCACCAGTGCGGCACTGGCCGGGAAGTGGTTTCCAGTCGTGCTGGCAGCAATGCAGAAATACGACATAAGCACGCCGTTAAGGCAGGCGCACTTCCTCGCTCAGGTGGGGCATGAGTCATCCGGTTTTGTAGACACCGAAGAGAGCCTGAATTACCGATACGGCGCATTGCTGGCGATGTTCGGCAATCGAATCAGTCGGGAAGACGCTTTTAAATATGGCCGCGTTGATTCCGGCCCGAATGCTCACCCGGCCGACCAGAAAATGATTGGCAGCATCATCTACGCCAACAAAAACGGGAACGGAGATCGCAATAGTGGTGATGGATATCGTTACCGCGGGCGCGGCCTGATTCAGGTGACGGGGAAAGCGAATTACGCCGCGCTGGTGAAGCAGCTTGGCGTTGATATCGTAAAGAGCCCGGAACTACTTACTCAGCCTCAATATGCTGCTGAATCCGCAGCTGCCTGGTGGAGCAATCACGGACTTAACGCTATCGCTGACTCAGATGATGTTAGCCGCATCACCAGAATCATCAACGGTGGTACCAACGGACTGGAGGACAGGAAAGCCCGCTTGACTAAAGCTAAGGGGGTTTTATGTTCGGGTTAATCAGTTTATTCCGCATTTTCAAAAATAATGCGCACATTCTCATTCCTTGCGCGTTCATCATCCTTGTCGCTATCTGCCTGTGGGGGCTAAATGCCCGCAATCATCAGTTAACGGCGACGAACGACAGGCTGACACAGCTTAACGACAGCAAGGATGTGCAGATCAACGACCTGAGGGCTAAAAATGACGATCTGGCGGGGAGCGTTAAAGAGCTTGCTGGCGCTGTTAACAGGCAAAACGTGGTCATGTCTGAGGTCGCAGAGCAAAGGGCTGAATCGGCGAAGCAAAACCGAATGCTACAGAGCGAGATTAAGCGCTACCTGGCGGCAGATAAGTGCGCTGCTGCTCCTGTTCCTGATGCCGCTGTTGAGCGGTTGCGCGCAGCAGCAGAAGCCGCCCGTGGAATACCGCGTGATAAAGCAGCCGGTCCTGAACCTTCCGGCGGATCTGACATCTCGCATTGATGTGCCAGATCTGCCAGACAATCCCTCATACGGAGACAGCGTTTCGATGAACGCGACACTTTACGGGATCGTCGGGCAATGCAATTACGACCGGGCGGCGATAAGAAAACTGCAGGTTACAGACAAAGAGCCTCATCCCTGAGGTTCTGACACAGTCTCTCCTCTGGACTTTAAACGTAGCAAATTCTCACAGCCTCGCATCCGCGGGGCTTTTTTTATGTGCATCTCACGCGCATCTCAACGAGAGCCTTTCAGTAAGCGAGCCTGAGAAATGCCGTTATAGGTGGCGACCTCTCTCGGGCGGCTTTTCTGTGAGACAGGCTCACTTTCTAAAAGGTAAAGACGCTATGAATAATCCGTCAGTTATTCCTGCCTTCGACTTCCGAGAAATGGTGCAAGCCAAAAACGGAGAGGTCGTTACCACATCCAGAAAAGTTGCCACGTACTTCGGAAAGCGACACGGTGATGTGCTCAGGAAAATCGAGCAGGTTAAGGCCGATTGCTCAAGTGAGTTTAGCCAACGCAATTTTGCGTCGGCTGATTATATCGATGAGCAGGGTAAGGTTCGCCCGATGTATAGCCTGACGAAAGATGGCTGGATCATGGTTGTGATGGGATTCACCGGGAAAGCCGCTGCGGCTATCAAAGAAAGCTACATTTCAGCTTTCAACTGGATGTCTGAGCAACTTAGCCGTCGTCTGGCCATGGGCGAAGAAATGCAGCACCGCTACGCCATTAAAGAAACGCGCTCGAAGTTGAAAGGAACGATCGGCAGCCGGTTAATGAACGAACGGAAGAAAGAGAAGCGCGTTCTGGCGGTCGAGCATGAACACATCATGCAGGTAACTCAGCCTGAGTTGCTGATTAACTAAACAGGCCATTACAAAGCCTATCTGCGGGGGGGTTTGATAATGCCGTATTGCTTCAAGAGCGCCAGGCTAATTGCCAGACAAATAGTTTTAACGATCTGGTTGATTGATGGGGCGATGGCGATGACGAAAGAAATATCTAATTCTGAAAACATGTTACCTCCTATAGAAAAACTAGGCAGACGAGTTCTGCCTCTATAGTGGTCTCTTATTATTTTACTGCGGCCCCTTCATTAGTGGTCTTTGATGTAGAAAAAACCGTGTCCAACAGTGTTGGACAGCCACGGTCTATCTGTAGTGGTCTTGAATTATCCCCTACAGCGGATAATCAACTAAATATCCCCACAAGCGGATAAAAAGGCTCTCAATGTCCGACATCTACCAAATCACGCTAACTACCCAAACAGGCGAAACCTTCACCGGCAAGATGTCACGACGTCAGCCTGAGCTGGTTAACGGCTTTGTGCCGCTGGCAACAGAGACGGGTCAGTGGCTGTATTTCGCTCCTGCAGATGTAAAGCGAGTTGAGTTCACGCCAGTGCCGACAGAGCAGATTGAAGAGCCTGCAGGACAAACGACATAGCAACGGGTGAGCAAGCCGTACTGAAGGTAATTTGAATAGCGTGCCTGTACGGAGAAGCAGAAGGGACTAGTCGTTAAAAAACTATTTATAATTTGCAATCTCAGCTGATATAGCCTCTGCATCATTTAAAATTTGCACCATCTCTTTTAAGGCATCTTGAGTATAACCATCCTTTGACAAAATCGACTTTTCATGTAAGTCACATACCAAAGCAAACATGTAAGCATGATATTTGACAATATGCTCTACTAACCCATTGTCTAGCATGCCAATTTTTTGAACGTTAGCTCTGTAAACGGGATTGAAATTGTCATGGATAAAAACGTTAAACTCAACAGTATCCTGATCGTTAGCAATCATTTCTTGCAGCATATCTTCCAGCGTCTTTTTATATTTACGAACCTGTAAAAGATGGGAAAGGGTTTTAACTTCAGCGATTAATCCGTTCTCAAGAGCTTTGGCCTCAGCTTTGCGTGAAAGAATATCTTTTACAATATTCCAAAGCCCTGTTAAACACGCACCGATAAGTGCGCTGGTTCCAACTGTCAACCAGAACGATGTTTCCATTTAAGCCTCTTTGCTTGTCGGTGATTCACATTTCTTTACAACGATACATCCCCCCAAACTTTGGCGCAACGGAGTTGAAATGCAAAACGATGATGAGCGCAGGCCATATCCGCCAGTTAACTTCATCGACTCCGACAACTGGCAGCCGTATACCAGGCTGATCCCCGCCAACGAAGTACATGAGTGGATAATCCGACAAATCATCAGCGATGCCGGCAGCATCCATAACCCTGACCACGGGCATCTGTTAGAGGCTGATATCTGCTTCATGTGGGCGTCTGACTCGTTCGCGAAGAAAGGACGGTATGTCCTCGGTCAGGCTGAGCAGGTAATGCTCCGCGCCAGTGGCTGGCAGAAAGCCAGAATGGAACAGCAGATGTATGAATGGTTCGGGCGAATCCCGAAGTTCATCATCACGCTGGCGGCCGATTACTGCTCACAATGCAGTGACCTTGAGTTTTGCGCGCTGGTAGAGCATGAGCTTTACCACATCGCACAGGCCACCGATGATTTCGGTGCGCCCAAGTTCAATAAAGAGACCGGGCAGCCAGTGCTCACACTGCGCGGCCATGACGTCGAAGAATTTACTGGTGTCGTACGTCGATACGGTGCCAGCAAAGAAGTACAGGAGCTCGTTGATGCGGCCAATGCGCCAGCAGAAGTGGCTCACATCGATATAGCCAGGTCATGCGGTACATGCATGTTAAAGCTGGCCTAACAATATGACTGATTATGACAGGCAGGTAATCCATGGCGACACTGAAAGGTGAGGTCAAAGCCTTCATCGTTCAGTCTCTTGCCTGCTTCGATACCCCATCCCAGGTGGTTGAGCTGGTCAAAAAAGAATTTGGCCTGAGCATCACACGTCAGCAGGTCGAATCCCACGACCCGACGAAAGCAAACGGCAGGGGGCTGGCGCAGAAATGGGTAGACATGTTCAATGCCACCCGCGAACGCTTCCAGAATGAAATCTCCGATATTCCGATCGCCAATAAGGCGTATCGCCTTCGAGTTCTCGACCGTATGGCAACGCGCGCCGAGGGCATGAAGAACCTCGCGCTTACTGCCGAGATCATCGAGCAGGCGGCGAAGGAATGCGGCGATGCCTACACCAATAAGCACAAGTTTGAACATTCCGGCCCGAATGGTGGCGCGATCCAGACGATCACCATGAGCAAAGAGGAATACAAATCCGCGCGGCAGGAGATGATGGAGGATGACGACTGCTGAGCAAAGGGCGTTTGCCCGTAAGGTTGAATGCGAAGAGGACGGGCTCTATTACGCTCGATACTTCTTCAAGCAGCGCACCGGCGGCAAGATGATTGTCGCTCCGCACCACAAGGTGATTCAGCAAACACTGGATCGCGTTATTGATGGTGAGATTCAGCGCCTGATCATCAACGTCCCGCCTGGGTACACGAAAACGGAGCTGGCTACCATCAATATGATGGGCCGCGGACTGGCGCTGAACTGCCGGGCCCGCTTCATGCACCTGTCCTATTCGCACAACCTGGCGCTGCTGAACTCCTCAACCGCGCGCGGCATGATTAAGTCGCAGGCCTACCAGTCGATGTGGCCGATGTCGCTGCGCGATGACGCTGACAGCAAGGCCATGTGGTGGACTGAACACGGCGGCGGCGTTTATGCGTCGTCAGCTGCCGGGCAGGTTACCGGCTTTCGTGCCGGACACATGGAGCCAGGATGGCAGGGCGCGCTGATTATCGATGACCCGGTTAAGCCGGACGACGCTTATTCGGAGATCGTCCGCGACGGCGTCAACAATCGCTTTAACGAGACAATTAAATCACGACTGGCGATCGAGACGACGCCGCTGATTGTCATCATGCAGCGGATCCACTACCACGACCTGAGCGGTTATCTGCTGCGGGGTGGTAGTGGTGAGAAGTGGCACCACCTGAATCTGCCTGTTCTCATCGATAGCAGCCGCAGTTACGAAGAGACTTATCCGGAAAACACCCACGCTATCCCGATTGACCACGGCTTGCCTGATGGCTGGCTGTGGCCGTTTAAGCACAACGAATCGCACCGCGTATCGCTGTTTTCTCACCGGCGCACCGCCGAAGCCCAGTACATGCAAAACCCGAAACGCTTCAACGCGGAAGGGGCTTTGTGGACAGAAGGCATGATCGCCGCGGCACGAGCGCTCAGTATCACAGAAGAATTGTCACGGACGGTGATAGCTATCGACCCACAGGCGACGAACAGCGATGAAAGCGACGAAACGGGCATTGTGGCTGCCAGCGCATATGGCTCAGGGGATGAGAAGCAATATTCAGCTGATGGAGATTACAGCGGGAAATACTCACCTAATGGCTGGGCTACACGAGCGATGGATGCATATGCACAACACGACGCCGATGCAATTGTTATCGAAACCAACCAGGGCGGTGACATGGCGGAAGACACGCTACGCAATGCAGGTTTTAAAGACCGCATCATTCGTGTCCATGCCAGCAAGGGTAAGTTTGCCCGAGCAGAACCCATATCAGCCTTGTATGCACAGGGACGCGTAGCTCACCGAGGCAGCCTCTATCATCTTGAGAATCAGATGATGGAATATGTGCCAACCACATCAAAAAAATCGCCTGACCGCCTTGATGCGTTCGTATGGGCCATGACCGAGTTAAGCGGGCAGACGCCTGGCGCAATCTTCTTCTAAGGAGCTCATCAGTGAGTGAATTAAGCACCGGGGAACAGTTCCTCGTTAATGCCCTTGCTGAAGCTATCGGGCGGCAGCGCATGCTGTACGCGGGCCAGCCGGGAAACACCAAACGCACGAAGTTGTGGGATGAATTCGGCTACCCCAACAGCCTCGAGTTCGACCGATACTACCGGGCCTATGAGCGCAACGCGGTGGCGTTTGCCGCCGTCCATAAGCTTCTTGATTCGTGCTGGGTTGATAACCCGACGATCATCGATGGCGACGACGGCAAGGAGTCAACCGAGACAACGGACTGGGAGAAATCAGCTACTAAGCTGCTGAAGAAGCACTGGCCGAAAATTAAGGATGCGGATCGCCGCAATCTCGTTGGCCGATACTCGGCATTGCTCATTCAGTTCCGGGACGGAAGGGAATGGCACGAGCCAGTCGACCGCGCGAAGGTTAAAACCCTACGGAATATCGGTAATGGACCCATTGTTAAGCTGATCCCCGCGTGGGAATCGCAGATCAAGCCAGGCAACTTCGATACCGACACGCTTTCAGAAACGTACGGCCAGCCAGTTTCGTACAACTTCAACGAGCAGCCAGTTGGTGATGATGGCACGTATGGCCCGGTGCGCGGCGTTACCGTACACCCCGAGCGAATCATCATTCTCTGCGAAGGCTCTGAAGACGAGAACATGCTCTCTGGCGTGCCTTTCCTGCGTGCGGGCTACAACAAACTGCTCGACCTCGAAAAGGTATCGGGTGGTAGTGCTGAAGGGTTCCTGAAGAATGCCAGTCGCCAACTCGGGATTGCGTTCGATAAAGAAACCAATATCGCGAACCTGACAAAGGCAGCCACAGACGCTGGCTACAAAGACCTTGGTGAAGCGCTTAACGACAAAGTCGCCAAGATGAACCGTGGCACTGATGCCGCCCTGGTAATGCAGGCCGGTACGCCTTCGGTACTCTCCGTTGCAGCTGCAGATCCATCCCCTACATGGACAGTGGCCGCCAACGAGTTTGCATCTTCGATTCAATGCCCGTTCACCATTCTGTTCGGTCAGCAGACGGGGCGACTTGCCTCCGATGAGGACAAGACAGACTGGGCGAAGCGCTGTAACGGTCGCCGCTGGGGATTCCAGTCGATGGTGGTCGAGAGCGTGCTTGAGCGCTTCTGGACGGTTGGTGTCATTGACCCGCCATCATCCGGAGAGGTCACGCTGGCATGGTCTGATCTGCTCGCGCCGAGCGAGAAAGAGAAGATTGCCAACATGCAGGCGATGGCTGTTGTGGCGAAAGATACCCAGCAGGCATATGGCACACCGGCGGTGGATGAAAACGAAATCCGCGCAGTCGGCGAGCTGGAGCCTCGCAAGGTCGTTCAGCCACCTAACCCTGATGTAAAGCAAACCGATAAGGATCCGCTGACAGATGATGATGACAGCGCAAACCAGGATCGGGACGCCAATCGTACCGCGCAATAAAGCTGACCCCACGCAGTCATCGCGACAGGTCAGCCGGATGTTCAATGATATCGAAGATCGGTATCTGAACATCAAACGCAGGCTAAAGGCACTATTTGACCAAAGGCTGACAGGGCAGCAGCGAGAGGCGAACGCGCAGCGGTCATGGATGATGTGCAACAACGAAGGTGCAGAACCTTCGCTGTATCAGGTCAATGCCGGAAAGTTCATCTATGACATGACCGCCGCTGAACTGGCCGACCTGCTGCAGGTAGTTCAGTCGATTCTGGATGATGAGCTTCTTGATGGAGGCAGCCAGAATCTATGGGCGATGGACTACGTCATTGCGGAGTATGACCGAGGAACGCTAAATGCCTTCACCAACCTGTCGGTGCAGTCGCAGGTTTACGCCAGCCAGACCACGCTACAGCAACTTTTAAGCAGCCCCGGTTATCTGAACCAGATATCGGCGGCCAGACTGACAACGTTCAGCGACTGGAAAGTCATCAGTGACACCGCCCGAGGCGACCTGACCAACATCATCACCGATGCGGTAGCGCGCGGCGTGAATCCTCGTGAGACGGCCAGCGTCATCAGCAAGCGTCTCGATGTGTCGATGTCGAAGGCCAAGACCATCGCTCAGACTGAGCAGGTCGGCGCGTTGCGGCAGGCACAATGGAATGAAACGGACTGGGCTGCTGACAGGCTGGGGCTGAATACCGGCCTGATGTGGCTGTCAGCACTCAAACCAACCACTCGCAGCTGGCACGCCAGCCGTCACGGCAAGGTCTATACCACGGAAGAAGTGCGCGACTTCTACGCCGAGAACGGCAACCGATATAACTGCTACTGCAGCCAGATTCCGGTGCTGCTCAACGACGACGGCAGCATCTTTAACGAGGGGCTGGCTGATAAGCTATCCCAGGAGGGAAAGTCATGGAAAAAATGATAATCTACAAAGAAATCATTACAACCGGAGCGACCGCATGCCCGCCGTTTCATTTGATGTTATGGATTTTCTCTCAAAAGCTGGAGTTGGGATAATCACTGGTGTCATTGCCGCAATAGTGACAGCGAATGTTGCATTAAGACGCTTTTATCATGAAAAATGGTGGGAGAAGAAAAGTCAATCCTACAACGAATTGGTTGGAAATCTCTTTGAGTTGCAAGTTTTTTTCGAAGATGTAAGGCGTCATTATCGTCGAGAGCGACAAGGCAAAGTTACAATGTTTGATGAAGATATCCCATGGGATAAGGGCGAAAGTCTGCGTATTGCCATACAGCGTCAGTTGGCTCTGGCTCCCATTTCTCTTAGCGCTAAAACTAACGATTTGGTAAAACATTTTTTTGAGCAATCCAGCACCAAATTAAGAGAAATGTTCAAAGAAGGAATGCCTCAGGAAGAAATTTATGATGAGAGAATTAAGTTGCTTCAACAAGTCATTAACGAAATTGCTCACGATGCAAAAAAAGAATTGAAATTTCGTTAAGCACGAAATCCTTAAGACCCGCTCAGGCGGGTTTTTTATTGCCTGAAATCCACCAATGAGGACCCAGCATGAAACGCAACCGCGTGAACGTGCTGACCGTCGTCAACTCCGCTTCAAACATCACCACTGAAACCATCGACGGCAAGCCACATATCGTGGTTCGCGGCATCACGCCTGTCGTGGACGATATCGTGATGAACCGGAAGTTGTACCCGGCAGCAGAAATCGAAAAGGCCTACAACACGCTTGAGCGTAACCCGATGCCGCTGGGCCATCCGAAAGTGGACGGCAAGCATGTGTCGGCGCGCGATGTCCGGGCGGTGAACGAGTACCACGTCGGGGCCTGGCTACAGAACGTCAGCCACAATGAAGGGAAGGTGACGGGCGACATGTACGTTAACCGCCAGTACGCCGAGTCGAGCGAGAAGGGCAAACGCCTGATTAACCGCCTGGATGAAATGCTGGCTGGCACCAACTCCGACCCGATCCACATCTCCACCGGCCTGCTGTATTCCGGCATTGCTGCCAACGGTGAATCGAAGGGCAAAAAGTACAACGAGATCGCCACCAATATGATGTTTGATCATGTGGCGGTGCTGCTTGATGAGCCTGGTGCCGGAACGCCAGAGGATGGCGTTGGCATCTTCGTTAACTCAGAAGGTGATGAGCAACAGATCGAAGTTGCCCGCCTGGCTGATGGTATCGACTGCACCCGCGACGGCCTGCTTAACAAAACCAAATTCTTCTTCACCAATGCCTCCAACTTCTCTTTCGACGACATCTCCCGCGCCATCAGCGACAAGCTGCGTGAGGGTGACGCTGAAGATAAGTGGCTTTGGCCTGAAACGGTGTGGCCGGACAGCTTCATCTACCGCAATGACACCAAATACCTGAAGCAGAAGTACCTCATCGATGACGACGGCAAGGCCGTGTTCGTCGGCGAACCTGTAGAAGTCGTGCGCAAACCCACTGAGTACGAGATTAAAACCAACGGAGAGAACGATCCGATGAAAGAACTGATTATCAATGCGCTGCAAGCCGCTGGTAAGCCGACCGAAGGCAAGTCCGACGCCGAGCTGATGGACGCATACAACCAGATGAAGGCCGAAGAAGCTACCGCCAAGAAAAAAGGCGATGAAGAAATCGATCCTGAAACCGGCAAGCCCAAGAAAAAAGAGCAGGCCACTAACTCTGGGCATGAGCAGCAGAACGAGAAGTTGATGGAACTTATCTCAGCCGCTGTTAACTCTGCCGTAGAACCACTCAAAGCGCAGTTGAATGCCAACTCCGACAAAGAGAAAGGCGAAAAGCGCTCAGCTGTGAAGCTGGCGATGAACATGAGCGATGAAGAAGTCGCAGATCTGGACGGTAAGGCGCTCGACGCGATGTACGCCAAGTGCCAGACATCTTTCGGCCTGAACGGCGCATTCCGCAACCAGGCTACCAACACCCAATCAGTCAGCGAAATGCCGGAGTAAAAAATGGCTAAAGACGGAAAGCATATCATCCACGCCGGTGGCGTGTTCCCTAATCCGCTGCTTAACCGTGAAGGTGCAGCCGCGGCATCTACTCCACCGGGTACCATTGGCTTCTTCAGCGCAACGGACAAATTCACGGCCTCTGTTGATGGCAAGGAAGCTGCAATTTTCTACGTGGCTAACAAAGACTATCTGCGCTGTCTGTCTGTGGACGACGCTATCCCTGCTGGAGAACTTGTCGTAGGGATTCACCCTCTGCCTGGCATGTTCTTAAACGTACGTGCTGCAGCTGGCACCTACACCAAGGGGCAGGCGCTCTCTATTGCAAACGGCCGAGTCAAATTGGCTGCCGCCGACGAGTCAGTGCGCTGCTACGTCGAGGAAGACAAATCATATACAACGGCAGCAGGCGATCTGCTTCGTGTCGTAATCAAATAAGGAGCAGATATGTTTGTATTCTCCAAGTCTATCGGTGAAAAGACCGGTAACCTCGCTGTAAACCAGGCGCAATGGCGCGCTCTCGAAGTTGAGCGAAACGCCAGCGCTCAGGCTGCGGCTGATTTTCTGGCGCGTACTCAATTCCGTGGCGATGCCGAAAACGCACCTTATCTCGACGCGGTGAACGCTGTTGACGATATCCGCCGCCTGTACCGCGCTTTCGACACAACGGTACTTCAGCAGTTTGAGCCGAATACTGAGTTCACCCTGCTGAACGATCTGATGCCGCTTTCCCGCTCAGTTCGCATCGAACAATCCCGTTACGATTACGCCCGTACCGGCGGTCGCGGCTGGGCTCATACATCCATGTCCGGACAGGTCGGCGCGGCACTCGATGCCCGCAGCTATTCCTTCGATGGAACTATGGTGCCTATCCACGACTCGGGCTTTAAGTTCGAATGGCGTGATCCAATCTTCAACAGTCCACAGGCATTGCAGTCGCAGTCGGATGCTCAGCGTGGCTCCGTTGTAGACGTTCAGCGTCGTTACGTTGACTACATTTTCAACGGCTTCCGCGATAAGGCTGGCAACTTCGCAGTATTCGACGGCCTGACCTGGAAAGGGCTGCGTGACGATGAGCGTGTAGCGCAGATCGACCTTGGCGCTTCCGGCCTTAACATCGACTTCACCTCTGGTACCGCAACGTCTCAGGCTATCCGCGACGGGGCAATCGCGCTGCGTGATCAGATGCGTCGCGTAAACAACCAGTATGCAGAGCAAACCTGGTACGTATCCGGCGAAATCATCTCCAACCTGGAGCGCTATTTCTCCGACAACTTCCAGTCCGGCACGATCATGGATGAAATCCTGAAGCTGACCGGTGTTGCGGCGATTAAAGAAGACAGCCAGCTGTCGGGTAACGAAATCGTCATCGTGCCACTGGGCGCTGGCGTTATCGCTCCGATCGTCGGCCAGGCTATCGGTACCGTTGCATCTCCTCGCCCTGAGTACAACAGCGACTACATCTGGCGTACCTGGGGTGCAATGGGGCTGATGGTCAAGCAGGACATCAACAATAAATACTCCGTCATTCACGCATCGAGCTAAGGATAAATCATGGCACTGGTAGAAATCGTGGCAAGCAATCTGCACGCCGGTGCCAACCTCCGCAAACTGGAGGTTGGTTCGGTGGTCGAAGTAGACGACGCAACGGCTGAGCGCTGGCTGGAAAATGGTAAGGCGAAGGAGACCGACAAGAAGAAAGGTGAAAAACTTTCCTTCGAAGTGGCAACTCCTTCAGCCCACTCTGCGGAATTGTCTGGCCTGCAAAAGCAACTCGCCGACGCGCTGGAGCAGAACCAAAAGCTAATCGCCGATGGTGAAGCAAAAGACAAGGCTCACGCCGACGCGCTTGCAGCAGAAACCAAACGCGCTGACGAAGCCGAAGCAGCACTGGCAGAAGCTATCAAGAAGGCGAAATAACCATGGCTGACCCAATCACAGCGGCAGACGTGCAGGCGTTCCTCGGTGAATTGGGTTACTCCATTCCGGGCGCGCTACTGGAGCCGATCCTCTGCGTAGTGAACAAGATTATCCCGTGCCTCGATGGCGCGGGGTATGACGAGTGCACCGCTAAGCTGATCCTGATGTACGCCGCCGCGCTTATGGCTACGTCGTCCGGCGCGCGCCGGATTAAATCACAGGGTGCGCCGTCTGGAGCGTCCCGTTCGTTTGAATATGGCGACGACAGCATCACATGGTTGCGCGACTCGCTGTCCCGGCTTGATACCAGCGGATGCACCGGTGAGCTGCCAATCAGCGCTGGTAACAGTGTCGGCCTGTTCATGGTGGTCGGGGGCTGCTGATGACGTACAAATCAGTTAAGCACGGGCTGCCGCGCTCGTTTACCCGCGTCTGGGTGATGACCGACACCGGGCGGGAGACTACCGGCTACGTGAAATCGGACGGCGAGTGGTTCATCAACTGCCCGCGCATCCGGGCGACTGGCGCGAAGGTGCTGCGCTGGAAGGAGGGCTGATGTCATCGGTAGCAAATTGGTCCTACACCGCCAAAGCCACCATCTGGCGCAAGCTGGAAGGCAATGACGAATACGGCGACCCGAAAGTATATGCCGAACCTGAGCAAATCCTCTGTGATTACGAGGGCGGGCTCAGCAAGAAGTTAGCCAGTCTGGGCGCTGAAATCGTCGTGAAGAATACCGTCTGGACGGAGTTCGCTCTGGCGGCCGCAGGTGATTACTTGCTGATTGGAGTATCGACCGAAGCGGACCCGGTTGTGGCCGGTGCTGACGAGGTTCGGCAGGTCATCCGTTACGCCGATACGTTCGAGCGCCTTGCGGATGATTACGCCATCCTGACGGGAGTGTAGCCATGGGTATCAAAGTGAAGGGCATTAGCCAGGCGAAGAAGCACCTGAACGATGTCATCAACGACGTTAAGGGGCGCAAGGTAATCCGCGCGTTGCAGTCGGCGATGATGCTTATCGGCACCCGGGCGGCATATTACACCCCGATCGACACCTCAACTCTGATTAATAGCCAGTTCCGCGAAATCGACGCTGGCGGGGTTCTCATCACCGGGCGCATCGGTTACTCAGCCAACTATGCCGCGTACGTTCATGAGGCATCAGGCAAACTGAAAGGCCAGCCGCGCGCGCACTTCGGCGTGACCAGCAACAGGTCTGAGTTCGGCCCGCAGAAACCGAAAGAGTTCGGCGGAGGCACCGGAAAGGGCAACTACTGGGATCCTCATGGTGAGCCGCAATTCCTGACCAAAGGCGCGAATGACGAGCGCGATAACGTTGATGCGGTGATGCGCAAGGAGCTTTCGCTATGACACCCATGATGCACGAGCGGGTGCGCAACATGTTCGGCGGCGCCGGGCTAACTACCGGTTTCACGGTGCAGCAGCTGATGTACGACGACCCGGACGACCAGTCGAAGGCGATCATGGTATTCAGGCCAAACGGCGGGTCGAATATCCGCACTGATCTCGGATCCGAATATCACGTCCTGGTCGACGTTGTCGGCGCGAAAGATAAGCGCAAAGACGCACTAAACGCTGTGCAGCGAATCGTCGATTACGTCCAGGCCAACCCCATGGCTGACGAGTGTGTCGGCTACATCCAGAACATGGGCGCAATTCCCGCGCCGGTGCTCACAGAAGAAGGGCGAATAGTCTTCCGACTCCAGTTCGCCTGCACTTACGGCGAATAGCCATCCCAACCAAATAACCCGCTCCGGCGGGTTTTCTTTTATACGTCAAAGAGGAGTTTCACATGGCTAATTGCCAGAACTCGAACGAGCGCCTGTTCGGCGGTGCGGTCGTGCTGGAAGTCGCCGATGGCTGCCCGGACGTCAAGCCACTTGAATCTGAGTGGATGGCGCTGGCCGCTGGTACGTCGAAAGGCTTCGACTTCAACCCGAACTCGGTTACCTCTGATGCGGATGACGGCGGCGGCTATGTCGAGACCATCATCACCAACAGTGACTTCACCCTGAGCTTTGAAGGTGAAGTGCGCAAGAAGGACAAGCTGGATCAGTACGGCGTCGGCAAGTTCATCAAGTATTTCGCTGACGAGCTGAAGGCCAAGCGCCAGCCCGGTATCTGGGTGCGCATGGATTACGGCCCGGTCGAATTCGTCGGCTACATGAACATCACGGCGCTGAGCTCAGACGGTGGTACCAACGATATCGTCACATTCTCCACCGAGTTCAAAGTAGGCGATGCCACAACCATCGAAGTGAACGAGCTGACTGCTGTAGCGGTGACTGGCGTAACGGTAACTCCGGCTACCAGCACTGGCGCGGCGGGCGGTACCAGCACCTTCACGGTGAATATCGCACCAACCGGCGCAACCAACAAAGACTTCACCGTCGCATCTACCGATCCAACAAAAGCTACTGCTTCAGCATCCGGTACCACAGTCACTGTGAACCGCGTCGCCACCGGCAGCGCGCAGATCATCATCAACACCGAAGACGGCAACTTTGTGGCAGTGCATACGGTTACCGTTACCTAACGGACATTCCAAAGGGCGGCGTGCTGCCCTTGATAATGACCGTTTACTGGAAGGCCTATGACCGCTTTAACCGATATTGGCGAACTATCTATCAGCGACAGCCGCGATGGTGGGAAAGATTATCTGCTCAGGCCGTCTTTCGAGGCTATGACGAGGATCGGCACCCCGGAAGAGATTGTGCAGACGTACGCCACCATACACGGCAATGATGTTGCTCAGCTGATTGAGGTTTGCGCTGGCACGCTGGGGCGCTTTCCTGAATGGCTTTCACCATCATTCAACCGCGCCGCTGAGAAGCTGTTATCAACGTGCATGCTGGTGCTGCAGGCATGCTGCGAGGACGACCTGACGCCAATGATCGGCGAGTGGAAAGGGTGGCGGAACTGCGTAGTCTACCGCCCAGGCCAGATGCCGAAGAACGACATTATCGTGCTGGCGCAGCACCTCATGCAGCACGGTGTAGTCGGTAAGGCCAAGGTTCGCCAACTGCAGCGACACGAAACAGGCGAGCGAACGACAGAGTTTAAGGCCTTCGACTACATCAGCGCTGCACGTAGCCATTTTGGCATGAACCGGGCCGAAGCCTCGCAGTTAACGATGACCGAATTTCAGATGCTACTGGCGGCGAAATATCCGGACCAGAAAGGCTTCACACGCGATGAGTACGACAGCATCGCGGAGGCTTACCTGGCTAAACAAAAGGCCAGAAGATCCCCTGGCATTCTCAAGAGTAGTAAGACTACTACTTAGGGTGGTAATATCATCGTAAATGTCATATAGCTTATCAGTAGGTTAAAATGTTAGTAAAAGCCAATGCAAATGGTAAAACGCTATTAGAGTCAGGTTGCTTTCATAGCATTATTAATCCATCGGCGACTTCTGAGCCTCTAAAACTTGTTTATGACGGGTTAGCCATTTCAATTGAAACAGTAATCTTGCCCGAAAGTGAGTCTAATAAACAGGGGGTTAATGCATACCTTAGGAATGGAGAAGTATTTTTCGTTCACAAGGTAATTGTACCTATTATGAATGAAGCTGTAGGTCTTGTTATTCCTGCGGAGATTGGTAAAAAATCTAATGGATTGAAGTTATTTTTAGCTTGGCATTCTTTTATCAGAAAAATCGGTGAAAACCAAATCTCTGTCATTACTAACTTTTCTCTTTATGAGGGGGCGTAATGTCGGAGCCTTTTGTTGCATCTCAACCGGATATACCTAACAACAATACCGAAACTACAACTCCTTCTGTACATCAAGGTGGACTAGGCGGCGTTAGTGTTGCAGGAACGATTGCCAAAGAGATCGGAACTGGTGAGCACGCAAAAGACTCATTCATTTGGACAACTCTAAAATACTGCTTCTATCTAGGTGGGTTATTTAGTATTTGTTTATTGCTTGTTTTTTTTCATTTTTCATTCGATCTTGATTCGCCTGAAAAATTTGACATTGTGAGCGCCCTTAAAGATGTCTGGTCAATATTTACCCCAATACTTACGTTGGCCTTGGGATATGCATTCGGTAAAAGAGAAGCTTAAATAATTTAGCTTAATAACCCGCTCCGGCGGGTTTTTTTATGCCCGGAGAAAGATATGGCAGGTGAGAAGAACGCCGGTAGCATCGTTTATGAAATCAGCGCCGACGTTGAACCGCTGCTACAGGGCGGGAAACAGGCCAGTGCCTCCCTTGATGGAATGGAACGATCGGCTGAAAGAGCCAATGCCGGATTTAAGCGTGTAGATTCATCCACAAAAGCCACCGCAAAATCATTCATTCGGGCTGCAGATGACAGTTCAACTGCAGCAAGAATGATGGAAGCGCTGGGAAACGAGATTGCTATTCTCGAAGAGAAAGAGAAGAAAGGCGCTCGTTCTGCTGTGATTCTTGCTGCTGAACTGCGCGCTGGCGCGAACGCAACAGCAGCACAAAGAAAAGAAATCGCAGCTCTTACAGGCCAACTTTACGACATGAAACAGGCGCAAGATAAATCTTCTTCGTCTGCGGGATCTCTTAAAACAGGACTGACAGCCATAGCTTCAGCTATAGCTGTCTCTCAGGTGGTCGAATATGGTAAGCGCTTCCTTGAAGCGGCTGACGCCATGTCTCAAATGCAGGCCAGGATCGAGAGGTTAACTGGCAGTGCCGCGGCCGCCACACAGACAATGCAGGGGTTGATGCGCATAAGCTCGGCAACGGGTGGCTCACTGCAGGACACAGCGAAGCTGTGGGAAACCCTCAGCACAGCGTTGCGCGATACTGGAGCGACTAATGGTCAGATTATTCAGCTCACCGAGACACTTCAGAAAATCGGCCGCATCGGCGGATCTTCAACCGAGGAAATGGCTAATGCTCTTCGTCAGTTCGGCCAGTCGATCTCCTCTGGCACTATACGGGCTGAGGAATTCAACTCCATTCTGGAGCAAATGCCTGAACTGGCTCGACAAATCGCCGCCGGGATGGGTGTAAGCATCGGCGAACTGCGTCAACTGATGCTCGACGGAAAATTGACAGCAGAAGATGCGCTGAACGCCATTCAGAAACAAACTGGCTCCGTGAATGCTGAATTTGAGAAGCTCCCTCGTACACTGGCTCAGGCAAACACTGCACTTACAAACTCATTCCTGTCCATGATCGACTCCGTCAACCAAGCGACAGGTGCGAGTAACGGCCTGGTGGCAGTTATCGACTCAATGACGGCTGCGCTCGACAGGCTGGTGGGCAAGGCTGCTTCAGCAGATGCGCAAATATCAGATCTAAACAGCACGGCAGAAATGTTCACACGCCGCGCACGTACCTGGTCATGGTTAGGTCTGGACGGCTGGGAGGCACAAAACAAAGCGCTGGCAGGATTGAGCAATAAAGCCGCCATGCTGGTAGGAGACCTAGCGGCTGTGTCCAAAGCATCTCAGGCTGCAGCTAATACCAAGCCCATAGAGATAAAGGCGGTAGCGGGAACAGGCAAGCAGAAAAAGACGCAAGCCGAAAAAGACGCTGAAAAATACGCCAAGGCTCAGGAGGCGGTTAATGAAAAGCTGGACGAGTTGCGGCAAAAGGCAGAGCTGTCTGCTGGAAGCGTAGGCGAATTGTCGCGCGCACAGGCCGTGCTCAATGCCCAGCAGTCTCTCGGGAATAGCGCTACAGAAGATCAGATACTGCTGGCCGGGCAACTGGCCGGGAAGGCCTGGGATAACGCCAACGCATTACGTGCCCAGGCCAAGGCAGAAAAAGAACGTACTGACGCTGCCAACAAATTCACATCGATTCAGGGAAAGACCAGCAAAACCGCAGGTCTGGATAGCCAGTACCAGAAAGATATCGCTGACATCCAGCAGTACGCCCAACTTTATCCGCAGAAGATAGGCGAGGCGGAGGCGGCACGCGCTGCTATCGAACAGCAGTATCGGGATCAGCGCAACGCGGCGATGTGGGAGGAATGGGCGCAACAGAACGCGGCCACGCAGGCAGCGGCGGCTGCTTTCGATTCTCTCGGATCGGTCGCCAGTAACGCGCTAACCGGCATTGTCACCGGCAGCATGTCAGCCAGCGATGCGATGAGAAGCATTGGCATGACCGTCCTGAACAGCGTAGTTAACTCTTTCGTGCAGATGGGCCTCGAGTGGGTTAAGTCGGCGATCATGGGCCAGACAGCAACGACGTCAGCAGTGGCAGTTTCGACAGCCGCTCAAACTGCAGGCATAGCTACCACTACGGCAGCAAGTACTGCGGCAGCGGCGACACAAACGGCGGCATGGACGCCTGCGGCTATGCTGGCGTCTATAAGTACCCTCGGCGGAGCTGCTGCCATAGGTATTGGTGCTGTTCTCGGTGCGCTGGCTATGGGAGTGGCTGGTAAGCGTAAGAATGGCGGACCTGTCTCGGCTGGCGGCATGTACCAGGTCGGAGAAGGCGGTATGCCTGAAATTTACCAGGCCAGCACCGGTAAGCAGTACATGATACCCGGTGACAACGGTCGGGTGATCAGCAATAAGGACATGTCTGCAGGCGGAGGTGGCGGGGTGGTAATCAACATTCAGAACTACACGTCATCATCGGTCGATGCGCAGGCCGGCACGGATGCCAATGGCGGCGTGACCGTCGATGTAATTGTCGCGGACCTGAATAATGGCGGGCCGATTAGCAGCGGTATAACCAGCAACTTCAATGTCAAACGCACGCCAAGAGGACAGGGATAATGCCGATAATTGATTACCCTGACTGGCTTCCTCTCGCGCAGAAGGCCAGCAAGAATATGACGCTGGATACCGGGTTCCTGACTGACCAGCCAGCGGTCGGCCCGGCAATTTTCCAGAGCCAGACCGACGATCTGAAAGTGACCTGGTCACTTACCTGGATATTTACCCTGGACCAGGAGAAGGCCTTCCAGCAGTGGCTGCGCAGCCCGAACTACCTCAACCGTGGCCTGAACTGGTTCCGCATGCCGGTTAATATCGGAGGCAGTGGCCTGCAGCTGCAAGAGCTTCACTTCACACAGATGCCGGTGCAAACCAGTATCGACGGCGGGGTGGTGACCTGGACGGGAACCGTTATTGCCAACCATCTCTACAACGCCGACGACGAATTCGACGACATTATTGTTGAGCTGCCGCCGCCGTGGGATTCGTGGCTGGATATCGTTGTCACGGGTTATCCGGATGGGCGCGATCCGGAATCACTACCGAGGGTGCCGTAATGCCGAGCTTCAGGGAGTATAAGCAGCAGCGGCCGACGCGCGGGCTGTACGACACCATCACGTTCTACCATCCATCCTTTGGCTACGTCCGCCTGGTCGATAAGCAGTTCTTCCCGAAGGCACTAGGAGGCCAGACGTACACGCCAGCGCGCTTTGAAATCGAAGAGAGCCAGCAGAGCGGCACTCCGGTGATCGACGCGACGGTGAAGTTAGGGCGGCTTTCGTCGGACATCAAAGCACTGATGAAGCAGTGGAAGGGCGCGGCCAGGCTGGCAGCTATCACGGCCACGCGGCAGATATTCGATAGCGGCGATGTGTCGGTGCCGATAAAGTCCTGGCAGTTATACGTCAAGACGGTGGATATCGATGCTGACTCAGCATCGGTCACCCTGTCAGTCACCAACCCGCTGAACAACAACATCGGAAGGCTCTATGACCCAACGGAATATACCGGCCTGCAGTACCTCTGATTTTGTTCGGAAGGTGATCGGCGTGCCGTGGGCGAACCGGGCCTGCTCGTTCGAGAAAGTCGACTGCTGGGGATTGTGCGTGTTGTATTACCGCCATGTCCTCGGCATTGAGTTGCACCAGACGCCGGACTACGAAGCCGGGGCCGACTTCTTCACATGCTATCAGGGAGATATCGTTTTCTGGCGCCAGGTCGATAAGCCCGTCGAGTGCGGGATATTCGTCGGGTACCGCGGCGCGCAACCGGCGCATGTTGGTCTGGTACTTAACAGACAGGCGCTGCACTCGCGCGGCGAGAACGGAAGCGTGCGCATGGACTCGTTGCTGGTCATTCAGCGGGCATTCACTAAAGTGGAGTTTTTCGAATATGGCGCTGGTTGAGATATCGAATTTTCCAGGAACGCCTAAGCTGCGTTGCAGGGTGCCAAACGGCACCCTTTTTTATGACTGGCTGGCGGCCAATGACGCTACCTTTCACAGCGATCTGCTGATCGTCCGCAACGGCGTAAAGCTGGGCGACGATGATGAGTTGGCGTTTGAACTGACTGAACTGGACACCGTCCAGATTTTCGATCAGCCAAAGGGCATTGTCGGCGACATCCTGAGCCCGATCTTTAAAGTAGTGGGACAGGTATTTTCGTTCCTGGCACCGAAGCCAGCCATCGCAAACACCGGCGGAAACTCTGTCGACTCGCCCAATAATAGCCTGACCGGTCAGACAAACACGGCGCGAGTATATAAAGCCAAACCGGATATTTACGGCCAGATACGTTCATTTCCCGATCTGATTCAGGAATCAGTATTCGAATACGTTCACCAGACGGCTAACGACGGCGGCCTCAAATACGTCACGGAATGGATGTGCATCGGAATCGGTAAATACGATTACGAGTCCGTGCGCTACTCAGAATCCAGCCTGGGCTCTCTGGCAGGCGCTGAATTCCAGTTCTTCCAGCCGGGAGAAGTCATCCCGCAGATCGTCGAGGGGTACGGGTTCGATGACGTAGACGGGCAGGAGGTGCCCGGGCAGAACGAAGCGAGTGATTTTCCGGTAGAGAGCGCCACCGCTAACACAGTGGTTAGCGGAACGTATTCCGGCGGCCAGATAGCGATGAAAATCATTAAGCAGTCAGATTTCGACTATTTCATGGGCCTGGTACTGCCGCACGCCGTAACGTTCACAATCAACGTGACGTACAGCACTGCATCAGGCAACGTTACTACTGACGCGACATTCTCCGGCACGCTGATCTCCGCTGTTGAAACAAACGACGGCGCAGTGGTGAATCCGGTTCGCTGGTACACGTTTACGATGAACCAACTGGATGGGCCGCAGGATATCCCGGCGAACGCCACGATCAACACCACGAAATTCATCCTCAACGATAACGAGGCGCTGGTGGTTGGGCCGTTCTTCTCCCCGGTCGAGTCGACGCAGCTGTGGCTTCACACGCAATCCAGCCTGGGCGGGAAGAAAGAGACCAACTGGAAAGTGGTCATCTGGAAAATCGACGACGACTACAACCAGGTACCGGGAACGCAGCAGACGTTTACGTACCGGCAGACAACGCCGCACCAGTCGACGAGTGAGGTGTTTTATCGCACTGACAAGATCACTCCGACCGGCGGGTTCGGGAAGTACGCGGTCAGCTTCCAGCGAACGGATAACTCCGGCGACGCGTCACTGCTGAAGGTCGAAGAGATCCACAGCATCAACATCAGGACGAATGTGGTTCACCCGACTGACACGCTGGTGCGGGTGAAAGTGAGGGCGACCGAGAACGCGCTGGGTAGCCGTGAGCGCAAATATAACGCGCTGGTGACGCGACATACAATCACATACGACCTCGACACCGAGACTGTGGATTACACGCTGCGGCCGTCTCGCTCGTTCGCTGATGCGGTGGCGCACACCTGGCTGATTATGGGCGAGCAGCCGGTAAGCAGCATTGACCTGTACGGGCTGTACTCGATTGCTGAAAGCCTGCCTGACGAGCGTCTGGGTTACTTCGACTACACATTCGACGACGAGAATGACTCGCTCGGCGATCGCGTGCAGGCGATATGCAATGCAGCGTCGGTCGTGGCGTACTGGGATGACGGCGTACTGACCTTTACTCGGGACCAGAAGGTTGACTACCCGGCGGCCGTTTTCAACCGTGCCAACATGAAGACGGGCGAGTACAAAATGACGTACGAGGCCACGCTACCAGGCGGTTATGACGGCGTGCAAGTCTCCTATGTCCACCCGACCACGAACAACAAGACCTATATCAACTACCGCGTGCTAAACGGCGCAATCGTCGAACAGGAAGCGGAAAACCCCAATAAGTTGGAGATCGTCGGCTTTCGTAATGAGTATCAGGCTCGGGAGCGCGCGCTGCGTGAAACGAAACGTCTGATTTACTCGCGCGTGAAGATGAACGCCAAAGTGTTTGAGGACGGCATTATCCAGGTCGGTAGCGTCATCCAGATGCCTGACATCTACGACAGCAACCAGCAAGGCGGCTACGTCACCGGTCGCTCCGGGAATAACTTCGATACAAGCGAGCCGATCACCTTCAGCGGCTCGATGTATGTGCTGGTGACCGACAGCCTGGGCAACCCTACGCTGCGCTATCCGGCGACGGCTCGCGCCGACACGAAGTACGGCTTCACCGCAGCAATTCCCAGTATTCAGCTCAACATATGGAACGGAGACACTGTGCAACTCCCGTCGCGCTATCTCATAGCTACCGTGGAAGAACTGGACAGCCAACTATGGACGGTCAACAGCATCAAACCGAACACAGATAACACGGTATCTCTGACCGTCGCGGAATACAGCGACGCCATCTACCAATAAGAACCGTCCCCGACCAACCGAACCCGGCCACCGTGCCGGGTTTTTTTATGGAATCAATATGGCTACTACACCAACCAATAATCCCGTACCAAGCGAATCGCCGCGCGACCTGAAATACAACGCCGGGAAAGTTGATGAATTCGTGACCTCGCTGGTTAACACCTATGTTGACCGCTTTGGTAACGAACATTACACCATTGAAGGCCTTCGCTGGCTTGCTCAGCAGGCTATTGCGCAATATGGGTGGATCCTTGTCGACTCGTTCCAGGACGGAGCGGACCTCACACTGCCAAATCAGGCCCTTCGTGACGAAGATAGTGGCGAATACTATCGCTGGGATGGTGCATTACCCAAGCATGTTGATGCCGGGTCAACACCAACTACATCTGGCGGGATTGGCGTTGGTGCATGGATAGGAATTGGTGATGCGAGCCTGCGCGCGATGCTGGCTACGTCTTCCGGTGCGGGCATGATCGGCGGGTTAAATGGTGCTGGAGACCCGTCTACTGTCCAGGGGATTCTTGATGAACACCAGGGCGACATCGATACTATTACCTCTCAGGTGTCATTAACAAGTGGAAGGGTGCAGTATTTATACAATGACAGAAATAAGGTGTTCAGCTCGTCAGAAGTAGATAAGCAATACGCTGCATTCTGCGATTCATGTATTGTGTTAGGGAAGGAAACATTCATTCATCGATGCAGCACTTCGCATCTTGACGATGGTGGGGGTGTATCTTCATTGGTAATAATGCAAAAAGAAAATGGGGAGCTGGCGCAGAAGTTTATAATTGCCCCAATTGCCGGTTATGATTTCCGCGATCCATCCATAATGTATGATCCTGTATCTCGCCGTATAGTTGTATCGGTGCAAGCATTTAACGTTACTGCTGGAACATATAACGGCGGTAGTATATATATTTTCAGTACAGATCTCGCTCTACAATCTTCTTCGTCTGTTGGAGCTACAGGCTACTTTCAGTGGGGAAAGGTTCTTCGCACGCCTGCTGGAAAAATGCTTGTTGCCTGCTATGCAGTTTCCGGCGGTGGTATTCGACTGTATACCAGCAGTGGAAACTTTGACACGCCCACCAGTTTTTCTCTTACCGCAAATATTTTAAATACTGACGCTACTGTTTTTACCACTGAAGTGAGCTTGTTTTACTGGAAAGAATTTCTTGTTGCCGCCGCAAGGACGCAACTGGTATCTGATCAGTCTATTCAAAACCTGCGCTACACATACACCAGGGATTTATCTGGTAGCAGTGGATGGGTAGCTCAATCAGTTCTCCCTGCCGCGTTATGGGTAGCACCAAGGATGGTTCAGATGTCAGACGGAGCACTGTGCATAACCGGAGGATCTATCTTCAGTGGGTTTAGGGGGAGTGTGGCAGCAACCATAACTTATGATTTAACGACTTTCTCAACGACAACAACGATTTTTAGGGTTACAACGGGTAACGGAGGTTACCACGGTGTTATGTTGACTAGGCAAGGACTGGCAATTTACAGCTACATCGAGACAGTGTCTTTAACGAAATCAGATACATTCTTGTGTTATCTGGATGAATCCGTTGTTCAAATGATGGCACGGCAACCATCTGCGCCGTTATCTTTCTTCTCTCCTAATAACGTTACTTATATCGGTGGTCAGCCATTTGGAACAGCCGCTACTACGGGTGGTGGATATGTGACTATCTTTTTGAAAAACACGATTAATAACTGCAGGGGCCTTGTGCTTAACCTGGGTGGGTCGACAGGTGGTAGTGCTCAGAGCGTACTCCTACAAAATAGTGATGGTACTCTCTTTGCAACAATGGGTGGCGTTAACGTATCGTCTACTGGGACATATTACGCATCCCATGCCGGAATCAACATCCCTGCTGGTACATACAGAATTACCATTGCTGGAGCATATGTCGCTACTGGAACGCGGATTAATACAAGCATCGACACCCTACCAGACAATAGAGTATATGGCCTTGTGAATGTTAACGGAACGGCAGCCGCCGCCGCACAGGACGTATTTATAGGATTTGCTGTATAAGACGTGGAGATCTCATACCATTGTTTGTAGAATGTTTGTATCAGCAGCTTCCCAATGGACTATTGGAAATGAGAATCCACAGCATCGACTATCTGAGAGGGCTTATGGCCCTCTCTATACTTTTATACCACCTCACGGCATGGACAGTAGGGGTGCCTCAAGCAGATACTATTCTTGGGAAACTTGGGATTTATGGTGTGTCTATATTCTATATAGTTAGCGGCATGTCGATGTACATCTCATACAAAAGCACTGCGTGGACATTCAAATCAACAGTATCTTTTTTTGTGAGAAGGTTCGCGAGACTTGCGCCTGTTTATTGGATCGCAATGGCGCTTGTGATAGGCCTTGCAGTGATCACCGCTCCGGTGCTACGTATTGATTGGCCGGTATACATTTACAATTTCACATTAACATTTGGCATTTTTGAACCAACTAAATATATGGTCACTGGTGGGTGGTCAATAGGCAACGAGGTTGTCTTTTATTTGTTTTTCCCTGTATTGATATTGACATCAAGAAATCGTTATGCCTTCTTGGCTTCAAACATATTACTGTTCTACTTCTATATTTATTTCTGCTTTATCGCTATAAATCCAGGGTCGAACGTCGGCGCGGAATGGGCTAAATATATCAATCCACTCAATCAAGTGCTTCTGTTCTCTGGGGGAATGGCAATAGCTCATATATCTATGAAACTCAATCCATCGATGCCAAACAGATACAACGCCATGCTGATCGCATTTTTCGCTGTGGCTTTCTGCCTAATCCCGGCAGAGGGAAATCAGATATCTATTATCACTGGATGGAACAGGCTGTTGTTTACATTAATAATCCTTTCTCTGTCATATTTCGTTTTTAACCTGAAGACGAACGAAAAGACGATCATTGAGAAGGCACTCAAGTTTCTTGGTGATGTGTCGTACCCGGTTTATCTTCTTCATGGCATCCTGTTCATTATCACAAGCAAATACATCTTTCCACTGCTTGGAAACATCACGAAAGATGCAAGGCTCGCGTTCTGCCTATTTGTATTTGCTCCAGTTGTGATGCTCATTAGCTATGCAATTTACCGCCTGATCGAGATTCCGGCAATAAGAGCAGCCAAAGCAGTGACAGTCATTGATAAAAGAACACGCATTGTAGAAGTTGAAGCAGGTCAAAAGGCAGCATAAAAAACCCTCGCACCCGCTAAGGTTCGAGGGAAAAGAGTAAAAAGGTTTAATGCACAAGTAGATTAGCACATCATGCCAAAACCCGCTTCTGCGGGTTTTTTTCAACTAAATTTCCAATAATCCCCGCCACTTAAATATCATTTCTCTCGTCTCGCTTGATCTGCACCCATGAGTAATAATACTGTATATATATACAGTTAATTTGTGAGGTGAACATGCCACGCACAGCAGACATTCATGCCGCCTTCGTTGCGGCCATACAGCTCAACCCCAAGGGTTATCGCTACCTGAGCACAGACAGCTTCATTGAAAAGCTACGGGAGTACAACTGGCACTACACGCGCGAAGACGCGAACGCCTGGATAGAGCGCTATCAAAAAGACTTCGCTGACAAGACCACCGACGGCAGCGACAACCGGTACTGGATCTTACGCAACATGGGGAGGGTGCAATAATGGGGTTTGCATCACCTGCTAACGATTACGTCGAGCGCCAACTCTCGCCAGAAGTAATCTGCAATATTGGTGCTGAGAGCAGAGTGCTTGAAACAGATGTTGGCTTTGCCATCATCGAGCCGGCAGCCAAAAGCGCGCCAGGAGATGTTCTGCTCATTTTATGTGAAGGCAGGACCCAGTTCGCCAAGCTCATGGGGCAAGCTCTCATCACCGATGACGGGGAGGCGATAGAAGGGGTAGCGCTGGAGGAGGTTGAGGTGCTGGGCCGGGTATCGTTCTTCATCAATCGCGCGTTTAACGATGACGGGTGCCCGGTGATGTGATGGGGCATATGTGGGGCAAGAAACAGCACTCGTTCTAAGGTGAACTTAGACGACTGATGTTTTCGACGACTGCAACCATCTGTTATTTAGTGCGCTCTTGGACGATCTTTGTCGTTTATGAAAATTACATGGTCATATGATGTCGATGCAGGTGTAGCCCCAACGCATCTTACGCTGGCGGCCTCAACGCTTTAATGCCACAATATTTTTTTCTTCGCACGCGGGAAAGATGATGAAAAAAATAGCATTTGCTGGCGCACTGCTGGCATTGACCGGATGTGTACAGGTCGAGAATTACCAGGACGTGATTAAGCATCCTGCTCCGGCGCAGCTGACGGGGTACTGGCAGTCAAAAGGGCCGCAAAGCAGCATGGTAAGCCCGGAGGCGATTGCCACGCTGGTGGTGACGCAGGAGGGCGATACGCTGGATTGCCGCCAGTGGCAGCGCGTTCTGGCGGTGCCGGGCAAACTGATGCTCCGTTCGGATGACTACTATAACGTGACCCAAAAGCGGGATGTGTATCCGCTTGAGCTTGACGATGGCGTGCTGGAGTATGACGGCATGGAGCTTCACCGGGTTGACCGTCCAACGGTCGAGTGCGCTGACTTCCTCAGCAAACATCCGCTGGAGAGTCAGCTACCTTAGTGTTTTTAGCCGGGTGGCGGCTGCGCCTTACCCGGCCCACAAAACCCTTGCCCGAAAGGTCTTAGCGCCACCCGGCAAAGTATTTACAACGCGTCCTCAATCACCCACACGCTTACGCTTCCGCCATTGCAGGTAAAGGTGCCTTCGCCATCCGCTGCGGTAGTCACCGTCTCTTCCCGGTTGCCAAGAAAATCACGCCAGGTTTTGTTGCCGTAGTTCTCGCCAAGGCAGATCGTCTTCTCACCGTCATCGCCATTGGAAAGGACCACCACGCAGCCGGGGTCGTCTTCGGTTCCACTGCGGCTAAACGCAATGCAGTTGGGATGATCGAAGAACAGGGTTTGTACCCCGTGGGCAAAACGCTGGCGGGCGAGGATCAGCTCGTGAAGCTGTTCAATGACTGGCATCTCAATGTGATACGTCTCGCCGTCACCGCCGGTGTCGTCGTAGGTCGCACCGAACAAATCGGGATAGAACACGCTCGGAACGCCGTTCTCGCGCAGCAGAATAAGCGCATACGCCAGCGGTTTGAACCAGGCTTCTACCGGCGCTTCCAGCGCCTGCAGCGGCTGGGTGTCGTGGTTAGCCACCAGGGTGACGGCGTGGAACGGGTCCGTTTCAACCAGGGTGCCGGTAAAGATCTGGCTCATGTCGTAGTCGCGGCCCATGCGCGACGCTTCGTGGAAATTCATCTGCAGCGGGGCATCGAACAGCATGGTTTTGCCCTCGACCTGATCAATATAGTTCTTCAGCGCGTCGACGTCGTGTGACCAGTATTCTGCCACCACGAACAGCGGTTTTTCCGACACTTCCTGAACGTGTTCAATCCACTCTTTATAGAACCAGGCGGGAATGTGCTTAACCGCATCCAGACGGAAGCCATCGCACTGCGTCTGTTCCATCACCCAGCGTGCCCAGTATTTGATCTCTTCGGTAACGGCACGATTGCGAAAATCGATGTTTTCACCCATCAGGTAGTCGAAGTTACCCATTTCATTATCGACCTGATCGTTCCAGCCATCGCCGGTGTAATCGTTAACGATTTTAAAGATGCCGTCTTCGTTGGGGTTTTCGATATGGTCAATGCCGCTGAAACATTTATAGTCCCAGACGAACTGCGAATACTGCCCCGCGCGAACGGGGAAGCTGTAGCGGGTCCAGGCCTCACACTCGATGATTTCATCGTCAATCTGCGTGCGATCCTCCTGATTCACGCGCTGCACGCGAACAGGCTCTTTCTCGTCTGCCCCCATTTTGTGGTTAACCACCACGTCCAGCAGCACCGCAATGTCGTTGCTTTTCAGGGCGCTGATGGCCTCAAGCAGCTGGGCCTTGTCACCATATTTCGTGGCTACGCTGCCTTTCTGGTCAAACTCGCCAAGGTCGAACAGATCGTACGAGTCGTAGCCCACGGAATAGCCGCCGGATGCGCCTTTATACGCCGGGGGCAGCCAGACCATATTGATGCCGATTTCATTCAGATTTGGGGCTAACGCCGTGACCTCGGGCCATAACTCGCCGCCAGTAGGGTAGTACCAGTGAAAACATTGTAATAGGGTGGGGTTTTTCATCGTCCGTGCTCCAGATTGAGATCATAGAGAGTATGGGCGAGGCGGGAGAAAAACGCGGATGAAATAACAAAATATTATTCATCCGCTTACTGTCATACCCTGATCAGAGGTCGGTAGGGTAAAGAACATTTCCTGATAAACGTCCATAGGTTGCATTCAGATTATGTTGTCTCGATGTCTGTCCAACCAGTGCTCGCAGCTCTTCCATGCGCTGTTGCAGTAAGGTTTTTAGCTCCACTTCATTATCGAGGATTTGTCGTAGAATAGGGCGGATCTGTGCCTGCATGGCCGCAGGAATATCGCTGGCATCCTGAAAAAGAGTAAGCTTTTCGACCGCCGTCAGGTAATCAACTTCGTAAGCAATAAGATCGTCCCACCGTCCGGCTTTGGTCAGTGCGAGCATGGTCGTGCTGGTTTTTAACAACTGCTGATAGTGTTGGAGCAACCCGAGATTGACGTCCATTAGTAATTGTCCCGCATGTTTTGAGAATGGGGGCCTATCTCTTTCCAGGCTTCAGCGATGTTGTTCAGCAACTCCACCACTTCATTAATGGCATCGATGTCATTATGGAGGTTGGCCTGTAAAAGACGCCTTGTCATATAGTCGTAAAGACTATCAAGGTTTGCAGTCAAATCGCCGCCAACATCATGATTAAGACCTGACTGCAAACCGTTGCTGATAATATTGATTGCTTTACTTAAGGCCTGCCCTTTACCGGGAATATCGCCTTGTTCAATCAAAATGGCGGCTTTTTTCATGGCGCTTAATGCGCCATCAAAAAGAAGTACCACCAGTTGATGCGGGCTGGCGCTCAGGACGGCAGATTCAACACCGACCTGGGCGTAAGCCTGAATTCCCGATTTTGTATACATGGTAAAACCTCAATTCATCATTCATTAACTGTTCATGGCATTGAACTGTTGGGTCAGGTAGCTTCCCGTGGAGTCCATCTGCGACACCAACTGACTCAAACTTGTAAACTGCGTTTTGTAGCGCGCCATGGTGGCGGTAATCTGCGCATTGACGCGATCGTACTCTTCGGACAGATTTTTCAGCGTCTTGTTAATACCATCGGTGGCGCTTTTAACCGAACCGTCGTTGCCCAACATGGTTTTCAGCAGGTTGCTGGTTTCCGTGGCGAACCCGGTGGTTTTGCCATCTCCCGACAGGAATGAAACCACGTCGGCCGATTTTTCATTCAGCGCTTTGTTGAGTTTGGTACTGTCTACGGTAAGCTTGCCGGTAAGATCCTGAGTGACGCCGAGCTGAGACAGTAATCCCAGGTTGCCGCCCTGTGAGCTGGAAAGCTTTGAACGAAGCTGCGTTTGAATGCTGCGCAACGTGCCATCACCTAACAGATCACCGTTACTGGTGTCTTGCGTACCGCTGCCCTGATCGACCGAGGTGTACTTCGTCTGATTAGTGATCGTCGTTTGCAGCGAGTTATAAGCATCCACAAACGCCTGGATCGCATCCACCATCGGCTGGTTATCTTTCACCACCGTCAGGGTTTCCGGGTTACCTGTATTCGTTTTAGTCAGGTTAAGCGTCACGCCTTCCGGTGCGTCTGTAATAGTGTTGCTGCTACGGGTGATTTCAATCCCGTTAATTTTCACCACGGCGTCTGACGCTTTAACCTGCTCCGTCATCGCACTGGATGCACCGCTCTCGTCGTAGCTAATGTACTGCGCTAAGGCTGCATCATCGGTTGAGACGGTCATTTTATTCGTCGTACCGCTGTCGCGTGAGGTCAGCGACAGGTAGTAGCTGTTATCGTCCGCTTTAATGATACTTGCGGTAACGCTGCCCTGTTTGGCGTTGATGGCATCGCGCACGTCAGCCAGGCTGGTTTTATCACTCGCCAGCGTCACGGTCATCGGATCTTTCTGGCCCGGCTGGGAGATCGTGATGGTGCGCGAGCTCATGCTGCTGTCGCCAAGATCGGTATCTTTACTCGCCACTTTCGGGCTGAGTAACGATTGCGCCGCGGCAAGCTTGTTTACCTCAACAGAATAGGTTCCTGCTGTCGCGTTATTCGCAAGCGATGCGCTAAACGCAGTATTAGTGCTGGACACTTTTGCCTGAGCAATTGACGACGTATTTTTCAGCGCGTCAGTCGCGGTCTGTAATTTGGTTAATGATGTCTGCACCACGTTCCAGGCCGTCAGCTTTGCTTTATACGAGGTCTGCTGCGTGGTAATCGGCGTCAGCTTGGTTTGCTCTGCTGTTTGTAAGTTGTCATACAGGGTGCTGAGTCCAAGATTGGTACCTGCGCCGAGCGAACTGATACTTGCCATTTTTTCATCCTTTATTGAGACAATCACTGGATGCACTATCGGCAGAAACGAGAAAAAGATTAGCGTTATTTTTTAAATCCAATGCCGGAATAAAGCGGGGGAATATCGGGCAGTTTGCGTCTTTAAAAAAATGATCTTTTTTTCTAAAGATCGAGAAAGGGGTGTCGATAATCTGATTGACGGTGAGAAAGCCGTAGGCAGATGCCTGATATCGACAACTTTTTCAAAGGAATACACCATGGCTGTTATTAATACTAACACCCTGTCTCTGATGACTCAGAACAACCTGACTAAGTCTCAGTCTTCCCTGGGCACCGCGATTGAGCGTCTGTCCTCCGGCCTGCGTATTAACAGCGCGAAAGATGACGCTGCAGGCCAGGCAATCGCCAACCGTTTCACGTCTAACATCAACGGCCTGACCGTTGCTGCACGTAACGCCAACGACGGTATCTCTCTGGCGCAGACCGCTGAAGGCGCGCTGGGCGAAATCAACAACAACCTGCAGCGTATCCGTGACCTGACCGTTCAGGCGCAGAACAGCTCTAACTCCGCATCTGATATCGACTCCATTCAGGCGGAAGTGAACGAGCGTATGAAGGAAGTTAATCGCGTTACGTCCCAGACCGACTTCAACGGCATCAAAGTGCTGAACACCGGTTCCGGCACCAGCAACTACAGCTTCCAGGTTGGCGCGAAAGATGGTGAAACCATCGGCATCACCCTGAGCGCGAGCGACAGCTTCAACCTGGCGGCTGCTGGCGCGTCCGGCGGTGCACTGAACACCAAAACCATGGCATCTGGCGATACCGTTAACGGTACCCAGCGTTCCACTCAGGCTGTGGGCTTTGACGTGTTGAAAGGTGCGGTAACAGGCGGCGCAAGCGGCGCAGCATCTGGCTCCGCTCCGCTGGCAGACATCGATGCGGCGATCAAAGCGGTTGACTCCCAGCGCAGCCTGCTGGGTGCGTCTCAGAACCGTTTCGAGTCCACCATCACCAACCTGAACAATACCGTGAACAACCTGTCTGCTGCCCGCAGCCGTATTCAGGATTCCGACTACGCGACAGAAGTGTCCAACATGTCCCGCGCGCAGATCCTGCAGCAGGCTGGCTCTTCCGTACTGGCTCAGGCCAACCAGGTTCCGCAGACCATGCTGTCCCTGCTGCGTTAAGAGTATTAACGCCACAACAAAAGCGCCGCATGTCGGCGCTTTTTTCGTTTAAAATCAAAGAAAAAAAAGAAAATAAGAACGAAAGTTCTAAAGTTTGCAGAGGCCTTGTCGATAACCTTTATGAAGGCGATGAAGCCCCTGGCCGCATGCCGTAACTCAATACTTTACTAAGGACAACTATTATGGCAGTGATTAATACTAACACTCTGTCGCTGATGACTCAGAACAACCTGAGCAAATCTCAGTCTTCTCTGGGCACCGCGATTGAGCGCCTGTCCTCCGGCCTGCGTATTAACAGCGCGAAAGATGACGCTGCAGGCCAGGCAATCGCCAACCGTTTCACGTCTAACATCAACGGCCTGACCGTTGCTGCACGTAACGCCAACGACGGTATCTCTCTGGCGCAGACCGCTGAAGGCGCGCTGGGCGAAATCAACAACAACCTGCAGCGTATCCGTGACCTGACCGTTCAGGCGCAGAACAGCTCTAACTCCGCATCTGATATCGACTCCATTCAGGCGGAAGTGAACGAGCGTATGAAGGAAGTTAACCGCGTTACGTCCCAGACCGACTTCAACGGCATCAAAGTGCTGAACACCGGTTCCGGCACCAGCAACTACAGCTTCCAGGTTGGTGCAAAAGATGGCGAAACCATCGGCATCACCCTGAGCGCGAGCGACAGCTTCAACCTGGCGGCGGCTGGCGCGTCCGGCGGTGCACTGAACACCAAAACCATGGCATCTGGCGATACCGTTAACGGTACCCAGCGCTCCACTCAGGCTGTGGGCTTTGACGTGCTGAAAGGCTCCGTTACCGGCGGCGCAAGCGGTGCAGCATCTGGCTCCGCTCCGCTGGCAGACATCGATGCGGCGATCAAAGCGGTTGACTCTCAGCGTAGCCTGCTGGGTGCGTCTCAGAACCGTTTCGAGTCCACCATCACCAACCTGAACAACACCGTGAACAACCTGTCCGCTGCCCGCAGCCGTATTCAGGATTCCGACTACGCGACAGAAGTGTCCAACATGTCCCGCGCGCAGATCCTGCAGCAGGCTGGCTCTTCCGTACTGGCTCAGGCCAACCAGGTTCCGCAGACCATGCTGTCCCTGCTGCGTTAATATAAAACGCGTAAAAGCCCCGGCCCTATGGCCGGGGCTTTTTTATGCGTCTTGCTCACAGAAACTCAACGTATTTGGCGTTAAGCCAGCATTCAGCCAGTCTTACGGCCATTTTTCTCTCCAGCCTTAACCGCGATCTACGTCCAGAGACAAACGTCAGGAAACCATGAGTTTTCACCGTGTGTTATCGGGATTGAATCAGTATCAATCCAGTATCGTGCTTATCATAAACGGATGCCGATACCGTGGTGTCCAGGAGCCATCATAGGGAATCTCGTTATGTCGCCATCCACGCTGGTTAGCCTTGTCCTGCCTGCCTATAAGTCATCCTGGTTCGAGGAGGCATTACGGTGTGCTTTCGCGCAAGATTATGACAATATTGAAATCATAGTTTCAGACGATTGCCCCAATAATGACATTTCTGACATTGTCTCCCGGTATCAATCCCTTTCTCCTTTCCCGCTGACTTACATCCGAAACGTACCCGCTCTGGGCGAAGCCAAAAACGTGATGCAATGCATCCGCGAGGCGAAAGGGGAGTACATCAAGTTTCTGTACGATGACGATACGATCGAGCCGCAGTGCGTTTCGTCCCTTGTAAAAGCCTTACAACAATTTCCGTCGGTACGACTCGCGACATCCCGGCGCAGCCGAATTGGTGTGTATGGTGAACGCCTTTGTGATATTGGCGCAACCGTCCCCATCGTGGCGGAAGATTCAATCCTCAATGGCCGGGATATCGTCAGTTACCAGTTACAGGAGATCGTCAATTTCATCGGCGAACCCAGCACGGTGCTGATGTATCGACAGGATTTACTGGATCTTATGGAACAGCCTGATGGGCTGTTTGCGCTTGATGGTTTGGTGATGCATTTCCTTGGCGATCTGACCATCTATATGAAGATCCTTCAGAAAGGGGACGTAGCCTACCTCGTTAAGCCGCTTTCTTCTCTGCGTGTCTCCCGCCAGCAGGTCAGCCAGCTGGGACGTGAACGCGATTCACGCGCAGAGAAAACCCACATTGAATTTCCAAAACGGCTCAAGCTTCTCGACATGGGGGATGAGACCACAACGCCGCTTCGCCATATACGCGTAGCGAGTTTTACGAAGCCCGACCAGTTTGTCCTGCGTGATATCTCCAGCGAGATCCAGGCGGGGATGAAAGAGTCGCAACTCGCCGACTGGTTGCAGCAGCGTCAGGTTCCCACTGCGCAACAAAGCTTGATGGACGAGCGCAATGCAAGCGTGGACGCTGCTGACCTGACCGTAGTGATCTTTGGCGGACGCGGCGCTCAGGATGTTGAGAAGACGCTCGCCTCCCTGATGCACAAACGCTATAGCGGGTTAACGATTCATCCGGTCGTCGTAGGCATGGAAAACGTCGAACATGTTCGCACGTTCCCGGCATCGGTAGGTCTCCATCATGCACTGGAAGAACTGGCTACCGAGCGCCCGCGCGGCTGGTTTATCGCCTTCGAGGCAGGCGGAGAGTTCTATGATTCCGGTTTGACGTCTCTCGCCTCGACGCTTATCGAGGCAGAGTCTCTGTCTGCCATTTATGGCGATGAAATTTTCACCATCGACCAGAAGGTCATTGGGGGTAAATTCAAATCGGATTTCAACCTTGACCTTTTTCTGAGTCAGCCGCAGATGCTGGCACGCAGCTGGTTCCTGCGCGGTGAAACGATCACTCAGTTCGGGATCGACGCCAGCATGGGCGCGGCGTTTGAGTTTGACCTCCTTATTAAGCTTATCGAAAGCCAGGGATTTGCTCCGCTCGGTCATTTGGCGGAGCCGCTGTTCCTGGGGATGAACCCCGCTGCCGCGCCGGATCAGGAACAACGTATCCTGCTGCGTCACCTGCACAATCGCGGCTATGCCGATGCGCAGATCGAGGTCGATATTTTCGGCCATTACCATATCCAGTACGGTCATGCCGATGTGCCTTTGGTCTCAATCATTATTGCTGCAGGGGACCGCGTCGCCCCGCTGGTCACCTGCGTGACCTCGGTTATCGAAAAAACGCAGTGGCCGCATTATGAGATGATTGTGATCGCTGACCAAACGGCACCCTCCGAGGTGACGACCTGGCTCAACGGTCTGGCGGAAATCGATCCTGCCCGGATCAAGGTGTGTTATGCAGAGGATATCACCTCACATGCCCGGGCATACAATCAAGCATCGACGGTGGCGCAAGGGCGATATGTTGCGTTTGTGCATCCGGATCTGGTTATCACGCAACCCGGCTGGCTAAATGCATTGCTCAATCACGGGCAGCGCCCTGAAGTGGGCGTAGTGGGTGGAAAACAGCTTTACGGTGACGGAACGGTTCGCCATGCCGGATATCTGTTGGGGGTCAATGGTGTTGCTGGCGAAGCTTTTTATGGCACGGATGACAGCTTTAAAAGCTACATGGGAAGGCTGCACGCGGATCAAAACTACAGCGCTGTCTCAGGCGATTTCATGCTGGTGGATAAACAGGCTTTCGATGCCGCGGGCGGCATCGATGATGCTTTAGATTCGTTCTGGGACATAGACCTGTGCCTGCGTATTCGTGAGCAGGGCTGGTTTACTGTGTGGACACCATCCGCAACCGTGCTGCGGACGGTTGGGCCGAAAGAGGCACTTTCCGAGCGAGAAAAAACAACCTTGCGCGAGCAAAAGGAACGTGAAGAGGATGAGATGTTTCGGCGCTGGATGCCGATCCTCTGTAACGATCCGGCGTACAACATCAACCTTTCGCTGAGCAGCGAACAGTTTATGGTGAACCCGGACAGTAAGCTTAGCTGGCGGCCCTTATCCTGGAACCCGTTACCGGTTGTGATGCCGCATATGGGTGATTATGCGGGCTGTGGTTACTATCGTATCATTAAGCCGTTTGAATCCATGGTTGAGCATCAGCGTGTCGACGGCAAACTCTCGCCCGGACTGGCGAGCATGCCCGCGCTGGCACGCTACAAACCTGACAGCATCATTATTCAACGGCAATTCACGCCGGAGTTTCAGCAATGGATGCGGGTCGTGAAAAAACGCACCGGGATCTTCAGCGTGTTCGAACTGGATGATTACCTGCCTAATATTCCAGTGAAGAACCAGCACAAGCAGGAATTTGACAGCGATACGTTGAAAAACCTGCGTAAGACGCTCAGTTACATGGATCGTTTTGTGGTTTCGACGCAACCTTTAGCAGATGCTTTTTCACCTTATCATCCTAATATTGTCGTTATGCAAAACAGGGTCTCCGCTGACTGGTGGTCTGGCTTAACCAGCCTTCGCCAGCAGGGTCGCAAGCCCCGGGTAGGCTGGGCAGGGGGATCAAGTCACCGCGGCGATCTGGAAATGATTGCCGACGTGGTAAAAGCTTTCGCCAGTGAAGTGGACTGGATCTTTTTGGGCATGTGTCCGGATAAACTTTTGCCGTACGTGCATGAGTTTCATCATGGCGTGGATATCGAGGTTTATCCGCGCAAGCTCGCATCGCTTAATCTCGATCTGGCGATTGCTCCGGTGGAAGACAATCTGTTCAATGCCTGTAAAAGTAACCTTCGCCTGCTGGAGTATGGGGCATGCGCGATCCCGGTTATTTGTAGCGATGTTGAGTGTTACCGCTCAATAGATGAGGTGACGCGCGTGCGAAACCGCTATAAGGATTGGGCCGACGCGCTGCGTTTCCATCTGGATAATCCTGCGCAGAGTGAGCGAATGGGTAAAGCCCTACAGACCACGATTTTCCGCGACTGGATGCACAATGCCGACAGCGCTGCCCTGTGGGCTAAAGCCTGGTTACCTGATTAATATGTTAAGGGCGGATAATCCGCCCTTTTTTAGGCGCTGCCCCGGCAAGCGAATCGGCCTAACGTGTTTTCCAGTAATCCATAAACCCGTCTTTGCCATAAAACCAACAGGTCTGCAGCTCGTCATTAATCTGCTCGATGCGTGGCTTAACCGTGGCGTAAGGCTCACGTAGCAAGATCCAGCATTTACTTTTAGGGCTATATATCGACGATCTATAACCCCACTGTTCCATCAAAATGTTCATACTTTTATTGGTATGGACAACCGTATGCACTGGAACGTCTGTATAAAACCAGGCGGGATCCTTTGGTATGCGATCAACCACTACGGTGTGGATCAGCAGCGAACCGTTATCCGAGACGAGGTCGTTAACGTCGTCCAGATCCTGCCGGGTAAGCACATGCTCGAACATGGCTGAGTTGATGACCATTGACCAGTTTTTTTTCTGCGGTTCATCGATGTAATGATGCTCCGGATTCCTCACATACTTATCGTAACAGGGAATATCGCGGTTAAAGTACTTGCGTAACAAATGGCTCAGCCTTCCGTAACCTGCGGCATAGTCAAGCACGCTGCTGACATCGACAACATTATGCCGGGCCAGAAGTTCAATCATCAGCGCTTGCTCTATATAGGGCGGTGCGTTGAACCCACTTACACTTCTTCCGCCGGATTCGCTGTGGTGATGGTGATAATCGGTATTGAGTTTTTCCCATCGCTGAAACGGTATTTCTTTATGTGTTTTTGAGCTGAGAAAATGGCATCGTGGGCACTCATAAAAAAGCACAGGAACCAAATCGCGGGTAAGAACATCCATTGAGGGTGCATGGTATTTATCTTTCTGGAAATAAAACTGCATTTCCGAATCACAAATCAGGCAGGTTGGCGTAGTCATAAATTTCCTGTGAGCATCAGTTTGTAGCAAAGAGTGACACAAATGTCGAACACCCAGCGGTGGAGTATCCATCACTTTTAGTCATATTTTTACGGATTGGCGCTGCAGGAAAGGGCTTGCCTGATGGGTAAGTTATCAGTTGGTTTAACCCTGTTTCACCGCGTTTATAGAGCGATTAGCGCGCCTGCAAGAAAATATACTGTCAGGTAGATTAAGCTGATGCTGGGTTGAACTGAAATGAACAAGAATGTGATGGTGACAAGCCCGTTGCTGCCTCCTCTGGAATCGTTTATTCCCTATCTGGAAGAGATTTGGCAAAGCAAAAAACTGACCAACGGTGGGCCATTTCATATTCAACTTGAGCAGGCGCTGACGGAATATCTTGGGGTTGGTCATATGAGCCTGTTTGCAAACGGGACGCTGGCGCTCATGACCGCGCTTCAGGCGCTTCGTATTTCAGGGGAAGTCATTACCACGCCTTATTCATTTGTGGCCACTTCCCATGCGTTGCTGTGGAATAATATCAAACCCGTATTTGTGGATGTCGATCCCGCCACGTGTAACATGGATCCGGCAAAGATTGAGGCGGCAATTACGCCCGCGACCACGGCCATCATGCCGGTGCATTGTTATGGCCTGCCGTGTGACGTTGAGGCGATCCAGCGCATTGCAGACAATTACGGTCTACGGGTTATTTATGATGCAGCCCATGCGTTCGGCGTTAGCGTGGGCGATAACAGCATCCTGAATCACGGCGATCTGTCGGTACTGAGTTTTCACGCCACGAAAGTCTTCAATACCTTCGAAGGGGGCGCGATTATTTGCCCTAATGACAAGGTGAAAAAGCGCATCGATTATCTAAAAAACTTTGGCTTTGCTGATGAAACGACGGTTGTCGCTCCCGGGATTAACGGAAAAATGAATGAGTTCCAGGCCGCTTTTGGTTTGCTGCAGCTGGAACATATTGAAGAGGCCTTGATTAAGCGCAGAGATATTTTTCAAAATTATTATGAAGCGCTGAGTCACATTCCTGGCATCTCTTTTATTCATACCCCTTCCGAGGTTAACTGGAACTACGCGTATTGCCCTGTGTTTATTGATGATAACGTTTTCCCATTGACCCGCGACGAGCTTTACCAGCAACTGAAAGAGCACAACGTATTCACTCGTCGCTATTTTTATCCGTTAATTTCAGAATTCCCGATGTATAAGGGGCTGACATCGTCGCATCCTTCTAATTTGCCGTGCGCGCATCATGTCTCCTCTGGCGTATTGTGTTTACCACTCTATCCCGATCTACAACGTGACGAGATTGAACGGATAATCGGTGTGATTGTAAACCTAAGCCATTCAAGGGCGGCGTGATTTCCTATGGATCAGCGATTCGTTATGTTCAGCGGGGCGAATGAACGCGCAATTATTGCCTGCTGCCGTCATTTCAAACGTGCCGGGGCATGTTTCTCGATTATTTCACGCCCTTCACGCGACAAAATTTTTTATACAGCCTATAAAAACAGGGTCGATGCCCGTCGCACGTTAGACCGATTAGACGCCGATGATATGGTCCGTCAAATCGAAATCCTTCGGAATAACTATCCGGCCGATAAGTTGATTTATGTACCCACGGCTGAATCCGTTAACCGTGTGATGTTAGAGCATCGTGCGAGATTTACCGCGAGCGGATTAACCATTCCGCTTTGTGACGAAAGTCTCTATGCCACACTTTCCGATAAATCCACCTTCAATGCGTTAGCCGCGACGTACGGTATTTTGCTACCGGAACCGCTCGATGTTCCTGATAACACGGGTCTTCCTTGCGTTGCCAAACCAAAACAAGAATTTTCAACCGTGACGGGTGAAAAGATTTATCCCCAGCTGCTGTTTACCCCTCGCGATCTGCAGGATTTTTCATCGAGCCATGCGTCGAGCGACTATTTTTTCCAGAAGTATATCGACGGTGAAAGCTATTATCTTCTGCTGTTCATGTCCGGTGGGATAGTCAAAAAACTGTGGCAAAAAAATTTATTACAGCAGGCCGAAGGCAAATCCATTATCTCTGCCGAAATATGCACCTGCCCGGACGAGGTGGTTGAGTCGCAAATACTCACGTTACTCCAGTCAACGGGTTATGCGGGTTTTATCATGGTCGAAATAATGAGAGAAAAAGAGCAATCTTATCTCATTGAAGCGAATCCCCGCCTGTGGGGTCCCTTTGAGCTGGCCGTTTCTCATGGCTTCAATCCCGCGTGGGTTAGCATGAGCGGTACCTGTCCCGACGCGCCGCACCGTCCCCGGCGCTATCTCTGGCTCAACGGATGGTTGCAGAACCGGGCTTCGGGGAAAAATGTGCGGCTGTTTTTGTCTCCGGGACAATCCCCGGCCAGGTTTATTACGCGGTTGTGCCTGAGCGATATTTACCTACAGCGTGACACGTTACGGCTTTTCGCGCATGAGGGTATAACCGCAGTTAAATCGTTTTTGAAACGTAGGTCTTCTGTTTTACGGAGTGAGCATGTCACAGCCAGCGCTGATTGAGTCATTAAAAACACGATTAAGATCCGAATCAGATTCGGGAAAACATGCGCAGTATCAGGTTTTACCTGCTGAGTTATCACGACTCCTGGGTGGTGATATGCATCAGCCTTCATCTCGTTACGAACAACAGCGTTTCGACTATATCGCGCAGCGGGTTGATTTTAAAAACAAGGTTGTCGCGGATATTGGCTGCAATATGGGTTTTTTCGCCTTTTCCTCGCTGATGGCAGGGGCGAAGAAAGTCATTTGCTATGAGGGAACACGTCCCCATGCTGAGTTTGTTAAAGACTGTGCCACGCTGCTAGGGCGTGAAGCATCTTGCGACGTTCATGCCCGCTATTTTGAATTTATCAATGAGCAACTGGATGTTGATACCGCCATTCTGCTGAACGTATTGCACCATCTGGGCGATGACTACGGCGACTCGCAGTTAAACAGAGAACAGGCCCGAAAAGAAATCATCACGCATCTTAACAGCATGCAGGGTAAATGCCGGACGCTCATATTTCAGTTAGGTTTTAACTGGCGGGGAGACAGGAATTTACCTCTGTTTGCCACGGGCACCAAGGCTGAATTAATAGAGTATGTCACCACCCATACCTCTTCCTGGTGGGATATAGAACACATTGGGATAGCCGTAAATATGAATGGCACAATCGTGTACCAGGATATGAATGACAAAAATATTGCACGGCGGGATGACATGGGTGAGTTTTTAAATCGTCCCGTGTTTATCCTGCGAAGTAAGCAACGCTAAAAAAAGTAGAACGCACCTTCGGGTGGGTTGCATAAGGCGAAATAGCTTCAGGTGGGGATAGTGTGCATTCAGCGCAATGGCATTATCGCTCATCCTGAGGTTATTCAAGGATGTAACGCTAATTAAAAAGGAAAAACGCCGGTTTTACGCCGTGCGTTGACCACCTTTTTTATCCTGCATTTTGTTACATCTCCCTTTTTTACCGGCGCAACTCATAAATAAACTGCTTTTTCACCCACTATTCACCCGATTAAAACCCCTCCAGAATCGGATAATCATGCCGATAACTCAACTAACGCAGGGCTGTTTATCGTGAATTCACTCTATACCGCTGAAGGTGTAATGGATAAACACTCGCTGTGGCAGCGTTATGTCCCGCTGGTGCGTCACGAAGCATTGCGCCTCCAGGTGCGGTTGCCGGCGAGCGTGGAACTGGACGATCTGCTACAGGCGGGCGGTATCGGGTTATTGAATGCAGTTGACCGATACGACGCTCTGCAAGGAACGGCATTTACGACTTACGCAGTTCAGCGTATTCGTGGTGCGATGCTGGACGAGTTGCGCAGCCGCGATTGGGTGCCGCGCAGCGTTCGCCGCAACGCGCGCGAAGTGGCACATGCAATGGGACAGCTGGAACAGGAACTGGGGCGCAACGCGACGGAAACAGAAGTGGCGGAGCGTCTGGGTATTGCTGTTGAAGACTATCGTCAGATGTTGCTCGATACCAATAATAGCCAACTCTTCTCTTACGACGAGTGGCGCGAAGAGCATGGCGACAGTATCGAGCTGGTGACGGATGAGCATCAGCAAGAAAACCCGTTACACCATTTAATGGAAGGTAACTTACGCCAGCGCGTGATGGAAGCGATTGAAGCGTTACCAGAACGTGAACAGCTGGTGTTGACCCTTTATTACCAGGAAGAGCTTAATCTCAAGGAGATTGGCGCGGTGCTGGAAGTAGGGGAGTCGCGGGTTAGCCAGCTGCACAGCCAGGCCATAAAACGCTTACGGACAAAACTGGGTAAGTTGTAGGTGATTCATTCACCTGAAAATGCCGCACAACGTATTGACAACCAGGAGTTATCATGACGGTGCAGCACGCTAAAAGACGGCCTCTAAGCCGCTACCTGAAAGACTTTAAACACAGCCAGACGCATTGCGCCCACTGTAACAAGCTACTCGACCGTATCACGCTGGTACGTCGCGGTGAAATCGTGAATAAAATTGCGATCTCTCGCCTTGATACCTTACTGGATGAAGCCGCCTGGCGCGAAGAGCAAAAAGAGTGGGTAGCGCTTTGCCGTTTCTGTGGCGATCTCCATTGCAAAGAGCAAAGCGACTTCTTTGATATCATCGGCTTCAAACAGTTCCTGTTTGAGCAGACCGAGATGAGCCACGGCACCGTGCGTGAATATGTGGTGCGCCTGCGCCGTCTTGGTCAGCATCTCACTCTGCAGAACCTTTCCCCTGATCTGCTGAAGACCGGTTATCTGGATGAGAATCTGGAGCCATGGTTGCCTGCCACCAGCACCAACAACTACCGCATTGCGCTGCGCAAGTACGCGCAATATAAGGTACAAATGCCGGTGGCGTTACAGCAGAAAGTCCACGCCGAGACAACTTCTGATATATATTAAAAATGAATAAGATGTAGCGCAGTCGCCTTTGACCTTGCAGGCGATTTCTCTACACTACTCAAAAATTCCACTGTATCGGGGTATATATGAAATTAGCACTTCTGGGTCGTCAGGCGCTGATGGGTGTGATGGCCGTTGCGCTGGTCGCAGGGATGAGCGTGAAAACGTTCGCGGCGGAAAATCTGCTGAATAAAGTCAAAGAGCGCGGCACGCTGCTGGTTGGGCTGGAAGGGACCTATCCTCCGTTCAGCTTCCAGGGTGACGACGGTAAACTGACCGGTTTTGAAGTCGAGTTTGCCGAAGAGCTGGCGAAGCACCTGGGCGTCAAAGCCTCTCTCAAACCGACCAAATGGGACGGGATGCTGGCCTCGCTGGACTCTAAACGCATCGATGTGGTGATCAATCAGGTGACCATTTCTGATGAGCGTAAGAAGAAATATGATTTCTCCACGCCGTACACCGTGTCGGGTATCCAGGCGCTGGTGAAGAAAGGTAACGAAGGGACCATTAAGTCCGCGGCTGACCTGAAAGGGAAAAAAGTGGGCGTCGGTCTTGGGACCAACTACGAAGAGTGGCTGCGTCAGAACGTTCAGGGTGTAGATATCCGTACCTATGATGACGACCCGACGAAATATCAGGATCTCCGCGTCGGCCGTATCGATGCCATTCTGGTTGACCGTCTGGCCGCGCTGGACCTGGTGAAGAAAACCAACAATACCCTGGCCGTTGCGGGTGATGCGTTCTCTCGTCAGGAGTCTGGTGTGGCGGTGCGTAAAGGTAACGACGATCTGCTGAAAGCCATCGATGGCGCGATTGCAGAGATGCAAAAAGACGGCAGCCTGAAGGCGCTGTCTGAGAAGTGGTTCGGCGCCGACGTGACCAAATAAGCTTTGTGTGACAAAAAAAGGCGCTTTTAAAAGCGCCTTTTTTATTTATGACGTGACTACGTGCATAATAAAAATATCAATTCTTGTATGCGTTAACGGAGAACCCATGTCACTGCAGAATGTAACGCGCTTCCCCCGCCTGGAATTTATTGGGGCACCCACGCCGCTGGAGTACCTGCCGCGTTTTTCTGACTATTTAGGACGCGATATTTTCATCAAACGGGATGACGTGACGCCAATGGCGATGGGCGGCAACAAGCTGCGCAAGCTGGAATTCCTCGCCGCCGATGCCCTGCGCGAAGGGGCGGATACGCTGATCACCGCCGGGGCCATTCAGTCGAACCACGTTCGCCAGACGGCCGCAGTGGCGGCGAAGCTGGGGCTGCACTGCGTGGCACTGCTGGAAAACCCTATCGGAACACATGCGGAAAACTATCTGACCAACGGCAACCGCCTGCTGCTGGATCTGTTCAACGTGCAGGTTGAAATGGTCGATGCGTTGAACGATCCGAATGCGCAGCTTGAGGAGCTGGCCACGCGGCTGGAAGCTCAGGGGTTTCGGCCCTATGTGATCCCGGTCGGCGGTTCGAATGCACTGGGGGCGCTGGGTTATGTGGAGAGCGCGCTGGAAATCGCGCAGCAGTGTGAAGGCGCAGTGAGCTTATCCTCGGTGGTGGTTGCCTCCGGCAGCGCGGGCACGCATGCCGGGCTGGCGGTCGGACTTGAACAACTGATGCCGGACGTTGAACTGATTGGCGTGACGGTGTCCCGCAGCGTGCCCGAGCAAAAACCGAAGGTCGTTACATTACAGCAGGCGGTGGCTGAGCAGCTAGAGCTGAAGGCAAAAGCCGAGATCCTGCTGTGGGATGACTATTTTGCGCCGGGCTATGGCACGCCAAACGAAGAGGGTATGGAAGCGGTCAAACTGCTGGCGCGTCTGGAAGGTATCCTGCTTGACCCGGTCTACACGGGCAAGGCGATGGCAGGCCTGATTGACGGCATTACCCGCAAGCGCTTTAAGGATGAAGGCCCGATTTTATTCGTACACACGGGCGGAGCGCCCGCGCTGTTTGCCTATCATCCGCATGTTTAAAAATCAGGTCGAAAAATAATAATGCAAGAAAGTATTCAACTGGTTATTGATTCACTGCCCTTTCTGCTGAAGGGAGCGGTGTTTACCCTCCAGCTCAGCATCGGCGGGATGTTCTTCGGCCTGGTGCTCGGGTTTGTGCTGGCATTGATGCGCATGTCTCATGTCCTGCCGATTCGCTGGCTGGCACGGTTCTACATTTCCGTGTTTCGCGGTACGCCGCTTATCGCGCAGCTGTTTATGATTTACTACGGTTTGCCCCAGTTCGGCATCGAGCTTGATCCGATCCCCGCAGCGATGATTGGCCTGTCGCTGAACACCGCGGCATACACCTCCGAAACGCTGCGGGCGGCCATCTCGTCCATCGATAAAGGACAGTGGGAAGCCGCGGCCAGTATCGGGATGACGCCCTGGCAGACGCTGCGAAGGGCGATCCTGCCGCAGGCGGCGCGGGTGGCCTTGCCTCCGCTCAGCAACAGTTTTATCAGCCTGGTGAAAGATACTTCGCTTGCCGCGACGATCCAGGTGCCGGAACTGTTTCGTCAGGCGCAGCTCATCACGTCGCGCACGCTGGAGGTCTTCACCATGTATCTTGCGGCCTCGCTGATTTACTGGGTGATGGCGACCGTGCTCTCCGCGCTGCAGAACTACTTTGAAAACCAGCTTAACCGCCAGGAGCGAGATCCGAAATGAGTGCAATCGACGTTAAAAACCTGGTGAAAAAATTCCACGGTCAGACGGTGCTGCATGGCATCGACCTGGAAGTGGAAGAGGGCGAAGTGGTGGCGATCGTCGGCCCCAGCGGTTCGGGGAAAACCACGCTGTTGCGCAGTATTAATTTACTCGAGCAGCCGGAAGGGGGGACGATCCGCGTGGGTGATATCACCATCGATACCGGGAAACCCTTCGGGCAGCAGAAAGGGCTGATCCGCCGTTTGCGACAGCATGTGGGTTTTGTGTTTCAAAGCTTCAATCTTTTCCCGCACCGCACGGTGCTGGAGAACATCATTGAAGGCCCGGTCATCGTGAAGGGCGAGCCAAAGGAAGAAGCCACGGCCCGCGCGCGTGAGCTGCTGGCAAAAGTGGGGCTGGCAGGAAAAGAGACCAGCTACCCGCGACGTTTGTCCGGCGGACAACAGCAGCGCGTGGCCATTGCCCGTGCGCTGGCGATGCGCCCTGAGGTGATATTATTCGACGAACCTACTTCCGCGCTCGACCCGGAACTGGTGGGGGAGGTGCTGAATACTATCCGTCAGCTGGCACAAGAGAAGCGCACAATGGTGATCGTTACGCATGAAATGAGCTTTGCGCGTGACGTAGCCGACCGGGCCATCTTTATGGATCAGGGCCGCATCGTTGAGCAGGGGCCAGCTAAGCGCTTATTTGCTGACCCTCAGCAGCCGCGAACCCGGCAGTTCCTGGAAAAGTTCCTCATGCAGTAGCATATTGCACTAATTTGCTCCAGAATTTTCCGCTGGAGCAAATTATTCTCCACTGACCTCTTCCGGCAAACTTTTTTATACCATTCAGTTCGGTTAAACCGTATTAAAGCTGAAGGCAATTGCGAATTTGCCGATATTTTGCAGTTATAAATAAGATTTATGTGGTAGTTTATATTCACCATAAGAATGATTATCTTTATCAGGGGCTTCATCTAATAAGTATGAGGGATTCAGACTTTTTCACGTGGCGACGGAAATGCTTCCTTCGCTTTCAGGAGTTGACCTGTGCTGACGAGGTTTATCAGGAACTTCAGCAGCAAACACAGGCGCTCGAATTTGATTACTTCTCACTCTGCGTTCGACATCCGGTGCCGTTTACGCGCCCGAAGATTTCTGTACATTCCAGTTATCCCGATCGGTGGATGGCGCAATATAAGTCTGAGAATTATTTCGCGGTCGATCCAGTGCTTAAACCGGAGAACTTTATCCAGGGCCATTTACCCTGGACCGATGAATTATTCGCGGATGCCCAGGAATTATGGGGCGGGGCGCAGGACCACGGCATTCGCAAAGGCATAACGCAATGTCTGATGCTGCCGAATCATGCGCTCGGGTTCCTTTCGGTCTCCCGAACCAGCCTGCGCGAAAATGCGATCCACCATGAAGAGATCGAACTGCGACTGCAAATGCTGGTGCAAATGGCGCTGACGTCGTTGCTGAGGTTCGAACATGAGACGGTCATGCCGCCCGAAATGAAATTCAGCAAGCGCGAGCGTGAAATCCTGAAGTGGACAGCGGAAGGGAAAACCTCGGCGGAAATAGCCATCATTCTCTCGATTTCGGAGAACACGGTTAATTTCCATCAAAAGAATATGCAGAAGAAATTCAACGCGCCGAACAAAACGCAGATTGCATGCTACGCGGCAGCGACAGGACTGATTTGACTGAAAAAACGTTCTGCGTGGCAGACAAGACAACGGCTGAATGCTTTGCATCCAGCCGTTTTTTATTACTGACGGTAAGCCTGTTTGATCTGCTTAACCGTATTGGCAAATACCTCTGACTCTGCCTGATCTTCCATCTGCGCGATCTGTTTTTCCATTTTAATGATCACACGTCCCGCGTCCGCCTGACCCATGGCCTGTAGCATAAGCGTCAGCAGCGATTTCAGACAGTTTACTTCCTGTGCCAGTTCCTGGTTATTCTCCGCAGTGGCAAATTCAGGTGTGCTCATTTATTTTCCTCAATATAAAACAGCGCGCGAGCGCGACGATGAAAGTTATGGCGCCGGAGTATATCACAAGCTGAGACAAAAAAAGCAGTGGTTGTTTTTTGTACTTTTCCGCATTTTGTTTATTTGCGTAAACAGAACGTCGCAGTAATCTGGCCATCCGCGTAAGACAATTAATTGTTTAGCGCCGGTTCGACTGTCGTTAATTGTTGTTACAAAAAGTTAAGAACTGTTTTTGGGCGAAAGTTATTAACGAATTTTTTGTAACCTTTTGAATACAGATGCTTAAAAATAGACTTAAAAGCCCATTCCATGCGGGTTCGCTTTCCACGTGCTGTACAAGCTAATTTCCAAAAACGAGAGCGTAATCGAATAGCCGCTTTTTTAACGATTTAATCTTGCGAGGAAAACCGTTAATATAAAGGCAATAAGCAGTCAGTAGCGTTATCCCTATTCTGGAGACATTTCCTTTGATCAACGTCCTTCTTGTTGATGACCACGAACTGGTGCGCGCAGGGATACGACGCATTCTTGAAGATATAAAAGGCATCAAAGTGGCCGGTGAGGCCTGCTGTGGCGAAGACGCGGTAAAATGGTGCCGCGCTAACTCGGCAGACGTTGTGCTGATGGATATGAACATGCCCGGTATCGGTGGGCTTGAGGCCACGCGCAAAATTGCCCGCACCTTTGTTGATACCAAAGTCATCATGCTGACCGTGCATACGGAAAACCCGCTTCCTGCCAAAGTGATGCAGGCGGGAGCTGCCGGATACCTGAGTAAAGGCGCCGCACCTCAGGAAGTGGTCAATGCTATCCGTTCTGTTTATGCCGGGCAGCGTTACATCGCGTCGGACATTGCACAACAAATGGCGTTGAGTCAGATTGAACCGGAAAAAACAGCATCGCCCTTTGCCTGTTTGTCTGAGCGCGAATTGCAGATTATGCTAATGATCACTAAAGGTCAGAAGGTGAATGAGATTTCCGAGCAACTGAATCTCAGCCCGAAAACGGTCAACAGCTACCGCTATAGAATGTTCAGTAAACTGAACATTCATGGTGATGTCGAATTGACTCACCTGGCCATTCGTCATGGTCTGTGCAATGCGGAGTCGTTAGTAAGTCAGTGAATGAAGCGTTCGATTCAAAATCATTTCTAAAAACCGTTACGAGCCAGCCTGGCGTCTATCGTATGTATGACGCTGGCGGCACGGTTATCTATGTGGGTAAGGCAAAAGACCTCAAAAAACGCCTTTCCAGCTACTTTCGAAGCAATCTTGCCTCCCGTAAGACCGAAGCGCTGGTCGCATTAATACATAATATTGATGTCACCGTGACCCATACGGAGACCGAAGCGCTGCTGCTTGAACACAACTACATTAAGCTTTATCAGCCGCGCTATAACGTCCTGCTGCGCGATGATAAGTCCTATCCGTTTATCTTCCTGAGCGGAGACACCCACCCACGCCTGGCGATGCACCGTGGTGCCAAACATGCGAAGGGTGAATATTTTGGGCCATTCCCTAACGGCTATGCGGTGCGCGAAACGCTGGCACTGCTGCAAAAAATCTTCCCTATCCGCCAGTGTGAGAATAGCGTCTACCGTAACCGTTCGCGCCCGTGCCTGCAGTACCAGATTGGTCGCTGCCTGGGGCCGTGCGTTGAGGGGCTGGTCAGTGAAGAAGAGTATGCCCAGCAGGTTGAATACGTACGTCTGTTTTTAGCCGGGAAGGACGATCAGGTTCTGACGCAGCTTATTGCGCGCATGGAAAAATCCAGCGGCGCGCTGGAGTTTGAAGAGGCGGGGCGCATCCGCGATCAAATTCAGGCCGTTCGCCGCGTCACCGAGAAACAGTTTGTCTCCAACACCGGTGACGATCTCGACGTGATTGGCGTTGCTTATGATGCCGGTCTGGCCTGCGTGCACGTGCTCTTTATTCGTCAGGGTAAAGTGCTGGGCAGCCGAAGCTATTTCCCGAAGGTACCGGGCGGTACAGAGATGGGGGAAGTGGTCGAGACGTTTGTTGGTCAGTTCTACCTGCAGGGAAGTCAGATGCGAACGCTGCCCTCGGAGATCCTGCTCGACTTTAACCTGGACGATAAAACGCTGCTCTCAGAGTCGCTTTCCAGTCTCGCCGGACGTCGGGTTAACGTTCAGACCAGGCCGCGCGGCGACCGTGCGCGTTATCTGAAGCTCGCCCGAACCAATGCGGCCACCGCCCTGACGACCAAACTTTCTCAGCAGTCGACGGTTCATCAGCGTTTAACCGCGCTGGCGACGCAGTTGAAGCTGCCGGAAATCAAACGTATGGAGTGCTTCGACATCAGTCATACGATGGGTGAACAGACGGTCGCCTCCTGCGTAGTATTCGATGCTAATGGTCCGCTGCGGGCAGAGTATCGCCGCTATAATATTACCGGGATCACCCCGGGTGATGACTATGCGGCGATGAACCAGGTGCTGCGTCGGCGCTACGGCAAAGCCATCGAAGAGAGCAAAATCCCGGACGTTATTCTGATCGACGGCGGGAAAGGGCAGCTCGGCCAGGCAAAGGCGGTTTTTGAATCGCTTGATGTGGAGTGGGACAAAAACCATCCGCTGCTGTTGGGCGTGGCGAAAGGGGCGGACCGCAAAGCCGGGCTGGAGACGCTGTTCTTTGAGCCAGAAGGAGAGGGCTTCAGCCTGCCGCCGGATTCCCCTGCGCTGCACGTGATCCAGCATATCCGCGATGAATCACACGATCACGCGATCAGCGGGCACCGTAAGAAAAGAGCGAAGGTTAAAAACACCAGTACCCTTGAAACCATTGAGGGCGTTGGGCCAAAGCGTCGCCAGATGCTGCTGAAGTATATGGGCGGATTGCAAGGATTACTCAATGCCAGCATGGAAGAAATTGCAAAAGTGCCGGGTATTTCGCAAGGGCTGGCAGAAAAGATCTACTACTCGTTGAAACATTGAGGGCTCTGTAGCAACATAGAGCTAAATTTTACTGACAACAGACAGTTACCGTCATTATGCGATTTAATATCCCTACGTTGCTCACCCTTTTTCGCGTCGTACTTATCCCGTTCTTTGTGCTGGCATTTTACCTGCCGGTGGTATGGGCACCGTTTGCCTGTGCGCTCATCTTCCTCGTGGCGGCGGTCACGGACTGGTTTGACGGTTATCTGGCGCGTCGCTGGAACCAGAGCACGCGGTTTGGCGCTTTCCTCGATCCGGTCGCCGATAAAGTGATGGTTGCAATCGCGATGGTGCTGGTGGCTGAGCATTATCACACCTGGTGGGTAACGCTGCCGGCGGCAACAATGATTGGCCGTGAGATCATCATCTCCGCGCTGCGCGAGTGGATGGCGGAGTTGGGTAAACGCAGCAGCGTGGCGGTATCCTGGATCGGTAAAGTCAAAACCACCGCACAAATGGCTGCGCTGGTATGGATGCTGTGGCGTCCAAACGCCTGGGTTGAGTGGGCAGGAATCGGTCTGCTGTGGGTTGCAGCTGTGCTGACGCTGTGGTCGATGCTGCAATATCTGAACGCTGCACGCGGTGATTTGCTTGAACAGTGATCGTTTCGGCGCAATTTTCAGCAAACGATCCTGAGATGCAAAAATAACGTTGACTCACCACGTCATATCAGTAGAATGCAACGCATCGAACGGCGGCACGGTTTGCCGGACGATAATGAAATCAAGTGGTTAGATATCAACTTGATGACATGCGGGAATAGCTCAGTTGGTAGAGCACGACCTTGCCAAGGTCGGGGTCGCGAGTTCGAGTCTCGTTTCCCGCTCCAGATAAAATGCATCGGCAATCGCGGGTGCAGGTCGAAAGACAGAAGATTTACGGCGCGTTAGCAAAGCGGTTATGTAGCGGATTGCAAATCCGTCTAGTCCGGTTCGACTCCGGAACGCGCCTCCACTTTCTTCCCTGGCCGGATGGTGGAATCGGTAGACACAAGGGATTTAAAATCCCTCGGCGTTCGCGCTGTGTGGGTTCAAGTCCCACTCCGGCTACCATGGGAAAGCAAAGAATAATCAAAGCAATAAGCAGTGTCGTGAAACCGCCCCTAAGGCGGTTTTTTTATATCTTTTTTCCACCGCTTTAATAACTGCACCGCTTTACGTCCTCCTCCAAACCTTATTCCCTTCACCAATAAAAATCCCTGACGCTGAAACATCTCATAATACATATTGTTGATTTATAAACATTTGATTAATCATAACCTGGATGAATGTCAAAAAACGCTCTCGGGCAAACTGATACGCTTTCTGCTCCGATAGTAAGGGAAGTGTATGTATGTTATTGACTAAACATAAATTAAAAGATGATATCGCTGTAACATTACGCCGCCCCGCTGATTCTGTTAAGGCTCCGGTTGTGATCCTTTGCCATGGATTTTGCGGTATTCAGGAAATTTTACTGCCACGCTATGCTGAGGCGTTTACTCAGGCGGGCTTTGCCACCATCACCTTCGATTATCGGGGCTTTGGTGAAAGCGGAGGGGAACGCGGAAGGCTGGTTCCTGCATTGCAAATCGAAGACATTTGTTCGGTTATCGACTGGGCTGAGGCGCAGTCAGAGATCGACGGGCACCGCATAGCGCTGTGGGGCACTTCGCTGGGCGCCTGCCATGTCTTCGCCGCTGCGGTTGAGCGCCCCCGGATCAAAGGCATCATCAGTCAGATGGGCTTTGCGGATGGCGAGGCCATCGTCACTGGCAAGATGGACGAGCAGGAGAAGCAAGGATTTGTCGCAACGCTCGACAAGATGGTGGAAAAACGCGAGCGTCTGGGCAAGGAAATGTTCGTTGCCATTACCAAAGTGCTGGGGGATGAAGAGTCGAAAGCCTTCTTTGAGGCCAATAAAGAGCGCTATCCATCGATGGATATCAAAATCCCGTTCCTCACGGTGTATGAAACGCTCAATTATAAACCGTACCAGAATGCCGAAAAGGTTAACTGCCCAACGCTGGTGGTTGTAGCCGGCAACGATACGGTAAATGAACCGCAACAGGGCGTGGCGTTATATGACTCTGTGAAAGCTGATGATAAAACCTTATACGTTGAAGATGGCGCTAAGCATTACGATTTGTATGATGGCAAGCACTTCGACAATGTGATCAACCAGCAGCTGGCATGGCTCAAAGGCCGCCTGTAAGCGGAGCCAGCCGTTTAATTCAGCCCCGCAACGGCGGGGCTTTCCGCTACCCAAACCGCGTTATGCCCCGCCCAGATACGCCTTCCTGACCTCCTGGTTCCCCAATAACTCTGCGCCGCTGCCGCTTAAACGAATTTGCCCGTTCACCATGACATACCCCCGGTCCGAAAGGGTTAACGCATGGTGGGCGTTCTGCTCGACCAGAAAAATGGTCATCCCGTTACGGGCCAGCTCCCGAAGCGTCTGGAAAATCTGCTTCACGACGATGGGGGCCAGCCCCAGGCTTGGTTCATCCAGCAGCAACAGTCTGGGGCGGCTCATCAGGGCGCGGGCGATGGCTAGCATCTGCTGTTCACCACCGGACAGGGTCATCGCCCGCTGGTTGCGCCGCTCCTTAAGACGCGGGAACAGCTCAAACATGCTTTGCATATCCTGGGCGGCATACTGATTGCCGACAGGGATCGTGCCCATGAGCAGGTTCTCTTCAACGGTCATATCCGGGAAGATGCGCCGTCCCTCAGGTGCCTGCGCAATGCCGCCGGAGGCAACGTAGTGCGTGGACTTGTGGCTAATATCCTCATTGCAAAAAAGGATCTGCCCGTGACGAATACGCGGCTGCCCGAAGATGGACATCAGAAGGGTGGATTTCCCCGCGCCGTTGGCCCCGATCAGCGCCACGGTCTCGCCCTTATTAACCTCAAGAGAGACCTGCTTTAGCGCCTGGATCACGCCGTAATAGACATCGACATTGCGAAACTCCAGCATCGGCTCACTCACAGGCTGACCTCACTTTCGTCGGTGCCGAGGTAGGCGGCAATGACCTTTTCATCATGCTGAATGTGCTCCGGTTTCCCCTGAGCAATCACGTCGCCGTGATCGAGCACAATAATCTCATCGGATATCTCCATCACCATGCCCATGTCATGCTCGATCAGCAATACGGTGATGTCATGATGGTCGCGCAGGAAGCGAATGATATCGCTCAGCTTGTGCGTTTCAACCGGGTTTAACCCGGCGGCCGGTTCGTCCAGACAGATCATTTCCGGGCCGGTGCACATCGCCCGCGCGATTTCGAGGCGGCGCTGCTGGCCGTAAGACATCTCGCCCGCAAGGCGGTTGGCACAATCCACCAGATCCACCACTTCCAGCCAGTAAAAGGCCCGGTCCAGCGCGTCGCTTTCTGCCCGTCGGTAGGCGGGCGTGTTCAGTATCCCGGCCAGAAGATGGCGGTTAACGCGCATATGCTGGGCAACAAGGAGGTTCTCAACCACTGACATTTCGCGAAAAAGACGGATGTTCTGAAACGTGCGCGCCAGCCCGGCACGGTTGACCAGATGCGTACCGCCGAACATCTTATAAAACAGCCGCTGTCCGAGCTGCGCCGGGTTTACCCAGTCGCCGGGCTGAAATTTCTGGCCGAGCACCTGAATGACGTTGGTGGTCTTATGCCGCGTGCTGAACAGAATGTTGCCCCCTGATGCCTTATAAAATCCGGTCAGGCAGTTAAAGACCGTCGTTTTTCCCGCCCCGTTTGGCCCAATCAGGGCGGTGATGGACCCGCGCTGAATAGAAAGGCTGACATCGTTGAGCGCCTTAATCCCGCCAAAATGCATCATCAGGTGTTCCACGCTCAGTATCGTCTCCTTCATGGTGCGACTCCTTTGCGTACCGCATACCCGCTGCGGTTAATGCGGATTAAACCGCGGGGCCGCCAGATCATCATGACCACCATCAGCATGCCAAACAGCAGCACGCGGTACTCGGCAAAGCTGCGCAGCAGCTCCGGGGTGACGGTGAGAACAAAGGCCGCCAGCACCACGCCCACCGTGGAACCCATTCCGCCCAGCACCACAATGGCGAGGATCAGCGCGGATTCAAAGAAGGTGAAAGAGGTGGGGTTCACGAAGCCCTGGTAGGTGGCGAAAAACACCCCGGCGATACCGGCAGTCGATGCCCCCAGCGTAAAGGCCGACAGCTTGACCAGCACGTGATTCAGCCCCATTGACCGGCAGGCGATCTCATCCTCGCGCAGCGCTTCCCACGCCCGGCCAATCGGCATTCGCGTCAGGCGATGCTTGATATACAGCACCAGCAGCACGACAAGAAAAAGCACCGCGTAAATAAAGATGAATTTCATGTTGGGGTTGTAGGTCAGGCCAAAAAATTCGTGGAACGGCACGCCGCCTTCTTTCGCCCGCCGTCCAAATTCAAGGCCGAAAAAGGTGGGAGGAGGGGCAGAAACGCCGTTCGGACCGCCGGTGAACGTCAGCCAGTTATTAAGAACCAGGCGAATAATCTCTCCGAACCCGAGCGTCACGATTGCCAGGTAGTCGCCGTGCATGCGCAGCACCGGGAATCCCAGCAGCGCGCCCGCTGCGGCGGCCATCAGGGCGGCCAAAGGCAGCATCGTCCAGAACCCCAGCCCCAGATACTGATAACCGAGGGCCAGACCATAGGCACCGATGGCATAAAAGGCGACATACCCGAGATCTAACAGCCCGGCCAGCCCGACCACGATGTTCAGCCCAAGGCCGAGCAGCACGTAGATGAGCCCGAGGATCGCCACCGTCAGCACGTATTTGGTCGCGACAAAGGGAAAGCAGATCGCCAGGGCGATAAGCAGGGGAATGATCCAGCGCATCCGGCTTTTGTATTCCGGGGGACGAACGTACACCCCCGCGCTGTCGGCCTCAAAGCGTGCCTGAAAACGTCTGCCGGGGGATGTCCCTAAAAAAACGCTCAGTACAAACCGCCCGAGCATCACGATAGCGACAATCCACACCAGCCGCTGCCATTCGAAGTTGAAGCTGTAGCCGTCCAGCACAACGCCCGCGATGGGGCCGAAAATGATAAGCGCCACCAGGCCAGAGAAGATGGCATCAAGGACGCAGCGTTTAAGGGAAAAACCGTCAGAGGCAACCGTGAGTGTCGTCATTGCTTTCTCTCTTACACTTTGGCTACGACAGGGCGGCCCAGCAGCCCCTGAGGTCGGAAAATCAGGATCACCACCAGTAATCCAAACGAGAATACATCTTTATAATCCGAGTTCACCATCCCGGAGAATTGCGCTTCGGCGACCCCCAGGATCAGCCCGCCCAGCATCGCTCCGGGTAACGAGCCAATGCCGCCGAGCACCGCCGCCGTAAAGGCCTTAATGCCAATCACAAAGCCGACGTAGAAATCAAAGGTGCCGTAGTTCATGGTGATCAACACCCCGGCCAGCCCGGCCATCGCCGCGCCAATCACAAACACCAGCGAGATAATACGGTCGGTGTTAATCCCGAGGATGGAGGCCATTTTGCGATCCTGCTGTACCGCCCGGCACATCCGCCCCAGGCGCGTACTGCTGATTATCCAGGTGAGCAGCAGCATGCCCGCGAACGACGCGATCAGAATGAACACCTTGGTGTAGGTGATCTGAACAAAGCCGTCGCCCAGATGAAACCGCAGCACGCCATCCAGCATCGTCGGCACGCCCTGCTGGCGTGGCCCCTGACTGAGCTGGGCGTAGTTTTGCAGAATAAGGGACATCCCAATGGCGGAGATCAGCGGCGCGAGGCGCGTGGAGTTGCGCAGCGGCCTGTAGGCTATCCGCTCGATGGTCCAGCCGTACACGCCGGTGACGACAATGGTGAAGACCAGCGTGCCGAGGATCAGCAAAGGGAACGACTGCAAGCCGAAGAACGACAGCAGCGCGAGGCCGATGGCGCACAGGTAAGCCGAGATCATATAGACTTCGCCGTGCGCGAAATTAATCATGCCGATGATGCCATAAACCATGGTATAGCCGATGGCGATGAGTCCGTAGACGGAACCGAGGGTTAATCCGTTAATTAACTGCTGCAGGAAGAATGTGCTCATCATTGCGCGCTCGTGTAATAGGCCAGCGCAGCTGGCGCAGCCTGATGTGTCGTTGGCGCCAGCAGGCAGGCCCGCTGGCGTTGAGCGTGACTCCGTCCCGTTACTGAACTTCCTTATATTTTCCTTTGTCATCCCACTGATAAACCACGTAGTCAGAGACCTTCAGGTCGCCTTTGCTATCCCAGGCTTTTTTGCCCATCACCGTCTCCACGGCGTTGGCTTTCAGCCATTCGCTGGCTTTGGCGGAATCGGTCCCTTTTGTGGCGTTGAATGCGGCGGCAATGGCCTGAATAGAGGCATAGGCGTAGAGGGTATAGCCTTCAGGTTCAAACTTAGCGACGCGGAATTTGTCGATAACGGCTTTGCCGTCCGGGATCAGGCGGGGGTCTTTACCAAAGGTCATGTAGATGCCGTTGGTGTACTTCGCTCCTCCGGCCGCCGTGACCATCTCTTCGTTGACGATGCAGTCCCCGGAGAAGAAACTGGCCTGTACGCCTTGCTCACGCATCTGGCGCACCAGCGGACCGGCTTCGGGATGGCACCCGCCGAAGAACACCACGTCTGGTTTTTGCGCACCGATCTTGGTCACCAGCGCGTTAAAGTCTTTTTCGCCGCGCGACAGCCCTTCATACATCACGTCCTTAACGCCGCGTTTTGCCAGCGCCGCTTTGGTCGCATCCGCCAGCCCCTGGCCGTAGGTATCTTTATCGTGGATGATGACCACGCGTTTCGCTTTCAGCTTGTCGATAATGAAATCGCTGGCGACCTGGCCCTGCTGGTCATCGCGCCCGCACATGCGGAACATATCGCTCATGCCGCGTTCAGTAATCAGCGGGTTGGTCGAACCGGGGGTGATAGAGAGGATGCCCGCGTCACTGTATACCTCTGAGGCGGGCATGGTTGACGAGGAGCAGAAGTGCCCGACAACGGCGTTGACTTTATCCTGGTCAACTAGGCGGTTGGCGACGGCGACTGCCTGTTTTGGCTCGCATGCATCATCGCCCTGAACCAGTTTAATTTTCTCGCCGTTGATGCCACCGGCGGCGTTAATATCTTCCGCGGCCTGCGTCGCACCGTGCCAGTATTGATCGCCATAGGTTGCGTTTGGCCCGGTGAACGGGCCAGCAACCCCAATCACGACATCGGCCTGTGCGGAAAATGCCGTCACCAGACAGCCGGCCAGCACGAGAGAAAGGGGACTTCTGATAAATTTCAGCGACATTATGATGTTCCTTAGCATAGAGGTTTTTGCATCAGGTATTAACCCGAACGCCTGATGACGTCGTTAATCCAAAAACAAAAGCAAGAACAAAACGCACGAAATCCAGGCAACACAGCGCGTAATACGGCGAGGTTTCGTTGTGCCAGTTAGCACGCAGAACATTAAGCAAAAACGTTGCCAGAATGGTTAGTCCCTTGACCGGGTTGTGACATGTTGAGTATAGAGTGCCGTTTTATCCCGCCTTGCGGGATGAGGTGAAATTACAGCGGAGATCACATCTCGTTAACACTAAAGCCCATAAGTTGTGCAAGCGTCACGATTTGCACGTTTTTGCAGCAATAAAGGCCTAAACTTCAGATAGGCACGGGCGGCGATATGTGTCAGGATCTTTTCCTTTTTTGATCAGGAGTGTCAGCGATGACTGAAGGCCCATTAAATGAAAGCGAAATGACATGGCTTGAAGAGACCTTAATGTCTTATGGCCATGACGATGCGTCGGTCATTGACGTGTCTGAACTGGACGGTATGCTTACCGCCGTGCTTTCCGGCCCCGTTGTACCTGAACCCGACACCTGGCTGGTGGCGGTATGGGGCGGCGAGAAGTACATTCCGCGCTGGAAAAACGATCGCGAAATGAACCGGTTCATCGATCTCTGCTTTAAGCATATGAACGACATTGCCGAGCGCCTGAGCGAGTACCCGGATCAGTTTGAGCCAATGTTTGGCTTTAACGACGTGGACGGGCAGAGCTTCACCGTGGTTGAAGAGTGGTGTTATGGCTATATGCGCGGTGTGGCCTTAACCGACTGGTCGGCGTTACCTGAAGAGCTAAAAGCCGATCTGGACGTTATCGCCCTGCACGGAACGGAAGAGAACAGCGAGAAGCTGGATGAACTGACCGAAGAGGCGTATTTCGCCAGCATCGAGCGCATCCAGCCTGCGGCGCTGCGCTTGTACAACTACTGGATGGCGAACCCGCAAGAGCCGGAGGCAAAAAAGCCGATCGTCAACGGCACCAAAGTCGGACGTAACGATCCTTGTCCTTGCGGAAGCGGGAAGAAGTTTAAAAGCTGCTGTCTGCATTAATCAAAAAAGGGGCTCACATTGAGCCCCTTTCGTTATCCAACTTCCGGGAGTAGCCCTGCAACGATCAGGAACTGCACCAGAATAATCGCTACGCCACAGGCAAACACCAGACACAGCAGCGGTTTACCGCCCGCCACGCGGTAGCCCTGTTGAGGATGCTGCTCCCGGCTTTTCCAGGCGAGTAGCGACGGCAGCAGCAGGGCCAGTACGGATAACGCGACGCCTGCATACCCCAGCGCCATAACAAACCCGCGCGGGTAGAACAGCGCGAAGGCCAGCGGTGGCAGGAAGGTGATCGCCCCCGTCTGTAAACGTCCGGCAACGCTATTTCGGCGCTGGAACAGATCCGCCAGATAATCGAACAGGCCGAGGGCGACGCCGAGGAATGAGGTCGCCAGCGCCAGGTCGGCGAAAAGATGCACCGCCAGCTCGACGTGTGAAGAGGTCACGACGTTACGCAGAGCCACCAGCAACCCGTTCAGCCCGGCGTGTTCGGCCATCATACCCATAAAGGTGGAGGAATCGATGCTCCCCAGCGTAACCAGCTGCCAGAAAATGTAGGCGATCAGCGGTATGGCACTGCCGATAATAAACACGCGGCGCAGCTTACGGATATCGCCCTGCATATAGCTAACAATGCTGGGCACGCTGCCGTGGAAGCCGAACGAGGTGAAAATGACCGGGATGGCGGACAAGGCCAGCCCTTTTTCAAGAGGTAACGTCAGCAGGTTAACCTTGTGGATATGCGGTGCCAGCAGCACCAGCATGGCAATCAGAAAGAGAATTTTGGCGCTGAACAGAAAGCGATTGAACAGATCGACCAGCGATGTCCCCACGCACACCACGCCGCCGCCGATAAGGGTAAAGAAGATCACGCCGGTTGCGGGTGAAATGTTGAAACCGAACGCGTCGTTAATGCTGGAGGCAATCAGCTCTCCGGCCCCGCTTATGTAGGCGGCGGTCAGGGCATACATCAGGAACATCATGCTAACGCCTGCGATCCACTGACCGTATCGCCCAAGGTAGCGGGCAGCCAGCGAACCCAGACCCGTGTCGGCAGGCACATGCTGATAAACCTCAAGCAGCAGCAGGGCGGTATAGCACATCAGCGCCCAAAGCCCGACCAACAGCAGTAGCGTCACGCTGAATCCCACACCGGCTGCCGCCAGCGGCATCGCCAACATTCCTGCGCCAATGGTGGTTCCGGCGACGATAAAAATACTTCCCAGGGTTCTGTTCTTCACACTTTCCTCTACAGCCATTCGATATCGCGACCCAATCTGCGGCGCAGAGTAAGGGAAAAGTGCCGGCTCGTCAAATCCACGTTACAAGGTGTGTAAAGCATTAATTACAGGCTGATGCGTGAAGCGAAACCTGAGCCAGCGCAAGGCGCGCGTGACGTGGTAAGGGTAGTCTCGCGGTTTCTTTTGAGGAGGTTAAGATGTCAATTCACGGGCACGACGTACTCACGATGATGATTGAGTCAGGTGAGCAGTATTCTGAGCAGAGTCTGACTGAGGCCATCCATGCGCGCTTTGGTGAAGCCGCGCGTTTTCATACCTGTTCGGCATCGGATATGACGGCGTCGGAGTTAGTCGCATTTCTCGCGGCCAGGGGTAAATTTATTCCCGTTGCTGAGGGCTTCTCAACGCACGAAAGTAAAATCTGCCGCCATTAAAACAACGGTGCTGAAGGATCAGCACCGTTTGTGGAATTAATTCTGGGTATCAAGCGTGGAAAGTTCTTTATCAATAAAGTAGAGACCTTCACCCGATTTACCGGCCAGGGATAATTTATCCAGCACCGATTTAAACAGCTTCTCTTCTTCATGCTGCTCAGCAACGTACCACTGCAGGAAATTAAAGGTTGGATAATCCTGAGTGGTCATGGCGGCGTGCGCCAGTTCGTTAATTTTCTGCGTGATCAGCTGCTCGTGCTCGTACGTGGCGCGGAACAGTTCATCCAGCGAGCCATATTCCGCGACCGGCGAGGCCACCGTATCAATACGCGGCAGGCTGCCCGTATCGGTCAGATAGTCAAACAGGCGCTGCATGTGCGTCATCTCTTCCTGCGCGTGACGACGCAGGAACGCGGCGGCACCTTCGAAACTGTGATAGCTACACCAGGCGCTCATCTGTTGATAAAGCAGGGAGGAATAAAGCTCAAGGTTCATTTGGGTATTGAGCTTGTCGATCATTTCAGGTTTAAGCACGGTGCCGCTCCACGTTATTATTCCGGGTTCAGGATGAGCGTCACTATAATTTGTTATTTAAATATTTGCAAAAAGTAAAATAAATAGATTTTTATTAAAAATACGAATGGGAATAACACGCATTGGCACTCGATTAATTTATATTAATGAGAATTGTTTTTGTTCCTGATAAAAGAGTCTGCCAGCGGTCACTGGCAGCAGGAATTAATACCACGGATTAGTGACGCCAGGGTTAATCGCATAGCCCATGCATTTGTACTGAATGGTCACTGTTTCATTCAAGCACAGGGAGCCGCCGATCAGCGTACAGGTTTTAATGGGCTGGCCGTAGGCGGAGGCGGCGGAATATCCCATGCTTTGACAGGCTTTGGTCGCCGTGCCGTGAGTGACATACTCGTCATAATGGGCGTTCTGCAACGGTGCCTGACCGTAGTCCAGACGAACGACGCCGTTAGGCGCATCCAGGCTGCTTACCTGGGCCTGACGGGTTACGCTGCATCCCGCAAGAAGCAAAACTGTACCGGCAACGAAAAGTCTTTTCATGGTTCGCTCTACATGACTGTAAAGAGGTTATCGTACCGATTGATGACCACAGCAATGCCAGGAATAGCCAGCCAAACAGCGCTTTCTCTTTGCAACGAAGGGTATTAGTCGGCCATTTCGTCAAAAATCGTCCTGAACCGCTCATGATGCAGACGGAACAGCGCGACAAGCTGCGGGTCGAAATGCCGTCCGGCCCCCTTGAAGATCACCTCGCACGCCTCTTCGTGAGAAAAACTCGGCTTATAGACCCGCTTTTGCCGCAGGGCGTCATACACGTCGGCCAGAGCGAGGATCCGCGCTTCAAGTGGGATTTGCTCCCCGCGCAGCCCCTCCGGGTAACCGCTGCCATCCCATTTTTCGTGGTGAAAGTGGATAAGATTCTCCGCCACCGCGCCCAGTTCAAGCCCCTGAATAATACGCCAGCCTTTCAGCGTATGGAGCTTCATTTCGGCAAACTCCTCGGCGGTTAGCGGGCCTTGCTTGCGCAGGATGCGGTCTGGCACCGCGATCTTTCCCACGTCGTGTAAAGAAGCAAAGTGCTCAATGTCGCGCACCGTCTGGCCTGAAAGCCCCAGTTCCCGGGCCATTAGCCCGCAGTATTTTGCCACCCGCTGAATATGGCTGCCGGTTTCGTCGTCGTGGGCGCGGTTGACCCTCTCCAGAGCCTGCACCATGTTCCGGTTAACGATACGGCTTTTGCGGATATGGCGGCGCATCATTATCAGCATGCCGAGGCTGAAAAGTGCGGCGATCAGCAAAATCACGCTGATGATTTTAAGCGTGTTCTTCGTCAGGCTCGGGAAGGGGCTATCGTCCGCACGCCGTTCAATCTGCGTTCGGAACTCCGACAGACGATGGATTTGGGTCAGAAGGTGAAACAGTGGATGATCGGGGTCGACCCACGGGCCGATGATGTATTCTGAGCGGGTCACGCCCGCCACCTTTAATACCCCACGAAACAGCTCATTCCCGCGAAGTGTCGTTTCAAGCGAGCTAAGATCGCCGAGGATAAAATCGATTTTGTTATCCTCAATCGCATCGATCAGCTCGTCAATGCTGCGGCGCGTCACCACGATCGCATCGCTGCCAAACCGCTGCGGCAGATAGGTGGCGGCGAAAGATCCCTCCAGCACCCCGACGCGCTGACTGCGAATGCTCTCCTCATCCCATAAAAACGGCCTGCCGATGGCATTGTAGTAGACGTTGTGCCAGACAATGTCCGGGCCAATGCGCCCCCGGGCATGTTCAGCATCGTCACGCTCCGCAATATCCACCAAACGTACCGGCCACGCCTCGCGGGGCAGGTTGCTGGCATAGTTATCGATAAAGGTAACGTCGACCTTAAGACCCAGCAGGTCACGCATATCATTGATTAAGTCGATCGCCGTCCCGTGGTAGCCCCGTCGATCCTTCCAGATAAGCGGCGCGTAATTCTCATTCCCGGGCAGCGTAATCGCTAAGCGGTGATGGTCAATCCACGCCCGTTCGCTGTCGGAGACCACAATGCGGCTGAGCAGATAGTTTCGTTTGCTCTCCTCAAGCGTTCTTTGCAGTTCACCGCTGCGATACGCTTCCCCGATGAACGCGTTAATCTGCTCACGCAAGGGAAGCAGTTCCGGGCTGAACCCCAGCACCACCGGAATACGCAGTTCGGGAAAAGGGTGCGAGATCAGGTAGTGCCGCTGGGTGTTTTCCATCTCTGACGCATCGTTGATATAGAAATCGGCCTGATGTTCGCCGAGCAGTCGGAACGCCTCCTCGCTGGTCTCGACCAGGCGCAGGGAGCGGAACCGCAGGTCCGGGTAGCGTTGCTTCACCCCTTCGAGGGTGGCATCGTCCCGGCGAAACAGCACGCGGGTGTGGTTCAGCTGATCGGCATGGGTGACCGTCATCGACGCGCTGGCCGCAACCACTTCATTATCAAACAGCCGCGCGGAGAGGATTTTTGTCCGGGCGCGTTTTTCGGTGCGTAACACCCCGGCGTAGACGCCGTACTGATTGCTGGCGAAACGCTGTCCAATCTCGCTCCCGGAAAGCGGCTTTAGCACCAGATTAAGTTCCAGCCTGCGGTTAATGGCCTGGATCAGGGAAGGATAAAAACCGCGCAGCTCGCCCTGCGGTGTCCGCCAGGATTCAAAATTATTGGCGTCATAGATCCAGACAGGCACCGGCTCTGCGGCCAGCAGGGCAGTGGGAGTGCCCCAGGAAAAGGCGATGAGCAATAATAAGACGATGCGTGGCGTCCGGCAGCGCAGGTGCACAGGTGATCCCCATGTGGTTTTTATTGTCTTTTGCTGAAGTCTAGCTAACGGCGTGGGGATGGAGTAGGGATTTTTTAACTTTCTGTTAACGCTGCACAGGGCAGCCGGGCATTCTGAAATTGTGAGCGCATCTTTGTTTTTTAAAACAAGTTTTCACTTAATTTGAAAGCGTGTTTGTTTGATAGTAAGGTGAAGATGAAACGCTATCCACTGCGGGAAGACCCGCCACGTATTCAGGAGAGAAAAGATGAAAATTGCACTGATGATGGAAAACAGCCAGGCAGCCAAGAATCCCATCATCCTCAATGAGCTAAAGGCCGTCGCGGACGAAAAAGGCTTCCCTGTCTATAACGTGGGGATGAGCGATGAGAACGATCACCACCTTACCTATATTCACCTGGGCATTATGGCGAGCATTTTGCTCAATTCCAAAGCCGTCGATTTCGTCGTGACGGGCTGCGGTACCGGTCAGGGTGCGCTGATGTCGCTCAACATTCATCCCGGCGTGGTTTGCGGCTACTGCATTGATCCGGCTGATGCCTTCCTTTTTGCCCAGATCAACAACGGCAACGCCCTTGCACTGCCGTTCGCCAAAGGGTTTGGCTGGGGTGCCGAGCTGAACGTGCGTTTCATCTTTGAGAAAGCCTTCACCGGTCGCAACGGCGAAGGGTATCCGCCAGAACGTAAAGAGCCTCAGGTGCGCAACGCCGGGATCCTCAACCAGGTGAAAGCGGCCGTGGTGAAAGAGAACTACCTTGATACACTGCGCGCGATTGACCCTGAGCTGGTGAAAACCGCCGTATCCGGTCAGCGCTTCCAGCAGTGCTTCTTTGAAAACTGCCAGGACAAAGAGATTGAAGCTTTCGTCCGTGGCATTGTGGGCTAACGGTGCTTTACCGGGCGGCGCAACGCTCGCCCGGTTTTCATGACGACGGCTTCGCCGAAACCGCGCTGCCTGCATCTTTTGCCAGGCGCAGCGTGTCAAACATGCCTGCCAGACAAATCACCGCGATAACGACAAACGCCAGCCGAAAGCTGATGCCGGGAACGGCGGCGAGTCCGAAAGCATCGCCAATCTTCTCTCCGATACGAATGCCAATGGCCCCCAGGGTGATACCTAATCCCACCGCAAGCTGCGTGGCGGTTGAAAACAGCGTATTGGCATAGCTCATCTGTGCGGAAGGCACATCGGCAAAAGCGAGGGTGCTCACCGCCGTAAACTGAATGGAGCGGAAGACGCCGCCGAGATAGAGGATCAGCATGATGAGCCAGACGGGGGTTGTGGGGGTAATAAACGCGCAGGCCAGCAGCGCCAGCACGTTCAGCGCGCCGTTGATCAGCAGTAACCGCTTAAACCCGAGGCCGCGAATAAGCGGCGTGGTCGCCGGTTTAATGGTGAGATTGCCGACGAACACCGCCAGCACCAGCAGGCCTGCATGAAAGGCGTCCATCCCGAACCCCACCTGAAACATCAGCGGCAGCAGAAAGGGAACGGCGCTGATCGAGGCGCGAAACAGCGAGCCGCCGTACATCGTGACGCGAAAAGTGGCAACCTGCATCGCCTCGAGTCTTATCATCGGCCACGCGGCGCGGCGGAAATGGCGCAGCGCGACGCTCAGTGTCACCCCGCCAACGATGAACAAACATACCGTCAGTCCCATTCTGACGTGCTCCCCGCCCATCAGTTCCATGGCGTAAACCAGGCTCACCATGGCTACAGTGGTGGCTATAAACCCCGGTGTATCGAACGGACGACGGCTCTCATCCCGCAGATCGGGAATAATTCGCAGCGCCAGAAGAATAGCCGCAATGCCTAACGGGACGTTGATGAAGAAAATCCAGCGCCAGTCAGCAAAGTGGGTGATAAACCCGCCCAGCGGCGGGCCAATAATCGGGGCAACCAGTGCCGGCCAGGTGAGGGTGGCGATGGCGGCGATCAGCTGGTGTTTCGGCGTGATGCGCAGTACGGCCAGGCGTCCGACGGGAACCATCAGCGCGCCGCCCATCCCCTGAAGCACCCGCATCGCCACAAACGCATCAACGGTTGTCGACAGACCGCAAAAAACCGAGGCCAGGGTGAAGATCGCCAGCGCGAGGGCAAAGACCTTGCGCGCACCGAAACGGTCCGCAATCCAGCCGCTGGCGGGGATCAACACCGCCAGGGTAATAAGGTATGCGCTGATCCCGATATTCAGATCCACGGCCTGCACGCCGAAGCTTTTTGCCATGTCCGGCAGGGCGGTGGCAATGACCGTGCCGTCAAGAAACTCCATAAAGAACGCGCCGGCAACTAAAAGCGCCGCAGGCGATAAGCCTCGGTTCGCTTTCCCGGTGATGTTTTCACTCATCCTGTCCTGCCGTATCAAAAAAAATGATAAAAATTTACTGGAATTTATAGAACCATAACTCACGGATTTACCGATGCTTTTTTAACAATCCAGCAGCATTGCGCCCGTTTTTGACTGTGATATGCATCACAAAATCATTGATTTTTGTGATGGTGGTCATATTATAAGCGCAGAGAAAATAACACCTGCATAACACGTTACTGGAGCATCAAATGAAACTGCGCAAAATCCTGAAAAGCATGTGGGCAAACTACTGCAACACCTTCAAAGACGTCCCACCGGGTGCGATGTTCTGATAAAAACCTGCTTCGGCAGGTTTTTTTATGTCTGCTGGCGACGAGAGGGAGATGAAAGGGCGTACGTTTTGCTACTATGGCGGCCTTTAAAAAAGGAGAAACCCCATGTCACAAAACCTGAGCGCCGATCAGGAACTGGTATCTGACGTCGTCGCATGCCAGTTGGTTATCAAACAAATCCTTGATGTGATTGACGTTATCGCGCCGGTAGAAGTGCGCGAGAAGATGTCCACCCAACTGAAAAACATCGATTTCACCAGCCATCCTGCTGCGGCCGATCCGGTCACGCTTCGCGCGATCCAAAAAGCCATCGCGCTGATCGAGTTGCGTTTCACGCCGCAGGGTGAGTCTCACTAAAATAAACCGATGTTTTGAATTTAGAAACCGTTTTCTGCTCAAACAGCGAAGGGCGACGCTGACCGTCGCCCGGAGAAGGATTCAGAAGAACGTTTGTACCAGCAGATAGCTGGCCGCACACGCGCAGCTCACGCCGATAAGTCCAGGCAGAATAAAACTGTGGTTGATGATGAATTTGCCGATGCGGGTCGTTCCTGACCTGTCGAACCCGATGCAGGCCAGATCGCTCGGGTAGGTTGGCAGCACGAAGTAACCATAGGAGGCCGGGAAGAAGGCGATCAGCATTTTCGGATCGATGCCCAGCATCAGCCCCATCGGGGCGACGGCGGTGAGTGCCGCCGCCTGGCTGTTCACCAGCTTCGACACCAGAAACAGGACGATGGCGTAGGTCCACGGATGGCTTTTGACCACCCCCTCCAGCGCCATTTTCAGCTCATCAAGATGCGCCTGAAAGAAGGTGTCGCTCATCCACGCAACGCCAAACACCGAGAAAATGGCGACCATCCCCGCTTTAAAGACCGCACCGTTCGAAATGGCAGAGGCGTTGACCTTGCAGGCTATCAGCATCACCGCCCCGGCAATCAGCATCATCATCTGGATGACGAGGTTCATCGACAGGGCGGTTAATTTGCCTTTTACCTCGAAGGCCGGCCGCAGTTCTGGCAGCGCACCCAGCAGGACAACCACCGCGATCCCGGCAAAGAAGATCCATGTCGACCAGTAGGCCTGTTTTGGAAAACGATGATTCATCAACGTTTCCGTTCCGCCGTAGATAAACTCGCGCTGTTTCGGATCGCTTAACTTTTTCTGAAACTCGGCGTCATCCGCCAAATCTTTACCTCGGCGCAGGCTCCACAGGGCCGCGACGGCTACCCCGAACAGCGATGCGGGAACGGACACCGCCAGGATTTCGAGGATCCCCCACGCGTGCCCAATCCCGTGCTGGGCGCCGAGGATCGACACCAGCGAAACGACGGCTACCGAAACGGGGGAGGCGGTGATCGCCATCTGAGAGGCAATCGATGCCACGGCCATCGGGCGCTCTGGCCGTATCCCTTTTTTCAGCGCGATATCGGCCACAATCGGAAACATGGTGTACACCACGTGCCCGGTGCCGCAGAGAAACGTCAGCGTCCAGGTGGTGAAGGGTGCGAGGAGGGTAATGTGCTGCGGGTGTTTGCGCAAAAGCCGCTCGGCGAACTGCATCATCACGTTCAGGCCGCCCGCAGTTTGCAGCGTGGCGGCGCAACCGATAACGGCCAGAATGGTCAGCATCACGTCGACCGGCGGTTTGCCGGGCTGAAGCCCAAACACGAAACTGAGAATAAACAGGCCAATCCCGCTTATCAGCCCAAGCCCCATCCCGCCGAAGCGGGTGCCGACCAGCAGGCAGAGGATAATGACAACAAACTCAATGGTGATCATGATGCTCCCTCGTCAATGATAAAGTCTCTGGCTAAATCATTACACGAAGCAGGGTTATTCATTGGGAGCGGGATCGGATTTGTTAAATCTTAAAGAAAGCAGGGAGTTGCTGTGAGAGGGGAGCCTGCCCCTATTGCGGGGGCAGGCAATGACGACTCAGTGCTGCTGGCAGGTAACAATGTCGAGCAGGTGACGATCGGTCTGTTCGAGGCACAGACCTTCACGTTTGGCGTTGCGAATCTCATCCGCCAGCGCCTTCAGCAGCATGCCATCCTGCTGCTGCTCTTTGTTCATGTCGCGCAGAAAATTCAGCGTGGTGCTGTCCTGCTGCGCCTTCGCTTCTTCCGCCAGTTTGCTTAAGGTGTCGCAACGCTGCTCATATTCCTGCAGCGTTTTCTGGAAGAGTTCTTCGAGGGAGGCGTAGTGTTCTTCCGTCATTGCGCGCGCGGTGACGATGGGATTTGCCCCGACATCCTTCATAAAGTCGAAGACGCGCATCATATGGGTGACGTTATTCTGCGCCTGGCTACGGAAAAAGGTAGCCGTACCGTTGAGGCTTTTTTCAGAACACCACTCGCTCAGATGAAGATGCAGATTAGAGGCATAAAACTCAAGGTTCATCTGGGCATTCAGTTTTTGAATCATCGTTTGGGTAGCCATACTCATATCCTTATTGATGCTGGGACATAACGTCCGCTGCTTAACCTGACCCGGCAGGTTGTGATACAGACCAAAGAGATCTTATTTTCAGAAACAGGTTTTCTGCTGTGGCGCGTACTGACCGAATGTTCACTTCCTGTGTTCGATATAAAAAGCATAGCCCTGTCGCTGGATTAAGAAAACTCTTAATCACGTGGTGTTAACCTAACATTACAAAGTTTAATATAGTTAAAATTTTTAAACGTGACGGGAAAATTTTAATTTATTAAGTCGTTGATATATAAATATTTTAAAAAATATGGTGGAGATTGTGCTAATTAATAATTTATCTCAGGTTAAAGGGCGCTTTTTTTGAAACCTTATCCAGGTTAATTCTTGAGAATATATTGAGCATGTTCTTATTGAGTCAGATCAGTTTTGTCGCGTTCACCTGAAATGTGATCGTCGCGAAAGTTTGTTCTTGCCAGATGTGGGAAAGTGAAACAATGTTTTAATTGTGAAAACTTCAGAGGTTTGACATGGCAAGAGTTGCAGTTCTGCTGGCACCCGGTTTTGAAGAAGCGGAAGCCATCATCACCATTGATATTCTGCGCCGTTTGGCAATTGACGTCGACACCCTGGCGTGTGCAGAGTCCCGCGCGGTCATGAGTTACCACAACATTCCCATGGTGGCCGACAGCACGCTGTCTGAGCGCCGCGACACCCTGTATGACGCCGTGGTGATCCCCGGCGGGCCGCAGGGCAGCGTGAACCTTGCGGCAGATCGTGAGGTTATCCGTTTCATTTCCCTGCACGATGAGTGTGGAAAGTGGATTTGCCCTCTCTGTTCGGCAGCCGCGCGCGTGCTGGGCGGCAACGGGCTGCTGAAGGGCCGCCGCTACGTCTGCTCCGGCGATTTATGGCAAACGGTTGAAGACGGCGAATACGTTGATGCGCCGGTGGTGGAAGATAAAAATCTGCTGAGCGGCAAAGGTCTGGGCCATGCGTTCGACTTTGCGCTAACGCTGTCTGCTCGCCTGCTGGGCGATGAGGTGCCCGTTCGCGATCACGCTGAGCATATTTACTACGCCTGGTAATGTCCGTGCCGGATGCTACAGGCATCCGGCCTACAGGGACTTCTGAGCTGGTCTTATGGATTATTCTGCTTAACCCCTTCCGATTTGTCAGACAATTCCTGCCGTTTTTATGTCTTTTTTCGCTGAATTTATGTACGCAATTACTGTAATTCTGCGGTGTGATATTGCTCTCTTATGGATGATTAATTTCCCGCTAAAACTATCTGCAGCACGACCGCTTATGACGAGGTAAGCGCTAATGTCTTGTTTTACGTCCGATTAAATAAAAAGCACGCTGTTAATCCCTACAGAAAAGAATATTAAAGCTGGAGTTTACCATGCACAAATTTACTAAAGCGCTGGCGGCCATCGGCCTGGCTGCCGTTATGTCACAATCCGCTATGGCAGAAAATGTAAAACTCGGTTTTCTGGTTAAACAACCTGAAGAACCGTGGTTCCAGACCGAGTGGAAATTCGCCGATAAAGCCGGGAAAGATTTAGGCTTTGAGGTGATCAAAATCGCCGTGCCGGACGGTGAAAAAACGCTGAACGCCATCGACAGCCTGGCGGCCAGCGGCGCGAAAGGGTTCGTTATCTGTACGCCCGATCCTAAGCTTGGGTCCGCGATCGTTGCCAAGGCGCGCGGGTACGACATGAAGGTGATTGCGGTTGATGACCAGTTTGTCAATGCCAAAGGCAAACCGATGGATACCGTCCCGCTGGTGATGATGGCCGCGACTAAAATCGGCGAGCGCCAGGGCCAGGAATTATATAAAGAGATGCAAAAACGCGGCTGGGACGTTAAAGAGACCGGCGTAATGGCCATTACCGCCGACGAGCTGGATACCGCGCGTCGTCGTACTTCCGGCTCTATGGATGCCCTGAAAGCCGCCGGCTTCCCGGAAAAACAGATCTACAAAGTGCCCACCAAATCTAACGATATCCCGGGCGCATTCGATGCGGCGAACTCAATGCTGGTGCAGCATCCGGAGGTTAAACACTGGCTGGTGGTCGGCATGAACGACAACACCGTGTTGGGCGGCGTGCGTGCAACCGAAGGCCAGGGCTTCAAAGCACCTGACGTGATTGGCATTGGTATTAACGGTGTCGATGCCGTCAGCGAGCTGTCGAAAGCGCAGGCGACGGGCTTCTACGGTTCTCTGCTGCCAAGCCCGGACGTTCACGGCTACAAATCCAGCGAGATGCTCTACAACTGGGTGACCAAAGGGGCTGAGCCGCCGAAATTCACCGAAGTGACTGACGTGGTGCTGATCACCCGCGATAACTTCAAAGAGGAGCTGGCGAAAAAAGGACTGGGCGGTAAATAACAGGCTGTGATTGTGCCCCTTACTTACCGTAAGGGGCCTGACGTACACACAACAGGTATCACGGAGTCGTTATGCAACAGTCCTTACCGTATCTCTCTTTTCGCGGCATCGGTAAAACCTTCCCCGGTGTAAACGCGCTGACCGATATCAGCTTCGACTGCTATCCCGGCCAGGTTCACGCCCTGATGGGGGAGAACGGCGCGGGAAAATCCACGCTGCTCAAAATTCTCAGCGGTAACTACACGCCCACCACCGGCACGCTGGCTATTCGCGGCGAAGAGGTCGCCTTTGCCGACACCACGGCGGCGCTCAACGCGGGCGTTGCCATCATCTATCAGGAGCTGCACCTTATTCCTGAGATGACCGTAGCGGAAAATATCTATTTAGGCCAGTTGCCGCATAAAAGCGGCGTGGTCAATCGCTCGCTGCTGAACTATGAAGCGGGCCTGCAGTTAAAACACCTCGGGCTGGACGTCGATCCGCAAACGCCCCTGAAGTATCTCTCCATCGGCCAGTGGCAGATGGTGGAAATCGCCAAAGCGCTGGCGCGTAACGCCAAAATCATCGCCTTTGACGAGCCAACCAGTTCGTTATCCGCGCGGGAAATCGACAATCTTTTCCGGGTGATCCGCGAGCTGCGCAAAGAAGGCCGCATCATTTTGTACGTGTCTCACCGCATGGAGGAGATTTTCGCCTTAAGCGATGCCATCACGGTATTCAAAGATGGCCGCTACGTGCGCACCTTCACCGATATGCAGCAGGTCAACCATGACCAGCTGGTGCAGGCGATGGTCGGGCGCGATCTCGGAGATATTTACCACTGGAAACCGCGCGAGTACGGGCCGGAACGCCTGCGTCTGGACACCGTGAAAGCGCCCGGCGTGCGTACGCCCATTTCGCTTTCGGTGCGCAGCGGTGAAATTGTCGGGCTGTTTGGCCTGGTCGGGGCCGGGCGCAGCGAGCTGCTGAAAGGGCTGTTTGGCGGTACGCGCATTACCCAGGGGCAGATTCTGGTTGACGGGAAAAAAGTCGATATTCAGAAGCCTGCCCACGCCATCACCGCTGGCATCATGCTCTGCCCGGAAGATCGCAAGGCAGAAGGGATTATTCCGGTGCACTCGGTTCGCGACAACATCAATATCTCTGCTCGCCGCAAGTTTATCCGCGCCGGATGCCTGATCAACGACGGCTGGGAGTCGAGCAACGCCGAACACCACATCCGTTCGCTGAATATCAAAACGCCGGGTGCCGAACAGCTGATCATGAACCTTTCAGGCGGAAACCAGCAGAAGGCGATCCTGGGCCGCTGGCTGTCGGAAGACATGAAGGTGATTATGCTCGACGAGCCGACGCGCGGCATCGACGTGGGGGCGAAGCACGAAATCTATAACGTCATTTATGAGCTGGCAAAACGGGGCGTGGCGGTGCTATTCGCCTCAAGCGATCTGCCAGAGGTCCTCGGCGTTGCCGATCGCATCGTTGTGATGCGTGAAGGGGAAATTGCCGGTGAATTGCTGCATGAACAGGCGAATGAACAACTGGCGTTGAGTCTCGCCATGCCTAAAGTTAGCCAGGCTGTCGCCTGAGTAAGGAGTCAATGATGTCCTCTGTTACTACATCCGGAGCGCCGAAGACGGCATTCAGTTTTGGGCGCATCTGGGATCAGTACGGCATGCTGGTGGTCTTTGCCGTGCTGTTCCTCGCCTGCGCCATATTCGTTCCAAACTTCGCTACCTTCATCAATATGAAGGGACTCGGGCTGGCTATCTCGATGTCCGGCATGGTGGCCTGCGGGATGCTGTTTTGTCTGGCCTCCGGCGATTTTGACCTGTCTGTGGCCTCGGTCATTGCCTGTGCGGGGGTGACCGCCGCGGTGGTGATCAACCTGACCGAAAGCCTGTGGATCGGCGTGCTGGCAGGGCTGATGCTGGGCGTGTTGAGCGGTCTGGTGAACGGGTTTGTTATCGCCCGGTTGAAAATCAACGCGCTGATCACCACCCTTGCCACCATGCAGATCGTTCGCGGCCTGGCCTACATTATCTCTGACGGAAAAGCCGTTGGGATTGAAGATGAGCGTTTCTTCACCCTGGGTTATGCCAACTGGCTGGGCCTGCCTGCGCCCATCTGGCTGACCGTTGCCTGCCTGATCCTGTTTGGTTTCCTGCTGAACCGCACCACCTTTGGCCGCAATACCCTGGCGATTGGCGGTAACGAAGAGGCGGCGCGTCTGGCGGGCGTACCTGTGGTGCGCACCAAAATCATCATCTTCGTGCTCTCGGGGCTGGTCTCGGCGGCGGCGGGGATTATTCTGGCCTCGCGCATGACCAGCGGCCAGCCAATGACCTCCATCGGTTATGAGCTGATTGTCATCTCAGCCTGCGTGTTAGGCGGGGTTTCGCTGAAAGGAGGCATCGGAAAAATCTCATATGTGGTGGCGGGGATATTGATTTTGGGGACGGTGGAGAACGCCATGAACCTGTTGAATATTTCACCGTTCTCGCAGTATGTGGTGCGTGGCCTGATCCTGCTGGCAGCCGTGATATTCGACCGTTACAAGCAAAAAGCGAAGCGCACGGTCTGAGTTTTTTCCTGGCGTAAACCTGCTCAACTAATAACCATAGTTGACCCTCCTGCCGCCCCGCCAGTTTTGCTGGCGGGGCGGTTGCTAAATGGCGAGCAACGTCACACTGTCTATACTTACATGGCTATGAAAGGGGGAAAGACGTTTGTCCCTCGTCAACTGTAAGGAGGAAAAGGGTGGCTGACTTGTTAACTGCACCGCCTGTACTATCTGGTAACTATGCCTGGTTTTTTGATCTCGACGGGACGCTCGCCGGGATCCAGCCGCATCCTGACGATGTTGTGGTACCGGATACGGTGTTAGAGGATTTGCATCAGCTCTCGCAGATGAACGCTGGAGCACTGGCATTGATTTCAGGGCGCTCTATGGCTGAGCTGGATATGCTCGCCGGGCCTTACCACTTTCCGCTGGCTGGAGTACACGGAGCGGAGCGCCGCGACATCCATGATCAATTGCATATTGTCTCGCTTCCAGAGGCGTTGATTAACACGCTGCATGCGGAGCTTATCGCGTCGCTGGCACAGCTTCCGGGCACCGAACTGGAAGCCAAAGGCATGGCCTTTGCGCTGCACTATCGCCAGGCACCTCACCATGAAGCGGCGATATTTTCCATTGCCCGTAGCCTGGCTGATGCACACCCTCAGCTTGCGCTCCAGCCGGGTAAATGCGTGGTAGAAATCAAACCTGAAGGGATAAATAAAGGTGCCGCCATTGCTGCATTTATGGCTGAGCCACCGTTTAAAGGCAGGACGCCGGTATTTTTTGGGGATGACCTGACCGATGAGGCCGGGTTCAGTGTGGTAAACCAGGCCGGAGGGATATCTGTCAAAGTCGGCCCTGGAGAAACAAGTGCCAAATGGCGGCTGGAAAGTGTCGCCAGCGTCTGGCAGTGGATATCTGACGTCGCTAACCAGCAACAACAACAAATAGCGCAAAACAACGGGAGAAATCATTATGGGTCGCTTAGTCGTCGTCTCTAATCGCATCGCACCGCCGGATGATAAAAAAGCCAGCGCAGGTGGCCTGGCGGTAGGGGTGTTAGGTGCCCTGAAAGCCGCCGGTGGCCTCTGGTTCGGCTGGAGTGGGGATATCAGTAATGAAGAGAAACCGCTGAAGAAAGTCACGCGCGGCAACATCACCTGGGCCTCGTTCGCCCTGAACGAAAAAGACTATGACGAGTACTACTCGGAGTTTTCCAACGCCGTGCTGTGGCCCGCTTTTCACTATCGTCTGGACCTCGTTAAGTTTCAGCGCGAGGGCTTTGAAGGCTACATGCGGGTGAATGCCCTGCTGGCGGATAAACTGCTGCCTTTAATCGAGGAAGACGATATTTTATGGATCCACGATTATCATCTTTTGCCCTTTGCCAGAGAGCTGCGTAAACGGGGCGTCAATAACCGGATTGGCTTCTTCCTGCATATCCCTTTCCCGACGCCGGAAATCTTCACCGCGCTGCCTCAGCACGACGAGATCCTCGAGGCCCTGGCGGATTACGATCTGCTCGGCTTCCAGACTGAAAACGACAGGCTGGCCTTCCTCGACAGCATTTCGGGTAAAACGCGTCTGGTAACGCGCGAGGGCAAATCCCACACCGCATGGGGCAAAGCTTTCCACACCGAGGTTTATCCTATCGGGATTGAGCCTGACGAGATTGCCGAACAGGCGTCAGGGCCGCTGCCGCCAAAACTGGCGCAGCTGAAGAACGAACTCAAGCATGTGAAAAACATCTTTTCGGTAGAGCGCCTGGATTACTCCAAAGGGCTGCCGGAGCGTTTCCTGGCCTACGAGACCCTGCTGGAAAAATTCCCGCACCACCACGGTAAAATCCGCTATACCCAGATTGCGCCAACCTCGCGCGGCGAAGTGCAGGCCTATCAGGATATTCGTCACCAGTTAGAAACCGAAGCCGGACGGATCAACGGCCGCTACGGGCAACTAGGCTGGACGCCGCTGTTCTATCTCAATCAGCACTTCGATCGTAAGATCCTGATGAAGGTCTTCCGCTATGCGGATGTCGGCCTGGTTACGCCGCTACGTGACGGGATGAATCTGGTGGCAAAAGAGTATGTCGCAGCACAAGATCCTGCCGACCCTGGCGTGCTGGTGCTGTCGCAATTTGCCGGTGCGGCCAATGAGCTCACCTCTGCGCTTATCGTCAACCCTTATGATCGGGATGACGTCGCCAATGCGCTGGATCGCGCCCTGACGATGCCGCTGACGGAACGTATTTCACGCCACGCTGAGATGATGGAAACCATTCGCAAGAATGATATCAATCACTGGCAGGCGCGGTTCATTGAGGATTTGCGCGCCATTACCCCGCAGGACAGCGAGGGACATCTGCAAAAAAAGATCGCGACCTTCCCTAAACTGGCGTGATTATTCTCGGGGGCATTAACTGCCCCCGAGAGGCACCAGCAAAACATCTACCAGACTTGAGCCAACAATTGATTTCGCCGAGCAGGCAGCCCGGGAAAAAAAGCTCTGGTTATGATTCCCGCAAATTACTAAATCAATATTTTGATGACGACACATGCTCAGTATGTGTTCGTTTAATTCGCCTGTGGCAATGACGGTTTCCTGAACCGGATAATTCGCTTTCTCCACCAGTTCCCGCAGAAAGGCTTTTGTTTCCTCCTGCAGCACGTCGCGAATATCTTCGAGCATTGGGGCGGCCATCTGATTATACATTTCCGGCTCGGCGGCAAGGGTGATCAGGCTGATGCGGGCGTTGTTAGGCCGGGCGATAGAGACCGCGCGGGCAACAAGCTGGTGGCTTTCCGGGGAAACAGCAACGGAAACAAGAAGATGGGAGTAACTCATCACACACTCCTTTGGCGGCTGAGAAACGGTATATATTCAGCATTACCGCGAAACTCCCGAGTCTGCAAGAGGGGACCATGTCATTAGTGTGACGCTTATCATAATTATTCATTAATTATTCTTATAAGAAGAATAACTGAAAAGTATGTCTAAATGAAAAAAATTAACAACTTAATACAAATCACAAAATTAAATGCTTGTTCAGTTAAATCATTCTGAAACGTTATTAACGCATTCGGGATAATTGCTGTCTGATACTACCTGCGCGGCCAGGTGTGTTAAATCACTGATTAATAAAGATAACCAATATCGTACCTGACGTGGTAGACGATTTTAACATTACTGCAACCTTAAGAGCATCAAAAAGTACTTCTTCACACCCATTTGTTCACACTTCTGCATGAGTATTCGATCATAAAGAATATAAAACAGTGTGATTTGCTCAATTGTTAACCAACTTACAAGTCTCGCTGATGGGTTTATGGAGTATATTCACTCAATTTATGTGACGCAGATCACATTTTTTTTAAAATTCGGGGGAGGCTGGATTGTATGTGGCAAAACTGACGAGTAGAGTTTGCGTCGAATTAGGAAAAATCTTAGTTATTTGTAAGAAATGATAAAAGGCGTAAGCGATGCGTAAAGACGTGTCGGGGTCACTGCGCGTTTTACTGCATAAGCATACAAATCTTAATTCAACTATGCATTTGGCCTTTTCTTTTATACCGGGTGATTTCCCGGCGACATCACGGGGTGCGGTCTGTCCGCATAAAAATAATAGTTGGTTATTCGGGATGGGAAAAATGCATACATCCGAGTTGCTAAAACATATCTATGACATCAACTTGTCGTATTTATTGCTTGCACAGCGTTTGATTAGTCAGGACAAAGCATCCGCAATGTTTCGTCTGGGTATTAACGAAGAGATGGCCACCATGTTGGGCGGATTAACGCTCCCGCAAATGGTAAAACTGGCAGAGACCAATCAGCTTGTTTGCCAGTTCCGCTTTGACAGTCCGCAGACCATTACGCGTCTGACCCAGGATTCCCGCGTTGACGATCTCCAGCAGATCCACACCGGTATTCTTCTTTCCACCCGCTTGCTCACCGAAATCAGCCAGCCTGATGACGCTGCCCGTAAGAAAAGGGCATAAAAAATGAGCGAGAAAAGCATTGTTCAGGAAGCCCGTGACATACAGCTGGCAATGGAACTCATTACGCTGGGTGCGCGTTTACAAATGCTGGAAAGCGAAACGCAGCTGAGCCGTGGCCGTCTTATTAAACTGTATAAAGAGTTACGTGGTAGCCCACCGCCGAAAGGCATGCTGCCGTTTTCGACCGACTGGTTTATGACCTGGGAGCAGAACATTCATGCGTCTATGTTCTGCAACGCATGGCAGTATCTTCTGAAGACGGGGCTGTGCACCGGCGTCGACGCCGTGATCAAAGCCTATAAGCTTTACCTTGAGCAATGCCCACAGCAGGAAGAAGGTCCTCTGCTGGCGCTAACCCGCGCATGGACGCTGGTGCGTTTTGTTGAAAGCGGAATGCTGCAACTGTCGCGCTGCAACTGCTGCGACGGCAATTTTATCACCCATGCACATCAGCCCGTAGGCAGCTTTGCCTGCAGTTTATGTCAGCCGCCTTCCAGGGCAGTAAAAAGACGTAAACTTTCCCGGGATGCTGCCGATATTATTCCACAACTGCTGGATGAACAGATCGAACACGCTGTTTAACCCGACCTTGTGGGCAAGATTCCAGCAGCGGTAAGTCATTACCGCTGCTTTTTTTTACCCGCATTTTGGGCACACTGTCGAAATGAACGTCCTGCCATAGTCACTAGCGGAAGGATGATGTCGTGCTTATCTTATTAGGTTACCTGGTAGTTCTCGGTACAGTTTTCGGCGGTTACATGATGACCGGCGGGCACCTTGGAGCACTCTATCAACCGGCTGAACTTATTATCATCGGCGGCGCAGGGATAGGGGCTTTTATCGTTGGCAACAACGGTAAATCGATCAAGGGGACGCTGAAAGCTATTCCACTGCTGTTCCGTCGCTCGAAATACACCAAAAGCATGTACATGGATCTGCTGGCACTGCTCTATCGCCTGATGGCGAAGTCGCGTCAGCAGGGGATGTTCTCGCTGGAGCGTGATATCGAAAACCCGAAAGAGAGCGAAATCTTCGCCAGCTACCCGCGTATTCTGGCCGATGCCATGATGCTGGATTTCATCGTCGATTACCTGCGCCTGATCATCAGCGGCAACATGAACACCTTCGAAATCGAAGCGCTGATGGACGAAGAGATCGAGACCCACGAAAGTGAATCCGAAGTGCCGGCGAACAGCCTGGCGCTGGTGGGTGACTCGCTGCCTGCATTCGGTATCGTCGCGGCGGTAATGGGCGTGGTTCACGCGCTGGCCTCGGCGGATCGCCCGGCGGCGGAGTTGGGGGCGCTGATCGCCCACGCTATGGTGGGCACTTTCCTCGGTATTTTACTGGCGTACGGTTTTATCTCCCCGCTGGCCAGCGTGCTGCGCCAGAAAAGCGCCGAAACCACCAAAATGATGCAGTGCGTGAAGATCACCTTGCTCTCCAACCTCAACGGTTACGCGCCGCCTATCGCCGTGGAATTCGGGCGTAAAACCCTGTACTCCAGCGAACGTCCGTCGTTCATCGAGCTGGAAGAACATGTGCGCGCGGTGAAAAATCCAAACCAACAGACGACCACTGAGGACGCATGAAAAACCAGTCCCATCCGATCGTCATCGTAAAAAAGCGCAAGCATAAGGGGCACGGGCACGGCTCGCACGGCTCCTGGAAAATTGCTTACGCCGATTTTATGACCGCCATGATGGCCTTTTTTCTGGTGATGTGGCTGATCTCCATCTCCAGCCCGAAAGAGCTGATTCAGATTGCGGAATATTTCAGAACACCGCTGGCGACGGCAGTGACCGGTGGGCAGCGTATTTCTAACAGTGACAGCCCCATTCCGGGCGGCGGCGATGATTACACCCAGCAAAAGGGTGAGGTGAAAAAAGAGCCGAACATCGACGAGCTGAAAAAACGGATGGAGCAGGCGCGCCTGAAAAAAGTGCGCGGGGATCTGGATCAGCTGATTGAGGCCGATCCGAAGCTGCGCGCGTTACGTCCGCACCTGAAGATTGACCTGGTGCAGGAAGGGCTGCGCATTCAGATCATCGACAGCCAGAACCGCCCGATGTTCAAAACCGGCAGCGCGGAAGTGGAACCCTATATGCGCGACATTCTGCGGGCGATTGCGCCGGTGCTGAACGGCATCCCGAACCGGGTCAGCCTCTCCGGGCACACGGATGATTTCCCCTATGCCAGTGGCGAAAAAGGGTACAGCAACTGGGAGCTTTCTGCCGATCGTGCCAACGCCTCGCGTCGCGAGCTGGTGGCGGGTGGGCTTGATGATGGCAAGGTCCTGCGCGTGGTCGGCATGGCAGCAACCATGCGCCTCACCGACCGCGGGCCGGATGACGCCATCAACCGTCGTATCAGTCTTTTAGTGCTGAACCAGCAGGCGGAGCAGGCCATCCTGCATGAAAACGCCGAAAGTCAGAATGAGTCACTGGACGATTTAAAACAGCCTGGGGCCGTCCCTTCGGCTGCCGTTCCAACATCGCCACCAGCCAATCCGAGGTGATAGCGTGAGCATGGATATTAGCGATTTTTACCAGACATTCTTTGATGAAGCCGACGAGTTATTGGCTGATATGGAGCAACACCTGCTGGATCTGGTGCCTGAAGCACCGGATTCAGAGCAGCTGAATGCCATCTTCCGGGCAGCGCACTCCATTAAAGGCGGCGCCGGAACCTTTGGTTTTACCATCCTGCAGGAAACGACCCATTTAATGGAAAACCTGCTCGATGAAGCACGACGCGGTGAGATGCAGCTCAATACCGATATTATCAACCTGTTTTTGGAAACCAAAGATATTATGCAGGAACAGCTCGACGCCTATAAAAGTTCGACAGAGCCTGATGCAGCAAGCTTTGAATACATCTGCAATGCGCTTCGCCAGCTTGCGCTGGAAGCAAAAGGCGAGGCCGCCGCGCCTGCCGTCCCTGCTGCGAAACTGAGCGTTGTCGATGCGGTTTCGCCAGCCGATGCCACGCCTGCCGCCGGGCAGCCCGCAAAATTGCGCGTGGTTCTCTCTCGTCTGAAAGAGAATGAAGTCAATCTGCTGGAAGAAGAGCTGGGTAACCTGGCGACCTTAAGCAACGTGGTGAAAGGCAAAGACAGCCTGGCGGCGACGCTGGACGACGGGATCGACCAGGACGACATCGTGGCGGTCCTGTGCTTTGTTATCGAAGCCGACCAGATTGCCTTTGAAACCGAAACGCCCGTTGCTGACGCCCCGGCGCCAGTGGAAGAGGGTGTTGCTGAGGTCGCTGCGCCTGCAGTAGTGCCTGCAGCGCCTGCGCTGAAAGCCGTGCCGAAAGAGCCGGCAGCGCCTGGCCGCGGTGAAAAGCCCGCGGCGCGCTCCAGCGAATCCACCAGCATCCGCGTGGCCGTTGAGAAGGTCGACCAGCTGATTAACCTGGTGGGCGAACTGGTGATCACCCAGTCCATGCTGGCCCAGCGCTCTAACGAGCTGGACCCGGTCACCCATGGCGATCTCATCACCAGTATGGGCCAGTTACAACGTAACGCTCGCGATCTGCAGGAATCGGTGATGTCCATCCGTATGATGCCGATGGAGTATGTCTTTAGCCGCTTCCCGCGCCTGGTGCGCGATCTGGCCGGTAAGCTCAACAAGCAGATTGAGCTGACGCTGATGGGCAGCTCAACCGAACTGGATAAGAGCCTGATCGAACGCATTATCGATCCGCTGACGCACCTGGTGCGTAACAGTCTTGACCACGGTATTGAACTGCCGGAAAACCGCATCGCAGCGGGGAAATCTCCGGTGGGCAACCTGATCCTTTCTGCGGAACACCAGGGCGGTAACATCTGCATCGAAGTGACCGACGACGGTGCCGGTCTGAACCGTGAGCGTATCCTGGCGAAAGCGGTATCGCAGGGCATGGCGGTGAACGAAAACATGACCGATGAAGAGGTCGGCATGCTGATCTTCGCGCCGGGCTTCTCCACCGCCGAGCAGGTGACGGATGTCTCCGGGCGTGGCGTGGGCATGGACGTGGTGAAACGTAACATCCAGGAGATGGGCGGCCACGTCGAGATCAAGTCTAAGCAGGGGGCCGGCACCACCATCCGCATCCTGCTGCCGCTGACGCTGGCGATCCTCGACGGCATGTCCGTTAAGGTGGCCGACGAGGTCTTTATCCTGCCGCTGAACGCGGTGATGGAGTCGCTGCAGCCGCGCGAAGAAGATCTGCATCCGCTGGCGGGCGGCGAGCGCGTGCTCGAAGTGCGCGGGGAGTACCTGCCGCTGGTCGAGCTGTGGAAAGTATTTGAAGTGGACGGTGCAAAAACCGAGGCCACGCAGGGCATTGTGGTGATTTTGCAAAGCGCCGGTCGCCGCTATGCGCTGCTGGTCGATCAGCTGATTGGTCAGCACCAGGTGGTGGTGAAGAACCTCGAAAGCAACTATCGCAAAGTGCCAGGCATTTCTGCTGCCACCATTCTCGGGGATGGCAGCGTGGCGCTGATCGTCGATGTGTCGGCGCTTCAGGGATTAAATCGTGAACAACGTGTGGCGTACACAGCCGCCTGATTAAGTAGAAGGTAAAAACATGACCGGTATGAGTAATGTAACGAAACTGGCGGGCGAGCCATCAGGACAGGAATTCCTGGTTTTCACGTTAGGTGATGAAGAGTACGGTATCGACATCCTTAAGGTGCAGGAGATCCGCGGTTACGATCAGGTTACGCGCATTGCCAACACGCCTGCTTTTATCAAGGGCGTGACTAACCTGCGCGGCGTCATCGTGCCTATCGTTGACCTGCGCGTGAAGTTCAGCCAGGGCGACGTAGAATACAACGATAATACCGTGGTGATTGTGCTGAACCTCGGCCAGCGCGTGGTGGGGATTGTGGTTGATGGTGTATCCGATGTACTGTCGCTCACCGCCGATCAAATCCGTCCGGCACCGGAGTTTGCGGTCACGCTGTCCACCGAATACCTGACGGGGCTGGGCGCGCTCGGCGAACGTATGCTGATTCTGGTGAACATTGAGAAGCTGCTGAACAGCGATGAGATGGCGCTGCTGGATATCGCGGCGAGCCACGTGGCCTAAAACGATACCGGGTGGCGCTCACGCTTACCCGGCTTATACGTTCGAGCATTTTTAGGCCGGGTAAGGCGAAGCCGCCACCCGGCTTTTTTACACCCTTACGCTTCCTGTTCCACCAGCTCAGCTTCCGCTTCCCGCGCACCTTCGTTTTGCGACAGCATCGCCGTGGCAATCCCGTTCCCCAGCACGTTAATGGCTGAACGCCCCATATCGAGGAAGTGATCGATACCCATCAGCAGCAGAATACCGGCAACCGGAATATTGAAGCTCGGGATCGTTGCGGCCAGCACCACCAGCGAAGAACGCGGTACGCCCGCGATCCCTTTCGAGGCCAGCATCAGGGTCAGCATCAGCACTGTCACTTCCGTAAAGCTCAGGTGAATATTGTAAGCCTGGGCGATAAACATTGAGGCAAACGAGCAGTACACCATCGATCCCACCAGGTTAAAGGAGTAACCGATCGGCAGGACGAACGAGGCGATATTGCGCGAGCAGCCAAAACGTTCCAGCTGTTCCAGCGTTTTTGGGTATGCCGCTTCAGAACTGCTGGTGGTAAACGCCACCAGCACCGGATCTTTCAGCATGCTGACCAGGCGAAATACCTCTTTTTTCAGCACCATATAGCCCACCGCCAGCAGCACCAGGCAGGTGAGGAGGATAGCCACATAGTAGCCGCCGATGAACGAGGCATAGTTCAGCAAGATCCCAAGCCCCTGGGTGGCAATCACCGAAGAGATGGCCGCAAAAATAGCCAGCGGGGCGACGTACATGACGTAGCCGGTGACCTTCAGCATGATATGCGAGACCACATCAAGCGCGGCAACCAGCGGAGCGTTGAATTTTTGCCCCAGCGACGCGCCACCAATGCCGAAGAACAGCGAGAACACGACAATTTGCAGGATCTCGTTATCCGCCATCGCCCCGGCGATGCTGGTCGGGATGGTGTGGGAGAGAAAAGCTTTCAGCGTCATGCCGCCCACCGCCAGACCGGTATCCACCGCTTCTGTCGGAATGGTGAGATTCAGGCCGCTGCCGGGACGTTCCAGGGTGACGATAAATAACCCCACCAGAATAGACAGCACGGAGGAGCTGATAAACCAGACCATCGCTTTACCGCCGACGCGCCCGATGGTTGAGGTTTCGCCGAGCTTCATGATCCCGACCGTTAAGGTGCTGAACACCAGCGGCGCAATCACCATTTTAATCAGCCGCAGGAAAATATCGGTCAGCAGCGTAATGTTCTCCGACCAGGCTTTTACCGCCTCCGCTGGCGCATATTCATGAATAACCGCCCCTGAAAGAATACCCGCCAGCATGAATATCACGATGAAGAGCGTGAGTTTGTTTGCACTTGCCACGAAAAGACCCTCTGTGTGCTTAGGTTTCACCGGCGCTTATGCATATAAATTTTTTATTTAAGCGCAGGAAAAGATTCGGCACATAAATTGGATTAAAGCGGAGGGAGTTACAACTCCTTTTTAATTTTTATTAAATTAGTTGTGAAACGCCTGACGATATATTGTGATGCACATCACACTATAGGCGATATATCCTCGGGAAATGACTATAAAAACTCTGCATGAAGAATGTAATCGTTTGTATTTAAATGAAATAGTCTGTCAATACGGCAAAGGTATGGGGGTAAATGGCAAAAGTGGTTGAAGCGAACGCCATAAACTAAATTCTCCATAACCCCCTCGGTGGAATGTTAAGCGGGGCTAACATATTGAGTGCATTAAATAAAATGCGGAAAGCGAATGGCGACATCTTCTGGAGGGTGGTCAATGAAAAGAATACGCCTTTTAATCTGTGCAGGTACGCTGCTGTCAATTATCCCGGCCCATCAGGCGCTGGCGGTCACCAGTAACGGCACTATCGGCGCAACGCTGACTCTCACGAATGGCTGCCTGATTAACGGCTCGCCTACGCAAAACGGCATCAACTTCGGGACCCTGGATTTCGGGACCCATCCCGCAACGTTTTCCACGCTCACCACGCAGTTGACCGGTGCCAGCGGGGGCAACACCTTCACCATTCAATGTACGACCGCCAGCTATACGGTGGCGATCACCGGTAATACCAACTCCACCGCGCCCGGCAGCGTTGTGGGGACGCCAGGCACGCCTGCACGCTATCTGATCAACTCCGCGAATGCGGCACAGGGCGTGGCCTACAGCCTCTACAGCGACAGCGGGTTCAACAACGCTATTGCCAACAACGCGGCGTTGCCCGTCGCCTCAACGGCAAACGGGATCGACAGCTATACCCTGTACGGGCGGATCACCGGCGGGGGCAACAGCGTGACCGTCGTGCCGGGCACCTATACCGATACCATTAACGTTAGCGTGACTTACTAGTCCAAAGCAGCCATGAGGGCATCCTTGCTGTGTCTGCGCAAACGCGCAGAGGGGATCGTGCAGCCATTTTTTGCGCTTCTTGTTGGTGTGCTGACGGTGCCTTCTGCCGGGGCAGTCACGTCACAATCGTTCAGGGTGAGCGCGACGATTGTGCCGGGCTGCTCGGTGACTACCGGCACGGGCGGGGTGTTAGGCACGCTTGATTTCGGCACGCACACCGGCGTTGAGCGTGCGTCGGTGAACACCAGCTTCGTCCCCAACGGCGCGTTGTCTATTGCCTGCACGCCGGGAGTGGCGCTGAGCATGAGCATCAATGGCGGGCAAAACTACGCTTCGGTGCGTCGGATGACGCGCAGCGGCGGGGCCGATGTGGTGGGCTACCGCCTCTACAGCAGCAGCTCTCTGGCTGCGAACAGTGAAATAGGGGTCAACCAGGCGATTCCGGTGACCTATACCAACAGCAATAACATTGCGCTGCCGCTTTTTGGCGTGGCGCTTCTGACCGGGTTTAGCCCGGCAGGTACGTATTCAGATCAACTCACCGTGACCTTGTCATGGTGAAAAGGGAGAACGTTCGATGAAGCCATTTTTCAGGCAACTTTGCCTGGTGAGTATGTTTGGGATGTCGGCCGTTGCGACGGGGCAGGCTCACGCCGCAGCGACGATTCTGTTATGGCCCATCGACCCCTGGCTTCCCGCCGACGCCAACGCAACGGAACTGTGGATCCAGAATCAGGGTAACAGCGCCACGACAATGCAGGTGCGCATCGTGCGCTGGAAACAGGAAGGCGGATACGAACGCTATACCGCCCAGCAGGAGGTGGTCGCCAGCCCGCCGATTGTCACCATTGGCAAGGGCAGTAAGCAGCTTATCCGCCTGATTAAACAGGGCACTATCCCGTTGGGCGTCGAGCAAGCCTACCGGATCATCGTGGACGAACTCCCCCAGCCTGGCGCCAAAGCCGAACCGACCATCGGGCTAAAACTGCAGATGCGCTATTCCATTCCGCTGTTCGTGTACGGGCAGGGGATCCCGACCATCAAAGAGGGCGCACACCATGCGCTGGTGGATACCCGAAACCTGAGCTGGCGCATCAGGCAGGACGGGGGCCAGCCCGAGCTTGAGGTCCGTAATCGGGGGGATGTACACGTCAGGCTAAGCCAGGTCGCACTGGAGCAGGGCGGCCAGAAACGTACGGTTGCGGACGGGCTGCTGGGCTATGTCCTGCCGAACAGCACGCGTAGCTGGCCGATCCCGGCGGGAATACGCCAGCCGAACCAGATGAGTGCGCAAATTAATGCCAGGGATACGCAATGGCAGTCGACGCCCGTCAACTGAAACCGACGATGATGATCCTGCTTTGCGTCAGTACCAGCGTCTGGGCCGAACCCGGCGATGACAGTTTACCGCCTCCTCCTGAAGCACAGGCGATAAACAGCGAGGCGGTATTCCAGCTCTCTCTCGTGTTGAACCACTACGACACGGGACTGGTGGTGCCCGTCACGCAGCGGGAAGGGGCGTTTTATATTTCCAGCGCCGATTTGCTGCGCGCCGGTCTTCCGCCGGAGCATGTCCCCACGGGTGAGGTGAATCTTTCCACGCTCTCGCAGGTGCGGGTGGAGTACGACAGCGCCGCACAACGTCTTTTATTGTCGGTACCCCGCGACTGGGTTGCCGCGCGCGTGACCTCTTTTGGCGGAGGAAACGCCCAGAGCAAGCCCCACTATGGCCGCGGGGCGCTGCTGAACTACGACTTTTACACCAACCACACGGGCAACATCGGCGGCCAGGCCTCGATATGGCACGAATTTCGTTACTTCGATGAGAACGGCTCGTTCTCTTCTACGGGCTATGCCCGGGAAGATTTTAGCGGTAATAACGGACAGCAGGAGGGGTACGTCCGCTACGACACCACGCTGCTTGTCACCAATGAAGATGAAGCCACCACCTGGAGCGTGGGGGATGTGATCAGCGATGCCCTGAGCTGGAGCACCAGCGTGCGCATGGGCGGCATTAGCTATGGCCGGGATTTCTCACTGCGCCCGGATCTGGTGACCTGGCCGCTGCCGGCGTTCTCGGGGGAAGCGGCGGTGCCCACCTCCGTCGATCTGTTTATCAACGGCTACCGCTCCGGCTCCACGCAGCTGCAGCCGGGGCCGTTTACCCTGACCAATCTGCCTTATATCAACGGCGCGGGCGACGCGGTGCTGATCACCACCGATGCGCTGGGCCGCCAGGTGAGCACCACGCTGCCGTTTTACGTCACCAGCGATTTACTCAAACAGGGGCTGAGCGACGGCGCGGTCACGCTGGGCAGCCTGCGACGCAACTACGGGATCAAGAATTTTGACTATGGCCCGGCTGCGGGAAGCGGCTCATATCGCTATGGGCTGACGGACTGGTTAACCCTGGAAGGCCATGGCGAAGCGGCAGAAGATCTGGCGCTCACCGGCGCGGGAACCGTGCTTAAGCTGGGGCGTTTTGGCGTGGTAAACTCGTCATATACCCGCAGCCGAATGCGTGGGGACAGCGGCGGACAAGTTGGCTGGGGGTACCAGTACAGCACCAGCGCATTCAGCGTGGCGACCCAGCACTCCCGGCGTGATCAGAAATTTGGCAACCTGGCGCTGTATGACCAGCCCACCGTCTACGATACAAATGACAAACCCATCGCCAGCTTCAGCCGCAATACCGACCAGTATTCTTTGACCTTCAACATGGGACAATACGGCAATATCGGCGCCGCATGGATAGGCGTTGAGAGCTTCGACAATCAAAAAACCGAGCTGCTGAACCTCTCCTGGAGCCGCAACCTGTGGGGTGCCAGCAGTATCTATCTGGCCGCCAGCCGCGACCAGCAGCAGGGAGACTGGACCTTTGCGCTGTCGTTGCAGGTGCCGCTGGGCGAGCGGGACAGCGCCGCCGTCACCTTCGAGAAAACGCCCGATTCGGGCAGTACGCAGCGCATCAATTATAACCATTCCATGCCGTCCGACGGTGGATTTGGCTGGAACATGGCGTGGGCCAACCAGTCGCAGTCCAGAAGCTATCAGCAGGCGACGCTGGGCTGGCGCAACAATAACATCGAGCTGCAGGGCGGCGGTTACGGTGAGAAGGATATGATGACCTGGTGGGGCGAGGCGATGGGCTCGCTGGTGCTGATGGACGGCGAGCTGTTTGCGGCCAATAAAATCAACGATGCGTTCGTGGTGATCAGTACCGATGGTCATCCGGACGTGCCGGTAAACTATGAAAACCAGCCGGTAGGCAAAACCAATAACAACGGTTATCTGCTGGTGAGCGGCGTGTCGGCCTACTATCCGGCCAGCTACAGCATCGATACCCTGAACCTTCCGGCCGATACCCGGCTGAAAGAAACCGAGCGTCGCATCGCTATCCGCCGCCACAGCGGCTATCTGGTGGACTTCCCGATGGAGCAGGAGCGGGTGGCGAGCGTCATTCTGCACGATGCGCGCGGCCAGGCGATCCCGGTGGGAAGCCAGGTGAGACGCGCGTCGCGCAGTAGCGCCGTGGTGGGATACGACGGCATTGCCTGGCTTGAGAACCTCAGCGATGTGAACGCGCTCGACGTGACCCTGCCTGACGGAAAACAGTGCACCGCCACGTTGACCGTCGGCGCGAACCCGCAACACAAGCTGCAAACCTACGGCCCGCTGGTCTGCCGGGAGGCACCGTGATGCGCCTGCTGCTGGGGCTCCTGCTGCTGTTTTCCGGCGGCAGCTGGGCCGCCTGTACCGTCAGCACGGTCAATGCCTCCTTTGGCAGCGTCACCTCGTTTGCCCTTAGCGGGACGGGGGAAGTGCAAACTACCGGTACGCTGGTGGTCGCCTGCGATGCAGTGCTTAATTTGCTGACTAACGATTCAGTGACGCTGAACTACACCACCGCCTCGGTCTCCGGCAGCAGTCGGGCTACCATGAAGCGCACCGACAACGCCACCATCACCGATGTGATCCCCACGCGCCTGTGTGGCCTGTCCGGCTGCGCGACCAGCAGTGAAGTGCAGATTGGCAAAGCCTACACCTGGAGCGGCAACTCGCTGCTCAGCCTGCTGGGGGCGAAGCAGTACAATATTCCGCTCTATTTCCGCACGGTGCCCGGGCAAAACGTCTCGGCAGGGCCGTATCAGGTTCTGCTTACCTTCAGCATCAACTACAACGTCTGCTCGGTTGGCGCTGTTGGACTCTGCCTGACGCCGCAAACCGGCACGGCGACGACCAGTATTTTGCTCAACATGAACGTCACCAATGATTGCAGCACGATGTCCACGCCGGACGTCAGTTTCAACAGCGCGCCGCTGGTGCAAAATTTCCCGACCGTCTCGCAGGCCATCGCGGTCACCTGCACCAAAGGCAGCACGTACACCATCGGCATTAACAATGGTGCAAACGCCCTGAACAACGTGCGCAGGATGGTCAGCGGCAGCAACTATATGAGTTATGACATCTACAAAGAGGCCACCACCAATCGCTGGGGCGGCAGCGGGACCGAGCGCTGGGCCAGCGCGGCTTCCTCGCAGGTCAGCTCCGATGGGCTTCTGCGTACCTATAACTACACTGCAAAAGTGCTCACCAACCAGGCAACACCCCCTGCCGGAACCTACAGCGACACCCTGATCGTTGACGTCGCCTTCTGAGTCCCGCTTTTCCCTTTCGCAAATGTAAAGTTCCTGCGGCCTGTGCCGATAACACCGTTAATAAATCTAAGAGAAGGTGTTGTATGTTGAACCGTATCCGCGTTGTCACACTGCTGATGATGGTGCTGGTCATTTTCGCACTTCTTCAGCTCGTTTCTGGTGGGCTATTTTTTTCGTCGTTAAAACAGAATCAGGCGAGTTTTGCCGCCTCGAATGACCTGCGCATGCAGCAAAGTGAGCTCACCTCGACCTGGGATTTAATGCTGCAAACGCGCATCAACCTGAGCCGCTCGTCTGCACGTATGATGATGGACCCCGCCAACCAGCAGAGCAGCGCGAAAACGGATCTGCTGAAAAACGCGCGTACCACCCTTGCCGACGCCGCGAAACACTACGAAGCCTTTAAACAGATTGCGCCGCAGCCTGCGATGGAGCAGGTGAGCCAGAATATTGATGAAAAATACGCGGCCTACTTTGCCGGGCTAACCGAACTGGTGCAGTTCCTGGAGAACGGCAACATGGACGCCTATTTTGCGCAGCCTACCCAGGGTATGCAAAACGCCCTTGGTGCGGCGCTCGGCGAGTATGCCAAAGCCAGCAGCGAGCTGTATCACACGGCGTTTACTGAAAGTCAGAACGACTATCGCTTTGCCAAAGCACAGATGGCGGTGCTGGCCCTGGCGCTGGCGATCGTGCTGGTGGCGGTGTGGTACGGCATCCGACACATCCTGCTTAACCCGCTGAGCCGCGTGATTAGCCATATTCGCGACATCGCCAGCGGCGACCTGACCAAAACGCTGACCGTTTCCGGGCGCAATGAGATCGGCGAGCTGGCCAGCAGCGTCGACCATATGCAGCGCTCGTTAATCGATACCGTCGCCAACGTGCGCGAAGGTTCCGAGGCGATTTACACCGGTACCAGCGAAATCGCGACGGGCAATAATGACCTCTCATCCCGCACCGAACAGCAGGCATCCGCCCTCGAAGAGACAGCGGCCAGCATGGAACAACTCACCGCCACCGTGAAGCAGAATGCCGATAACGCCCGTCAGGCCTCTAAGCTTGCCGAAAGCGCTTCCGAAACGGCGCAGCGCGGCGGACGCGTGGTGGATGGCGTCGTGAAAACGATGCACGACATCGCCGACAGCTCGAAGAAAATCGCCGATATCACCAGCGTTATCGACGGCATCGCCTTCCAGACCAACATCCTGGCGCTTAACGCGGCGGTAGAAGCGGCGCGTGCGGGCGAGCAGGGCCGCGGTTTTGCGGTGGTTGCAGGCGAAGTGCGCAACCTGGCGAGCCGCAGCGCCAACGCCGCGAAAGAGATCAAAGCGTTAATTGAAGATTCAGTCTCCCGCGTGGATACCGGCTCGGTGCTGGTGGAAAGCGCGGGGGAGACCATGAATGACATCGTGAATGCCGTCACCCGCGTGACGGACATCATGGGTGAAATCGCCTCTGCATCGGATGAGCAGAGTCGGGGTATTGACCAGGTCGCCATGGCGGTATCGGAAATGGATCGTGTGACACAGCAAAACGCCGCGCTGGTGCAGGAGTCCGCCGCGGCGGCCGCTGCGCTGGAGGACCAGGCGAGCCGTCTCAAGATGGCCGTCTCGGCGTTTCGTCTTACTTCCAAAACACAACACCCGGCCAGCTCGCGTGCGTTGCTCAGCGAGTCAGCCCCTGTGACGGTGGCGTCTCGCCCTCGCGCAGCGGTAGCCGGACAAGATGAAAACTGGGAAACATTTTGACTGACAATTGAACCGCGGCTGCTGGCCGCTTGATGGGAGCGTGGATGTTAAATCGTATTCGTATCTCGACCACTCTGTTTTTGATTCTGATACTGAGTGGTGTTTTGCAGGTTGGCAGTAACGGGTTGTCTTTTTGGGCGTTTCGCGATGGTTATCAGAATTTGCAGGAAGTCGAGACGAGTAATCAGCAGCGCTCCGCACTGGCACAAACGCGTGCCGTGCTTTTGCAGGCAAGCACTGCGCTGAACAAGGCGGGAACCTTAACGGCGCTGAGCTATCCGCCGGGTGATATCAAGGCGCTGATGGTGACGGCGCGCGACAGCCTTAAACAGGCCAACGCGCAGTTTAGCGTCTTCACCTCGCAGGAAACGGTCAGTGAGAAAGGCAAGGCGCTGAAGGCCGCGATGCAGAAGAACTTCACCGCGTGGCATACGGATCTGGAGCACCAGGCGACCTGGCTTGAGAACAACCAGCTTTCTGACTTCCTGACCGCGCCGGTGCAGGAGTCGCAGGCGGCGTTTGACGGCAGTTTTAACGCCTGGCAGCAGGACATTAACCAGTTTGTTGAACGTGCCGGAACCGACAGCCGTAAAAGCTACCACATGTCGGGGGCCATTTTTGCCGCGGTGGTGATCCTGGCGGCACTTCTGACCGGTGGCGCGCTGCTCTGGTCGCGCCGGATGATCGTGCAACCGCTGGCGATCATCAGCAGCCACTTTGACAGCATTGCGAAGGGCAACCTGGCCCGCCCGGTGGCGGTGTACGGGAAGAACGAAATTTCAGCGATTTTTGCCAGCCTCAAGGCCATGCAAGGGGCGCTGCGGGAAACGGTAAGCGAGGTGCGGCAGGGCAGTTACGCCATGCACACCGGGATCTCAGAGATAGCGGCGGGCAACAACGATCTCTCTTCCCGTACCGAGCAGCAGGCGGCCTCGCTGGCGCAGACGGCGGCCAGCATGGAACAGCTGACAGCGACGGTAAGCCAGAACGCCGACAACGCGCGTCAGGCGTCGGATCTGTCAAAACAGGCGGCAACCACGGCGAAGAAAGGGGGCGATCAGGCATCTCACGTTGCCAGCACCATGCAGGAGATTGCCGCCAGCTCACAAAAGATTGGCGACATCATTAGCGTGATCGATGGTATCGCTTTCCAGACCAATATCCTGGCGCTCAACGCCGCCGTGGAGGCTGCGCGGGCAGGCGAGCAGGGGCGTGGGTTTGCCGTGGTCGCCGGCGAAGTACGCAACCTGGCGAGCCGCAGTGCGAACGCGGCGAAAGAGATCAAGGGGCTGATTGAAGAGTCGGTCTCACGCGTTCAGCAAGGCTCCGCGCTGGTGGATACGGCGGCGCAGACCATGAACGAGATCGTCACCTCCGTCACCCGGGTGAACGACATCATGGGCGAAATTGCCTCCGCGTCCGATGAACAACGTCGTGGCATTGAGCAAGTTGCCCAGGCGGTGAGTCAGATGGATCAGGTGACACAGCAGAACGCCTCGCTGGTAGAAGAAGCGGCCGCCGCCACCGATCAGCTGGCCAATCAGGCAGATCATCTGACCGGGCTGGTGGCGGTATTTACGGTTAAAGAGCACGTTGAAACAGAAGCAGAAACAGATGTCGGACGGTCGCAGGCCGTACCGGTTGTATCCTGAAAGTAATATAGAAGGCGCTATGACATCACCCATGCCCTCAGGGCAAACGTCATTATTGCAGCAGATGACACAGCGCCTCGCGCTGTCCGACGCGCATTTTCGTCGGATATGTCAGTTGATCTACCAGCGTGCGGGAATTGTGCTTGCGGATCATAAGCGAGACATGGTTTACAACCGACTGGTGCGGCGCTTGCGCACGCTCGGGCTGGATGATTTTGGTCGCTATCTGAGCATGCTCGAAGCGAACCAGAACAGCGCTGAATGGCAGGCCTTTATTAACTCATTAACCACTAACCTGACCGCGTTTTTCCGCGAAGCGCATCACTTCCCGGTGCTGGCGGAGCACGCGCGCCGTCGTACCGGGGAGTACCGCGTCTGGAGTGCGGCGGCGTCTACCGGCGAGGAGCCGTATTCGCTGGCGATCACCCTGGCCGATACGCTCGGCATGGCGCCGGGGCGCTGGAAAGTGTACGCCAGCGACATCGACACCGAGGTGCTGGAAAAAGCGCGCAACGGCGTCTATCGCCAGGACGAACTGAAAACCCTGTCACCGCAGCAGTTACAGCGCTATTTCATGCGCGGTACCGGCCCGCACGAAGGGCTGGTGCGCGTTCGTCAGGAGCTGGCGAACTGCGTTGAGTTTGCGCCGGTCAACCTGCTGGACAAGCAGTACAACGTGCCGGGGCCGTTTGACGCCATCTTTTGCCGTAACGTGATGATTTATTTTGATAAAACGACGCAACAGGAGATTCTGCGTCGCTTTGTTCCGTTGCTCAAGCCTGACGGTTTACTGTTTGCCGGGCACTCGGAAAACTTTAGCAACCTCGCGCGCGAGTTTAGCCTCCGTGGGCAGACGGTTTATGCGCTGAGTAAGGAAAAAGCATGAGTAAAATCAGGGTATTGTCCGTTGATGATTCGGCGCTGATGCGCCAGATCATGACGGAAATCATCAATAGCCACAGCGATATGGAAATGGTGGCGACAGCGCCCGATCCGCTGGTCGCGCGGGATTTAATCAAAAAATATAACCCCGACGTGCTGACGCTGGATGTCGAAATGCCGCGCATGGACGGCATCGATTTTCTGGAAAAACTGATGCGCCTGCGCCCGATGCCGGTGGTGATGGTCTCGTCCCTGACGGGAAAAGGCTCAGAGATCACCCTGCGTGCGCTGGAGCTGGGAGCGGTGGACTTTGTCACCAAGCCGCAGCTGGGCATCCGCGAAGGGATGCTGGCGTACAGCGAGCTGATTGCGGAAAAAATTCGCACCGCGTCGCGCGCGAAGCTGGCCGCCCATAAACCGATGGCGGCCCCGGTGACCCTGAAAGCAGGCCCGCTACTCAGCTCGGAAAAACTGCTGGTGATTGGCGCGTCAACCGGGGGAACAGAGGCAATTCGCCATGTACTCCAGCCATTGCCGCTTTCAAGCCCGGGTATTCTGATTACCCAGCACATGCCGCCAGGCTTTACCCGCTCGTTCGCCGAACGCCTGAACAAGCTGTGTCAAATCAGCGTGAAAGAGGCGGAAGACGGCGAGCGCGTGCTGCCGGGCCATGCGTACATTGCCCCGGGGGATAAGCATATGGAGCTGGCGCGCAGTGGCGCGAACTATCAAATCAAAATTCATGACGGGCCGCCGGTTAACCGGCACCGTCCGTCGGTGGATGTGCTGTTTCATTCGGTGGCGAAACATGCGGGGCGCAACGCCGTTGGGGTCATCCTGACGGGGATGGGCAACGACGGTGCCGCCGGAATGCTTGCGATGCACCAGGCAGGTGCCTGGACCATCGCGCAGAATGAAGCAAGTTGTGTGGTGTTCGGCATGCCGCGCGAGGCCATCAATATGGGTGGCGTGAGCGAAGTGGTCGATCTTAGCCAGGTAAGCCAGCAGATGCTGGCGAAAATCAGTGCCGGACAGGCAATACGTATTTAATGAGGAGTGTAGTTTTATGGCGGACAAAGAGCTCAGATTTTTGGTTGTGGATGACTTTTCCACCATGCGTCGCATCGTGCGCAACCTGCTGAAAGAGCTGGGCTTCAACAACGTTGAAGAAGCAGAAGACGGCGTGGATGCGCTGAACAAACTGCAGGCTGGCGGGTTTGGTTTTGTTATCTCCGACTGGAACATGCCTAACATGGATGGTCTGGAACTGCTGAAAACGATCCGCGCGGACGCCGCTATGGCCTCTCTGCCCGTATTGATGGTGACCGCAGAAGCCAAGAAAGAGAACATCATTGCTGCGGCACAGGCAGGCGCAAGCGGCTATGTGGTGAAACCGTTCACCGCTGCAACCCTGGAAGAGAAGCTCGGCAAGATCTTCGAGAAACTCGGCATGTGAGGTGATGGTTATGATGCAACCTGCTATGAAACCCGTTGAAGAACATTCGCCCAGCGATATCATTGCCCGCATCGGCAGCCTGACGCGCATGCTGCGCGACAGCCTGCGTGAACTGGGGCTGGATCAGGCCATTGCCGAAGCGGCGGAAGCGATTCCGGACGCGCGCGATCGTCTGGACTATGTGGTGCAGATGACTGCTCAGGCGGCAGAACGTGCGCTGAACAGCGTTGAAGCGTCACAGCCGCATCAGGATGCGATGGAGAAGGGCGCGAAGGCGCTGACCAAGCGCTGGGACGAATGGTTCGAGAACCCTATCGAACTGGCGGATGCCCGCGAACTGGTGACCGATACCCGCCAGTACCTGGGGGATGTGCCGGGCCACACCAGCTTCACCAACGCCCAGCTTCTGGACATCATGATGGCGCAGGATTTCCAGGACCTTACCGGTCAGGTGATCAAACGCATGATGGATGTGATTCAGGAGATTGAGCGTCAGCTGCTGATGGTGCTGCTGGAGAACATGCCAGAACCGGCTGCGCGTCCAAAGCGCGACAATGAAAGCCTGCTTAACGGCCCACAGCTCGACGCAACCAAAGCGGGCGTGGTGGCAAGCCAGGATCAGGTCGACGACCTGCTGGACAGCCTCGGCTTCTGACGGCCTTTCGTCTCAGGTTGTGCGAGCAGCCTGAGACGATTCCCACCCGGAATCACCGAAAAGAGCCCGAATAAACGGGCTTTTCCCGCCATTGGATTCTTTCTGCGCTGGCATGATACCCGTGACTTAATGGGCTGCGAGCAGGCACTGTGGCAGAAGATAACGACGACAAAACGGAAGCCCCCACACCCCACCGACTTGAAAAAGCGCGTGAGGAAGGGCAAGTCCCCCGATCCCGAGAACTGACATCCCTGCTGATACTGGTGGTGGGCGTGTGCATTATCTGGTGGGGAGGGGAGTCGTTCGCCCGCAGGCTGGCGGGGATGCTCTCTGCCGGGTTACGTTTTGACCACAGCATGGTTAACGATCCCAACCTGATCCTGAGTCAAATTATTCTGCTGGTGAAAAATGCCATGATTGCGCTGCTTCCGCTAATTTCCGGAGTGGTACTGGTGGCGCTGGTCTCGCCGGTGCTGCTTGGCGGGCTGGTCTTTAGCGGCAAATCGCTGCAACCCAAATTTTCCAAGCTCAACCCGCTGCCGGGGATCGCCAAAATGTTTTCTGCCCAGACGGGCGCGGAGCTGGTAAAGGCGATCCTGAAATCGGCCCTGATGGGCAGCACCGCCGGGTTTTTCCTCTGGCACCACTGGCCTGAAATGATGCGCCTTATCAGCGAATCCCCCTTCAACGCCATGAACAATGCGATGAACCTGGTGGGGTTGTGCGCCCTGCTGGTGGTGCTCAGCATCATTCCGATGGTGGGGTTTGACGTCATCTTCCAGATGTACAGCCACTTCAAAAAACTGCGCATGTCGCGCCAGGATATCCGCGACGAATACAAACAGATGGAAGGCGACCCGCACGTTAAGGGGCGTATCCGCCAGATGCAGCGCGCGGCTGCCCGTCGCCGCATGATGGAAGATGTCCCGAAAGCCGATGTCATTGTGACCAACCCCACCCACTACTCGGTGGCGCTGCGCTACGACGAAAACAAAATGAGCGCGCCGAAGGTGGTGGCAAAAGGGGCGGGCCTGATTGCGCTACGTATACGTGAAATCGGCACGGAAAACCGTGTTCCCATTCTTGAAGCGCCTCCGCTGGCGCGTGCGTTGTACCGCCATGCGGAGATTGGACAACAGATCCCCGGCCAACTCTACGCCGCTGTCGCGGAAGTGCTGGCCTGGGTATGGCAGCTGAAGCGCTGGCGTTTAGCCGGTGGTCAGCGGCCTGTGAAACCTGAGAACCTACCGGTGCCTGAAGCGCTGGATTTTTTGAACGAGAAGGACACTGATGGCTAATCTGGTGGCAATGTTGCGCCTGCCCGGCAACCTGAAATCGACCCAATGGCAGATCCTTGCCGGACCGATTCTGATCCTGCTAATTCTGTCGATGATGGTGCTGCCGCTGCCGGCATTCATCCTCGATCTGCTGTTCACATTCAACATTGCGCTGTCCATCATGGTACTGCTGGTGGCGATGTTCACCCAGCGCACCCTGGAGTTCGCGGCGTTCCCGACCATTCTGCTGTTTACCACGCTGCTGCGCCTGGCGCTGAACGTGGCATCCACCCGTATTATCCTGATGGAAGGGCATACCGGCGCGGCGGCGGCGGGTAAGGTCGTTGAGGCGTTCGGCCACTTCCTCGTGGGCGGCAATTTCGCCATCGGTATTGTGGTGTTCGTCATTCTGGTGATCATCAACTTTATGGTCATCACCAAAGGTGCCGGGCGTATCGCAGAAGTGGGCGCGCGTTTCGTCCTGGACGGGATGCCGGGCAAACAGATGGCGATCGACGCCGACCTGAACGCCGGACTGATCGCCGAAGATGAGGCCAAAAAGCGCCGCTCGGAGGTGACGCAGGAGGCGGACTTCTACGGCTCAATGGACGGTGCGAGTAAGTTCGTGCGCGGAGATGCCATCGCCGGCATCCTGATCATGGTGATTAACGTCGTGGGCGGCCTGCTGGTGGGTGTTTTGCAGCACGGCATGGACATGGGCCACGCGGCAGAAAGCTACACGCTGCTGACCATTGGTGACGGCCTGGTTGCGCAGATCCCGGCGCTGGTGATCTCAACCGCAGCGGGCGTTATCGTCACCCGCGTCAGCACCGATCAGGACGTGGGCGAGCAGATGGTGGGGCAGTTGTTCAGCAACCCGCGCGTAATGCTGCTGGCTGCTGCGGTACTGGGCCTCCTGGGCCTGGTGCCGGGAATGCCGAACCTGGTGTTCCTGCTGTTTACCGCCGCGCTGCTGGGCCTGGCCTGGTGGATGCGCGGGCGTGAAATGACGCCTGCCGCCGAACCTGCGCCGGTCAAAATGCCGGAAAACACGCAGGCGGTGGAGGCGACCTGGAACGACGTGCAGCTGGAAGATTCGCTGGGCATGGAGGTGGGTTATCGCCTGATCCCGATGGTCGATTTCCAGCAGGACGGCGAGCTGCTGGGCCGCATTCGCAGTATTCGTAAGAAATTCGCTCAGGACATGGGCTTCCTGCCGCCGGTTGTTCATATTCGTGACAACATGGATCTTCCGCCTGCGCGCTATCGCATCCTGATGAAAGGGGTGGAGATTGGCAGCGGGGATGCCTACCCTGGCCGCTGGCTGGCGATCAACCCCGGCACGGCGGCGGGCACGCTGCCCGGAGAGCAGACTATCGACCCGGCCTTCGGGCTGGCGGCAATCTGGATCGAGAGCGCGCTGAAAGAGCAGGCGCAGATCCAGGGCTACACGGTGGTGGAAGCCAGTACCGTGGTGGCGACCCATCTTAACCATCTTATCGGCCAGTTCTCCGCCGAACTGTTTGGCCGTCAGGAGGCGCAGCAGTTACTGGATCGCGTTACCCAGGAGATGCCGAAGCTGACCGAAGACCTGGTGCCTGGCGTGCTGACGCTGACAACCCTGCACAAGGTGCTGCAAAACCTGCTCGACGAAAAGGTGCCGATCCGCGACATGCGTACCATTCTGGAAACCCTGGCCGAGCATGCGCCGCTTCAGAGCGACCCGCACGAGCTGACGGCAGTGGTGCGTGTGGCGCTGGGCCGCGCGATTACCCAGCAGTGGTTCCCGGGTACCGGCGAAGTGCAGGTTATCGGCCTCGATACGCCGCTCGAACGTCTGCTTTTACAGGCCTTGCAGGGCGGTGGCGGGCTGGAGCCGGGTCTCGCCGACCGTCTGCTGGCCCAGACGCAGGAGGCGCTGGCGCGCCAGGAGATGCTGGGTGCGCCGCCGGTTCTGCTGGTTAACCACGCGCTGCGTCCGCTGCTGTCTCGCTTCCTGCGTCGTAGCCTGAATCAGCTGGTCGTGCTGTCAAACCTTGAGCTGTCGGACAATCGCCATATTCGCATGACGGCGACCATAGGAGGGAACTGATGGGGAAGTGGCTATGGATCATGCTTTTCCCGCTGGTGGCGCAGGCCGCTGGCGAAGGGTCGTGGCAGGCCAGCAGCGTTGGCGTGACGCTGAACCATCGCGGGGAGGCAATGTCCTCACGTCCGCTGGCACCCCCTGAACCGGCCTCCGGCCTGATGACCCTGGTGGTGTGGGATTACACGCTGATCGGCCCAACGCCTGCCGGGCTGCGGGTGCGTCTGTGCTCCCAGACGCGCTGTACCGAAATCGACGGTGAAAATGGCACGACCCAGGCGTTCAACGGCGTACCGGCGGTGGAACCATTACGCTTTATCTGGGAAGTGCCGGGCGGTGGGCGTTTAATCCCGGCGCTGAAGGTTCAGCGTACGTCCGTCATCGTTAACTACCGCTAACTGCCTGTCTTTTAGCCAGCCATGGCGCGATTCTGATGGCTGGCTCGCAAAAATGACCTCGCCTTTTGATGCAATAGAAACGCTGTTTTATAAATCAGTGACACGCGTGACGACACTCTTTGCATTTTTGCCATCCGCGACGAAGCGATGGCAGAAACAGAAAGGTTTCAACAGGTCGATACTTTTACTGTAGCCGTGTAAAAACTCCCGGACGAGGTTTGCTTACAGGGAGTCTCCTAAAACTGATTAGGGCTGACGGCAATGAAAACACGTAAAATCGGACTCGCAAATTATCTTGCTTATGGGTCAGGTGATTTCCTCGGGGCAGGGACGACTGCGCTGACGGCTGCCTGGCTTTTATATTTTTATACGACCTTCTGCGGACTTTCCCCTATCGAGGCGACCTTTATCTTTGCTGCGGCAAGGGTGCTGGATGCCGTTGTCAGCCCGCTGATGGGCTTTATGACCGATAACTTTGGCACCACCTGGCTCGGCAAACGCTTTGGCCGCCGTAAGTTCTTTATCCTGCTGGGTATTCCGTGCGTGTTCAGCTACTCCCTGATGTGGGTCGGGGATATGAGCTTCTGGTACTACCTGCTGACCTACCTGGTGTTTGATATTGTCTACACCATGATTCTGGTGCCGTACGAAACGCTGGTGCCGGAAATGACCGATGACTTCAAACAGAAAACCAAGTTCTCCGGCGCGCGTATCTCTATGGCGCAGATGTCCGCCATTCTGGCCTCCTTCCTGCCGGGTATTCTGCTGACCCACTTCGGTAAAGACAACGCCGTCTCCTTCTTCTATGCAAGCCTGGTCTTCTCCGTGCTGTGCGCGCTGATGCTGATTTTCGTCTGGTTCTTCACCTGGGAGCGCCCGCGTGAGGAGTGGTCAGAAGCGGCACTGCGCGCCGAAGAAGAGAAGAAAAAGCTGACGCTCGGGCAGAGCCTCAACCGCCTTTTCGTCGAGTTAAGTTCGACCCTGCGCATCAAAATTTTCCGCCAGCATCTGGGGATGTATCTGGGCGGCTACATCGCGCAGGACGTGTTCAACGCCGTCTTCACCTATTACGTGGTGTTCGTGCTGATGCAGGAGGCGTCAATGGCCTCTAACCTGCTGGGCACCATGGCGATTTTCCAGTTCATCGCCGTGATAGCGATGATCCCGCTGTGCATCCGTTTTGGTCCTGCGCCGTCTTACCGGATGGTGGTGGTGCTCTTTGGTCTGGCCTCGCTCTCCTACGCGATGCTCTATTACGCCGGGCTGAGCGATATCTACTCGCTGCTGTTGCTGGTCTCGGCCGTGGCCGGTCTGGGGCGCGGGGGCATCAACTACGTTCCGTGGAACACTTACACCTACATTGCTGACGTGGATGAAGTGATCACCGGCCAGCGCCGTGAAGGGATTTTTGCCGGGATCATGACCCTGACCCGTAAAGCCTCCCAGGCCGGTGCGGTGATGCTGGTGGGTATCGTGATGCAGATGTCCGGCTTTGTGAGCGGGCAGAAGGTGCAGCCTGCCGAAGTGAGCCACACCATTCTGATGATCCTGAGCGTGGGAACCATTCTGGTACTGTTCTGCGGCTTCCTGGTTTCCCTGCGCTTCAGACTGAATTTGCAGACGCACAGCACGCTGCGCGAAGAGACCGCCAAAATGCGCGAGACGGGTCGCGCCATGCCGGAGACAGCCACGCCGCAGGCCCGCGCAACCGTCGAGATGCTGGCCGGTATGCCGTACGAATCGCTGTGGGGCAATAACAACATCGGTTATCTGAATCGCAATAAGCCGGCGGCGCCTTCGCTGAAGGATCGCGCGGTACTGAATTCGACATACAACAGAGGTTAAGATGATGAAAGTTTGGCCTGTCAAACATAGCCCATTACTGTGTCAGCCAGCGCGTTTTATCGCGCGGGATGAACTGAAATCGTTGATTCACAAGGTGACCCATAACCTGGTGAACATCCACGACAAAACCGGCGAGTTTCTGCTGCGGCTGGACGACGGGCGCGTGATCGATACCAAAGGCTGGGCAGGCTGGGAGTGGACGCACGGCGTGGGGCTGTACGGAATCTGGCAGTACTACTGCCAGACCGGCGACGAGACGATGCGCGACATTATTGACGGCTGGTTTGACGCGCGTTTTGCCGAAGGCGCGACCACCAAAAACGTCAATACCATGTCGCCGTTCCTGACCCTGGCCTACCGCTATGAAGAGACGCGCAATCCGGCCTGGCTGCCGTGGCTGGAGAGCTGGGCGGAGTGGGCGATGAATGAGATGCCACGTACCGAGCATGGCGGTATGCAGCACATCACGCTGGCGGAAGAGAACCACCAGCAGATGTGGGACGACACGCTGATGATGACGGTGCTACCGCTGGCGAAAATCGGCAAGCTGCTCAACAAACCGGAGTACGTGGAAGAGGCGGTGTATCAGTTCCTGCTGCACGTCCAGAACCTGATGGACAGGGAAACCGGCCTGTGGTTCCACGGCTGGAACTACGACGGCAACCACAACTTTGCCCGTGCCCGCTGGGCGCGCGGCAACAGCTGGCTGACTATCGTCATCCCGGACTTCCTTGAGCTGGTCGATCTGCCTGAAAACAACGCTGTGCGTCGGTATCTGGTGCAGGTGCTGAATGCACAAATTGCGGCGCTGGCGAAATGTCAGGATGACAGCGGGCTGTGGCATACGTTGCTCGACGATCCGGACTCGTATCTGGAGGCGTCGGCCACGGCAGGGTTTGCCTACGGGATCCTCAAAGCGGTGCGTAAGCGCTATGTCGGAGCGGAGTATGCGGAGGTCGCCGATAAAGCGATTCGCGGTATCGTGAACAATATCTCGCCGGAAGGGGAGCTGCTGCAAACGTCGTTCGGGACGGGGATGGGCAGCGATCTCGAGTTCTACCGGCAGATCCCGCTGACGTCGATGCCGTACGGGCAGGCGATGGCGATTTTGTGTTTAACGGAATATTTGCGAAAGTACTTCTGATAATAAAAAACCCGGCCATGGCCGGGTTTCTTTTTTTACATACGTTCTGCTTTTACATACGTTCTACGGTTTCGATACCCAGGGTATCCAGACCCAGCTTCAGGGTCTTCGCCGTAAGCTGCGCCAGCTTCAGGCGGCTGTTGCGTACCGAGTCGCTCTCTGCCGACAGGATAGGGCAGTGCTCGTAGAAGCCAGAGAACAGGCCCGCGAGATCGTACAGATAGGAACACATCACGTGCGGGGTGCCGTCACGCGCGACAACCGCCAGCGTCTCTTCGAACTGCAGCAGACGCGCGGCCAGTTGCGCTTCACGATCTTCCGTGATGGCGACCGTGGCGTTAGCCAGCGCGCTTTCGTCGATATTGGCTTTGCGGAACACCGAGAGCACGCGGGTGTAAGCGTACTGCATGTACGGTGCCGTGTTACCTTCAAACGCCAGCATGTTATCCCAGTCGAAGATGTAGTCGGTGGTGCGGTTCTTGGAGAGATCCGCGTATTTCACCGCACCGATACCGACGGCGTTCGCCAGTTTTTCCAGCTCATCGGCAGGCATGTCCGGGTTCTTCTCGGCCACCAGACGGCGGGCGCGTTCCAGCGCTTCGTCCAGCAGGTCAGAAAGCTTAACCGTGCCACCGGCGCGGGTTTTGAACGGCTTGCCGTCTTTGCCCAGCATCATGCCGAACATGTGGTGTTCCAGCGGAACGGAATCAGGCACGTAGCCCGCTTTACGCACGATAGTCCACGCCTGCATCAGGTGCTGGTGCTGACGGGAATCGATGTAGTACAGCACGCGGTCGGCGTGCAGGGTTTCGTAGCGGTATTTTGCGCAGGCGATATCGGTAGTGGTGTAGAGGTAGCCGCCATCCTTTTTCTGGATGATCACGCCCATTGGTTCGCCTTCCTTGTTTTTGTACTCATCAAGGAACACCACCGTTGCGCCTTCGCTCTCAACCGCCAGGTTTTTGGCTTTCAGATCCGCCACAATACCCGGCAGCATTGGGTTGTACAGGCTTTCACCCATCACGTCATCACGGGTCAGCGTGACGTTCAGGCGGTTGTAGGTGAGCTGGTTCTGGGACATGGTGATATCCACCAGCTTGCGCCACATCTCGAGGAAGTATTGATCGCCGCCCTGCAGTTTTACTACGTAGCTGCGCGCGCGTTCGGCGAAGGCTTCGTCTTCATCGTAGTGCTTTTTGGCTTCACGGTAGAACCCTTCCAGGTCTGCCAGCGCCATTTCACCCGCATTTTCCTGCTGCTGTTTTTCCAGGTAAGCAATCAGCATGCCGAACTGTGTACCCCAGTCGCCCACGTGGTTCGCACGGATCACCTTGTGGCCGAGGAACTCGTTGGTGCGCACGGCGGCATCACCGATGATGGTGGAACGCAGGTGGCCCACGTGCATCTCTTTCGCCACGTTCGGGGCGGAGTAGTCGATCACGATGGTCTGCGGCTCTGGCTGGGAAACACCCAGACGGTCAGATTTCAGGGCCGCGTCAACGTGGCTTGCCAGGAACGCAGGCTCCAGGAAGATATTGATAAAGCCCGGGCCGGCAATTTCGGTTTTGCTGGCAATGCCGGTGAGATCCAGATGCGTCAGTACCTGCTCAGCGAGCTGTCGCGGTGGCATGCCCAGTTTTTTAGCCACTGCCATCACGCCGTTAGCCTGATAGTCGCCAAACTGTACTTTTGCTGACTGACGAACCTGCGGTTCGCAATCCGCAGGCGCACCTGCGGCAATCAGTGCCTGACTGACTTTTTCTGAGAGAAGAGCCTGAATATTCACCTGGATACCTTACGTTTTTGCTGCGGGTTAACATCCACCCACACCAGTTAAAGAATTTAGGGCGCGAGTATACTGCAAATGCCCGCGTGCGTCAGCCCTGCGGGGGCTGAAGATTGCTCAGAATCCAGGCTAAGAAGGTGTGCATAATCATGCAGTAATAAAAACCCCGAATCTGCGGTTGGTTGACGGCAGGCAACAGAGTAAATTAGCGGCTTTGCGACCCGATAAGAGACTGACCTATGGCGAACTGGCACTCCATTGACGAACTGCATGATATTTCCGCTGATTTACCGCGCTTCACCCAGGCGTTCACAGAACTTGCCACCCGCCTCGGTCTGGATATTGCACCGCTTGAGGCCGATCACATCTCTTTACGCTGCCATCAGAACGCGACGGCCGAGCGCTGGCGTCGTGGATTTGAACAGTGCGGCGAGCTGCTTTCTGAAAACATCATTAACGGGCGGCCAATTTGTCTGTTCAAACTGCATGAACCGGTCTGTGTGGCGCACTGGCGCTTCACGGTGGTGGAACTGCCCTGGCCGGGTGAAAAACGCTATCCGCACGAAGGCTGGGAGCATATCGAAATTGTTCTGCCGGGCGAGCCTGACGGCCTGAATGCCCGTGCGCTGGCGCTATTATCTGACGAAGGCTTAAGCAAGCCGGGGATCTTTGTCAAAACAAGTTCTCCGAAAGGCGAACGCGAGCGTTTGCCTAACCCGACGCTGGCGGTCACCGACGGGCAGGTGACGGTGAAGTTTCATCCGTGGACGATAGAGCAGATTGTCGCCAGCGAAGCATCAGAGTTGTGACGCTACGCGAAGACCCCGTGCGGTGAGCGTGTCACGATAGCGTGTTGAATCGATTTTAGGGAGGAAAAGATGGCGCTGCTGGAGATTTGTTGTTACAGCGTGGAGTGTGCCGTTACGGCGCAAAAGCACGGGGCCGATCGCATTGAACTCTGTGCGGCACCGAAAGAGGGCGGGCTGACGCCGTCGTACGGCGTGCTGAAATCTGCCCGCCGGGACGTTACGATCCCGGTACACCCGATCGTCCGCCCGCGCGGCGGTGATTTTTGTTACACGGCGGGTGAATTCAGTGCCATGCTTGATGATATCGCCCTCGTGCGCGACCTGGGGTTCCCTGGGCTGGTGACCGGCCTGCTTGATGAAGACGGCAATGTCGATCTTCCCCGCATGCGCCAGGTGATGGCGGCCGCAAAGGGTATGGCCGTCACCTTTCATCGCGCGTTTGATATGTGTAAAGCACCTCTTCAAGCCTTTGATACGCTGGCGGAACTTGGCGTAGCCCGCGTTCTGACGTCCGGCCAGCAAGCATCAGCTGAAAAAGGACTGCAATTAATTACGGAACTAAAAGCACATTCCGGTGTTCCAATCATTATGGCGGGCGCAGGAGTACGCGCCAGCAATCTGGAACTGTTTTTAAATGCAGGGGTAGAAGAGCTTCACAGCTCAGCGGGGAAATGGATACCGTCACCTATGCGTTATCGCAATACAGGGTTGTCTATGTCGACGGATGCTGAAGCGGATGAGTACTCGCGCTACGGTGTAGATGGAGAGTCGGTTGCGGTAATGAAATCGCTGATTGAACGTCATCACGTGTAGCAACGTACCGATTTTTACCGCGCATCATGTCGCCCAATATGATGCTTGCTTGTACCAGGCCCCTGCAATTTCAACAGGGGCCTTTTTTTCTCCGTCATATTTCAAGCCGCAGCGGCGTTGGACGCCTCGCTCACCCCAGTCACTTGCCGATGTAAGCTCCCGGGGATTCGCTGCGTTGCCGCCTTGCTGCAACGTGAAATATTTTGGAGAAAATAGTGCCCGATGAGGCGAGTAGGCCGGGTAAGGCGTAGCCGCCACCCGGCATCAAGGCTACGGCTTTGTCGCTATCAACACCGCGCGCATCGGTGCCGGATAGCCTTCGACGGTCTTGCTGTGGTCGTCCGGGTCGAGGAACTGCTCCAGCGATTCGGTGATCATCCAGTCGGTGCGGCGCTGCTCTTCGATGGAGGTCACGCAGACATCCGCAATACGCACATCCACAAACCCGCACTTCTCGAGCCAGTTTTTCAGCGCCAGCGCGGACGGAATAAAGTAGACGTTTCGCATCTGCGCATAACGATCGCCCGGGACCAGCACGGTGTGCTCGTCGCCTTCCACCACCAGCGTTTCCAGCACCAGTTCGCCACCGCTGACCAGCTGATCCTTCAGCTGCCACAGGTGCTCCAGCGGGGAGCGACGGTGATACAGCACGCCCATGGAGAACACCGTGTCGAACGCTTTCAGGGCAGGGAGTTGCTCAATGCCCAGCGGCAGCAGGTGGGCGCGCTGGTCGTTGCCCAGCAGTTTACGCACCGCTTCGAACTGGCACAGGAACAACTGCATCGGGTCGATACCCACCGCCAGGTGCGCGCCTGCGCCAATCATGCGCCACATGTGATAGCCGCTGCCACAGCCGACGTCCAGGATCGTGCGCCCGGTGAGGTCCGACAGGTGGGGCAGAACGCGATCCCATTTCCAGTCAGAACGCCATTCGGTATTAATGTTCACGCCATACAGCGAGAACGGCCCTTTGCGCCACGGCATCAGGTTACGTATCAGCGTTTCAATACGGTTTCGTTGCCCCTCAGACAGCGGTGCGTCGCTTTCCGCGGTGACGCTGTGCAGCAGGTCCAGACGGTGCGGGGTCAGCTCCGGCAGAAACTCCACCGCGTTAGACCACTGTTTCAGCAGGCCGTGCTGCTGGTCCCGCTGCCAGGTAGCGATCTGCGCAGGCAGGGTTTCCAGCCAGTGGGAGAGATGATTTTTCGCAATCAGCTGATAGAAATTGCCGAACTCGATCATGCGACATCCTCAGCTTTCAGGGCGACCAGCGAGCCAAAGTTAAAGCACTGGAACCACAGTTCGCTATGCTCAAACCCTGACTGACGCAGTCGGGCTTTGTGTGTTTCAACGGAATCCGTGAGCATGACGTTTTCGAGCATGCTGCGCTTCTGGCTGATCTCCAGCTCGCTGTAGCCGTTCGCACGTTTAAAATCGTGGTGCATATTGAACAGCAGTTCGCCTACGTCCTTGTCTTCAAAGCTAAACTTCTCCGAGAGCACCAGCGCGCCGCCCGGATTCAGACCCTGATAAATTTTATCCAGCAACAGCTGGCGGTCTTCAGGCACCAGGAACTGCAGGGTAAAATTCAGTACCACCATCGACGCATTCGAGATGTCGATATCGCGAATATCACCTTCCACAACTTCTACCGGTGTCGGGGCTTTATAGGCGTCGATGTGTCGGCGGCAGCGCTCCACCATGGCAGGCGAGTTGTCGACGGCAATGATTTTGCATCCGTCATGGCGAACGTTACGACGTACCGACAGCGTTGCCGCGCCGAGCGAACAGCCCAGGTCATAGACCTGCGTGCCGGGTTGAACGAAGCGTTCAGCCAGCATGCCGATCATCGAGATGATATTGGAATATCCGGGAACAGAGCGCTGGATCATATCCGGGAAGACTTCGGCTACCCGTTCATCAAAGGTCCAGTCGCCCAGGCTGGCGATAGGCGCAGAAAAAAGCGTGTCGCGATCTGACATAACGTAAAAATCCGGGAAAAATAAAGGGGCGTATTGTGCGCTAACGCAAGGAGAAAACCAACTCCCACGGCATATACCAAAGGTTAGCCAGCACCATCAGCAAAAGCGACGCCCATGTCGCGCTCATGCCGGAACGACGCCAGCGGAACAGGCGCTGGTGGAAGCCGTAGTAGTGCATCAACCGGCCCGCAATCAGCAGTAAACCACAGACGTGAACCATCCAGGTCTCCGCACCGTTCATCTCCATAAACAGCAGCATAATTAATGCTACGGGGATGTACTCGACCGCATTGCCGTGAATGCGGATAGCGCTTTGCAGTTCAGAGAACCCACCGTCACCGTAGGAGACCCGGTATTGCATTCTCAGGCGCACAACATCAAATGAAAACTTAATCAGCAGTAATGCACCTAACACCGCATACAGCGCGCTGACCATACTAACTCCCTGTTTTTGGCAGATGGTACGTCTCTATGATAGGGGGTGATTTCAGAAAAGAGAAGATTGTTGTGGAATGGCGGGGGCGCTGCCGACAGACGGAACCGCAGCCTGCAAGGCCTGCCAGAGAGCATCGACCAGTTCAGGGGCCTGGGCGATGTCAGGGGTGTGTAAAAACAGATACGGCGTGGTGGTTTGCTCCCATTTCGGCAACGTTTGCAGCCAGACGCTAAACAATTCACGATTTTGCTGCATGTTATCGCTGCCGATAAACCGGACCATCGGGTTAGCGGCGGTCAGCACCGCATGCACCGGGACTTTGGGCTTTTTACGCTGGGCGTCAATAATGGCTTCACTGTGGGGGATGGCGCTGTGTACCGGTCTGGAATCGAGAATGACGCGGTTAATGCCCCGGTCGTGCAGCCCGCGGTTCAGCGCTTTCTCCGCCTCGCCTTTGGCAAAGAACTCGGGATGCCTGACCTCTACACCGTAGGTGAATTCCCGGGGCAGGGCATCAAGAAACTGCCACAGCGCAGGCAGATCGCGCGGGCCAAAGACCGCGGGAAGCTGGAGCCAGTACTGCCCGATGCGGTTAGCCAGCGGCGACATCCGGGTGAAAAACTCTTCGGTTAAATCACCGCAGTTGCGCAGGGCGGCGGTGTGCGAGATGGTTGCCGGGAATTTAAAGCAGAAGCGAAACGCGTCGGTGGTCTGCTCGCGCCAGCGCGCGACAATTTCGGCGCGAGGCAGGGCATAAAGCGTGGTATTTCCCTCCACGCAGTTGAAGTGTCGGGCATACTCTTCAAGGCTGGTGATGCCAAGGCGCACCCACTTCGGGTGCGACCACTGAGGCAGGCCCACGTACATCATAGCGCGTTAATAATCTCGTCCGTGCTGCGCACGCGGCCAATGCGCGGGAAGATGTGGGTCATGCTGCCCTGATGCTGTTCAGAAGAGGCGGCGCTACAGGCATCCTCAGCGATGACCAGGTTAAAACCCAGCTCCCAGGCGTTGCGCGCGGTGGATTCCACGCCGATATTGGTGGAGATCCCGCACAGGATGATGGTGTCGATCCCGCGGCGGCGCAGCTGCAGCTCAAGATCGGTACCGTAGAACGCGCCCCACTGGCGTTTGGTGACTTCAAGGTCGCTGTCGCGTTTACCGAGAGACTCTGGATAGGTCCACCAGTTTTCCGGCAGCGCGTGCGCCGGGGCCTGCGCGTCGACAGGCTGCTTCAGCGCTTCGGCGAAGTCGGCTGACCAGCCTACGCGCACCATGACCACGGGCGCACCGCTGGCGCGGCATTTTTCCGCCAGGCGAGCGGCACGGCTCACCACCTCGTCAGCAGTATGCGGACCACCGGCAAAAGGGAGGATCCCTTCCTGCAAATCAATGACGACAAGTGCAGTTTTGGTGGCATCAAGTGTGAACATAGTAACTCCAGTTAAATGAATCGCTTTGGTTACACCTTACGACGTTATTCACTGTTATCGGGCGGATAATTTTGTTAATTTTTGTGAGAATGCGCAATTAGAGCGCAGCAAACCACCGTCAGACCGTGCTTCGCTCTTATCGTCGGGCGGAATTTCCAGTATAATAGCCGCCTTTTTTCATCCAGTTGTGACATACAGAAAGCTGCGACATAGTAGCCTGTACATCAGGCAACATTTAGCCTGCGGCTAATTAAGGGATATCTCATGCGTACAGAATATTGCGGGCAGCTGCGTCAGTCCCACGTCGGGCAGCAGGTTACCCTGTGTGGTTGGGTCAATCGCCGTCGCGATCTCGGTAGCCTTATCTTTATTGATATGCGCGACCGCGAAGGTATTGTTCAGGTGTTCTTCGATCCCGATCGCGCAGAGGCGTTGAAGCTGGCGTCTGAGCTGCGTAATGAGTTCTGCATCCAGGTGACCGGCACCGTGCGTGCGCGTGACGAGAAAAACGTTAATGCAGAGATGGCGACGGGCGCAGTTGAAGTGCTGGCCTCCGATCTGGTCATCATCAACCGTGCCGAAGCGCTGCCGCTGGACTCCAACCACGTCAACACCGAAGAAGCACGCCTGAAATACCGCTACCTGGATCTGCGTCGCCCGGAAATGGCTCAGCGCCTGAAGACCCGTGCGAAAATCACCAGCCTGGTGCGCCGCTTTATGGATGACCACGGTTTCCTGGATATCGAAACTCCGATGCTGACCAAAGCCACGCCGGAAGGCGCGCGCGATTACCTGGTCCCGTCCCGGGTTCATAAAGGCAAGTTCTACGCGCTGCCGCAGTCTCCTCAGCTGTTCAAACAGCTGCTGATGATGTCCGGTTTCGATCGATACTATCAGATTGTAAAATGCTTCCGCGACGAAGACCTGCGTGCTGACCGTCAGCCAGAATTTACCCAGATCGATGTGGAAACCTCCTTCATGACCGCCGAGCAGGTGCGTGAAGTGATGGAAGCGCTGGTGCGCGGCCTGTGGAACGACGTCAAAGGCGTTGAGCTGGGCGACTTCCCTGTCATGACCTTCGCCGAAGCCGAGCGTCGCTACGGCTCCGACAAACCAGACCTGCGTAACCCGATGGAGCTGGTGGACGTGGCGGACCTGGTGAAATCCGTTGAGTTCGCGGTCTTTGCTGGCCCGGCTAACGATGCCAAAGGCCGCGTGGCTGCCCTGCGCGTACCGGGCGGTGCCAGCTTAAGCCGTAAGCAGATTGACGACTACGGCAATTTCATCAAAATCTACGGCGCGAAAGGCCTGGCCTATATTAAAGTGACCGAACGCGCGAAAGGCCTGGACGGTATCACCAGCCCGGTGGCGAAGTTCCTGAACGCGGACATTGTAGAAGCGATCCTTGAGCGCACTGGCGCGCAGGACGGCGATATGATCTTCTTCGGCGCAGACAACAAAAAAGTCGTTGCGGATGCGATGGGCGCGCTGCGTCTGAAGCTCGGCAAAGACCTGAGTCTGACCGACGAAACCAAATGGGCACCGCTGTGGGTTATCGACTTCCCGATGTTTGAAGACGACGGCGAAGGCGGCCTGACCGCAATGCACCACCCGTTCACCTCGCCAAAAGACATGACGGCGGCAGAGCTGAAAGCGGCCCCGGAAGAGGCGGTAGCGAACGCCTATGACATGGTCATCAACGGCTACGAAGTGGGCGGGGGTTCCGTGCGTATTCACAGCGGCGAGATGCAGCAGACCGTGTTCGGTATTCTGGGCATTAACGAGCAGGAGCAGCGCGAGAAGTTCGGCTTCCTGCTGGACGCCCTGAAATACGGTACGCCGCCGCACGCGGGTCTGGCATTCGGTCTTGACCGTCTGACCATGCTGCTGACCGGCACCGACAACATTCGCGATGTTATCGCCTTCCCGAAAACCACGGCTGCTGCGTGTCTGATGACCGAAGCACCAAGCTTTGCTAACCCGGCTTCACTGGCTGAGTTAGGCATTGAAGTGGTGAAGAAGGACGAGAAAAACTGATATGGCATATAAGCGTCCCGTTTCTGTTCTGGTGGTCATTTATGCAGAAGATACGAAGCGGGTGCTGATGTTGCAGCGGCGTGACGACCCTGATTTCTGGCAGTCGGTTACCGGCAGCCTGGAAGAGGGGGAGACCGCGTCGCAGGCCGCCGCGCGTGAAGTAAAGGAAGAGGTCACTATTGACGTTGCCAGTGAGCAACTGACCCTGAAGGACTGTCAGCGCACGGTGGAGTTTGAAATTTTTAGCCATTTACGTCATCGCTATGCGCCGGGGATTGAGCGCAATACGGAATCGTGGTTCTGTCTCGCGCTCCCCCACGAACGGGAGATCGTGTTCACGGAACACCTGACCTACCGCTGGGTGAACGCGACGGATGCCGCCGCGCTGACCAAGTCGTGGAGCAACCGGCAGGCGATTGAAGAATTTGTAATTAACGCTGCCTGAGAAGGCGCGATTTTTGGAGAACTTTTTATGGCAGGTCATAGTAAGTGGGCCAACACCAAACACCGTAAAGCGGCACAGGATGCCAAGCGCGGTAAAATCTTTACCAAAATCATTCGTGAGCTGGTAACGGCAGCACGTCTGGGCGGCGGCGATGCGGGTTCCAACCCACGTCTGCGCGCGGCCATCGATAAAGCATTGTCGAACAACATGACGCGTGACACCCTGAACCGTGCTATCGCACGCGGCGTGGGCGGTGATGAAGACGCGAACATGGAAACCATCATTTATGAAGGTTACGGCCCTGGCGGTACTGCGGTCATGGTGGAATGCCTGTCCGACAACCGTAACCGTACCGTTGCCGAAGTGCGCCATGCGTTCACCAAAACCGGTGGCAACCTGGGTACCGACGGCTCTGTGGCTTACCTGTTCAGCAAAAAAGGCGTGATCTCGTTTGAGAAAGGCGATGAAGATGTGATCATGGAAGCTGCGCTGGAAGCGGGTGCGGAAGACGTGGTGACCTACGACGACGGCGCTATCGACGTGTATACCGCGTGGGAAGAGATGGGTGCCGTGCGTGACGCGCTGGAAGCGGCGGGCCTGAAAGCGGACAACGCTGAAGTCTCTATGATCCCGTCTACCAAAGCAGACATGGATGCTGAAACGGCACCAAAACTGCTGCGTCTGATCGACATGCTTGAAGATTGCGACGACGTGCAGGAAGTGTACCACAACGGTGAAATCTCTGATGAGGTGGCGGCAACGCTGTAATGGCGTGGCTTAACCTTGTCGTAAGTGGAGACGCGCGATGTCGATAATCCTTGGGATTGACCCCGGCTCGCGCATCACCGGTTATGGCGTCATCCGTCAGGTTGGACGCCAGTTAACCTACCTGGGCAGCGGCTGCATTCGCACAAAGGTCGACGATCTGCCATCACGCCTGAAGCTGATTTATGCAGGCGTATCGGAGATTATCACCCAGTTCCAGCCTGACTATTTCGCCATCGAGCAGGTCTTTATGGCGAAAAACGCCGATTCAGCACTCAAGCTGGGCCAGGCTCGCGGTGTGGCAATTGTTGCCGCCGTGAACCAGGATTTGCCCGTGTTCGAGTATGCGGCAAGACAGGTCAAGCAGACGGTGGTCGGCATAGGTAGCGCGGAAAAAAGCCAGGTGCAGCACATGGTGCGTACCTTGCTGAAGCTTACCGCCAACCCGCAGGCCGATGCCGCCGATGCGCTGGCGATTGCAATAACCCATTGCCACGTCAGCCAGAACGCAATGCAGATGAGCGAGTCGCGGCTTAATCTGGCGAGAGGCAGGTTACGATAATAGTAAATCAGGCTGGATGTTTATCCAGCCTTTTTTTATTATGTCGCCAGTCAAACATTTTCCAGAACGCAGGAGCGTCATGTGATAGGCAGACTCAGAGGCATCATCCTTGAAAAACAACCCCCGTTAGTGCTGCTGGAAGTGGGTGGCGTGGGCTATGAAGTCCATATGCCGATGACCTGCTTCTATGAGCTGCCTGACGCAGGTAAAGAGGCGATAGTTTTTACGCAGTTCGTGGTGCGTGAAGATGCTCAGCTGCTCTATGGTTTCAACAACAAACAAGAGCGGATGCTGTTCCGTGAGTTAATAAAAACCAACGGCGTGGGTCCAAAGCTGGCGCTGGCGATCCTGTCCGGGATGTCTGCGCCGCAGTTTGTGAATGCCGTTGAGCGTGAAGATCCCGCCGCGCTGATTAAGCTGCCGGGCATCGGTAAAAAAACCGCAGAACGCCTGATTGTCGAAATGAAAGACCGCTTCAAAGGCCTGCATGGCGATCTGTTTACCCCTGCCGCTGACCTGGTACTCACCTCGCCGGGCGCGCCGTCATCGGATGATGCGGAACAGGAAGCAGTTGCCGCGCTGGTGGCGCTGGGCTATAAACCTCAGGAAGCCAGCCGTATGGTAAGTAAAGTGGCCAAACCGGATGCCGGCAGTGAAACTCTGATTCGTGAAGCGCTGCGCGCTGCATTGTGAGGTAAAGGATGATTGAAGCAGACCGTCTGGTATCGGCCGTCAGCAGTGTGCCAGAAGATGTGGTGGACCGTGCGATCCGCCCCAAATTGCTGGATGAATATATCGGCCAGCCGCAGGTTCGCTCTCAGATGGAAATCTTCATCCAGGCGGCCAAACTGCGCGGCGACGCGCTCGATCACCTGTTGATTTTTGGCCCGCCGGGGTTAGGGAAAACCACGCTGGCGAACATTGTCGCCAACGAAATGGGCGTCAACCTGCGCACCACTTCCGGCCCGGTGCTGGAGAAAGCGGGCGATCTCGCGGCGATGCTCACCAACCTCGAACCGCACGATGTCCTGTTTATCGATGAGATCCACCGTCTGTCACCGGTGGTGGAAGAGGTGCTCTATCCGGCGATGGAAGATTATCAGCTGGATATCATGATCGGCGAAGGCCCGGCGGCGCGCTCAATCAAGATTGACCTGCCGCCGTTCACCCTGATTGGCGCAACCACCCGCGCAGGCTCCCTGACGTCGCCCCTGCGTGACCGCTTCGGCATTGTTCAGCGTCTGGAGTTTTACCAGGTGCCGGATCTCCAGCACATCGTGGGGCGCAGCGCGCGCTTTATGGGGCTGGAGATGAGCGAAGAAGGGGCTTACGAGGTGGCGAAACGCTCCCGTGGCACGCCGCGAATCGCTAACCGTCTGCTGCGTCGCGTGCGTGATTTCGCCGAAGTGAAGCACGATGGTTCGATCTCAGCCGATATTGCAGCCCAGGCGCTGGATATGCTGAATGTCGATGCGGAAGGCTTTGACTACATGGACCGTAAGCTGCTGCTGGCGATCCTGGATAAATTCTTTGGTGGGCCGGTGGGGCTGGATAACCTTGCCGCGGCAATCGGGGAAGAGCGTGAAACGATTGAGGACGTGCTTGAGCCGTATCTGATCCAGCAGGGGTTCTTACAGCGCACCCCGCGCGGGCGAATGGCGACGGTGCGGGCATGGGATCATTTCGGGATTACCCCGCCAGCAATGCCGTAAATCATGCCGGATGGCGGCTTCGCCTAATCCGGCTTACGGATATTCTGTTGATTTTGTCGCCCCGGTAAGCGAAGCGTCACCGGGGACATACTGACTACTGCGCGGTCTTTTTCATCATACTGAAGATAAATAACACTGCCGCACTCAATACCACAGAAGGGCCTGCTGGCGTGTCGTAGAACGCGGAGAAGGTTAACCCGCCCGTTACCGCAATCATCCCGATAACCACCGCAATGCCTGCCATCTGCTCCGGCGTACGGGCAAAACGACGCGCGGTGGCGGCGGGGATAATCAGCAGGGACGTAATGATCAACGCACCAACAAACTTCATGGCCACGCCGATGGTTAACGCCGTGACCAGCATCAGCAGCAGCTTCACGCGCTGAAGCTTAACCCCATCGACGAAGGCCAGATCCGGGCTGATGGTCATCGCCAGAAGATTGCGCCACTGCCAGAAGAGGATCCCCAGCACAACCACCACGCCAATGGCGATCGAGATCAGGTCTTCCGGCGTCACCGCGAGGAGATCGCCGAACAGGTAGGCCATCAAATCCACGCGGATGTTCGACATCAGGCTCACGACGACCAGACCCAGCGACAGGGCGCTGTGCGCCATAATGCCGAGCAGCGTATCAATAGCGAGGTGAGGGCGTTTTTCCAGCCAGACCAGCCCGGCGGCCAGCAGCAGCGTGACCACTATCACGGCGTAAAACGGATTGATATTCAGCAGCAAGCCAAAGGCCACGCCCAGCAACGAGGCGTGTGCCAGGGTATCGCCGAAGTAAGACATTCTGCGCCAGACAACGAATGAGCCTAAAGGCCCGGCGGCGCAGGCAAGCATAACCCCGGCCAGCCAGCCGGGCAGTAACAGTTCAATCATGAGTGTCCATTTCCCCGACGCAGGACAATTCGTCCCTGTAAATCATGGCGGTGGTTGTGATTATGGCGATAAATGCCCAGCTGCTCGGCACCCCGGTGTCCAAACATTGAGATAAATTCCGGGTGCATTGAAACGACCTCTGGCGTGCCGGAGCAGCAGATGTGATGGTTCAGACACAGTACTTCGTCGGTCTTCGCCATCACCAGATGCAGATCGTGCGATACCATGAGTACCGCGCAGTTTAGCTCGCGGCGCAGTTGGTCGATCAGATCGTAGAGGGCAACCTGGCCATTGACGTCAACGCCCTGCGTCGGTTCATCAAGCACCAGCAGCTGCGGGCTACTTAACAATGCCCGCGCCAGCAAGACGCGCTGGGTTTCGCCGCCCGAGAGTTTTTGCAGGGGGGCGTCAATCAGATGACCGGCCTGGACACGTTTGAGCGCCGGCAGAATATCATCTTTACGCGTACCGGGACGAAGGCGCAAAAAGCGGCTGACCGTCAGCGGCAGGGTCGCGTCCAGGTGTAATTTCTGCGGCACATAGCCAATACGCAGCTGTCCGTCGCGCTTGATAACCCCTTCATCAGGTGCTATCAGTCCAAGCACCACGCGCACAAGCGTCGATTTACCCGCGCCGTTGGGGCCGAGCAGCGTTAAAATTTTACCGGGCTTCAGGTCAAGCGACACGTCAGAGAGGACGCGGCGCTGACCAAAAGAGACCGAAATTTTTTCGAGAGAAACCAAAGTCGTCATGTCAATTTACGCTTGCAGAAGTCGTGAAATGTTATAATATCACATTCCCCACATTCATTACGATGATTAGTCGCATTATGTTACAGAAAAATACGCTTCTTTTCGCAGCATTATCCGCTGCCCTTTGGGGTACAACAGCACAAGATGTTAACGCCGCTGTTGTCGCTTCGCTTAAACCGCTTGGATTTATCGCGTCTGCCATTGCTGATGGCGTCACGGAGACACAGGTGTTACTGCCTGACGGTGCCTCTGAGCATGACTATTCTTTGCGTCCTTCTGATGTAAAACGCTTACAAAACGCGGACTTAGTTGTGTGGATTGGTCCCGAGATGGAAGCCTTCATGCAGAAGACGGCTAAACAGGTGCCTGCGCAGAAACAGGTCACCATTGCTGAACTTGCTGGCGTGAAACCGTTGCTCATGAAAGGGTCTGACGACGATGGCGACGAACACGGTCACGATCATGCTCACGGCGAAAAAGGTGACGGCGATCACCATCATGGTGAATACAACATGCACCTGTGGCTTTCCCCTGAGATAGCGCGCCTGTCCGCGGTTGCAATCCACGACAAATTAGTGGAACTTATGCCGCAAAGTCGAGCCAAACTTGACGCCAACCTGAAGGATTTTGAGGCACAATTAGCCGCAACCGATAAACAGGTGGGTAACGAGCTCGCGCCGCTGAAAGGAAAAGGGTATTTCGTTTTTCATGACGCCTACGGCTATTACGAAAAACACTACGGTCTGACCCCGCTGGGGCATTTCACCGTCAACCCGGAAATTCAGCCTGGTGCGCAGCGTTTACATGAAATCAGAACACAGTTGGTTGAGCAAAAAGCGACATGCGTTTTTGCTGAGCCACAGTTCAGGCCAGCGGTCGTAGAAGCCGTGGCCAGGGGAACATCCGTGCGCATGGGTACCCTTGACCCGCTAGGAACGAACATCCAGTTGAGCAAAGCGAGCTATTCGCAGTTCCTCAGCCAACTGGCGAACCAGTATGCGAGCTGCCTGAAAGGAGATTAACGAGGAAGTGAATACGTGCAACAGATAGCCCGCTCTGTCGCCCTGGCATTTAACAATTTGCCTCGACCCCATCGCGTTATGCTGGGGTCGCTTACGGTTCTCACCTTAGCGGTCGCCGTCTGGCGGCCCTATGTTTACCACCCGAGTTCTGCCCCTATCATCAAAACCATCGAGCTTGAAAAGAGTGAAATTCGTTCTCTTCTGCCTGAAGCCAGCGAGCCTATCGATCAGGCTGCGCAGGAAGATGAAGCGATCCCTCAGGATGAGCTGGATGATAAAATCGCCAATGAAGCAGGCATTCACGAATATGTCGTGTCGACGGGCGATACGCTAAGCAGCGTGCTCAACCAGTACGGCATCGAGATGGGTGATATCAGCCAGCTCGCGGCCTCGGATAAAGAGTTACGCAACCTCAAGATTGGTCAACAACTCTCATGGACGCTAACCGCAGACGGTGATTTACAGCGCCTGACGTGGGAAATGTCGCGCCGTGAAACGCGCACCTACGATCGCACTGCAAACGGTTTTAAGATGACCAGCGAAATGCAGCAGGGCGACTGGGTCAACAGCGTGATGAAAGGCACCGTTGGAGGGAGCTTTGTCGCTGCGGCACGGGATGCCGGCCTGACCAGCGCTGAAATCAGCTCGGTTATCAAAGCCATGCAGTGGCAGATGGACTTCCGCAAACTGAAAAAAGGCGATGAGTTCTCTGTGCTGATGTCTCGCGAGATGCTTGACGGCAAACGCGAACAGAGCCAACTGCTTGGCGTGCGTCTGCGTTCTGCGGGCAAAGATTATTATGCTATTCGCGCCGAAGACGGTAAGTTCTACGACCGTAACGGGACAGGCCTTGCGAAAGGTTTCCTGCGTTTCCCGACCGCGAAACAGTTCCGCGTCTCCTCCAACTTTAACCCGCGTCGTCTGAACCCGGTCACGGGCCGCATTGCGCCGCACCGTGGCGTGGACTTCGCGATGCCGCAGGGCACGCCGGTACTGGCGGTGGGCGACGGTGAGGTCGTTATGGCCAAACGCAGCGGCGCGGCCGGCTATTACGTGGCGGTTCGTCATGGTCGTACCTATACCACACGCTATATGCACCTGCGTAAGCTGCTGGTCAAACCGGGTCAGAAAGTGAAGCGCGGAGACCGCATTGCGCTATCGGGCAATACCGGGCGTTCAACCGGGCCGCACCTGCACTATGAAGTGTGGATCAACCAGCAGGCGGTGAATCCGCTGACGGCGAAACTGCCGCGCACGGAAGGCCTGACGGGTAAAGATCGTACCGACTACCTGGCGCAGGTCAAAGAGGTGATGCCACAGCTGCGCTTCGACTAAGCCCTCTGTTTTACCGCAAAGCCGGCTCCCTGTGCGCCGGCTTTTTCTTTTGTGCGCGGGCCGCAGCCTCGCTACACTATCTGAATAATTTTTTGCGTCACCGGACCCTGGAATCAGCATGGAAACTAAAAAAAACAATATTGAATACATTCCTGAGTATGAAAAATCTTTCCGCCATCCGCGAAACTGGGGAGCCTGGCTTGGCGTTTATGCGTTTGCGGGGATAGCGTTGCTCCCGGCATCCGTGCGCGACCCGTTCCTGGGTACGGTCGGTCGCCTGGCTGGTCGCATGGGCAAAAGCGCGCGTCGCCGTGCGCAGATTAATCTTCTGTACTGTTTCCCGGAAAAGAGCGAGGCCGAGCGCGAGGCAATCATTGATGCCATGTATACCACCGCGCCGCAGGCGATGGCGATGATGGCCGAGCTGGCGCTGAAAGGGCCGGAGAAGGTCCTGCCGCGCGTCGACTGGAAAGGGATGGACATCATCGAGGAAATGCGTCGCAACGACGAGAAGGTGATTTTCCTGGTGCCTCACGGCTGGGGAGTGGACATTCCCGCGATGCTGATGGCTTCTCAGGGGCAGAAGATGGCGGCCATGTTCCACAACCAGGGCAATAAGATTTTTGATTTTGTCTGGAACACCGTGCGCCGTCGCTTTGGGGGGCGCCTGCATGCGCGTAACGACGGTATCAAGCCGTTTATCCAGTCCGTGCGTCAGGGCTACTGGGGTTACTATCTGCCGGATCAGGATCATGGACCCGAGCATAGCGAGTTCGTGGATTTCTTCGCCACCTATAAAGCGACATTACCGGCGATTGGTCGCCTGATGAAAGTGTGCCGCGCGCGTGTGATCCCGCTGTTCCCCGTTTATGACGGCAAAACGCATCGTCTGAGCATAGAAGTACGTCCGCCGATGGATGACTTACTGACCGCCGACGACACGACCATTGCGCGCCGCATGAACGAAGAGGTGGAGTTGCTGGTGGGGCCGCATAAAGAACAGTACACCTGGATACTCAAGCTGCTCAAAACGCGTAAGCCTGGGGAAATCGAGCCGTATAAACGCAAAGAGCTTTTCCCTAAGAAGTAAATCGCCCTTCGCATTGACCCTCTCCCTGCAGGGAGAGGGTTTCGTCCTTGCCGTCGCGATTACTCGACCGTCATAACGCGGGTGGTGTTGGTGGAGCCGATGGTGCTCATGACATCACCCTGGGTCACGATCACGATATCGCCGGACACCAGATAGCCTTTATCGCGCAGCAGGTTCACCGCATCGTTAGCCGCCGCAACGCCGTCGTTGGCGCTGTCGAAGTGCACCGGCGTAACGCCGCGATAGAGCGCCGTGAGGTTCAGCGTGCGCTCGTGGCGAGACATCGCAAAGATAGGCAAGCCGGAGCTGATACGGGAGGTCATCAGTGCGGTACGGCCAGACTCCGTCATGGTGATGATCGCGGTCACCCCTTTCAGGTGGTTGGCGGCATACATCGCGGACATCGCAATCGCTTCTTCCACGTTGTCGAACTGAATATCCAGACGGTGTTTGGAGACGTTGATGCTTGGGATTTTTTCAGCACCCAGGCAGACGCGCGCCATAGCGGCCACGGTTTCAGCAGGATACTGACCTGCAGCGGTTTCCGCTGACAGCATAACCGCATCGGTACCGTCGAGCACGGCGTTCGCCACGTCCATCACTTCCGCACGGGTCGGCATTGGGTTAGTGATCATCGACTCCATCATCTGGGTCGCGGTGATCACCGCACGGTTCAGTTGGCGCGCACGGCGGATCAGCGCTTTCTGGATACCGACGAGTTCAGGGTCGCCAATTTCCACGCCCAGGTCGCCACGGGCAACCATCACCACGTCAGAGGCCAGAATGACATCGTCCATCGCATCCTGGTCGCACACCGCTTCAGCGCGTTCGACTTTAGCCACGATTTTAGCGTCGCAACCCGCATCGCGTGCCAGACGACGCGCGTAGTTCAGATCTTCGCCGCAGCGCGGGAAGGAGACGGCCAGATAGTCAACGCCAATCTGCGCGGCTGTCACGATATCGGCTTTGTCTTTTTCGGTCAGCGCTTCCGCTGAAAGGCCGCCACCGAGCTTGTTGATGCCTTTGTTGTTGGAGAGTGGGCCGCCAACGGTGACTTCGGTAAACACCTTCATGCCCTGAACTTCCAGCACTTTAAGCTGCACGCGACCGTCGTCGAGCAGCAGGATGTCGCCAGGCACCACGTCTGCAGGCAGGCCTTTGTAATCGATACCGACTTTCTCTTTGTCGCCTTCGCCTTTGCTCAGGTTGGCATCAAGCAGGAACTTATCGCCAATATTGAGGAAGACTTTCCCTTCTTTGAAGGTGGATACGCGAATTTTTGGACCCTGCAGGTCACCGAGGATGGCAACGTGACGGCCCAGTTTAGCCGCGATTTCGCGGACTTTGTCAGCACGTAGTTTATGGTCTTCTGGTGTACCGTGAGAGAAGTTCATACGCACCACGTTGGCGCCTGCGGCAATAATTTTTTCGAGGTTATTGTCGCGATCGGTGGCCGGGCCTAAGGTGGTTACGATCTTGGTTCTGCGAAGCCTTCTGGACATGTAATACTCCGTTGACTGAAACAACTTTGGTGTTGCGTGAACAATAAATCGGCCTTCATTCTGCTGCAAAGCATCAGAGAACTGACCGGTTGCCGTGAATCGTACAACGTCATTTTTGACTTTTAAGGGGTGTTACTCTTTATAAGCAGTTCTTTATCAAAACGCGATTCCTTCAGCGCTTCCTTGACCCGCTTCAAGTTATCCCTGAATTTTGCCCCCCGGCGGAGGGTAAAACCGGTCGCCAGCACGTCAATTACCGTCAACTGAGCCAGGCGAGAGACCATTGGCATGTACATGTCGGTGTCTTCTGGCACATCAAGGGTAATGGCAAGCGTGGCCTCACGCGCCAGCGGCGTGCCCGCCGTCGTCAGCGCAATCACCATGGCATCGTTTTCACGTGCCAGTTGCGCCAGCTCGACCTGACTTTTTGTGCGTCCGGTGTGTGAGATGAGAACCACGACATCATCTTCGCTACAATTCATACAGCTCATGCGTTGCAGCACAATGTCATCGGAATAGATAACCGGCACGTTGAAGCGGAAAAACTTGTTCATCGCGTCGTGCGCCACGGCGGCGGAAGAGCCCAGCCCGAAAAAGGCGATGCGCTTGGCCTGCGTCAGTAAATCCACCGCGCGATTCACCGAAGCCATCTCTAACGACTGACGGACGTGGTCCAGCGTGGCCATGGCCGACTCGAAAATTTTTGCTGTATACGCATCAACGCTGTCGTCTTCATCCACATTGCGATTAACATACGGGGTGCCGTTTGCCAGACTTTGGGCGAGATGCAGTTTAAAATCAGGGAAGCCGCGCGTTTCCAGGCTACGGCAGAATCGGTTAACCGTCGGTTCGCTGACGCCCGATTCCTGTGCCAGAGCGGCGATGCTTGAATGAATCGCCTGAGCGGGCGAAGCGAGAATGACTTCAGCCACTTTTCGCTCGGATTTGCTAAGGTGTTCCAGTTGGAACTGGATTTTTTCCAGCATGTTCATTATTAACAAGACGCTCGTGAGGGCAGAAACGATTTCATTAATCGATGAAATCACGAATCGATTTCGTCGATATTACCCCTGTGACTTCCCTAAAGGGTAACAGTCGATAAGAAATGATGTTGTTTTTTTTCATTACTTGATCGCTGTCGGGTTTTACAGCGGTCAATGAGTACAAAGAATCAACGGTTTTCGCACCATTACTGCGTCACCTGCCGCAGACTGGCGAAAAATCGCGGTATCGCACGCGACGTTAAGCGCTAATGGTTTCGGGAATGACGTAAAAGCAGTACAGTGCATTGTAATAAAATTACAACGATACCTGGCAGAAGCACCGGGTATTCCAACTGAGGAGAATGACATGGCGGTAACGCAAACAGCCCAGGCATGTGACCTGGTCATTTTCGGCGCGAAAGGCGATCTTGCACGCCGTAAATTGCTGCCTTCCCTGTATCAACTGGAGAAAGCGGGCCAACTTCACCCGGATACCCGTATCCTGGGCGTGGGGCGCGCCGACTGGGACAAGGACGCTTATACCAAAGTCGTGCGTGAAGCGCTCGAAACGTTCATGAAAGAGAAAGTCGACGAACGTTTGTGGGATACGCTGAGCGGACGCCTTGATTTCTGCAACCTGGACGTGAATGACGTGAGCGCGTTTAGCCGTTTAGGTGAGATGCTGGACCAGGAAAACCGCGTCACCATCAACTATTTCGCGATGCCGCCAAGCACCTTCGGCGCTATCTGCCGCGGTCTGGGCGAGGCAAACCTCAATGCCAAGCCTGCGCGCGTGGTAATGGAAAAACCGCTGGGCACGTCACTGGCTACCTCTCGTGAGATCAACGATCAGGTGGGAGAGTATTTCGAAGAGTGCCAGGTTTACCGTATCGACCACTATCTGGGTAAAGAGACCGTTCTGAACCTGCTGGCGCTGCGTTTCGCCAACTCACTGTTTGTGAACAACTGGGATAACCGCACCATCGACCACGTGGAGATCACCGTGGCTGAAGAGGTGGGTATCGAAGGTCGCTGGGGTTACTTTGACCAGGCCGGCCAGATGCGCGACATGATCCAGAACCACCTGCTGCAGATCCTCTGCATGATCGCCATGTCGCCGCCGTCAGACCTGACGGCTGACAGCATCCGCGATGCCAAAGTAAAAGTGCTCAAATCACTGCGTCGCATTGACCGCTCCAACGTGCGTGAGAAAACCGTTCGCGGTCAGTACACCGCAGGCTTTGCGCAGGGCAAAAAAGTGCCTGGCTACCTGGAAGAAGAGGGTGCGAACAAAGCCAGTAACACCGAAACCTTTGTGGCGATCCGCGTTGATATTGATGACTGGCGCTGGGCTGGGGTGCCGTTCTACCTGCGTACCGGTAAACGTCTGCCGACGAAATGCTCTGAAGTGGTGGTGTATTTCAAGAACCCGGAACTGAACCTGTTCAAAGAGTCCTGGCAGGAGCTGCCGCAGAACAAGCTGACCATTCGTCTGCAGCCAGACGAGGGCGTGGATATCCAGATCCTCAATAAAGTCCCGGGGCTGGATCACAAGCATAACCTGCAGACCACCAAGCTGGACCTGAGCTACTCCGAAACCTTCAACGAAACGCACCTCGCGGATGCTTACGAGCGCCTGCTGCTGGAAACCATGCGTGGTATCCAGGCGCTGTTCGTGCGTCGTGATGAGGTTGAAGAGGCGTGGAAATGGGTCGACTCCATCACCGAAGCCTGGGCTGCCGATCAGGATGCGCCAAAACCGTATCAGGCGGGCACCTGGGGCCCGGTTGCCTCCGTTGCGATGATCACCCGCGATGGTCGTTCCTGGAACGAGTTTGAGTAAGAATTCCTCTAACCCTGAGGTGTTATTTTACCGGTAACATGATCTAACACAGTTAGTGGCACAATTTTTAATCTTTTAAGCTCCGCGTGGATTCACCCGCGGAGCTTTTTTTATTACACTGCCGGAAGTGATTTTGCCCCTGAGCTCCGGACGCCAAGCGTTTCAGCGCTGTTAACAGCCGCAAGAGATAGTGCAAACTCCCGAGCCCGGCCAGATAAATTAGAGGAGCTTCTATGAATCCGACATTGTTACGCGTAACACAGCGCATTGCCGAGCGCTCGAAAGAGACCCGTTCGGCCTACCTCGCCCGCATTCAACAGGCCAAAAGTAACACCGTACATCGCTCTCAGCTCGCCTGCGGCAATCTGGCCCACGGTTTTGCGGCGTGTCAGCCTGACGATAAAGACTCGCTGAAAAGCATGCTGCGTAACAATATCGCCATCATTACCTCCTATAACGACATGCTGTCTGCGCACCAGCCGTATGAGGTCTACCCAAATATCATTCGTAAAGCGCTGCACAGCGTCAACGCGGTGGGGCAGGTGGCTGGTGGCGTACCGGCAATGTGCGATGGCGTCACGCAGGGCCAGGATGGGATGGAGCTGTCCCTGTTGAGCCGCGAAGTGATCGCCATGTCGGCGGCCGTCGGCTTATCCCATAACATGTTTGATGGCGCGCTCTACCTCGGCGTGTGTGACAAAATCGTCCCGGGCCTGGCGATGGCGGCGCTGTCCTTCGGTCATCTGCCTGCGATCTTCGTGCCGTCAGGCCCAATGGCGAGCGGCCTGCCGAACAAAGAAAAAGTGCGTATTCGCCAGCTCTATGCCGAGGGCAAAGCCGATCGTCAGGCGCTGCTCGAAGCCGAGGCCGCCTCCTATCACGCCCCTGGAACCTGCACCTTCTACGGAACGGCCAACACCAACCAGATGGTGGTGGAGTTTATGGGTATGCAGCTTCCGGGGTCGTCCTTCATTCAGCCGGATGCACCGCTGCGTCAGGCGCTGACCGAAGCCGCAGCGCGCCAGGTAACGCGCCTGACCGGAAACGGCAACGAATGGATGCCGCTGGGCAAAATGGTTGACGAGAAGGTTATCGTTAACGGCATCGTTGCGCTGCTGGCAACCGGCGGCTCGACCAACCACACCATGCACCTGGTGGCGATGGCGCGCGCGGCAGGCATTCTGATCAACTGGGATGATTTCTCTGACATCTCCTCCGTCGTGCCGCTGATGGCGCGCCTCTACCCGAATGGCCCGGCTGATATCAACCACTTCCAGGCTGCCGGTGGTGTACCTGTGCTGATGCGCGAGTTGCTGAAGGGCGGGCTGCTGCATGAAGACGTGAACACGGTAGCAGGCTTCGGTTTGCAGCGTTACACCCTGGAGCCATGGCTGAACAACGGCGAGCTGGACTGGCGCGAAGGGGCGACGGCTTCTCTCGACGCGAACGTCATCGCGACGTTTGAACAGCCATTCTCGCCACACGGCGGCACCAAAGTGCTGAGCGGCAACCTGGGCCGCGCGGTGATGAAGACCTCTGCCGTACCGGAAGAGAACCAGATTATCGAAGCGCCAGCCGTGGTGTTTGAAAGCCAGCATGACGTATTGCCTGCTTTCGATGCCGGTCTTCTGGATAAGCATTGCGTCGTGGTGGTCCGTCATCAGGGGCCAAAAGCGAACGGTATGCCAGAATTGCATAAACTTATGCCGCCGCTTGGTGTATTATTGGACCGCCGTTTCAAAATTGCGTTAGTGACCGATGGACGCCTCTCCGGGGCATCAGGTAAAGTACCTTCAGCGATCCACGTGACCCCGGAAGCCTACGACGGCGGCTTGCTGGCGAAGGTCCGTGATGGCGACATCATTCGCGTTAACGGCCAGACGGGTGAGTTAACCCTGCTGGTGGATGAGGCCGAGCTGGCGGCACGTAAGCCGCATATTCCTGACCTGAGCGCGTCACGCGTGGGCACCGGGCGTGAAATGTTTGGTGCGCTGCGTGAGAAACTTTCCGGCGCGGAGCAGGGCGCAACCTGTATTACGTTTTAAGACGACTTGATTTTAACGATCTGGCGAGAGAAGACTCTGATGAAAAACTGGAAAACAAGTGCAGAAGCAATCCTGACAACAGGCCCGGTAGTGCCGGTTATCGTGGTGAACAAACTGGAGCACGCCGTTCCGATGGCGAAAGCGCTGGTTGCAGGCGGTGTTCGTGTTCTGGAAGTGACGCTGCGTACCGCATGTGCGATGGACGCGATTCGCGCTATCGCCAAAGAAGTACCGGATGCCATTATTGGCGCGGGTACCGTGCTGAACGCGCAGCAGCTGGCGGACGTTACCGAAGCGGGGGCACAGTTTGCCATTAGCCCGGGCCTGACTGAGCCACTGCTGAAAGCGGCAACCGAAGGCACCATTCCACTGATCCCGGGCATCAGCACCGTTTCTGAACTGATGCTGGGCATGGACTACGGTCTGAAAGAGTTTAAATTCTTCCCGGCGGAAGCCAACGGCGGCACCAAAGCGCTGCAGGCAATTGCAGGCCCGTTCTCACAGGTTCGCTTCTGCCCGACCGGCGGTATCTCACCGGCGAACTACCGTGACTACCTGGCGCTGAAAAGCGTGCTGTGCATCGGCGGTTCCTGGCTGGTTCCGGCGGATGCGCTGGAAGCAGGAGACTGGGATCGCATCACGAAGCTTGCTCGCGAAGCGGTTGAAGGCGCGAAGCAGTAAGCTATCTGCCGTAAGAAAAACGGGCCAGATGGCCTGATGCTGGTCACTTAATGTGGCCAGCAGTCTTCATGCATTTTCTCACTCCTCAGGTCACATTGTTCCTGCAATAGTGGCAATATTACCTGTGCGCCTGTCCGTGAAATATATTCCTTTTTTCGAAATCTCCGTATCACGTCACGGAAATGCAAATAAACCAACAATCAGCGATGAATGATAATTGTGTAAAGCTGTCATCATTTCTCGTAAATAAGGTATGTTTAACTGCTAATGGTATGATTTTTTATATACTGATTTAATTTGTTGTGTGATTGTTTTTTGTCTTTTCTATATGCTTAATGAATATTTTGGCAATTAAGAACCCATTTTAATTTGAAGGTGGATGTTTTAATGTTCGCTGAGTGGGTGTAATGTTTTAGATAAACACGCCGTTTGTTAAAAGGACATTTAACTATGACAGGGCTATCTGAGACGGTTCAATTGCATGATACGTTAAATCGCTATTTATTGTATTTTCCTCGTAGCAAAAATGTTATTTGCGATGTTCATTCTTTTACAGGAAAAGAAGCATTAAGCAAGCCATATCATTATACCATTCGCTTTACCAGTCCCGATCAAAACATTTCTATCGATGCCGTTCTTAACCAGATTGCCGAATTTATTTTGCGCGCACCGAATCCGAAGGCTGCCTGGCAAGGGGAAACGCCCTGGCTGCCGGTTCGCCAAATTAATGGCACGATCACTCAATTCTCCCGCCTTACATCTTCAGGAGATGAAGCACTGTATGAATGCGTACTGGAGCATGAGCTGGCGTTGATGGATAAAAGTTACCGTTCTGCCGTGTATATAAACATGACCGTACCGGAACTGGTGGCGAGCCTGATGAAAGACAGCGGACACTTTGACGGCTACAACATTGATTTTGACCATCTGCATCACAGTTACCCCCGAAGAGAAATGCTTATTCAGTGGAAAGAAACCGATCTGCAATTTATCCGTCGGTTACTGGCAGAGGTTGGGATCTGGTTCCGTTTTGAAAATCACGACAACGTGAAGACGGAAACGGTCGTTATTTTTGGGGATTCTGACTATCGCTACCGCTTCCATGATAAACCGCTGCCTTATGTCAGAAATTCAGGCATGACCAGTTACGACGAATACATTACCGATCTTGAAGAACATTACGACCTGGTTCCAAAAAATGTGTTGGTTCGCACTTACAACTACCGTGAATCGCGATCGCCGCAGTCAGATAAGACCATCAAATTGAATGATATACCTGACGATATAACCTCAGGACAACACTATCATTACGGCGATCACTATTTTGCTGACGGCGATTTTTACGGCGAAGAGGCAGAAACCGCAACCTTTTACGCCCGGTTGCGTTATGAACGCCTGCTGAACAGGCAGACTACTCTGGGGGCAACAACCAGCGACCCTGAACTCCAGCCAGGCATTATGTTTTATCCCACAGGACCTGTTCCTGAGGGGTTTAAAACCGGGTTTGTCATTACCGAAATGACCATTAGCAGCAGCCGTGCAGAGCATTATCGCGCCGTTTTGTCAGGGGGCCCCCATATCCACGGTTATTGCTATCGTCCTGAATCGTTATCCCGACCGGTAATAGCCGGAACGGTGCCTGCCAGAGTGATGGCTATTGGCAGTGATAAAACCTATGCCGGCCTTGATGCCACAGGGCGCTACCGGGTGAAGTTTGATTTTGATCTGGATGAAAAACGTGAGGGATTTGAAAGCGCTCTGGTACGCCTCGGCCGATCGTATGCAGGCGACACCTTTGGTTTCCATTTTCCATTGCTCGAGGGAACTGAAGTTGCTGTGGGTTTTGAAGGTGGCGATCCGGACAGGCCCTTTATCGCTCATGCCATGCACGACGGCAGCCACCCGGATTTGGTTACAAACCGCAACGATACGCGAAATGTGATCCGCACGGCGGCGTCGAACAAAATCCGTCTTGAGGATCGTCGCGGACAGGAACATATCAAGATCGCTACAGAGTATGGCAAAGGGCAAGTCAGCGTTGGGCATCTGGTGGATGCTGAAGGGAAAAAGCGCGGAGAGGGTATAGAGGCCCGCACCGACGACTGGATGGCGCTGCGAGCCTCCAAAGGGGTAATGATTACCACCGAGGCCCAGCCGCGCGCGGCGGGCAAACAGCTTGATATGACCGCTGCCATTGCTCAACTGGAAAAAGCCTTATCGCTGGCAATGACCCTGCAACAAAGTGCGTTAACGGCAGGTGCAGGCAATGTGGAAACCGATCGGCAAAGGGCGCTCAGCCAGACGCTGAGCAACCTCACGGGACCGGGCATTCTTTCGTATGGCATGAACGGGATTGCACTCGTGACTCCGGATAGCCTGCAACTTTCAGCCGGGGATGACCTTATTGCAACGGCGCAAAGCAACGCCAGCATGAATGTGGTGAAAAAATTCTCGCTGGCTGTGGGGGAGAAGCTATCGCTGTTTGCCCGCAAACTCGGCATACAGATTATTGCCGGTGCGGGGGATATTACGACGCAGGCGCAGCGTGGAGGTATGCACATGCTGTCGCAACAGGATTTCACGCTGGCGAGCACTGCCGGAAAGATGAACGGTAGTGCTAAAGAAGGCATGCAATTTGTCTGCGGCGGGGGTGGGATCCGCATTAGTCCGAGTGGGTTGGTCACGATTTTCTCACCGACAGGTATCGAATTGAAAGCGCCGAGCCTGAAATACGAGGGCCCGGAAAGTGCGTCGATACAACCGCCAGCCTTTGACAAAGGTGCGTTCAAACTCCGTTACAAGCTGCATGCGGGTGATGACCCGGAGCAGATTCTGGCAAACAAAAAATTCAGGCTAACAAATTCGGCTGGTCAGGTGGTGGAAGGGGTAACGGACAACCGCGGTCAGTCACCGCTGCTTGATGCCGACGACCTCGACAGTTACAAAATGGAGTTGTTGGAATGAAGGATACGAAGATAAAACCGTATGCTCCGAGGATCGTCTCTGAAGGCGACATCCCGGTACACAAAAACCTGGGAGAAGTTGCCCAGACGCGCAACGTCGGGGTGCCTCGCCCTATGCCGGGTATCGTTATTCTTGTCCATGGAGTGAATGACGTGGGTGAGGCCTACCAGAACCAGGAGAGGGGCATTCTTGCAGGGTTGGGAAAACGGCTTAACCGCCAGGATTTTTACGCCCACGAATGGAAGGACTACAGGATCATCACCCCCGGTCGATCTCCCATTATACCGTTTTACTGGGGGTATAAGCCTGTCACGCATGATGACTACAGGGCGGATCAGAAACGTTACCGGGAAGAAGTCGGCAAATTAAGCCACAGCGCTCATCTGCCCTATGACGCTTATCAGGAAGATAACGAGAACAATAAAAAAGTTCTGGGAAATGACGGGCAAGGACCGTTTAAGTATCAGAACGATAACTTTAAAAACGCATTAGATACGAATTTTGCCAAGGGGGGCGGGACGTTTGCTAATGCAACAACCAATATTCCCGATATGTTAGGACCGGGAGCGGGTGGCATAGCGCTGGCGGCCGCAGGGTTTGCCACGTTGTACATGAACGGTGGCGATTATACGCACCCGATTTTCCCGAATCCGCACCGCATTTATCAGTTTTTTGCTGCTCAGCGCCTGGCCGATTTGATTATCCAGATTAGAAGTGAGCCTGTCACAGCGAAGGATGTTATTAACATTGTGTCGCACAGTCAGGGTACGATCATTACCATGCTGGCAAATATGCTCGTCAAGCAGGCAAATTTCGTTCCGGTTAACTGTACCATCCTTAATCATTCGCCGTATTCGCTTGAAGGCCGCCTCAGTGAGGATTTACAACCCGGTCATCACCAGACAGCGTTTGCCCGTCAGGAGACGTTCAAAAACTTCTGCGCTTTAATGGCTACGCAGTATAAAGACGGTGAACTGTCTGATGCTGACCTCCTGGCGATGGAAGCCGACTGTACGTTACGTAAACCTTCTGATAATCCATTGCGAAAGGAGATTAAATACCGACGCGACAATAATGGCAAAGTGTATAACTATTGGTGTCCGCAAGATGGCACCGTCTCACTGCAAAATATTCAGGGCTTTGGCTGGAGAGGCATACCTGCTCAAATTGCAAGCAATATTCCCAACCTTCGTCAGAGGGCGTTCTGCCAGCACCGCTGGGTGGGGCGCCTGGAGACTGAGCTGTTCAGTATGGCCCCGGAACGTAAAGGTGATTTCTGCACCACACCTGTGATGAACGCGAGTTATTCATATAATGACGTGGTGATTAACGGAGAAGAGTTACCCGAGCCGTTTATATTCAAGCTACAGGGTCAGGATAACCATCCTGATAACGATCCGAAAACCTCTGACGAACCCTACTCAACTTATATCGATCCGGACAGTCCGGACGCTTACATTTCCTACTCTGCCAAAGCCTATGCAATTAAACGTACAGCGTCGGCAACGTATGTGGTTAATAGCTATCAAAGTATTGGCTGGCGTCCCGGTCATGTATTGACGCCTTATGAGCGAGAGGTTGAGAGCATTGAACGCAAGCATAAGGTTATTCATGGTGAGGTGTCAGGTTCAAAAGATTTTCAATTGCTCACTCTGACCTGGCTCAAAACACCAGAAGAATTACAGGCTGAATGGCAGAAAATCGATCCGGTTGGTTACAGCCAGCACTCATCTATTGTAATGAGTGAATTCGCACCTTCACATGCGATGGCGTTTGATCTGGCAATTGGGCAGTGCAAATCATTCGATTACCAGGCGGGAAAATTCTGGGAAGGGTTATTACATCGTGCGGACTGGCGTGATCCGCAGAATAGTTATCAACCTGCTACTGAATATCACCGAAGCGGAAAATTACCTGAAACACAAACCAAATTTTACATGAATAAACCCGATGAGGTGCTACCTAAAGGAGAGTATGGCGTGAAAAATCAGTTTAACCATGCCACAACTATAAAGCCGTCAGGAGATGTGGCCAAGGGAAATCAGGTAGTAGCAAATCTGCAATGGGATATGCCGAAGCCCATGAGTGATAATCAACTAGCTTAAGGATTAAGCATGAAAAAATTATTTATAAGACTTGTGTCCACTGCTATCCTTTTTGTGACCGGTTGCCAGGCGAAAGAACCGCCAACGCAGATAGTTTATCGTTTTGATGAACATCGTTACCTCGAGCTCAAAGGATGGGACTGCGAAGGGGAACTCTGGTATACGGATACTCAACTGGGTATTCATACCGAACCAGTCAGTCAATTTTATCGAATTTTTACCAAAAAATTTATTCATCCTTCAGAACGCTATATTGCCATACCAACCTGGGATGACCCAGGAACAATAATATCAAAAGATTATGGTAAAACATGGTTCCCCCAGTTTTTTTCGGTAGGTCCCAACGAACCTGATGGTACTAATCAACCATATTATGACGATATAATCTCTTTCACCGTCGTCAACGATCAAGGTTTTTTGCAGACCAGGCACCGACTGTATATGTCCTCAAAACCCTTTGAAGATCCTCGGATTCTGCCCGGCGGGCCGGGGATTACCTATACCGTGGATGATGGAATGGGCAATAAAGTAAATGGGGTGCTGGAACCTCATTCTTCGGGTTGGGCCTGGGGGACAGTCTATTTGACGAAACAAGGACTGGCACACAGCACGCAACAATTTAAGACCAACTGGCAAGATTTACCCGACAGCGTTCCCGAAGTGAAGGGATATACCGGCTGGGATCATATGCGATGTGATATCAATGCGGGGCGATAACTGATGAAAGGATTCTGTATCGTTCTTGCAGCTACAACCGTTTGGCTGGCGACAGGTTGCCAGGCGAAAGAGCCACCGACGCAGGTGGTTTA